>ONJF01000091.1 GCA_900318085.1 uncultured Bacteroidales bacterium
ACACACCAAAGAATCATTGTCTTCCACAGTTGTGGTCTCAAGAAAACGCTCCTTATCCGGAACCCTAATCCAGTTATAAACCTCCCAAATTTCGAGGCTACCCTTGGTCGACAAATCATCTGTTGTCCGTTCGTAGTGGATGGTATCTCCCACTATTTTCAGATGTTTAGCGATCAGATAACCACCCCAGATGTCGAAGCCCAGAAACACCACTATCATGGCGATGAAGAAGCACTTTTGCTTTGGATCCAATCTTGGTTTCTTGTCCCAAGAGGTATCAGCGGCTTCTATTTGATGGATAATCTCGTCGCAAGGCTTGGTCTTATAGCGGATTTCGGCGATTCCAACAAGAACAAAGATTACAATCGCGATGCAAAAAACAACCATGACCGCGCCTAAATTCGGCACTCCATTTCCTATCCAAGCCAAAAGCAAACCCAAAAACAAAACAAACCCGGTGGAATAGTTGAGAATCGTAAAGGTGGCAAAGAGTCTTTTAAAACCTCTAGCTTGATTTGACAAGGTCAGCAAATTATCGTTTTCAAGGGTCCTAAGTTGCAATTTTCTAGTAAGGAGCAACTCGATGACCAAGCAAGTCGCACAGAAAGCCACCCAAAACACCTTTGCCGAGAGATTGTTGCCCATATCCCATTTGATAATCAATACTCCGAGAAGTGCCGCCAACGGGTACAAAACGACTTGGCCCCACCGGTTACGTTTATAAAAACCGACGCTTTGGTCAATAGATGATTTCATCAACCGATCATTGACGATTTCCTGTTGGTCGAACTGCTGCTTCAGCGTTTCGTATTGGGCCTTCAGTTGATCCAGTTCGGAGAGATTATTGTTATCGTTTTTTTCCATGATGATTCCCTTTCATTCGTTTTTCGACATTTTAACCAGTTTGTCCTTGATGCGTGCCAGCCTCACCCCCACATTATTGGGCGTAATACCAATAATGGCACCAATTTCATCATAAGAGATGCCTTCGAGCCAAAGCAGGATGAGGCTTCGGTCAATGAGGTCGAGGCGCGAGATGCGGTCGTAGAGTTCGCGGATTTGCTGCGTCTTGGGGTCGTCGGCCTCGTATGGGTCGATGTCCACTGTCAGCGGGACGGTCTCAATGCGCCGGCGTCCCTTCTTGTCCTGATTGATGGCCGTGTTAAGTGCCACACGATAGATCCAAGTCTGTGCGGTGCTTCTGCCCTCGTAGTTGTCGAAGCCGTTCCAAAGCCTGATGAGAATTTCCTGAAACAGGTCGTCGATTTCGGCCTTGTTGCGCGAGAACATATAGCACACCGTGTAGATGGTCCGCTTGTGCTGCCGCACCAAAAGATCAAACTGATGTTCCTTGTCGTTGTTCATAATGCGTTTTTCGTTGCAACGTTCATCATGTTAGACAACAAAGGTAGGAAAATATTACAAAGTTTCACTAAAGTTTTGTGTTTGGGAAATCAAAACATCAAATCACCTTAAACCGCACCCCCAACAATACACTCCTCGGCCTAATCGAATATGCCGAATAATACCCATAAATCCCAGAATAATAGGAATAAATAAAACTCTCCGCATTAAGAATGTTGTTCACATCCAAGCTAAACTTGACCTTGCGGAAGGTGTAACCGAGGCTGCAATCTAAAAGCACGAAATTGTCGGTTCGGCCTTCGGAACGGGTGTGATAGAACTCTACCGAGGGCGTGACGGACAAACCGAAAGGCAACAGCAGACTCAAATTGGCGTTGTCAATGAGACTCACAATCGGCTGACTGTCGCCATTGAAACCGTCCAACGAGGAAGTCATCCGGCTAAAACTGCCTTTGTTGTTGAAGAAGATGTAGTCCGTCAAAGCGATGGTAGCGGTCAAGTTGGCGTTCCAGCCTAGGTTGTAATATGTAGCCACTTGATTTTGCACCAAATGCGGTGAGCGCCCCAATCCGTAGGAACATTTTGCGTTGATGTTCAACTTTTTCCAACTGAAGCCCTTGCCCGCAAACAGCGAAACAGACAGGTAATCGCCCCAACTCGGCAACTCCACGGCATTGATAACCATGGTGTTGCCCTCAAAA
>ONJF01000090.1 GCA_900318085.1 uncultured Bacteroidales bacterium
ATGGAGGAATGTATCGGCAAGCAGAACGTTCCGTCGGACAAGGATGTGAAGATGGAGATTGTGGCCGGGGACGATTTGGAGATACGGGCCGACCGTATGCATCTGGCAAATATCGTCTGCAACCTGCTGGAGAATGCCATCAAATACTCTCGTGAGGCCGTGACCATCAGGATTGACTATCAACAACGCACGGACGGACTGCTGCAAATTACTGTGGCGGACAATGGCATCGGCATCGTAAAGGCTGACCAGCGGTATGTATTTGACAAGTTCTACCGCAGCGAGTCGGCAAAAGACCAGGCCATCCCCGGCATCGGGCTTGGACTGAGTTATGTAAGACTTCTGGTCGAAGCCCATGGCGGAACGATTACATTTGAAAGCATTGAGGGCAAGGGTACGACATTCACCATTTTAATACCACAGACGGATGGAAAAGATTAGAATATTGCTCGTTGACGATGACCGCCAGAACTCGGAGTTGCTAAGGAAGTTCTTAGAGGTGGAAGGCTATGAAGTCTTTTACGCCGAGAATGGGCATAATGGTTGGGAAACATTTACTACAACCAAGCCCGATTTGGTCTTGCTCGACATCAACATGCCGTTGATGAACGGCTTCGAGTTGGCACGAAAGATACGTGAGCAAGACCGCGATGTGCTTATCTTCTTCCTCACCGACCGAACGGAAAAGGCCGACCGCCTGAAAGGGTTCGACCTGAAAGGCAATGACTACATACCCAAGCCGTTCTATCCCGAAGAACTGATTGCCAAGATTCGTGAGCGTTTCGAGCATCGCCAGGCTTCATTACCCTCGCGTATGGTCATCGGCCAGACCATTTTCGACTGCAACCTCTCCACGATTGAATATGCCGGAACAGTGCAACACCTCTCTGCCCGCCAGTCGGAGATTCTCGCCATCTTAGCTCAGCATATCGGTCAGACCGTAGAACGTTCGTATCTGCTGGAACACGTCTGGGGAAACGATAGCTATGCCAACTCCCTCGCCCTCAACGTCCAGATAACCTATATTCGCAAGATGCTCGAACCCGACACCAGCATCTCTATCGTGTCCCTCAAGAAGCGCGGCTATAGGTTAGAAATGATATAACGAGATGGGTCTAGACGATTGCGACGTCCGCCGTGTCATAGGCATCACCCAAGAGGCCATCCCCTCCACAAGATACAGGATTCAACAGAAGATGAAGAATTAGATATGCGTTGATTGTTGAATCTCCATAGATGTTTTCAACTTGTCAACGTTAGAACCTGACAACCATCCT
The DNA here is from genome assembly GCA_900318085.1 of uncultured Bacteroidales bacterium. GTDB lineage: Bacteria > Bacteroidota > Bacteroidia > Bacteroidales > F082 > Limimorpha. The sequence goes on from ONJF01000090.1 coordinate 1,278, forward strand.
CATGTTCTTCTTTGCAGAATTTTGAGGCACAGATTCTGCAAAGGAGTGGCTACAACTCAAAACAAGATGAAATAATTGGCTACAAATTGGCTACAAATTTGAAATGTATATAAAAACAACAAGGAGTTAGATTTTTTCTAACTCCTTGATTAACAGTGCTATGCAGAGATTTTAACTTTTGCGCTTCAGGATGGGCTTGAACCAACGACCCCCTGATTAACAGTCAGGTGCTCTAACCGACTGAGCTACTGAAGCGTTTTTATATGTATTTGCCGTTCCTTTTGGAAAGCGAGTGCAAAGTTAAGCATTTTTCATCAAATGCAAATGAAAAGAGGGAAAAAAATGCTTTGCCATCTGTTTTTTTCTGAAAAAAGAGGGAAAAGCAAGGGTTTGAGCGAAGAAAAAGGACAAAAAGAAAGCATTGAAACTTCATCAAACCCGTTTTGGTGAAAATTCAATGCTTGTTAGTTTTTGTTTAGATAATGAGGATTCAGCTCATTGGCGCCTCCTCCGATTTGTTTTGATTCTCTCCCTGGTGCTTTTTCCGATAGGCAGAAGGCGAAAGATTGAATTGATGTAAAAAACACCTTCTGAATGTGGATAATGAATTAAAGCCTGAGCGCTCCGCAATAACAACGAGTTTTAGGTTAGTTGTGACGAGAAGATCTTTAGCATAATTCAATCGCCAGCTGTTAATGTAGTCGAAAAACGTCAGGTGGAGTGTTTGATTGATGTAGTTCGACAAATACGTGCGATTCGTTCCAACTCGCAAGGCAAGTTCGGAGAGTGTGAGCTTACGATTCAGAAATGCCTCCTCTTGGCTCATGCATTCTTCTAAGCGGGCTGCAAAATTATACACCATCGTCGTTTATTTATATTAATAAAAAATGTGCAAAAGGAACAT
>ONJF01000085.1 GCA_900318085.1 uncultured Bacteroidales bacterium
ATGAGCCTCAAGAAAGTCCATTTCAGCGAGAAAACCGCCTTGCGCATCGTCAACGGCGCACAAGAAGGTTACATCCGTACTCGCGATAACCATGTTGTTCGGCTGCTTTGCAATGACGCAAATGGCGCATATCCAATAGTTGGTCTCATAGAGCGAGAGTTTGGAGACGTAGCAACTCAGTGGACGCGGCAAGGAAAACATGACATGAGGTACAATGTCAAGACTCCGCTTGACTTGATAATGTTCGTCCCAGAAGAGAAAGGAGGAGAAAAATGAGCCTGTTTGGATTTGGAGGGAAATGTGAAATCTGCGGTTGCACTGAGGACAATCCTTGCTATAACCCAGAACATGGTTTTTGCGGCTGGGCAGATGATGAGCGTACAATCTGCACTCATTGCGCAATCGATGAAATAGCCAATGATCCAAGGACAATTCATCGAGTCAACGATGGATTAGTAGAGAAAGGAGGTGAGCAATGAAGAGGAAACTTAAGTTCCATGTTTTGGAAATCACCATAGTAGATGCCATTGAAGGGGCGGAACTCATTGAGCAGCCCGAACAGGCAGTCTTAACTGATGAGCAATACGAACAAATCAAAAAGATATTGAGCAATGACCGAGGAACAACTGAAAAGGGCTAAAGAGTTAACTAATGAAATCAGAGAGTATAAAGAGCTGTTGACGGAAGTCCAAACATCCATATCCCTTATGATGGCTTGGGAAAACAACGGATATACTCCTACTTTTGAATTGCCTAAAGAATGGCACGAAAAGGTCAAGGCTGGGTATGCCAAAGAGCTGCAGGACCACATTGACGAACTTCAAAAGCAATTCGACGAGTTATGAGCAAGCCGTACCGCAAATGGAAAGTGACCATGAAGGAGGTCGGGGGCGAAGTCCTCACCCCCGAGCTCCACGGTCCCTATGACCTTGAGGACGTGAAAGACCACTTCGGCCTCGAAGAGAACGACGTGGAATGGTATTCAATCGAAGAAATCAAAGACGAATAGCAATGAGTAAATTCCAATTCAAAAACGAAGCTGAACTGCTTGCGACATTCAGCAACCCGAATTATCCGGGCCTCGAGCAATATAGACATCCTTTTCTCAACGAGAGGACTGGACAAGTATGGGCGACCGACGGATATGTATTGATCTCGATCGATCCTCACCGTTTGTCAGGCGACTATCCGAAATTAAAACTTGGAGAGCCTGTTGGCTTTGCCAAGCGCACCTGTGATTTGACCGTAACGATGTCCATGCTGGCGGAAACGCTCGCATCGGTACCGAAAATCAAAGAACAGATTGAAGTGCATCCCGCCGAAGAATGTGAAGAATGCGATGGCACTGGTGAGGTTATGTGGGAATACACGGACGGAGGTTTGAAGGTACATCAAATGGAAGCTGTGTGCCCCGTTTGTGACGGCAGAGGCATTTTTGCAAAAGCAGTGTATAAAGAGACTGGCCGGACTATTCCCGACCCAAAAGCAAAGATAGAAGTTGGCAACGCCATTCTTCTGGTTCGAGATGTTCAGAAGCTGGTCAGCGCAATGGCGTTCTTTGGCGCTGATAGTGTGCACCTGGTTCGTGACGAAGGCCAAACCACATGGATTATCGATGAGGACATCTTTATCATTCTCATGTCAGTGCCTGATGGGAATAGCAACCCCGTTACAAAACTCAAGAAAGGAGGTGAGTCATGAGAAAAGACGATTATGAAGGCACGGGTTTTTGCGGTTGCCTCATTCTGCTTGTAGTGCTTGTATTTATCGTGAGTTTTTGCAGCGGGCCCAAAGATAAACCAGCTTTAGATAATCTCATCGAGACGACACATAATTGGATCAACCATGTCGATAGTGTTTGGAAAGGAGGTAAACAATGACTAGAAAAGAACAAATAGAACAAGCGGCCACTGAAAGCTGTCAGCACCTACCAGAGTTCAAAATCTATTTTGAAATGGGTGCCGAATGGGCAGACAAAAATCCACACTGGATTTCGGTTGAGGATGAGTTGCCAGAACACAACGAAGAAGATAATGGGTTGATATCCTATCCGACAGTATTGGTTTGCCTGTACGATGGTTTCAGAACCGAGGATTATTACGATGATATCAGTGGTGAATGGCGTGACTATGATGGCGATGTAGAATACTGGATGCCCATGCCACAACCACCAAGAAAGGAGGTGAACAATGAAAAAGATAATGTTCAATGACCGCTACGGCTTGACACGGGCCGTGCTTGATGGTCGCAAGACCATGACAAGGCGGCTCATCAATCTTTGCGAAAACGACTTGCATTTTATGAAAATATCAGACCGAGGCGAGTATCTTTTTTGCTCCAAAACGGCACTTGACGGCGCATTTCCAAGATATAAAGTTGGCGAGATATTGGCCGTGGCACAATCGTACCACGAACTCAACAAAAGCGGGTACGTCGCACCAGAATGGCTTGAGCATACCTGCGAGTCCTCTGCTGGATATGAAAATAAAATGTTTGTCCGTGCTGACCTCATGCCCCACCGCATCCGCATCACCAACATCAAGGTTGGACGGCTGCAAGACATTTCCCATGAGGATTGCTTGAAAGAAGGTATCTATAACTGGCCGGATGGAGACACTTGGACATACGGTAATAGTTGGCATGTCTTCGCTACGCCACAAGAGGCTTTTGCTGAAATGATAGATAAGGTACACTGCAAGGGAACGTGGAATATCAATCCCTATGTGTTTGTGTACGAGTTTGAACTGATGAAAGGAGGTGAGAGATGAAACGGTTATACATAGCGACACCGATCAACTCGCTCAAAGGCGACGACCTCGCCGAGAAGAAGCGAAAGGCGCAGAGGCGCATCAAGATACTCAAGACCGTACTCGCCGATGAGGAGGCCTTCAAGGACTATGAGTTGTTCAGCACCTTCGACCTTCCCCACGATGACGAGACCACCGAGGCACGGGCCCTTGGTGACTGTGTGACAGCGGTGCTCAACTGCGACGCCATCTACATGGATCACGGTTGGCAGAGTTCCAAGGGCTGCAACCTTGAGTACCGTGCGGCGAAGATCTACGGCAAGACCATCTTTGAGCACGACAAACTATGAGCTGCCCTCTTAAACGCCTGATGGAGTTGGCCGCGTCTTTCAGCGAGACAGACCGAAGGCCAAAGAACATTATGCTTCGTCTTCCTTACACGGAGCAAAACCATCTCGATATCCAGCAATATGATGCTGACTTTGATAAGCAAAAATTATATACAGTTAAAGTTGATTATACAAAAAATATTATGAACCTACCAACGAAAGAAGAGCTCAACGCCCT
>ONJF01000092.1 GCA_900318085.1 uncultured Bacteroidales bacterium
TTTTCTTTTCCATGGTTCAGATTATTTAAGTCCTAAGATTGATGCAATTAAAGCTTGACGGGCATACACGCCATTTTGCGCCTGTTGGAAGTAGTAGGCTTTCGGATTGGCGTCGACGTCCACGTGGATCTCGTTGACGCGCGGCAGCGGGTGCAGCACACGGCAGTTGGGTTTGGAGTTCTCCAGCATGGCGTTACGCAGCACATAGGAGTTCTTCACCTTCTCGTATTCCTCGGGATCGGGGAAGCGTTCGCGCTGTATGCGGGTCATGTAGATGATGTCGGAGTGGGGGATGGCGTCCTCTAGTTCTGTATACTGGTGGTATTCGAGGTTGCGGTCCTTGATGTGTTGCTTGACTACGCTCGGCAGCTTCAGTTCGACGGGCGAGACGAGATTGAACTTCGCGTTGAAGTTGCACATGGCCTCCACGAGGCTGTGGACGGTTCGACCGTATTTCAGGTCGCCGACGAGGGTGATTTCAAGGTTTTCAAGCGTACCCTGTGTCTTGCGGATGCTGTATAGGTCGAGCATGCACTGGGTGGGGTGTTGGTTGGCGCCATCGCCTGCATTGATGACCGGCACTTTCGACACTTCGGAGGCGAAGCGGGCTGAGCCTTCGATAGGGTTGCGCATGACGATGAGGTCGGCATAGCTGGCCACCATGGTGATGGTGTCGGCGAGTGATTCGCCCTTCTGTATACTCGTGCCAGCTGTGCTGCTGAAGCCGATGACATTGCCGCCTAAAAGTTGGATGGCCGTCTCAAAGCTCAAACGCGTACGGGTGGAAGGCTCGAAGAACAGCGAGGCGATGATACGCCCGTTCAGCAGGTTCTGGTGCGGGTTCTTCTCGAAGTCCTCGGCGATGTCGAGGACATGGCAGATTTCCTCAGGTGTATAGTCGCTGATGGAAATCAAGCTGCGGTTTTTCAGTGATATTGACATAGGCTTATTTGTTTGATTTGTTGATATCGGCAAAAAAAAGACGGCCAACAATGTGACCGTCAGTATGGGGTAAAAGGGAATTCGATTTGATGGAACCATTTGATTCCGTGCAGGTAATCTTTTCCGATGGCTTATTTTGGTATCTCATCGGATTGCAAAGATAGGAAAGTTTTCGGTTTGATGGTGAGTTTATGAAGAAAAAAGAAATAAAAAATGAATTGCTTTTTCTTTCATAACTGCTTTCCCAAGGTCAACGACAATGAATTATCGTTTGATGTTGGTTCTCTGGTTGATCTAAGATCATTTCACTAAGAACGGATACTTCTTCCTGATGTTGTCGGCGAGAAACTGCGCCACGAGGTCGGTGGGGAACTGGGTGACGTTGAAGACGAAGTCATAGTTGCGGGCATCGTATCGCGACACGCCTGTGACAGTCTGCGTGTAGGTGTCGCGAGCCTCGTCGATCTTATCGATACGCATGCTGGCAGCGTCTTCGTCTAAGGCAAACTTTTCCATGACGCGTTTCACACGGGCTTTCCTGTCGGCGATGAAGAAGATTCTCATGGCATAAGGATGGTTTCTGAAGATATGGAATCCGGAACGCCCGATGATGACGCATGACTCCTGTGAGGCCAGGTCTCGAAGTATTTGCGCCTCGGCAAGGTAGATCTGTTGCGAGGTCACCTCACGGTCTTCTTCCGGTGTGTACCCACCCCGCCCAGCTGCACCGAATTGTTGATAGAACCGGCAGAACTCATTCCACCAGTTAGGTTTGGCAGCTTTGATGCGCTGCATTTCCTCAACGGTCAGGTTGAATTTGGTGGTTAAAGTGTCAAGAATGGCTTTGTCGTAAACATTGACATTGAGCAGCTCGCCGAGTTTGTAGGCAATCTCTCTGCCACCCGAGCCGAACTCACGGTTGATGGCGATAACGAATTTCGGATTTTCCATGTTGCTTCTATTGAGGTGACAAAAATACAAAATATTTGCTTATGGAGAGAGAATGCGTTTTAAGTCTCATTTTTTCCTTGTTTTTTGTTACACATTTGGGGCTTATTTACTACTTTTGCACCAAT
>ONJF01000082.1 GCA_900318085.1 uncultured Bacteroidales bacterium
GCCAACCATCTCAATGACTTGGAGCATTCCGTTTTCGGCAAAAAAGACCATTGGAAGGCCATGCTCGCTGTGGTGGAGGAGAAATACCCTGGCCTTTGGAAAACCCTAGGGCAAAAGTACCCCGACTTGGACGAAGACGAGAAGAAATCCTTCATCCTATCGCATTTCAAGGTCTCTCGACAAGAGGAAGCAGATTACCTTGGTACCACCGTTGGGATGGTGGACAAACTGCGTGGGCGGGTAAGGAAGAAGATGGAAAGACATGAATAGTTCTTTGTTTTTACACGAATTGCCATGAAATGAACACGAATTTTCAAAAATTGAAATTATGAACAATTCGTGATAAATTAATGATAATTAGTGTTTTAAAAAAGGAAACGATTTTTTCATGAAGAATTTAGGGTTGACTTCTCCTGGGAAAAGTTTGGAATGAATGAGGATTCAACTTATTCATTCCCAAAATATTACAACTTTTCAACCCCGGAAAAGTTTGGAACGGTCTTTCAAACACTTGACAAATGCGATAGTTTTGTCCCGTGTCACAAAACGGTGTTTTCATCCGTCTTATTGACCACCGACCATTCCAAAACAAATCACCATGAATAAAAAACTGTATTACGTTTTGCTGCTGATGCTCGCCATTCCAGGCTTGGCCTTTTCGCAGAATCCTATCAACATTGATGAGTACAAGGTCATTGACCAAAGCCGTTTCATCATCACCTACGAAGCAATGATGACCGACGACTCACTGAAACCTACCAAACACAACTACGACCGCCTCATCCTGATGGTGGGTGACTCCATTTCAAGATGTTACAGCAACACTATGCACCGTTATGATTCCGCCTTTACGATAAGCGAGCGAAAAGGCCATGACAGTTATAAAAATATGAGCCATTTCGTTGGAGACTCTGGTGGCGTTTGGAAGCCCGATGTGTACAAGTATTACGGCTCAAAACGGATGACGATCATGCACCGGATAGATGAGGCTCGGGTGCCGATTTACCTTTACGATGAGCCTTTGGACTTGATGGACTGGAAGATGTCGTTTGGAACAAAGGAAATCCTCGGCTATCCCTGCTTCAAGGCCGAGTGCGACTTTCGTGGACGGCATTGGACAGCTTGGTTCACGATGCAGATTCCCGTGAAAGACGGGCCGTGGAAATTCTGTGGCTTGCCCGGACTGATTCTCGAAATGGAAGAATCGCGCGGGCATTATGCCTTCCGTTGCATCGGTATTGAAAATCAGCAAAAACCGATGATCTGGTATGATGGCCCTCGTTTTGAAGATTATCAGCGATGCACCCGTGCCGATGTCATGAAGCAAGAGGAGGATTATCATGCGGATTTTATTGGCTATATTCGGATGGCGAATCCTGGTATCAAGATACATATCGCCAAAACGGACGCTTCTGGCAAATATGCTGGTTCAGAGGAAGCTCCCGAAGGCTATAAAAAAGCGTTGCCTTATAACCCTGTGGAATTGGAGTGAAGAATTGAAAATCATAATATTATGACTAAAAACGCCCATTTCGTTTTGTTGCTGATATTCGCCGTTTCGCGTTTGGCACTTTCGCAGCAGCCCGTCAACCTTGATGAATACAAGGTTCTTGACCAAAGCCGCTTCATCGTCACATACGAAGTGATGATGACCAAAGACTCGCTGAAACCTGCAGAGCACAAATTTGACCGTCTTGTTTTGATGGTAGGCGATTCAATTTCAACTTGTTACAGTAACACCATGCACCGATTTGACTCCGCATATACAATAAGGTGTGCGCATAAAGGAAGGGATTCTTATCAAGGTCTCCGTCATTTCGTTGGGGAAAACGGAGATGTCTGGGTACCAGATGTTTACAAGTATTATATTAAGAAGCAGATGACGGTTATGCATCGGATGGAGGTGCCAGGAAACTTTGTTCCAGTTTATCTGTATGAAGAACCATTGGACTTGATGGACTGGAAGGTGTCGTTTGAGACGAAGGAAATCCTTGGTTATCAATGCTTCAAGGCCGAGTGCGACTTCCGTGGACGGCATTGGACGGCTTGGTGTACGATGCAGATTCCCGTGCAGGACGGCCCGTGGAAATTCTGCGGCTTGCCCGGACTGATTCTCGAAATGGAGGAATCGCATGGGCATTATGCTTTCCGTTGCATTGGCATCGAGATGCGAAAAAAGCCGATTGTATGGTATAATAGTGTTGATTATCAGTCTTGTACGCGCACTGATATCGTCAGGCAAATGGAGGATTATCATGCCGATTGGAATGCCTATGTTCGTAGGGCCTTTCCAGGAAAAATTGTGCGTGCCAAGAATGATGGTTCTTTTGAAAAAGTATCTGTGGGTGAAAAGAAAGTGTTGCCTTATAACCCAGCGGAATTGGAATAATTGATATGAAACGGCTTGTTTTTCTGATAATTAGTATTTTCTTCGGCGTTCAAGCCTTCGCCCAAACGACCATTTCCGGCGAGGTAAACAACGAGAAGAAACAGCCCGTTTATAATGCCTCGGTGATGTTGTTGCGCGTGACGGACAGCCTGCCGATGGCCTATACCTTTACAGATGAAAAAGGTCATTATCAGTTGGTTACGCAAAGCGAGGAGGCAAAACTGCTTATTGCGGTTTATGGCTTCAACCTGAAGCGGCAATTCAAGGAGGTGGAAAACAAGACGCAGACTGTCGATTTCACCGTGGAGGAAGAAGCACTGCAATTGAAAGAAGTGAGCGTGAAGTCGGAGAAGATTTGGGGCGGCAACGACACGGTGAACTATGTGGTGGATGCCTTCCGCGACACCACGGACATTGTCATCGCCGATGTGCTGAAGAAGATGCCTGGCATCGAGGTGAAAGACGACGGTAAGGTGGAATACAAGGGCAAACCTATTTCCAAGTTTTACATCGAGAATATGGATATGCTGCAAGGCCGCTACAATCTCGCCACCACCAGCATCGCCGCTTCCGATGTGGCCTCGGTGCAGGTGATGGAGAACCATCAGGAAGTGAGGGCGCTGCAAAACATCCAGTTCTCGGACAATGTGGCCCTCAACATCAAGTTGAAGGAAAACGCCAAAGGCACCTTCGCCTTGATGGCCGACCTTGGCGTGGGTTGGGCCGATAGTTTGCAATACGAAGGCAGCCTTACAGGGATGTATTTTGCAAAACGCAATCAGTTTCTAGGCACCTTGAAGGCCAATAATGCCGGCATCAACCTTGTTGACAACGAGAATGTTACGGTTTATCCGATGGCCTCGATGGTCCAACCGAGCGCTCCAGGCATTTCGGGGGTGCGGCACACGTTGAACCGCTCGCAAGGGATTACCCTCAACAGCCTCCACAAACTGAAAAATGACGCGGATCTCTCTTTCAACCTCCTTGTTGGCGGTGACCGCAACCGCAAGTCAAGCGAGTCGCACACGCTTTATCTCCTTCCTGATGACACCCTTAACCTCGTTGAACGAATGCAATCCTTGGAAACAGCCAGAATGCTCGAAGGCAGCATCAACTACAACCTCAACAAGGACTTGGACTATCTGACAATCAGCCTCACCGCATCGGGGCACCGCAACTGGGGTGAGGGCTTGGTAGACAACGGCGAACTGATTCGGCAGGAGGAAAACTACCAGTCGCTGTGCGCCAAGGCCAACATCCACTGGATTCGCAAGAGCCGCCGCGACCCAGAAAGTGGCATAGAGTTCAATTCCACAACGAGTTATGGTACTTTGCCCTACGGATTGCAAGTCGCGCCAGGT
>ONJF01000081.1 GCA_900318085.1 uncultured Bacteroidales bacterium
CATCCTCGATTTCCTTGATTGTGAAGACCCTGAACATATTCTCCGCATGTTACGCTGTCTGGACTATTATTTCGACCCCCAAAACCATTGCGAATTCCCTTGCCGAGACGAGGCTTACATTGCTCTCATGAAACTGGAGGATGTCACGGACGATGAAACGATCAAAGCGGAGACGCGTCGGGTTTTGGACAAATGGAAACCTATACAATCAATAGAAAAAACCGAATAAGTAATTGTATGATTTGACTCGAGACATGGGAGTTTTTCAGCTATTAGCTATTAGCAATTAGCCGTTAGCTTTTTGGCTACCATGCTAATTGCTAACGGCTAAAAGCTAATAGCCTTTGTCTTACAGTCTCTCGTAATATATGTAAACTAGAAGTGTTCGTTTAATTAGTTGGATTATTCAAAACCAAAGAACTCCTTCAAGCCTTTTTTCTCTTTCAGTTCATCTGGCGTGAAACCATAATGCGCAGCCGCCGAAAGCGTCACCACGTTTTCAAGAAACTCGTCGTAGGGCAGTTCGAACCATTCTTCGGGGATGTCAGTGTGGATGGTGCCACCGTCGTTGTGGCTACCGCCCCACCACCAGGATTCGTCGAGTGCCGCCTCGTAGGTGCCATCGTCCATCTTGACGAAGGCATACCAGGTAGTCCATTCTCTCATTCCTTCCGGTGTTTTTTCACCTTCATAATGCGGAGCGGAATGGTCTTTGTCAGAGTAGCCTGGCTGCCCTTTATTGGCATCACATCGATACACCCAAAAACGCTCATTGGTCTCATTAGGAATCCTTTCCAAAGTAAGGCCGTCACAATGATATATGGATCTCTTCCTGCCTTTTACCCTATTTTCAGCCGTCATCATCTTCGTTATGGCAGCGATTGGTCTCTTTGCGTTTTTGTCTTTCAACAGACCTTTTTTTTCAAGGAGGTCCTTGATGGGTTCAAGTTCATTTTTCCAACTGTTGACATAATACCTGCAAGTGTTGTCTTCGTAAACGTAATAACTGCCCACAAATAAGTCGTTGTAGGTGATTTTGTAATGATCAATAAGCCAAGCCATAGTTTTATACGGTTTAAATATTATTCCTATTTCCTTTTTGTATGTTGATGGTGTCTGGCATAATATGCGAGGCAAAGATAGGGAAAAGTTGCATGATTTCCGAAATAATGTTAGTTTTGCAACCAATTATTATGATACGAGACTTCGAGACACGAGACACGTGACGATCGCAAGTCCTGTGTCCCGTAGTCCCGCGTCAAATAATCACTTAACACCTATCGCCATGAAAAAACTCTTTGCTCTCGCTGTCCTGTTGACGGCTTTAACGGCGGCTTTTTCCCAGCCTTCTCATCATATCACATTCAACGGCACTGACCAATACATGCGTATCCCGCATCACGAGGACTTCAATATCGCAGCCGACCAAAGCTTTACTGTCACGGGATGGGTGCGCAACGAGACCTATACCAACTATCCACGCTATGTGTGCAAGCGCGATATGTCGGTGCAAAGTGCGGGTAGCGAACGTACGGGATATGAGTTCTTTGGCACGGGCAGTGCGGGCCAATCGCTAGGGCTCAATACGCCCACTTCGACCTCGGGTCACGCCTTGTCGATCTATACGGGTGTTACGGTGCCGGTAGGGGAGTGGATGCATTTTGCACTTGTGGTGGACCGTCCGAATAACGAGATTCGTATTTATCACAATGGTGAGACCAACAGTAGTTGGGTGGCACCAGTGAACGACTGGGCCGTGACCAACACCCATGATGTGTTCATCGGGGCGGGCAACAGCGGGGGCGTGCCTACCAACTTCTGTAATGGCTCATTTGGCAATATACGCTTTTATAGCATGGCACTCGACCCGAATGAAATCGCTTTTGACATGGAATTGACTTATCTTGTTGAATTCCCTACAGCCATGCGTAATCATTTGCTTGCTGCCTACGATTTTTCTCTGGAAAACATAAATCCTTACAACAACCAAGTAACGGATATTTCTGAAAATGGGCATATGGCCCAATTGGTGAATATGCCTTTGCCGGGTCCACCAGAAATCCTTGATGTTACCCTCACGCAGGAGACTCGCAAGACGGGTCGTGGCAACCCTAACGATGTGATTCTCAAGGCGGCTGTGAACTTTGGCGGCGACAATGCCTCAATTATGATGTGGGACATAATACTCAATATTGAAGGCACTACAGATCTGAACGATATTGAAAGAATTAAGGTGTATTCCACAGGCACCGTCAATGCCTTCGATGAGCGTACGTTGCAAGGCGCCACTTTGATTGGCAGTGCCACTCCGGCTTCGGGCGACTTTTATGTCCCCGTCGGAGGTTATCTTTATTCGGGCATGAACTATCTCTGGATAGTGGCCCAAGTCTCGTCCCAAGCCACGGAAGGCCATGTTATCGATGCCTCACTAAAGTCAATATATACTGACGATCAGACTTTCCAGATAGACATTCCATCTCCGGCAGGCAACCGCGAAATCATCCTTGCACACACCTTGCTTTTACAACCTGGTGACTATAACTCAACCAATTACCGTATTCCTGCCGTCATCACAGCAAAGGATGGCAGCATCGTGGCAGTCACCGACAAGCGCAAGTACAACGAAGGCGACCTGCCCGAGGACATCGACATCGTGTGCAACCGCAGCACTGACGGCGGCCACACTTGGAGCGAGCCTTACACCATCGCCTTGGGCACTGGCGTTAACCATGGCTTTGGCGACTGCGCTTTGGCGTGGAGCAACGACGACAACGGCCTCATCGCAGGTTTCGTGGGCGGTCCTGGTTTGTGGTATTCCACCCCATCCAATCCGATCCGCACCTATATCTGTAAGAGTTATGACAACGGCCAGACTTGGACGGAGCCCGAAGACATCACTAACTTCATCTTTGGCGACAACTGCATCATCCCAGAACAACGCACATGGCGTGCCTCGTTCTTCGGTTCGGGTAATGGGTTGCGCACCTCCACGGGTCGTATCATGTTTGTGGCCGCCATCCGTGAGAATACGGCGCAAGTACTCTACAACCATGCCGTTTATTCCGACGACAACGGTCAGACCTGGCATGTGTCGGGGCGTGCCTCTACCTCGGGTGACGAGGCCAAGGTCACGGAGTTGGTTGACGGTCGCATCCTGATGAGCATCCGTCATGCAGGCAACCGCTGGTACAACATCTCCGAGGATGGCGGCGAGACTTGGCAACCCACCACCTCCACTTGGTACGATATCATCGCGCCGGCCTGCAATGGCGATATGATTCGCTATACCTCCGAAAACCAAGGTCACGACAAGAACCGACTGCTCCATTCTGTGCCATACGGCAACTCGCGCACCGATGTAACGGTCTATGTAAGTTACGATGAGGGCGAGACTTGGCCGGTGAAGAAATGCATCGTGCCCTACAGCTCGGCCTATTCTTCGCTCTGCATCCTGCCCGACGGCACCATCGGACTTTATGTCGAGGAAGCCTACGCTGGCGCCTCGGGCTATTCGACGGTGTTCTACAACTTCAGCCTTGAATGGCTTACCGACGGTAACGACAGCTTTGACCCGACAGGGGTTGCTGAAAATCAAATACAAAAGGAGTCGTTGAAGGTTTATCCTGTTCCCGCCTCGTCTTTTGTCACGATTGAAGCGGAAGGAATGAAGACCATCAATGTCTACAATGCTTTGGGACAGCTTGTTAAGACAGTTTCGCCCCCTGGAGTTTCGGAGATTCACTTGGATGTTTCGGAATGGGCGTCTGGAGTGTATTTCGTTGAAGTTTCGGATAATAATGGAATGAAGAAAAGCGGCAGATTGGTCAAATGACGAATTGAATTGCAGTTTCAAAGTTTTTCCGTACCTTTGCAGCCCGAATCAAAAGCCTGATTTGTATTTGTAAATAATTGAAAATCAGATAAAATAATGAGTTTAAACATTTCAAAATTGAGAAACATCGGTATCGCTGCGCATATCGATGCTGGTAAGACTACGGTTTC
>ONJF01000078.1 GCA_900318085.1 uncultured Bacteroidales bacterium
CGTTTATTTTGTCATGTTTTTTATTCCCTCAACGCCACCTGAAAAGATGATAGTGTGATTTTTAGTGCAAGCGCTTTCGATGGCTTAGGAGTAACTATGAAGTATGTTTAGAACCGATGCTCATAACCCATTGCAAGAAAGGTACCGAAGAAACCTCCATAAAAAGAGGATTGGCCTTTTTCGGTTACATGGTTGGCACATAATTGACTTTGCATGCCTATACGGAGACGATCCTTTTCGGATAGTCGTATGCGACCGCCCAATTCCACTTCTGGGCCTATACCAAAGTTGATAGTCTCGTTGGCATCATAGCGTGTGTTTGTCGCGCGTTCCACAAACAGTCCTGCATTGACATAAAACCATTTGTGCGTGAACTCGGCGCGAACAGGAATGCGGATGAAATGCCGTAGTCCTTCCCTGTGGTCGTCTGGAAAAATATAACCGCCTTCGGAAAAGCCCCATCGGTAATTATACTCAACACCAGCCAGCAACGACCAATGCTTGTTGAAGCTGACTTTGGCGTCCACGCCCGCATTCGCGTGATAGACATCATCTAATAGTCGCACCGAACCATCCAATACAAATCCTATTTTTGTATAAGGAATAATCGACCATTCTTTCGTGTCTTGTGCCTTTGCCGTAAAGCCACAAAGCAAAGCTATGGCCATTGTGGCCAAAATCTGCTTATTGAAATTAATTGTTTTCATAACTTATTGATTTTAAAGTTACATATTCTTTTTGCCTCAATAACTGAGCCAAACATACATTTCTTTGGCAGCCTTTATCTAATCCTAAATCCATAATTAATCTCCACGCCGACATAACTAAACCTCTGGCTTAATGTCCCATAATGCGTATCAGGTTCGCAACCTTTCCAGATTTCGCCTACGCCTATTTTCCTAAACGAGTAATCGTATAAGAGATTGAAGCGAAGCAGGTTGCCTTTGCGCGTCGGCCTCTCCAAGCCGATTTTGGCGAAGCATGACACGGAAATAGGATCGTCCAACACCAAATAGTCGATGATATACCCGTCAGGAAGGCAAATCCCGTTTTCATCGAGACCATACATCATAGTGTACTCGTATGTGGACTTATACGGTTTGTACAGCCTGCCTCCAAGTTCGCCAACCAGCAAAAAGCCGTGTTTTGCCTTGACGGCAGGAAAAGCCTTCTCGATGGAGAAAGGAATGCAAATCATCGGGGTATATAGTGTATAGATATCTTTCACCTCCGAATCTCCCGTATTGTCGAAAACAGAAGGCTGAAACTGTGCGCCGAAGCCCACATTAACGCCAAAGTGATAAGGCAGCCTGTGGTAGTAGGAAACTTCAAGGCCACCACCAATAAATGGATAGGAGTTCACAGCGGCTGCCTTGTCCGACGACTTGACCTCTTGCGTCAGGAATGCGTTGATGCCGATTTTGATCATAGACTTGGGTAACACCTGTTCATGTTCCTGTCCAAAAGCTTTGCCCCCGAAAATTATCAGGATTACAAGCAAGGCATAAATTCTTGTCGTTTTCATAGTCGTATGTTTTTGATTACTTTGTTACCATGATGCGTTTTGTCTTCGTGGTTCCATTAACATCTGAAATACGCAGTAAATAAACTCCTCTCGCCATATTTTCCACACTGATTTCATTTGAGTTCCGCACCGTCTTCACCAACTGCCCAAGGGCATTATAAACCTGCACTTCGGCTACTTCAATGCCATCTATCGTCACTTTTTCCTTGGCAGGGTTGGGATAGACCAAAGCCTTTATCGCTTCATGCGGCACATCTTTCACACTGCATGGAATGGGATTGAAATCCTCGCGGTTCATTTTGATGAGTTTGCCCTGCGACTTTTGATTGCTTAAAGTAAAGAATGTGACAATGATGCAACCTCCATCATTTTGAGGCAGGATAAAATGTGATGGCTGATCAGTGTATTCCTCGTCTAGAAATACCTTGTTGCCAAGAACCTCCATGTCTTTATCGAACAGGCAAACACTTGGGAAATAGGGGCCATACATGCTTTCCGAGGAACGATAGGAACCATAGATGGTCGTGTCGTTGACAAAGGTGGCACTGTTGTACTTCCCTGACGCGGTACGGAACGGAAGTACAGGCTCAATGCGAATGGTATCTAGCCGTGGAACGCCACCACTCAATTTCACATCAAGCAGGCCTATGGTGCGCGATTGTGCATCATAAGGCCTCAATGTACCAAAAACCAGCAGGTCATCGTCCGAAAGCCAACAACATGAACTGTATTCGGTGAAAAGCAACATATGGTCGTTCTCCATCCAAATGTTGTCAATGTAATTGAAGTCGCGGTCATAGCAAATGAGGGACGGGAGGCCGTTTTGCCCTCTTCCCATCAGAACCAGTCCGTCATTCCAGGGATTCTTTAGAATTTGGTGGCATTCGAACTCCTGTAAATAGTACTCGGGGTGGGGAGCTTCTGGCATGACATAGCGGCAACGTATGGTGTCGGCGTTTTCATCAAATCGATATAGGTAAGGGCGTGTGAAATAGCTTCCATATATTGCGGGATACCTTGCACCCCCTGTCATCACCACTGTGCCATCTTCGTCAAGGAGAAGCCGCCCTCCGTGGAGCGAGAGGGCGGTTTCCGTCTTTTCGTAGCGCTTGTCTGCAACGATATCCAAATTGGCATCAAGCACCATCGCCACTACGGCTTCTTCCGAAGCGACGCCTGCCGCAAAATAGTTGCCGTTAGGCAGTTGCACAACATCTGTCAGTATCAACCCGTCAAAGCCTTCGTATTCACGCTCAAAATGCGTCCCGTCCGACTCAACATGCATCACAATCGGGTGGCAATCTGGATAGACAGGGCCGCATCCACCTACCATGATGCCATTCCCTTCCGTGTCAAGAATGCCATTCACATAGGCGATATAACTCTCGCCATTGGAATAGTCAATTTCCCATTGCTGGGCATAACCCGTCGCCGCCATCACCATCAGGCAGCAAATCATAATGAATTGTTTTGTCGTTTTCATAGTCGTATGTTTTTGATTACTTGGTTACCGTGATGCGTTTTGTCTTCGTGGTTCCATTAACATCTGAAATACGCAGTAAATAAACTCCTCTTGCCATGTTTTCCACACCGATTTCATTAGAGTTTCGCACCGTCTTCACCAACTGCCCAAGGGCATTGTAAATCTGCACTTCGGAGGCTTCGAGGCCATCAATGGTTATCGTGGTCGTGGCAGGATTGGGATAGCAAGTCACTTGAGCCACGCTTGTTTCTTGCTCATCCACCGACATCAATCCGTCCTCGATGAAATTGGTGAATTCGTTCCAATAAGGCGCGCTCTGATAGTCGGCAAGCGTCCCGACGGGGATGTGGACAGGAATGTCGCGCGAAACCCCACTAAAAGCGCTATACCAACACTCTGGCGGAACCTCGCAATGGACTTTCAGGCAGTTCAGCCTGTCGCAGTGTTGGAAAACTCCTGATCCGATGCTGTCGACCTCCGACTGGATTTCCACCATTTCCAAACGGGTGCAATTGTAAAAAGTATTTCCTTCAATGGTTTTCAGCGATTTGGGAAGATGGATTTCCGAAAACCCTGAATTGGTAAATGTATATTCGCCAATACAGGAGACACCGTCGGGAATATACAATGCACCCGTACAATAGCTGAAATAAAACGCGTATTTCCCAATATACTGCAAGTTCTCGGGAAGGTTCAAGGTGCCAGTGAAGTGCGCATATTTGAAGGCCTCGTCTTCGATAGAGATAACGGATTGCGGAATGACAAGGTTCCCTTTGTTCTCAACGGCCTCAAATGCCATCGCTCCAATAACGGTAATGTCTTCGGGGATAACGGTCGTTTTTGTGGCCTGCACCAGTTTCTTTGTCTCCCGCTCGATGACGGCATTGCTTTCTGAATAATAGACCGGATTGTTCTCGTCCACTTCCAAGGTCACGAGTTTCTCGCAGGCCCAAATGAAACCAGGTTCTAAATAGGTGACCGACTCGGGAATACTAAAAGCAGTGATTTTCCAAAAACTGGCAAAAGCCTTTTCTCCTATGGCAACCACTGAATTGGGGATGCTGACACTTGTAATCTCATTCATGGAATTGAAAGCCATTCTGCCAATGATGGTTACGCCATCGGGAATTTCCAAAGCACCCGTGAATCGATAGCAACAATCGAAAGCATAGTATCCAATGAAGGTCACCGTATTAGGTATGATCAAGCTGCCTGTCATTCCGCTACATTGCCTAAACGCTCCGTCGTCAATGACGGTAACGGTGTAAGTCTGTCCCTCGTGGGTCACTTCTGACGGAAAAACGATGTCACCCGTAGGTTTGTCAAACCCCTCCCAAAAATCCAGTGTCACATAACTGTAAGGTGCGGGATGTGTCAATGCCACCTCGTAATTGACAGAATCTATGATTCTATAATACAAGGTTTGCCCTGTTTCGCACTCGGTGCTGAAGTCATAACCGGTCCAAGGACTATAGTATATCCAAGGCTCAATTTGTCCGTAACTCGTCGCCGCCAAAATTATCAGGCAGCAGACCATCATGAATTTTTTTGTCGTTTTCATAGTCGTATGATTTTGAATTGCACCGACAAAAGTATAGCAAAAAAATGCTTGTCAAGGGGTTTTCGGGAGGCCTAAAAATTCTGTCCATGCTTTTTTTGATTGTAAAATCTTATTTCTTTGACAATCAACAATATGAATACGATATGGACAAAATTTTGTCCCTATGAAAATTAGTAAAGAAAGGAATCAGATGGCTTTAAACTGTGTTCCAAGCATCACATTTCAAGGTCTTTGGTGGCTTTATCCATATAATAAAAGCCATCTAACGGTAACATTAGACGGCTTTAAGATCACCAAATAATTACTTCAGATCAGTTCTTGTTGACAGGAGAACCGTTGCCGAAACCGTTTGTCTTCTCGGGGAGGACTTCGGTGGTTTGGTCTAGCACTCGGCCCTTGATGCGAAGCACAAACGGTTGGTGCGGTAGGTCACCTTGATGATGTCTGACTCACCGGGGAGGATGGGCTCTTGGGGCCATGAAGGGATAGTGCAGCCGCAGCTTGACTTTGGTTTCAGCACCAGCAGCGGTTCTGTGCCTGTGTTGGTGAAACGGAATTCGCATTCGCCGTTGCCGTTGAAAGGCACATCGCCATAGTCGTGAACGACTTTCTCAAATTCGATTTCAGGACCGCTCTGGGTCTTTGCGTCTTGCGCCTTGGCCGCTCCTGCCATAAGGAGCATGATGCCAAGCAGATAAATCATTTTTTTCATTTTGTTATGTTTTTAAAATGTGAATAATAAGTGATTTGTGTTTTAGGGTGA
The DNA here is from genome assembly GCA_900318085.1 of uncultured Bacteroidales bacterium. Classification (GTDB taxonomy): domain Bacteria; phylum Bacteroidota; class Bacteroidia; order Bacteroidales; family F082; genus Limimorpha. Next base: position 5,333 of record ONJF01000078.1, read on the forward strand.
TACTTTGTTTTACACTTCGTAATGGAAATGATGCTGCGAAACTACCGCCTTTGTCAAGCGGTTGGACAGTCATTCCGAACAATTCCGAGTATTACAACAACCTAAAATCTTGAAAACAAAAGAGATAGTTCAACACCTATTCCAAACATTTTTTGGAAACAGTCCAAAGTGTTTTTGAAGGGTTGCTGTAAGGTCGGGATAGAGTTGGTCAATCACTTCAAGCATGGCTTCCCAATGGTCTTTGTCGTCATAAACGGAGGTCTCCAAATCCTTGAGAAGATTGGCTTTTTTGTTGCTGTTCAGATAATTGTCCAACAACAACATGATACGCTGTTCCTTCATCAAAGCCTCCGAAAGGCGGTCGGCATAATCCTGCTGGATTTGCTCATGCTCGGCGTGTTTTTGTGCCAAGTCTTTGTTCTGCTGCTTGAAGTGGAACAGCTCGGCA
>ONJF01000076.1 GCA_900318085.1 uncultured Bacteroidales bacterium
CAACAGGTGGGCCAGCACCTTGGTGCTCGTCAGGTCGTTGACGCCCACGATTTCCAGATTCGGACGTTCGCAGATGATGCGGAACACGTTACGGCCAATACGGCCGAAACCATTGATACCTACTTTAATCTTTTCCATTGTAAGTGTATTTAACTTGATTCTTCGTTGTTTTGAAGGTGCAAAAATACGATTTCTAAACAAAACTTCAGTCGTTTTTCACTATTTTTGCAAAATCTATTTTTCATTATATGTCTGAAACCTTCAAATCACAAGCCCTTGAGGCCAATCTGGCGCAAACGCGCTACAAAGATATCTTCATCCCTGAAGAACACCAACATTTCATCGACCTGTCGGCCAAATACTTCGGCATCAACAAACGCGCCAAGGAATGCATCACCGAATACCATCACCCATTGTCGAACCATACCTTCGTGACCGAGGAGTTGCGCAAGATGCTCCTTGACGACTTTTGGTTCTACACCCGCGACGACGTCCCCGCCGACGCATTGCACATCCCTTTGGAGATGATGCACAGCCTGCTGAAGCCTGAAGTGACATCCAAATTGCGGCTCAATATCATCATCACCCTGATGGAGTTTGCCGATAAGGTGGTCAAGGAATCCGAAAAACACATTGGATTGATTACCATGGTGTTCAATATCTTGAATGACGCGTTTGAGGACAACAAGGATGTCTATATCTTGGCCACGAAACATGCTGGCCGCTACCTCGACAAGGTGGCACAAGACGAGCGGTTCAATGAGCAAGCTTGCCAACTGCTTCACAGTATGTTGCAAGAGAACTATCGCTATTGGCAAGAGACCTCGCAGGTGGAAAACTGGGTGGAGAGCAAGAAGGCCTTGCTGTCCGAAGAGGAAATCGAATCGGTTTGCGACGAAATAGGCAAGCCTTATTTCAGTCGACTCGACGCCGAATTGCAAGCTGCCGACACTTGGGAGAAACTGACCGAAATGCCGCATTTCGAGCAGATTGCAAAGCGTTTCACCGAATCGGAGAAGGCTTTCCCGCATTTCATCACCAAGTTCCACTATGTCTTTTTCCTGCTTCACTTGCCCGGCATGGAGAACCAGCGCGAGCGCCTTATCTGGAATATGGACCGCATGATGCGCGACGCCATCGATGAGATGCCGCAGGATGAGCTGATACCTTTCATCGACACCATCTTCGACCTCGCCGAGGAACTGCGTGCCGACTATATGTCGGCTGTGCTTGACTTTCAACTCACCTTGGGCCTCAAGATCATTGATGTCGACCAGACCGAGATGAAGGAGATTGTCAACTACTTCGAGAAGAAACTTATCGCCTTCGGATTCGTTACTCCAGGCAATGTGTTCGTTGGCGAGGATTGGCAACTCTCTGTGGACGAGAACCATATCAAGAACATACGCGTGTGGCTCGAACTGATTGAGCATTCCAAGACGCCGATGGACAAACTGCTCTCGGCTCTGATTGTCAACCTGAAATTGGGCGGCATCTTCCTCAGCGACACCGACCTCTTCCAACGTGAGATCACCAAGGTGTTGAATTCCAACATCACGCCCTACTATAAGAAGGTGAAGCAGCTGACGCGCATCTTTCCCGTCTATTTCAACGAGATTGGTGCGGAGGGCGAGATCCGCAACGTGACCACTAACATGGATGAGCTTTCAGGCCGTCAGGACAAACTGGTGCATTTCCTTCGCAAGCAGGTGCACACCGAGAGTAACAATACCCTCATCGGCTTGACCTTCGATGTGTTCAAGTTCTGGAGCGATGGCAACCTCGACCTGTTGAAGCCCATTCTGCCCAATAATGTCTTTGAAAGCATCGATAAGGAAAGCACCTGGTTTGTGCACATCCACAACCTCGTGCAGACCATGTGCGAAATCTCGTGCCTCAACCCCGAAGACGTGCTTATGCTCTCGCGCGAGGATTACGAAAACCTCATAGGATCGGCGGCACGGAGGCTTGAATTGGCCGACGACCTTTACCAGCGCGAACGGGCCCGCTTGATGGACACCCGCGACCTCTATGCCTATCTCCGCGAGAAATACAGCTTCGAGTCGGTCAATATCTTCAGCTCACTGCGTAGTTTCCCCTTCATCCCCGACGAGGAAATCGATGAGTTCGAAAAGGTGTACAAAGCCCGTGACTTCGGCAAGTCGTTGACCATGATCTATGCCTTCATGGACAAACTGAAGACCGTCATCTTCAACCCCGAGCAGAGCGAAGGGTGGGAGAACATCTACCACAAACGCCACATCGCCATCGGCATCCCGTCGATGTATGGCACCTACCGTGAGAACAAATTCGAAGCCATGGGCTTGACCTTCCGTCTTGAGCGCGTGGCCACCCAACTCATGGAAAAGGTGGTGCAGAGCATCAACCTCGAATATATCTCGGAACGCACGCTGACACAAATCTATAGGATTCTTGAATATTTCCGTAACGGTCTCGAACTCGATGGTATCACCAACCAGAGCCTCAACCAAAAACTCGACATGTTGCGTTATTCGCTGACTTCGCGAAGCTTCTCCTTCGGGCAATATATCAACATCTTCCAGTTTATTGCCGAAGATGTGCGCCGCATCATCATCAAGTACTTCCTCAAGTCGTATGAATACCCTCTGAAGATTGTCATCCCGCAACTCTTCGACCCCGAAGGGAAACTCAACGAGCGCGAGACGACAGCCTTGATCAGTAAGAAGTCAGAGGAGTTCCACCGTGATCTGCTCTCTGATGCCTTCCTGATGCAGCCCTTGGACAACTTCATCGGCCGCATTCTGGCGTCATTGCGCAACATGGAGACTACTCTGAACGAGAAGCTCATCAGCGATATCATGACCTACAACTCCGAGATGCTGATCAGCCCGTTCTGGGAGAGGACGCCCAAGATGGACAACCAGGTCTTCATCGGCAACAAGGCCAACAACTTGAAGAACCTTTATCTGCACGGCATGCCTGTGCCACCAGGGTTCGTCATCACCACCGAGACCTTCCGCCGCAACGAGACCATCAACACCATCCCCGAGCTTCGCACCGAGATCCACGGTATGATTCGCAAGCATATCGAGGAGTTGGAACGCATCAGTGGTCGCAAGTTCGGCAATCCTGAAATGCCGCTGCTTGTGTCGGTGCGTTCAGGAACGGCCATCTCGATGCCGGGTGCGATGGATACCTTCCTCAACGTGGGTCTTAACGACGAACAGGTGGAAGCCATCGCTGCCGACCCTGACAAGGCGTGGGCCATTTGGGACTCGTACCGCCGTTTCCTGCAAAGTTGGGGCATGGCCAAAGGCATCGAACGCGATGTGTTTGACGACGAGATCAACGCCTTCAAGCAGAAGAACAATGTGAAGGTGAAGGCTGACTTCAGCATCGAGCAGATGCGTGAGGTGGCGCAGTCCTATCAGCGCATCCTCGCCGACCATGGCGTGGTCTTCGAACAGGACCCGTTCAAGCAACTCATCGAATGTGTCAACATGGTCATTGAGTCATGGAACTCCGAACGCGCCTTGGCCTATCGTCGCCATCTTGGCATCTCCGAGAATTGGGGTACCGCGGTCATCGTGCAACAGATGATCTTTGGTAACCGCAGCGAGACTTCTGGCACTGGCGTGGTGTTCACACAGAACCCCCATCGTGAGCGTCCGGGTGTGCACCTTTATGGTGATTTCACCATGCGTAGTCAAGGCGAGGACATCGTGGGTGGTCTGGTTAAGCCTCTGCCCATCGGTGAGACCCAGCGTAAGGCGGCCGGACTGGAAGGTCCATCGATGCAGACCCTGCTGCCTGATATCTACAAGAAGATTTATTCCATCGCCGTCGAACTCACCGAGAATCTCGGCTACAGCCCACAGGAGATGGAGTTCACCTTCGAGAGCGACAAGCCCGAGGACTTCCACATCCTGCAGATCCGCGACCAAGACCTCAAGACAGAAGAGGAGAAGACAGCCTTTGTGCAGTCGCCCGACGAGATGCACCAACTTGGTCACGGTATGGGCATCGGAGGCGGCGCCATGAATGGGTTGGCTGCCTTCAATGCCAATCAGATCAAGACATTGCGCGAACAGCATCCTGACAGTCAAGTCATCCTCGTTCGCCCTGACACCGTTCCCGACGACATCGGCATGATCTTCGACTGCGATGGCCTGTTGACGGCTCGTGGCGGTGCCACCTCGCACGCGGCGGTCACGGCAGTGCGCCTGGGCAAGGTGTGCGTGGTGAGTTGTGATGGCCTCGAAGTCGATGTCGACGATGAGTTTGGCCAACTCAATGGCCATCCGCTGAAGATGGGTGACGAGATCGCTATCGACGGCAACCTCGGCATCGTTTATCTTGGTCATTATCAAACTGAAAGGATGAAGATAGGGAAAGGTTACAATTATTGAACTATGGCAGAACACAACGATTTTGGAAAATTGGGAGAGGAGCTTGCGGTCGACTACCTGACCGGCAAGGGCTATGAGATTCTTGAACGCAACTGGCGTAATGTCCACAAGGAGATTGACATCATCGCCAAGGAAGGGAAGTTCCTGGTCATCGTGGAGGTGAAGACGCGCCAGACCGACGAATACGGCGAACCCGACGTCGCCGTGACGCGCAAGAAGCAGCGGATGCTCATTGCTGCTGCCAACGCTTATATTACCCGAAAAGGTTTGGATATTGAAACGCGTTTCGACATCATTTCCATCATTTTTAGGGATGGTGAACCCGTAATTGAGCATATTGAGGATGCGTTTTTGCCTTAAATAGGTCTTGTATTATATATAATAAGGTGTCCAATCCATTCCCAAACTTTGGTTCTTGAAAATTTTTCATATTGATAATCAGAGAATTGTATTAAATATGAAAAATATTTGAAAAAAGTGCTTGTCAGTTTCAGAAAAGGTCGTACCTTTGCAGCCCGCAAACAAAGGAAGAAGGGTTTGGCTAGTGAGCGTTTGCGCAGTTCTTTGACAGTCTGAGGCCAGCACAAGACCAGGCGCCGCGAGAGCGGCGTCAGGGAAAGGAACCTTTCAAGAAAAGGTAAGCACAAGAGAACATCAAAGGCGGAACCCGAGATTCAGAGAAACAAATTAAGCAAGACAATAGTACAACGAAGAGTTTGATCCTGGCTCAGGATGAACGCTAGCGGCAGGCCTAATACATGCAAGTCGAACGGTAAAATCCCCTTCGG
>ONJF01000073.1 GCA_900318085.1 uncultured Bacteroidales bacterium
ACAAATCAATGCAAAAACATGGTAACAAATACGGTACTCACCGTGTCATCGAACCCGTCGGCGTGCTGCCGCAACCCGCTAACAAACTGAACAACAACATGGACGAGATTTGGGACAACGAGATCCTCATCGACGTGCAGACCCTGAATATCGACTCCGCTTCGTTCACCGACATCCACAACTACGCCAAGCAACAGGCTGGTCCTGGCGCAAGCGAAGAGAAGATCATGGAAGAGGTGAAGAAGGAAATGTTCCTCAACGTGGAACTGCAAGGCAAGCACCGCAACCGTCGTACCGGCTCTGGCGGTATGCTCCTCGGCAAGGTCGAGAAGATCGGCGACGCCCTGAAAGGCAAGATCGACCTGAAGGAAGGCGACCGCATCGCCACCCTCGTCAGCCTCTCACTGACCCCGCTCCGCATCGACGAGATCCTCGCCATCCGTCCCGATGTTGACCAAGTCGACATCAAGGGTAAGGCCATCCTGTTCGAAAGCGGCATCTATGCCAAGATCCCGACCGACATGCCCGAGAAACTCGCTTTGAGCGCCCTCGACGTGGCTGGTGCTCCCGCCCAGACCGCCAAGTTGTGCCAATACGGCCAGACCGTCGTCATCCTCGGCGCCGGTGGTAAGAGCGGTATGCTCTGCTGCTACGAAGCCAAGAAGCGCGTCGGCGTCACGGGTAAGGTGATCGGTATCGCCAACAGCCCCAAGTCGACCCAACGCATCAAGGACCTCGGCTTCTGCGACATCGTAGAAAGCGCTGCCGGCATGACTCCCGTGCAGGTTTACGAAATGGTTGAGAGACTGACCAACGGCAAGATGGCCGATGTGACCATCAACTGCGTCAACGTGCCCGACCAAGAAATGACCGCTGTGCTCTGCACGAAGGACGACGGTATCGTCTACTTCTTCTCGATGGCCACCAGCTTCACCAAGGCTTCCTTGGGTGCTGAAGGCATCGGCAGCGACGTGAACATGATCATGGGTAACGGCTACACCAAAGGCCACGCCGAATTCACCCTGCAGGAACTCCGCGAAAGCCCGAAACTGCGTAAGATCTTTGAGGAATTGTATGCGTAATCAGCTATAAGCTTTAAGCCGTAAGCGATAAGCCGCCGACTGCGGCAGCTTGCTTACGGCTTACGGCTCACAGCTTAAAGCTCAAAAAAATGGCAGAATCAAGAAGAAAACAATTGTTCCCGGAAGTCACCGACGAGCAGTGGAACGACTGGAAATGGCAGGTGAAGAACCGCATCGAGACCCTTGAGGACCTCAAGAAATATGTGAAGCTGACCGCCGAGGAGGAAGAAGGCGTAAGAAAGACCCTCTCGACCCTCCGCATGGCCATCACTCCTTATTATTTGAGCCTCATCGACCCGAACGACCCGCATGATCCCGTCCGCCGTCAGTGCATCCCTACCGCCTTGGAGACCCATCAGGCTGCCGCCGACTTACTCGACCCGCTGCATGAGGACGAAGACTCGCCGACGCCCGGCTTGACACACCGTTATCCGGACCGCGTGCTGTTCCTCATCACCGACATGTGCTCCATGTACTGCCGTCACTGCACGCGCCGTCGTTTTGCCGGCCAGACCGACAATGAATGCGGTCCCGACCGTATCGAGAAAGCCCTCGAATACATCGAGAAGACCGAGAGCGTGCGCGACGTGCTGCTGTCGGGTGGCGACGCCCTGATGGTGAGCGACAAGAAACTGGAATACATCATCTCGCGCCTGCGCCAGATCCCGCATGTGGAGATTGTCCGCTTGGGCACCCGCACCCCCGTGGTCTGCCCGCAGCGTATTACCCCCGAACTCTGCGACATGCTGAAGAAGTATCATCCCATTTGGATCAACACGCACTTCAACCACCCGAACGAGGTGACCGCCGAGTCGCGTCGTGCTTGCGAGATGCTGGCCAACGCCGGTATCCCGTTGGGTAACCAGAGCGTGTTGCTGCGTGGCGTCAACGACTGTGTCCATGTGATGAAGAACCTCGTCCACGAACTCGTCAAGATGCGCGTGCGTCCGTACTACATCTACCAGTGCGACCTCTCAATGGGTCTGGAGCATTTCCGCACGCCCGTCTCGAAGGGAATCGAGATCATCGAAGGTCTGCGTGGCCACACCAGCGGCTTCTGCATCCCGACCTTCGTCGTCGACGCTCCTGGTGGTGGCGGCAAGACTCCGGTCATGCCCCAGTATGTCATCTCGCAAGCCCCTGGCAAGGTGGTGCTTCGCAACTTCGAAGGCGTCATCACGACCTACACCGAGCCGACCGAGTACCACAGCGAGTGCAACTGTCCCGAGTGCCAGGCTGCACGCGCCAAGGAACAAGTCGGTGCCGACAAGGCCGTTGATGGTGTCATCTCACTGCTTGAAGGCGAGAGAATGAACATCGAGCCGAAGGCTTTGAAGAGACATGAGAGAAACGAGAACAGATAAAAATGCGGAATGATGAATGCTGAATGCTGAAATGTCGCGATGCGACGCTGGACTTCGCCCAATTCAGCATTCCGCATTCAGAATTCATCATTAAAAGAACATGACCTTCATCGACGACATATTGAACTACGACAGCCTCTCGATAGTAGGCCTGCAGAAGAACACAGGGAAGACCGTGAGTCTGAACTATGTGCTCGACCGCCTGCCTATTGATAGGAAGCGCATTGCCGTGACTTCAATAGGCATTGATGGGGAGACCACCGACCAGGTGACGCGCACCCAGAAACCAGAGATCTACCTGCGCCAAGGCATGTATTTCGGCACCTCCGAGATGCACTACCGCCAGAAACGCATCGTCTCCGAACTCATCGATGTGAGCGACGAAAACACCTCGTTGGGTCGCGTGGTGACGGCCAAAGCCTTGACAGGGGGCAAGATCCTCCTGTCGGGGCCTTCGTCGTCGAGCGGACTGAAGCGCTGGATGAAGGACATGCACCGCGTGGGCATCGAACTCGTCATCATCGACGGGGCCTTGTCGCGCATGAGCCTCGCTTCACCTGCCGTGAGTCAGAGCATGATACTGGCCACAGGCGCCGCGTATTCAACCAATATGAACACGCTGGTGCAACAGACCGCCTTCGTCGTCGATTTGATCAAGATCCCGCTGACGGAGGAGGACAACCTGCAACTGCTGATGCCCATCGAGAAAGGCGTGTGGTATATCGACGACGAAGGCGCGTTGCACGAGTTGAGCCACATCTCTTCGCTGTCGCAGGACTTCCGCTTCGAGGGCATGGACCGCTGCAAGACCCTCTATGTGGCGGGCGCCTTGGTGGACGGATTCCTCGAGAAGGTGAGGAAAAACCCGAAACTGAAGACCTGCGAACTGGTGGTGCGCGACTTCACCAAGATCTTCGTCAGCCCGCAGCAGTACAGACTGTTCTTGAAGGCAGGCGGCATGATCCGCGTGCTGCAAAAGAGCAAACTCATTGCCGTGACCGTCAACCCGACCTCGCCCTTGGGCGTGACCTTGGACTCCGACACGCTGTGTAACAGACTTTCGGAAGCGATACAACTTCCGGTGTATGATTTAATGAAAAAGGAATGCAATTGAGAGACCACATAGAATCTCCCTGCGGCCTGCGCTACGTGTTCGAGCAACTCGAACTACAAGCGGGCTATACGCGTCGTTGGATGCTTGACATGCCGATGATGCGGACAGGGGAGGAAATTGCCCAGTCGTATGAGGTGCTGCGGCAGTTTGTGCGTTTCGTGGAAGAGGTCGATACACCTTATATTAATACGCTCCAATTCCGCCTGCAGGGACTGAAGGACATCCGCACGACCATCAAGAACCTCGGGCAGCAGGCTGTCTTGGACGACATCGAACTCTTCGAGGTGAAGCATTTAGCCATCCTTGCCGTCGATGTGGCGGAGCGGATGAAGGCCAACGGCTTGGATAAGGCCATCAGCGTGCCCGACCTGAACGAGGTCATCACTATCCTCGACCCCGACGGGTTGAAAATGGCGACCTTCTATGTGTACGACTCCTATTGTCAGGAACTGCGTGACTTGCGCGCGCAGATGCGCCAGAATCCCAACCGACAAGAGGAACTCTTGGCCGAGTGTGCCGAGATTGAAGAAGGCGTGCGTAGGGATTTGAGCAAGCAGTTGGTTCCTTTCGCAAAGGCATTGGAGGAAGCCCAAATCGCGATGGCGAAAATTGACATGAACCTCGCCAAAGCCTTGCAGATAAAGCAGTTGGGACTTTGCTTCCCGACGATTTCGAAGGATGACATCAGCCGTTACGAGGCGATGTTCCATCCGCAGGTGAAGGACGCATTGGCGCAGCGCAAACGCGCGTTCCAGCCGGTGAGCCTCACCTTCGGGCAAAAGCCCACCTTGATCACGGGTGCCAACATGGGTGGCAAGACCGTGGTGTTGAAGACCTTGACGCTGTGCCAGTACCTGTTCCAATACGGGTTCGGCATTCCGGCCCAATCGGCCGACATCGCAGTCAAGGATGAGGTTTTCTTCTGCATCGGCGACGAGCAATCCATCGAGAAAGGGCTATCGTCGTTTGCCGCAGAGATGAAGAACATCGATGCCGTCATCAAGGCATCGCGCGAAAACAGAAAGATAGTGGCGTTGATTGACGAGCCGGCCCGCACCACCAATCCCACCGAGGGAACGGCTTTGGTGTCGGCCTTGGTGAAGGTGTTGAGGGGCGACAATGTGAGTCTCGTCATGACCACGCATTACGATATAGAGCCGACCGACGCCCGTTGCCTCCGTGTGAAGGGCTTCGAGAACGGCACGATGAACTACGAACTCGTCGAGGTGCAAGACGGCGAAGTGCCGCACGAGGCGCTGAATATCGCCGAGAGTTTGGGGATTGATAAGGAGTGGATTGAGTCGGCGAGAGCGTTTTTAATTATGTCGAATTCGACACAATTAGAGGGTCTATCTGGTTTAAATATGGCGAATTCGCCATATTTAAACCCCTCGAATTCGAGGGGCTTAAAAACCAAAGGGGTCGAATTCGACCCCCTTGGAGAGAAAGGAGGAAATGCGTAATGGCAAAGATGACAGTTCAAGATACGAGTATTACGATTCTTTCGATAGACAGCAAAGATTATATTTCTTTGACTGATATCGCAAAGTTCAAGACAGATGATACTTTTATTGCCGTTTGTAACTGGATGCGTAATAGGAATACCATTGAGTATTTGGGTATCTGGGAATCTTTATACAATCCAAGTTTTAACCCTATCGAATTCGATAGGTTTAGAATTGAAGCAGGGTTAAATGCCTTTACCATGTCCCCAAAGAAATGGATAGAAGCGACTAGTGCCATTGGAATAGTAAGTAAATCTGGAAGATACGGAGGTACATTTGCCCACAAAGACATTGCCTTCAAGTTTGCCAGTTGGATTTCGGTTGAGTTTGAGTTGTATGTTGCCAAGGAATTCCAACGCCTAAAAGAAGAAGAACAAAAGCAACTCGGTTGGTCGGTGAAGAGGGAGTTGGCGAAGATAAACTACCATATCCACACGGATGCCATAAAAGAGAATCTTGTTCCAGAAGAGATTGACCGTTATCATGCCTCATTGATTTACGCCAACGAAGCCGATGTGCTGAATGTGGCTTTGTTTGGTGTGACGGCCAAGGAATGGCGCGATGCCAACCCCGACGTGAAGGGCAACATTCGCGACTATGCCAATATCAACCAACTGATTTGCCTCTCGAATATGGAAAACCTCAATGCGGTCTTTATTAATAAAGGTATGCCGCAACGCGATAGGCTGATTGAACTGAACAAAATCGCCATTCAGCAGATGAAAGTGCTTGAGGGCGTGGAAGAAAGGAGGATGCTGAAATGAGAAAACTCTTACTAATATTATTTGCAGGACTAGTAAGTTTACTTTCAAATGAACTAAAGGCACAGGAAGTCTTATATCCGGTAATACCTGGAACAGAAGAATGGATAGCTTTAGGAAGTTATTCGGCTCGACTTGCATCTGTGCAATTGCCTACAGACACTTTGAAAAGCATTTCAACAGCTCGATTACTAGAAAGTTGCCTTTATAATCCTTTCATAATTGATGTATTGGCTTTAGACGATTTAATGTATAGTATGGAACTTTTGACTGGCCGATTGAATTGCCTTGAAGAGTTATATAGTCGTGAAGATGCCTTATCTGAATTGGTTTTACTTTATTCATCCCGTCAAGTAGAGTTTATCTTTGAGATACCTGAATGTGATGATAGCCAATGTGATCAAGGAAGGTATCAAATGGATTATGTTTATTTGGAGTTAATGATGACTTACATGAATAACATCATTGATTTTTCTCCTGACGAAATAAAAGATGTAGTATCTGCACTTTTGGATAAAACAACTAGATGGGAACATTACTATGACACTTATGGTGCTGCTTTTAGAGGTAATGTGCTTCAATTAATGGGTAGGTTATTGAACAAAGTAGGTGCTTTTTATGATTATCAAGGGACAACACTGTTTCTTTTTTTGGAAACAGGTTATTGCTCAAATGCTAGTGACTTGGATTATATTATGCAAGTTGCGCGAAGATTTACAGATATTGAAGAGAATAGTTTTAATCAATTTGTAATAGCGTTTCCAAATCCAACAGATAGATTGGTTAAGATTATTGGAACCGAAGTAGAATGTGTTGAGGTTTTTAATGCCAAAGGCCAGATGGTGAAAGAAACAAAAGAAAATATGATTGACCTGTCGGCACAAGAGGCAGGAACATATATATTAAAGGTGATTACCCCTTCGGGAGTCGTTACGAAACAGATTATCAAGAATTAACGAACAAAATATCAATATTTAAACAACATAACTGAAAATATGGAAAGTAAATTAGGACTAGATTTCAAAAAAGTGGAGTATGCCAGAGGGCTGGCGAAGAACATCGCTGACGATGTGCAGGCCTTCTGCGAGCAATACACCACGGTGGCCGTGGAGCGCACCCTCGCCCGACTGATGGGCATCGACGGGGTGGACGAGAGCGATGTGCCGCTGCCCAATGTGGTGGTGGA
>ONJF01000072.1 GCA_900318085.1 uncultured Bacteroidales bacterium
GGCACCACCCTGCCCCATCTTCTTCGTGATCTTCATCGACTTCTCGCGGACGTCCATCTCCCAGAGGTCGTAGCCTTTCTCAAACGAGGTCATGAAATAGAGCTTCTCGCCGTCCTTCGACAAAGCCATACCACTCAAATTGGACGACATCGGCGTCAAGCGGATGACACGGTCCTGCAAATGCTCCAAGTCAACCTCAATCTTCTTGGATTCCTTTGGTTTATCGTCTTTTTCGGTCCCTGAGCCCGTCGAAGGTCCGTCTTTCTTGTCTTTCTTCTTGTCGCTCTTCTCCTCCTTTTTCGGCTCGTCTTTCTTATCATCCTTCTTGCCCTTCTCCTGCTCCTTCAACAACGCGTATTCTTCCTTGTTGAGGCGGAACTTGTCGAAGGCCTCCTGGTTCAAGAAGGCGATGAAGACATCCCTTTGGCTGCCCCACGAGGCATGAGAACGCATACCATAACGGTCCGAATTGTAGAGAATGGCATTGCCATCCAACACCCACTGCGGATCATCGTCGAAGTAGGCGCTCTCGGTGATGTTGTAGATCTTCATATCACCGCTGGCCGACACGATGGCAACATCGGAATAGGGGTCGCGCATGTGGGTGATCAAGGTTATGGCAAACCATTTGCCGTCGGGCGACCATTCATAGCCAATGCTACCGTAATGTTGTGTGCCATCGGTGATTTGACGCACTTTCTTTGATTCTATATTATAGACTTTCAAGATATTACGATTCTCAACAAAGGCAATTTCCTTGCCATCGGGCGAATAGTCAGGGTTGCTGCGCTCGATACCGTCGTTGTCGAACAGGGGTTTCTCATCAATCAAAGTGGCGTAGGCAAAATTGTAGTCCTCCTTGCGCACGATGGTGGCTTGGTAGAGGTTCCAATAGCCGTCGCGCTCCGAGGCATAGACCAAGGTGCGGCCGTCCTTCGAGAACGAGGGACTGCGCTCGGCCTGCGGGGTGTGCGTAATCTGCTTGGTGGTGGCGTATTCGTCCACACCCGTGACGAAGACCTCACCGCGCGAGACGAAGGCAATCAACTTGCCGTCGCTGCTCAACGCAAAGCTACCTGCGCCCTTGAAATCCTGCTTCACCAGTTGTTCCTCTGCTTGGTCGTTGACAATTTCGATGTTCACCTTTTGCGGCTCACCGCCAATGCGCTGTGTGTAGATCTCACCCATGTAGCCATAGCACAACAGGCCGTTGTTGGCCACACTCAAAAAGCGGACAGGGTGCGTCTTGAAGTGGGTCACTGCTTCCACCTGTTCAAGATTGTCTACGGGAGCCTTATAGACATTGAAACTGCCATTGTTGCGCTCACTCAAGAACACAACATCCTTAAAACCAGGCAAATATCTTGGGTCGCGGTCTTCACCCACATTGGCAGTCAAAATGGTGTGGGTCTTCTTCTTGGCGTTGTAGTACACCACATCGCGTGCCACAGAAGAAGTGTGGTGCTTGCGCCAAATGTTCTCACTACCTTTGCGGTCATAGTAAAGGAAGGACTTACCATCCTTGTCGAACGACATGCTGCTCACGGGCACGGCCACCACCTGTTCAGGGCGACCACCTTCGATGCTCACCTTATATAACTCGGTAATCCATCCCGATGCAAACTGCACATTCTCAGCCGCTTTTTGGATTTGCGCAGAGAAATAGATCTCCTTGCCATCAGGCGAGAAAGCCAACGGAATCTCTGTGGCCGAATTCGTCGTTATGCGTTTGGCCACACCGCCTTCTGCCGAAACAAGATACACATCGAAGTTACCATTTCGGTCGGTGGAAAAGGCAATCTGTTTGCCGTCAGGTGACCAAATCGGGTCGCCATCGTAAGCGGCGTTGGTCGTGATTTGCAAGGCTTTGCCACCTTGGGCGTTCACCACATACACATCACCTTTATAACAAAAAGCAATCTTGTCGCCTTGAGGCGAAATCACATTGTGACGCATCCATAAAGGCTGTGCTGAAAGTTGAAATGCCACTGCAAGCAGGGCGATAAGGAAAAGCTTTTTCATAGTTTTATTCTATTGATTATCATTATTTTATTTCAAATTCAAACATAGGCTCATCTTCCAAAAACAACTGCAACTTGTCGCCAACATGCACCTCGCCTACCCCTTTGGGAGTCCCCGTGAAGATGTAATCGCCCGGATTCAGCGTGATGAAACGCGAGACATAAGAGACAATCGTATTGAAGTCGAAAATCATGTCGCGGCTGTGGCCTTGCTGCACCCAACTGCCATTGAGTTTCATGCCAAAGGAGATGTCCTCGGGGTGCTTCAAAGTGCAGATTGCCTTGAACTCCCCAGTGGGAGCAGAATAATCAAATGATTTGGCGATTTCCCAAGGATGGCCTTTGGCCTTGCACTCGCTTTGCAAGTCGCGGGCGGTAAAATCGATGCCCACAGTGATGGCATCGTAATACTCCGAGGCCGCTTCCATGTCTATTGATTTCCCTGTTTTGCAAATGCGCAACACCAATTCAGTCTCATAATGCACCTTCTTGCTGAAGTCAGGATACGGGAAAGGCGCGCCGGCGGGCAACAAGGCCGTGTCGGGCTTCATGAAAAACATGGGTTCGGTCGGCAAGGCATTGTCCAATTCCTTGACATGTGCCAGATAGTTTCGCCCTATACAAATGATTTTCATTATTTTACATTTTTACCACCCATACGCAACTTGATGGCGGTCACCACCTTCTTCGTATAGCGCGGGAAATCGTTGTTCATGATCCAGGAATAATATGGCGGCTCCATGCGGAACACATCCTCCACCCTTTTGCCCTTATGCTTGCCAAACATGAAGACCTCCTTACCCTCATCGTCAAAGATGATTTGTCCCGAAAGGTCGGCGTTTTTATGGTGCGCCGAGAACTCTGAGAGCTGTCTCATGTCGTTAATGGGTCCTTGTGACTTGTTTCCCTTACCATCTTCATAGTCAACACCTTGGTATTTATCGAGCATGGCACACAGCACATCGTAAGTGGCCTTGGTGTCGGCCATGGCGCCATGTGCCCCTTCCAATTCGGCATGGCAGAAATAGCGATAGGCGCTCTTCAGGTTGCGCGGCTCCATCTTCATATATATGTTCATCACATCGATGAAGTCACGGTCCTTAAGGTCGAAGTCGTAGTCCACGCGGAGAAACTCCTCCACCAACATGGGCAGGTCAAACTTCAGGATATTATAGCCCGCCAAGTCGGCATTGCCGATGAACAGGGCAATCTCCTTGGCCTTTTCGCGGAAAGTGGGCTTGTCGGCCACCATGGCATCGGTATAGCCATGCACAGAAGTGGATTCGGGTGAAATAGGCATTTCGGGGTTGAGCAGCCAAACGCGTTGCTCTTCGTCGCCGTTCACATTGATTTTCAGAACACTCATCTCCACGATACGGTCGTGAGATGGGTTAAGGCCCGTAGTCTCCAAGTCAAAAAAAGCTATAGGTCGTTTCAGATTCAGTTGCATAGGATGATAGATTTTGAGTGCAAAAATAACGATAAAACGCTCCGATATTTATTTTTTTCCTACTTTTGCCCCACTTTTCAAACTAAATTAGAACGATTAGAAAGTATCAAATTATTGAAAGACATGATGGAAGAAAATGAAATGAAAGAGAGAGAAGATCTGTTCTCGAAGGCAGTGAAAGCAGGAAAGAGAACTTACTTCTTCGATGTGAAGTCAACCAAAAACGACGAGAAGTACATCACGATAACCGAGAGCAAGCGCCGTTTCGACGAAGGCCTGCAACGCTTCTTCTATGAGAAGCACAAGATTTTCCTCTACAAGGAAGACTTTGAGAAGGTATCGAAAGGCCTCGCCGATGCCATCAAATACATCGAAACCGGCGAATATCCTGCCGACTATTACGACCAGCCCGAGCCGCGTCACTTCGAGCACACAGAGGGCGAAAGCCACAGTGAGATCGACAGCGCCATCGACAAATGGTTCGACAGCCTGGACAAATAAACAACACAAAAAGTCAAAAACACGAGGCCGCAGGTTTTTGCGGCCTTTTTTGTTGCCTTTTCCATGAGCGACAAAAACTTATCAACAAATCGTCTCTTTGTTGATAACTTTCCCCTTTGCACGGCAATATTTCGCGCCAAAAATCGTATTTTTGTAGCGAAAAATTTTTGATTGAAAATGGGTAAGACAATAGCGATAGCCAACCAAAAAGGCGGCGTGGGCAAGACCACTTCCGCCATCAACCTCGCGGCCAGCCTGGCCGTTCTGGAATATAAGACCCTCCTCATCGATGCCGACCCGCAGGCCAACGCGACCTCGGGTGTGGGCATCGACCCAAGGACCGTGGAGACAAGTGTGTACGAATGCATCATCGACCAGGTAGACCCGAAGACGGTCATCACCGAGACAGAGACACCCAACCTCTTCCTCCTTCCCGCCCATATCGACCTCGTGGGAGCTGAAATCGAGATGATCAACCTGCCCGAGCGCGAACTGATGATGAAGAAGCTACTCGCACCTATCAAGGACGACTACGACTTCATCATCATCGACTGCTCGCCTTCGTTAGGACTGGTGACCGTCAACTCCCTCACTGCAGCCGACTCGGTCATCATCCCCGTGCAATGCGAGTATTTCGCCCTTGAAGGTCTTGGCAAGCTATTGAACACCATTAAGATCGTGCAGACGCGACTCAACCCCAATCTGGACATCGAGGGCATCCTGCTCACCATGTTCGACACACGCTTGCGTCTGTCGAAACAAGTCGTGGAAGAGGTCAAGATGCACTTCCAAGACATGGTGTTCAACACCATCATCAACCGTAACACGCGCTTGAGCGAGGCCCCGAGCTTCGGCAAGACCATCGTCATGTACGATGCCAACAGCACCGGTGCCATCAACTACCTCAACCTCGCCCGCGAGATCCTCGAAAAGAACAACCTATCCACCAAAGCCTAACATACCATGCCCGACAAAACCAGAAAATCATTGGGACGCGGCCTCGACAGCATCCTGCAAAGCCCTGAAACCGACATCACCAGCCGCGACATCAGCGGCGATTTCGTGGCCGGCGCCGTCGCCGAAATCGACATCGACCTTATCGAGACCAACCCCTTCCAACCCCGCACCGAATTCGACGAGACCGCATTGAGAGAATTGGCCCAGTCCATTAAAGAACAAGGCGTCATCCAACCTGTGACGGTAAGAAAACTCGGCTATAACAAATACCAACTCATATCAGGCGAACGCCGCTTGAGGGCCTCCAAGATGGCCGGACTCACGAAGATCCCGGCTTTTATCCGCGTGGCCAACGACGAGCAGATGCTCGAACTCGCCCTCATCGAGAACATCCACCGCGAGAACCTCAATGCCATCGAAGTGGCCATCTCCTACCAGCGCCTCATCGACGAGTGCAACCTCACGCAAGAGGAAGTGAGCGAAAAAGTGGGTAAGAGCCGCAGTGCGGTGGCCAACTTCTTGAGGCTATTGAAGCTGCCACCCGAAGTACAACTCGCCATCCGCGACGGCCACATCACCATGGGCCATGCCCGCGCCCTCATCAACATCAGCGATAAGGAAGAACAACTGAAACTGCTCCAGCAAATCATCATGGATGAGATGACCGTGCGCCAAACCGAGGAGCTGGCCGACAAAGCCAAAGGCAAGGCCGAGCGGGAGCACAGGCAGACCAACTTCATCCCCGAACATTTCAAGAGCAAAATCAAGAAGTTGTCGCAGACACTCAACACCAAGGTGAAGGTGAAACGCAATGTGAAAGGTCAGGGCAGCGTGGTCATCGACTTCAGGGACGAGGCCGAGTTTGACCGCATCATGGAACTCTTCAACCAGCAATAAACGCCATGCCGCGCCGTTTCCTGTTTCTTTTGGGCATCCTGATCCTCATCGCCTTTCAAAAAACGGAAGCGCAAAACATTGTGTTTGACACCATCGGAAACACCATACTCACCGCCGACACCATCGTTAAAGAGACGAAGACTCCAAAAGCCAAAGCCAAGAAGCCTCACAGTCCGAAAAAAGCCACCATCATGTCGGCATGCCTGCCCGGATTGGGACAAGTCTACAACGGCAAATGGTGGAAGGTGCCCATCGTCTATGCCGGATTGGGCGGCTTGGGTTATCTAGTCTACAACAACAATTACGAATACCGTTCCTACTTGCATGCTTATGAATACAAGACCGGCGACCTTCCAGAAGGCGCGACCTTGAATGAGCATGAAACCGAACTCGCCAACCGTTATGCCGAAAGCCAACTGCAGACTTATAAGGAATCATACCGCCGCGACTTTGAGTTCTACACCATCCTCACCATCGCTTGGTACGGCCTCAACATCTTGGACGCCTGCGTCGACGGGCATCTCTACGACTACGATATCAGTGACGACCTCTCTTTCAGCATCGACCCCTATCGGCCTTTTGAACAGCCAATAATGATACCACAATACGCACAAGTAGGGTTATCCTTTCAACTCAATTTCTAACTGACTATGAACCTAGAACCACAAAACCTGCTCTTTGCCCTCATAGCGGGCTTGACCCGCTATCTCCCACTCGACATCGTCTTCGAGCGTGGGAGATGGCGTTCCGCTTTCGCGGAA
>ONJF01000071.1 GCA_900318085.1 uncultured Bacteroidales bacterium
AACAGGAATCACCCCAGTAAGGTCGTGGGCTTTCACCTCGAGAGTTTGTCCCTCTTCCTCGAATTTGGCGTAGGGGCGGCTATACTCCATGCGGATGCCTGTCACGAGGCCGAGCGGTGTCGCCCCCAGCATGTACTCGCGGTCATATTCCGCACCGAAGGCAAAACCCATCTTGCCTTGTTCCGAAGCGATATACGACATGCTGATGCCGTTACACTGCATTGTCTTGCCCATCATGCAAACACCTAATGTGTTATTGACTCTTTTTGTGTTCTTGGTTTGTTGTGCCGTGGCCGACACAAGGCAGCACATCAAGGCTGCAATAATCAAAGATTTTTTCATTGTATTAAAGTTTAATTGTTCGCTTTGCAATTTTGTTCCACAAAAGTATAGCAAAAAATCGCTGTTTTTTCAAGTTCAAAGGCCATTACAAACATTTGCAAAACCACTTCGTTGTTTTACAACACGTTGCAGTTCCAGATTACAACATTTCACTTATCGCTCTCCCACCTGCTCATCCCGCCATGTAGCACCCTCCATTGCCGCATCCGCTCGTAGAAGGCTTCCATCGTATCCTTCTTTGTAGTATCCATCATGGATTCCGTTTGTTCAACTGAAGGTGTGGTGTCCGCCTTGCGTTTTTCCTCTCGGCATCCTGTCAATAGCAGGGCGGCCAAAGCCGCCACTGCTACTGCGAGAATAATAGTTTTTGTGATATTTTTCATTTCTTTTTCTCTTTTAATTTAATGTGTTGTTGTCATAAAGCATCCGTTCCACAGTGTTGCCATGGATGGTGGCCGTCAGGTTGCCTTGGTGGTTTTTAATAGTATCTACATCTATATGTGTCATCTTTGTTTTGAAACTTCTTTACATACCTGTCGTATTCATCCACAACTGAAAACACCATGCTTTTAAACTTTTCAAACATAGGATTAAAAACCAATTCATAGTCTCCGTCTTCCAATAGGGTAGATGAAAAGAATACTCGTTTTCCATTTTTATAACCTTCAATGTGAAATGTCGGAATGTCATATTCTACATGTTCATTTGTGTTGTGTTTTATCTTTTTCTCTACAATTGGAATGCTTTTCTTCAAATAAAAAGCATCTATGGAAGAAAGAAACAACCTACTTTGTTCTGAACAGATAATAGGATACGCAGGAATACTCTTTAAGTACTCAACATAGACTACCATATTACCTGTCGTTAATGAATATGAGATTGTATATTGATCATAGTTGCAACCCCAGGCATTCCAGTAAAGAACAGTTATGCTGTCAATATCATTCTCAAATTGACATGGCTCTATAACACTAAAACTACTTCTAGTACTTTGTGCTTGTAATTGAGTTCCCCAGGTTAGTATGATGCCAAGGAACAATGTTGCTGCTTTTGTTTTGATAGAAATTTTCATAATAATAGAATTTTTGTTGTTTGTTTTGTTTGATCACTTTTTCACAAACTTCCCCCCAGCAATTTCCCTGCCGCTACCCACAACGCGATACACATACATCCCCGCATCAAGGTTCTGTGTGTCTAAAGTGATGAGGTCGCCTTGCCTAGTGGTGGCGCAGTCGAAGCATTTCACTCCCTTCATGTCGTAGATTTGAAGCCTGAGTTCGTTGTGTTCCAAATTGTTTATCGGTATGTTCAGGATGCCTTTGGTGGGATTCGGATAGGGCGAAGGATGCGTCTCAGTCTCGTTTTCCTGCACCACATCCCAAGTGATTTCAATGTCCTCGCGCCGGAACTTCATGAGTTCATAATCGGTAAACGGCTCCCCTTGATAATGTTCTCCGGTCCTGATACGAACCATGACAAGGCATCCTCCATCGTTGAATACTGCAGGTACACTGGGGAAGTATGTTACATCGTTCGTTTTGATTACCTTGCGTCCGAGCAGGTTCAAGTGTTTGTCGTACAATAGGATGTTTGCGTTTTCGTATGAAAGAGAGCTGTACATGGTTTCGCTGAAAATACTAATCGCAAATATCGTCGAATCGTTTACATAGGCCGTGTTCCTTTCACGAGGCACTCTTGTGCACGAGTCGGAAGGTTCCACATCGTGATGAGCATAAACATTGCGGGCGGAATCAATCTTATATAGGGTATGGAAAGTGAACGAAGAGCCTATGTATTGCTCTACATCCAGGATCATATATTGGCCATCAATCCAATGCCCATCACAAGCTATGTCTTCACATTCCAACCCATCAAGGTTCCAAAGTGGTAGTTTGGCAACGATGTTATAGGCCGTATCTGCCACCATCATTCCAGCAAAACCGCTTGCGTTCCCGAAAATACCACTCCCGACATACACCATCAGATTGTCGGAATTAGGAGCGTAAGTGATTGTTTTTATGTCCGTTGCTAACGCTGTTGATGTTGGATTGTCCACAATCCTCAATAGTTCTCCTTTCTCATCGAATTCAAAAAAGCGTAATACACTATGGAAAAAACCGTTGTACATCGGATCTTCATAGCTGGGAGCAACGGCCAAAAGCACGGTTCCCTTTCTGGTTATGATAGACTTCATATGGCTACATGCATCTGGGAAACTGAATAAATCGGTCACTTCATCATCCATGTCGTATGTCCGTGATGCTACGCTTTCAAGTTGGCTGTCGAACACATCCACCTGCATGTACCTTTGGTAATGGGGGTCGGCAAGACTATCGTCACAAATACCGAAGGCCATGTAGTTTCCGTTGTCAAGTTCAATGGCTGAATAATACCGAAGTGCCATCCCGGGCAAATGCACCTGTCGGCTGATATAGTTGCCATCCTTGTCCACCTTTAGGAGGCATCCGTCACGACCAGGTGCGGAGCCAACAGAAAGGATATGCTCGCCGCCGTCGACGGCAATCAGCTCTTTTGCTGCATCTGTTTCATCTACTGATACAGCCCATTCTTGGCCGTAACCCATCGCCGCCATAACCATCAGGCAGCAAAGCATCATGAATTGTTTTGTCGTTTTCATAACTATTAGGTTTAGAAATTTTCGGCAAAACTACAGCCGTTTCCCCACACCTGTCAAGAAAAACAATGTGCGGATTTGTGCGGGTTTTTAGCTATCGTCCCTATAATCAATTAGATGCAGATTCGTTGGAAAAGCCTCGGAGCGTCGCGGAAAGCGGCTCCTCGCTGCCGAAAAACTTGCCAAGGGGCAATTTTTTGACTATCATGTTGACTATCACTTTGACTATCAAATGTCAGTCAAAAGTGTTGCCCGCCCATTGGCCAGTTTTCGGTGAGCCTTCCCAGTAAAGTTCTGTCAAAGTGTTGATGGCTTTTATTTCTCTATAGATGGTAGCCGCTGATAATGAGAGAGTTTTCGCTATCTTCGCCACCGTGATTTGACGGTTGCCTCGCATAAGTCCCACTATCTTTCTTTGCCTTTCATTCAACGATTTTTGACTATCATTTTGACTATCATTTTGACTATCACGATTCCTGCGGAAGATGACAGTAACCGTGTTGTTTCCTAACCTGTATTCAGGTTCGGCCAAATGCTGTGCCTCGCACAATTTCACCATACGCCTTACCCCCGAACCCCAACTTTCCAAGTAGGTAGTCTGATACAATACTTGGGCAATCTTTAGGTTGAAAGGAAACGAATCATGCTGAAGTTTGATATTTTCGGGCGTAAGTTGAGCGGGAAAGTGACCTGGATTGACGATTTCAATCCTGTCGTAGTAAATGGCCAAACTAACCGATGCCCTTGGGTTGTCATACTCTCGATGGCACAACGCGTTGATCAATGCCTCACGCAAAGCCTCAGCCGGAATTTCCAATTGCTCTTCACGCCGCATTCCGACAATCTTTCCGGCAAGCCGGAGATTGCGGAAGCAAAATGCCGTACCAGCATCCAATAAGTCAAAAAAGTTGCCCATCTCTTGCTTGTTGTCCAAAAACTCATTTTTGTCGTTCCCTTTGAAACATGCCATGCGCAAAAGCAGTTGAGGATAATCGTCTGTATTCTTGCCAAATAGCATCACGGCCGCGTTGGTTGGTTTCCCGTTGTTCAACAACTTCAACTTACCCAAAAGCGTTTCCACCGTTGCACCTTCTGCCGATGCGTTGATACGACCACCGGCAATGCCTAAGCGCACCGCATTCCTGATTCGCTCCTCGTCCATGTCATCTAAGGTTACGCGTTCCGCTGTTTGGTTTTCCCATGCAAAGTCATGAGGTCGTGCCGCTTTCAGCCGCTCCACAAACATGTCTCTCGGCATCTCCTTGGTGACACTCTCAATTCGATAGTAAGGGCATTTGTGATAGGTATAAGGTTCCTTGCCCCACACCCATTTGTCAAAATGCATGACAATCACTTGCTTTCCATTGCTATTCGGTAAATCCACATAGTTCACTTCAACATCCAAGGCTGGCTCCAAATGGGTCAATGCTTGGGCTATCTCTCTCCGTGTGTTTTCTGTCACATCCTGCCCCACCACTTTCAGGGTAGTGGGAGCAATGCCGAAGATCAGCCAGCCGCCATCGGTATTAAGGAAGGCACAAGCCGACTTCATTCCGTCCTTCAACTCGCCCGTGGTCTTCTTCAATTCCAAGTTGCGGGTCTCGTCTGTGTGTATCAACGTCTCAATGTCATTGATTGTCATAATGCCAATTTTTATGCCACAAATTTACATTTTTTTACGATATGGACTCATTAGCAAAACCCCGAAGTATAACGGAAAGCGACTCCTCGCTACCAAAAACGCCTTTCAGTTTGCGGCTGCGCTCGCTCACGGTGTTGT
This sequence comes from uncultured Bacteroidales bacterium, assembly GCA_900318085.1. GTDB lineage: Bacteria > Bacteroidota > Bacteroidia > Bacteroidales > F082 > Limimorpha. Next base: position 4,758 of record ONJF01000071.1, read on the forward strand.
AGGCGCGCTGCATCAGGGCGGAGATGTCGGCATCCGAAAGGCCGAGCAGGTAGAGGCAGCAATAGTCAAGGTCGCCCTTGGTGAGGTTGGGATAGGCCTTGGCCAAACGGACGGTGAACTGGTTGAAGTGGCGGTCGGCAGCCTCGCGCAACGCCATCACCTGCTCCTTGCCCAAGGCATAGTCCTGGTATAGCTTGCAGTCCATCTGCGCCTTGAACTGTCCTTCGTTCACCCGCTCCATGATAAGGCGGCAGATAGGCTCTTCGTTGAACGATTCGGCTTGCGTCTCCTGCTTCGGCGCACCGCTGCCCGCTTGTTGCCGCATCTGGTCCTTCAGCTCGCGCAGCTCCTGGTTGCTCCGTTTCAGCCTCCCCGACATTGAGGCTTTCTCCAAGCGGTGCGCCTCTTGCACGGCTTCCATCTGTTGGCTCGCCTCGTCGCGCTGCTGCTTCATCTTGCGCCTGATCAGCAGCCAAGCCAACAGCGCTGCCACCACAACGAGAACGCTCACCACAACGATCATCCTGTTCCTCCGCAGCCGCGCTCCCTGCTGCCTTTCGGCTTCGGCTCGCTCTTGCTCCCACTGCAAATGCTGCTGAAACAGGTCGTTGAGTTTCGAGACTTGCCTGTTGCTCTCCGCTTCAAGAGCTGGATTTTCCACCTGATAACGGGCATATTGGGTGGCCTTCAGCGTGTCACCTTTTACTTGGAAAATATCGCGCAACGACCTGGCAGCACCTCTTTTCATCACAACATTATCCTTGTTTTCAAACACTCGTGTCAAATAAACCATTGCCGAGTCAAATTGTCTGATTTCAAAATAAATGGAACCAATGGTAAAGAATCGTGTCAGCCTTTCATCCTCATCTTTAGTTTGTGTGGCCATTCGTTTTAAGTCACTTACCGCTGACTCTACACTTTTGCCCGAATAGTAATTATACAATGCCAATCCTGAAATCAAATCACGATAGGCCAAATTGTTTGTATCGGCTAAATACTTAAATGCCTCATTGAAATAGTATCCGGCACTATCCTTTTGTTGCAAAATGCTATATTGATTTCCAAGGTGACTCATCAAATTAGCAATACCATTGGCCGATGTAGGTTCAATTTTGCTGAAAACAAAGGATTTCTTGTAGCAGACGATGGCTGGTTCCTGCATATACTGGCGAGAAAACAAATCACCTAGCCGCCCGTATGTCAACGCCATAAACCGAGGCAGGTGGGCTATTGGTAGAGACGGTGTGCACACCGTCTCTACATTCGGGAAATGCATCTCCACAATCTCCAGCGCCTTCAGATACTCACCGCAAGCCGCCACAATACTGTCGTGTTCATAGTATCCCACACCATTCATATAATGGGCGCGGGCCGAGAGAAAAACGATGTTGTCGTTTCGTGTCGGAGATAGCGGGTCTGCGCCCGCTATGAGGCTTTTTGGGGTGGGGGTGTCGTTCAGGGTGAAGTTTAGGCTATCGAAATATGCCACCGCCTTCAGCACCTCTTCGCGGTTGCTCTGTCCATAGTCATTCTTAAACAGCAGCTCCGCAATCAGCACCTGGCAATAATGCCCCTCAAACTCGTTGAGGCTGTCGGCCTCTGGGCTCCCCGCAAACTCCATCATTACCGCCAAGGCGCTGTCGGGCTGGTGCCACATCAGGGTGTCGATTTGAGATAATGCTAAGGTCGGCCCTTCGACGCTTCGACAAGGCTCAGCGACCACAGGCTCAGGGACCTCAACTTTAGTTGGTTGGGAGCAAGCCACCAGCATGGCCAGCCCAACCAAAAAGCTCACTATGTGCAAACACCGTTTCACGCGGAAAAACTACTCAAACTTTTCCCAATCAATCTCCCTGACTTTCTGTGAGATGAACGACTTGATGTCATTCCAATCAGCATTAATGAACAT
>ONJF01000084.1 GCA_900318085.1 uncultured Bacteroidales bacterium
AAGAATGAAAAACAGAATCAGAAGCGTTTGGCGTCAGTTCAAAGAACTGTTCCAAAAGAAAGATGCCAAGGATATGGCCATATTCCATTGCTCGGATTGTGGAAATGATTTCGAGGCAGAACGGCACTTTATGGATTCTACACTTGATGATTATGGCCCAACCATGACAGCCATCACTACAATCTATTTCCCATCGAAATGCCCGAAATGCGGGAATTGGGCGACCACTCAAAAGACCATTCAAACTTTTCATGTGCCATGTACCGAGGAATAACAACATTCAGTTGCACCGCTTTTGGCCTCATGGTTTCCACCGGGAACGCCGCTGAAGATTGACGAGAATGAAAGGTGAAAGTTTTTTTCCTATCTTTACCGCCTCAAATCAAACAAACACCATGAAGAAATTTTTCACCAGTTTACTCGCTTTATTAGGATTGGCCGCCTGTGGCCAACAAGGGTATGAAAACGCCGATGTCAACGGTTTCGCGGCGCAGATTGCCGACCCCGACGTCGTGCTGCTTGATGTGAGGACCGCCAAGGAATTCGGCGAAGGCCATCTACAGAAGGCCATCAACATTGATGTCACGCAAGACGGTTTTGCCGAGAAGGCGAAGTCGATGCTACCTGCCGACAAAACGATAGCCGTGTATTGTCGCAGCGGTAAACGCTCTGCCCTTGCCGCAGGGGCGCTCACCAAGGAAGGCTACAAGGTCGTCAACCTCAAAGGCGGCATCATGGCTTGGAAAGAGGCGGGGATGCCTGTTGTGACCGAGAGCCCCATTGAGGATGACGCCTACGAAGTCGACACCTTCACTACCCAAAGTGGCAAGACGGTCAAGTTCCACGCTTTGGTTCATGCCTCCATGCGCATCGAATACGCTGGCAAGGAGATTCAAATTGATCCCGTGACGAAACTAGGGGAGAAGACCATCGACTACGCTGCGATGCCCAAGGCGGACTACCTCTTCATCACCCATGAGCACCACGACCATTTCGACACGACCGCCATCAAAGTGTTGACGGGCGACAACACCCAGCTGATCACCAACCAACGCTGCGTCGAAATGCTCGGCTATGGCACGGTGATGGCCAATGGCGATAAGCTGCAATTGGCCCCCGACATCACCCTTGAGGCCGTTCCCGCCTACAACACTACCGAAGGACATCAGCAGTTCCATCCCAAGGGAAGGGATAATGGCTTCATCCTTACCCTCGACGGACTGAGAATCTACATCGCAGGCGACACCGAAGACATTCCTGAGATGGCCGAAATCAAAGACATTGATGTGGCTTTCATGCCTTGCAATCAGCCCTACACCATGACGGTCGAACAACTTGTTAACGCAGCGAGGGTGGTCAGGCCGAAAGTGCTGTTCCCTTACCATTACGGACAGACGGACGTCAGCGGCATCCCCTCACTGTTGGAAAACGATGGGGTAGAGGTGAGGATTAGGCACTACGAATGATTGATTTGGCCATCAGTAGTCAGCCATCAGCTCGGTGCATGGCAGTCTCTTCCCCCACGGCGTCATTGCGGACTCGATCCGCAATCTCCTAAGGAGAAGGGGGATAGCCAGAAACTGACTGCTGATAGATGATGGCTAAAGAATCTTTGATATGCTATGTTGCATGCCATTCCAATGGTCATTTTGAGTACTTTATGCTTGTTGCTTTATCGCTGCGACCAAACCATCGCTAATATTGTTCCCAATCTGGCGGCAGACGTCCTGACTCCAGCGTTGGGCCATCTCGATGCGTGTGGCTTGATCGTCCATGCCTTGCAGCATGGCGTATATATAACCCGCATTGAAGTTGTCTCCCGCCCCAACCGTGCTGACGGTCTCAATGGCCTGTACGGGATAGGTCTCGCAGCCTTCGGGGGTATAGACACGTATCGAGCGAGGTCCATCGGTCAGGATTAACGTGCGGCAATGGCGGCTCACCCGTTCATAGATGGTGTCGCCATCATGCAGGCCAAGCATGTAGTCGAAATCCTCCATTGAACCGCGCACCACATTCGCCAGACTCATATTCTCCATGATATTGGGCATCACATCTGGCAAGTCGACGATATGGTTTTTGCGGAAGTTCACATCGTAATAGAGCCAAGCACCCGCCTCGTGTGCGGCACGCAACAAACGGCCCACGACAGGCCGTATGGCGGGGTTGATGGCGAAGAACGAGCCGAAGAGCACCACGTCGTCCTTGCCTATTTGCGGCAAGCTTCCATCCAACCAAACAGACGCGTGATCCTTGTAAAACAGGTATTGCGCGTCGTTGTGTTCGTTCAAGAATGCCAGCGTGATATGCGACTTGGCCTTCTCGTGGCGGCAGACATATTCTGTCGAAACGCCATTGTCTTGCAAAAAGCAGCAGATAATGTCGCCCACATGGTCGCCGCCCACTTCGGTCATCATGGCGCAGGGCACGCCAGCCCGTCCAAGCGACACAATGCTGTTGAAGGTCGAGCCACCCGGAACGGCTTTCTGTGGCTGGTCGTTCTTGAACAGGATATCCAACACGGTCTCGCCAATGCCTATTACGCGTTTTTGGGTCACGTTTTTCATACTGTTGTCTCTTTCGTATGCTGCAAAGATACAAAAAGCCGTCTTTTAATCGTAGATTGATAGTTATATGTCATTGATTTTTTTCTTATTTTTGACCACTGAAAAATAAGTTCTCATGCAGTCGCTTGTCAAACAATCCTCAAACAAAATCTGCTACATGATCCTGCCCGAAGGAATCAAGGGCGATTTGTGTGATGGGCTGAAGGGATTGTCGGAAAAACACGGCATCTCCGTTGTCCTGATAGAAGATGTCAATTGGAACGACGACTTGACGCCGTGGCCAGCTGCGGGCGTATTCAAGAAAGCGAAACCTTTTGGAGGGAAGGCGGCAGCATTTCTCGACAAGCTGACCCATGAGATTATCCCTGAAACAGAAAGGGATTTGGGCATAGAGGATGCAGAGAGAACCCTCTTGGGCGTTTCGTTATCGGGTTTGTTTGCGGTATGGTCGGCTTTCAATACCGATGTGTTCACCAACATCATCAGCATATCTGGGTCGCTGTGGTATGATGGCTTCGTCGAGTGGATGAAGGAACAAACGCCATCGCCTCAATTGAAGAAAATCTGCATGCTATTGGGCGAAAAGGAGAAGAACGCCAAGGAAAAAAGGATGGCGACGGTGGAGGAGAGGACCCTTGCTGCTTCCGACATACTGAAGGCGAAAAGCCAAGCTACCGTTACATGTGAACTCGTCGAAGGAACACATTTCTCGCCTATACTACCGAGGATGGAGCGAGCAATGATGACTTTAGAAGTCTAGAATTAGGAAGTGGACCTTCAATAAAAAAACCGATATAACGCATTGTTATATCGGCTTTTGCGGAGAGAAAGGGATTCGAACCCTTGGAACGCAAAGCGTTCAACGGTTTTCGAG
>ONJF01000074.1 GCA_900318085.1 uncultured Bacteroidales bacterium
ATGATGTCACCAGGTTTTTCCCTGTCGACCTCAACTTCTTTCTCCCGCATTTCGATGAATTCAAGCAACTCCTGCTCGGTGATGCCGATGGTGGCCATATTCACATAATTATGATATCGTATCGTCTCGATTTTGTTTTGAAGCCAACACCTCATGTTGTGGAAATTGCGCAAAATCTGACGAAATATTGGCTCGTTCAAGTATTTTGAGCCCCACGAGCTGCCTGGATATTGCTCTGGGTGATAGAGGACTGCATCGCGAACTTCATCCATCTCTTCAGAGAAGGCGGTCCATTCTTCCTCGATGGTATGCATGTTTGAAAAGCATTTCCCGACATTGTCAATAAACTGGAAATTGCCCATGTTTTTCCATGTCTCAATATCGTCGGAGAAAATGCCCTCAGCTGTCTTGTCATAAACGAAAATCGGAATATACATCACCTCGTCCATCAGGGAAAGCAATGAATTTTGATCAAGCGAATCAACCTTGTCCAAAGGAAGATCCAACAGCCATGCCGAAACGGTGTCGGCATGTCCCATATAATCATAGGCTGATTCAAGTATCTGTGCATAGCTTTCGATGTTGCTCATCACCATCATGGCAGAGAGGCGACGGTCTTTGGCCCGACGATTCCTTTCAAGGATTTGTGCCGCGACAATGGTGACAATCAGCGAGATGGTGGTACCCAAGATGATTGTCCACATTTGGCTCGTGAATTTGCGACGTCTCTCTTTCTTTTGTTCTTTTTGGGTTTTCGTTTTTTCGTCCATGGCGATAAATCTATTACAGTGCAAAATTATAAAATTTGGCACATTGTATCATTCCTTATGAGCGATAATTAAATTTGTTTGCCTAATTCATAAGCCTCCTGCAACTTGGCATTACCTTCAATCTCTTTCGGGCCGCCCACACCGCCGCAGAAGATATGGCCTTTAAGACTTGACTTGCCGTAGCAGTCGATCCAGCCCTGCAAGCCGCTTTCGGCGCGCTTCGGCACGAACTCCTCGTTTTCGGCCGCTGTGGTCAGCAGATAGATGTCGCGGAACTTGTAATCCTTGGGGTACATCGCGTTCATGCGGTCGATGAGGGTCTTCATCTGGCCGCTCATCTCGTAGTAGTAGATGGGCGTGGCCCAGCAGACCACATCGGCGTTCAAAACGCTGTCCATGATGGCCGGCACATCATCTTTGATGACACAGCTACCCGTCTTTTGGCACGACAGGCAGCCGATGCAAAACTTGATTTCCTTGCCTCTCAACGAGATGAGTTCCACTTGATGCCCGGCGGCTTCCGCGCCCTTGGCAAATTGCTCCGCTAAAGCGTGGCTATTTGAGCCGGGGCGGAGACTGGTTGAAATAACGATTACTTTTTTCATATTTTCTTATCAAATATAATAGTTAAACTTACATTTATGATGCACGACAGACGGCCTCATCCCTTTTAATTTACATTTAAAGCCCAATTTTAAAAAAGTAATGAGAAATAACATTATGTGGAGTCAATTGCATAGTAGATGCTGGAACGAGTAAATCTGCATGACTTTTGTAAACATAAAGTGTATCCGCATCCGCATTAAATTTTAATGAATCCAAGTTGGGCAAATCATAGACAACACAATCTGCTATTTGTATTGAATCATTAGGAAACCGTACAAAAACATTGGGAAATTCGCATTGATATGTGCCTTTCAAGTGCACTCTAGTTATTCCAAATAAACATTCAACGGTGCCATTGTCTTTGAAAATGATTTCCATACCATCGTCATCATCATAACAATAATAACGGTTTACATATTTTCCCTTTTGAGAGCAATTGGTCATTACAACTACGGCTAGTATTGCCATACATATCATCACTATCTTCTTCATCTCTGTTTCTGTTTTATTTATCTCAAACTATCAATTTTCCCTCCGCCACCACCGCCACGGTGCCGCCGACATAGATTATGCTGCCCGGTGGCTTCCGCGCCCTTGGCAAATTGCTCCGCTAAAGCGTGGCTGTTCGAGCCGGGGCGGAGACTGGTTGAAATAACGATTACTTTTTTCATAGTTTTCCAATTACGCCTACAAAGATACATACTTTATTTGATATAAGATGCTACACAAATCAGAGGATTATATACCAATAATTGATACAATTTTTCTAATTTTGCGTCACCAATTAACCCATGTCAATTAACCAAATTATTCTAATCATGAAGAAATTGTTTTTTACCTTGATGCTGATGTTTGTGTCAGCGATTGCCTTAAATGCACAGAGTTTGATAGGCAAGCAATGGGCTACTAAACTTTTCGATGAAGAAGGAACCGAAATCGTCGTGTCGTTGTATTTTGATGAAAACGGGGCTTGCGAAATGCTCGTTGGGACTGATTATGAGATCAAAGAGGATGGCGTGCCGATTACGCTCGAAGGCTCAGTCACCGTCCCTGGCACCTTCACCCTTAATGGCAAAGACTTGAAGATGAACCTCGACAGAAGCAAGGCCGAGACCGAACTTGACTATGACATCAAGGGAATGGATGCCAAGACCAAGGCATTGATGGACAAGCAGATAAGGGACGAAATCAATGGCATGAAAAACGAATTCAAGAATACCATGCTCGATGGAATGCCCAAGATGCATAACATGAAGGTCGTCTCGATCGATAAAAAGAACCTCGTTATCAAGGATGACAATGGCGACGAGATCCCGTTCGTCCTCGTTGAATGATAACTAACGAATTGTTATGAAATAATGAAGGGTGCAGGCCGCTATGGTCCTGCACCCTTCGCATTTATAGTTGATCACCTTAATTGATTTGTAAAATACTTGTTTAAGTTTCGCAAATTGCGGTGCATCCCGATGGGATGCTGTTTTCTGGTGTTTTCGTTTTACCGAACGCGCATCCCGATGGGATGCCATTTTGCTGCGTCCGACTAATCCCGTAGGGATTAACTATCGGTAAAACAAACTACATCAACCTATTGCATCCCGTAGGGATGTGCGAGACTTGAAATGCTTAAACCTTATCGGATGAAATTCGTGTAACGCGTCACTTCTTTTTCAGGCAATCCGTTGCGTTCACGTTCGGCGGCGATGGCGCGGATGAGGAAGGCCATGTTGCGGCCCAAGATGCGCATGATTTGCACGCCTTCTTCGTCTTTCATCACGTCTTCGGGTGTGTGGCCATGCACCATGTTCCAATAACGGCTGCTCGCAATGGGCATCTCGCTGATGGTGAAATACTTGTTGAGCCTATCGAATGCGGCTGTCGTTCCACCACGTCGTGCCGAGACGACGGCTGCGCCCACCTTCATTCGTTTGTCGAACGGGGTGCTGAAAAACAAGCGGTCGAGCAGATTGGTGAGCGTTCCGTTGGGGCCGGCGTAATACACTGGCGAGCCGACCACAAGGCCGTCGGCCTGCTCAAACTTGGGTGCCACTTCGTTCACCATGTCGTTGAACACGCAACGCCCCAATTCAGCGCATTTTCCGCAGGCGATGCAGCCTCGGATGTCCTTGTTCCCGATATGGATGATTTCGGTCTCTATGCCGTTTTTCTGTAGTTCTTCCGCCACGATGCTTAAGGCGGTGAAGGTGCAGCCGTTAGCGTGTGGGCTGCCGTTGATGAGGAGTGCTTTCATGTTCTATGCTGTAATATTGATTTGCTACAAATGTCATTAAACTAGTCAATAATTCCTTTCTTCAAGAACTCCGCCAGTGGGATGTGTATAATACCTTCATACTTGCTGGAATCCATGAAAGGTGTCATTGAAATCACATATTTTGGGTAATTGTCGCTAATCTTTTGAAGATTCCCAAACTCACGTTCGAATGTTGCATCTTCCGAGATGAGGTATGAGGCCTGCACATAGATAGTGTCGTCCCCCTTCGTTGCCACAAAGTCAATCTCTGTTGCATACATTTGTCCGACAGTTACCTTATACTCCAGCCGGATGAGGTGCTGGTAAACCAGATTTTCCACAAGCTTCTCAATATCATTGGCCCGTCTGCCACCTACCACAAAATTGCGAAGGCCCACATCACCGAAATAATACTTGTCGTTGTTTTCCAAAAGTTTCTTGCCGTGCAGGTTGTAGCGGGTTACATTGTGTACGAGGAAGGCTTCAGTGGTCGCTTTCAGATACTTAAGAATGAGGTTTTTGGAAACTTCGTTCTTGGTGGATGTCATGTAATTCTGGATGTTGGTAGCCGACAAAGGTTTACCCATATTGTCGCCGACATATTTGATCAGGTTCTCCAAAAAAGGCACATTTCTTACTTTCTTGCGGCGAACGATATCTTTCACAAGGATTGTGTTGTAAACACCTTGAAGATACTGCCGAATCACTTCGGGATCGTCCAATCCCATAGGCCGCAGACCAGGCAATCCTCCATAGTTGATATACTTTCGAAGTGCATCGTCGTTGTCTTCCAGATTGTGGAAGATAAGGAACTCCCCATAGCTGAGACCTTGGACAAAGATTTCCACATATCTGCCGGAAAGCTGCGTTGCCAAATCGCTAGATAGCGTATCCGAATTGCTACCAGTCACGATGATATCGATTTCAGGGCTGTCGTAATAGTTTCTGAGACCTCGCTCAAACTCTTCAATTTCCTGAACCTCATCAATGAGGATATAGATGTGTTTCCCGGTCTCCTTATGTTCCTCCACATAGTTGACCAAGTCTTTGTAGTTCTGAATGAAGTCGAAAGAAGTCTTTTCTTTGTCGATGTAGATGACGCACGCATCTTCAAGTTGCTTTTTCCTTTGGACGAGTTCTTTCATGACATAACTCTTGCCGACACGACGTTGGCCTGTCAGGACAATAACAATGCCTTTCCCGAGAAACTTTTCTACTTTTGAGTAGTAATTGGGCCTTGAAACCAGTTCCATACCATAACGCTTTTTCTGTGCAAAAATAGTAATATTTTGTTGATTACAATGAACAAAATGAAAAATTTTCAAATTTTGTTCATTATAATGAACGGTTTTGTCAAAATACAAGTTGGAAAAGCCTCAACAATTTATTCTTCATCTTTGGCATTAGGCACTGCAAAAATGACCGTCAGCACACCGATGGCACCAACGATGGGCACGATGATGCGAGCCACGGAACCTTTGGGGATAAAGACGAAAGTCGAAAGCAGCACCATCGCCACCATGATTCCACAAGCACCGGCTTTCTGTGCAAAGGTCATCCCGCCGCGACGGCGATAACTGCGGATGTAAGTCCCTAACCATGACTGCAAGAGCCATTCTTGCAATCGTGGCGAAGAGCGGTAGAAGAGCCAAGAGGCCAGCAGCAGGAAAGGTGTGGTGGGCAATCCCGGCACCACCACACCTAAGGCTCCAAGGCCTACGCAAAGCAAGCCTAAAACGATGTAAACTAGGCGTTTCACTAACGCTAAAACTGTTTACTCCTTATTTTTCTTCCAACATCTTTTGTATGGCTTCCTCCATCATGTCGGGCGTCACCATAGGCTCAAAGCGGAGGATGGTCTTTCCGTCTTTGGAGACCAGGAACTTGCCGAAGTTCCAGCGGATGGCGTCGCCTTGGTCGAAGCCCGTGCCGGTCTTTTGGTGAATCTCGTCAAGCATTGTCGCAAACTCCTCGGTGCCCTCGGGATAGCCCTTGAAAGGTGCTTGTTTCTTGAGGTAGGTGTAGAGCGGACTCTCCGCCTCGCCGTTGACGTCAATCTTGTCGAACAGCGGGAA
>ONJF01000069.1 GCA_900318085.1 uncultured Bacteroidales bacterium
AAAAAAAGATGAACAATTTCGATCCAAAAGTGGATTAGCCACTGTAAAGTTTCTTTACACCACTGTAAAGAAACTTTACACTTTTTGTAAAACGCTGTTTTTGTATTTTATTGGTTTTTAATTGTTTACAATTTTGGCACGGCGATTGCCATGCTAAAAGGCAGTAAAATTATAAACCTGTAAAGCTATGGCAAAGAAATCATTTTTGACCGCACTGCTGGTTGTTATGGCGGTGCTGTGCGCTGAGGCGCAGAACAACAAGGGATGGAAGACTGATACCGTTATCGACGGGAAAGGTAACAAAATCATTACCGTGTATAAGCAAAATAACGTTGCAGAAGGCAACGGCAACATCGTCACGCGTGACATCGATGTGGCGGCGTTCAAGGAAATCAGCATGATATTGCCTGCAACGGTAAACTACAAAGTGGCGGACAACTACTCCTGCCGTGTGACCCTCGATGAGAACCTTTTCGAGTGGGTCGACATCTATCTGAAAGGTGATTGCTTGAGGGTCGAGATGGTTAAGACGTTTCAGCAATCCGACGTGAAGCCGACGAAGTTCCTCATCGAGCTCACCGCCCCGACCTTGGAGGAAATCAGTATAATGGGTAGCGGTGACTTTTATTTCGTTACGCCGTATGAAGCCAAAGAGTTGAAAATCAAATTGACGGGTTCAGGCGATGTGGTTTTCGAGAAAACAGCAAACATCCATGATTTTGATGTGGATGTTGCAGGCTCGGGAGATTTGTTGAGTAAAGAGTTCCTTGCTGACTACATGGATATAAGCATCGCCGGATCGGGGAAGATGGTATGCGAACACCTCCAAGCCAATCACCTGCGTTCAAGTGTCGCTGGTTCGGGCGATGTCATTATCAAGGATGGTAAGGTGAAAAAAGCGAACCTTACTGTGGCGGGTTCGGGCTCCATTGAGGCACGCTGTCAGATGGAATCGATGGACTACAGCGTTGCGGGCACGGGTAGTATCTCATACCCAGGCGATGTCAAGGCGGTAGGCACCGTAGTAGGCGGCAAGATCAATAAAATCTGGGGAACAGAAAACAACAAGAAAAAAAGTTGTGATGAAAAACCGTAATAAAACGAGAATCAACCAAACGCTTTTCGAAAAGTTGGTAAAGTTCTTCGGACTTGAAAAAGCAGAGAAAATATTCACTACTTTTGGAAAGCAGTTTGAAACAAATGAATAAGTTTGAAGACATAGAGATTCCCCTGACGGGGAATGGAGATCCGATGAGGTCGTTAACCGCGGCGGCTTGTGACATTTACTGACAGGCAATGTGTTTTTGCCGCCGCTTAACCCCAAAAGACACACTCCATTCCCGAAAGGGAATCTCAACAATTCAACAATCAACAATTCAACAATATGAGAATCTATAAAAAAGGCAAGACCTCCCTCGTGTCTTCCATCCTGAACATCTTGGGCTTGACGGCAGCCTTCGCCGCGCTCTACATCATCCTCGTGCAGGTGCACCACGACACAGCGACCAGATTTATGTCCTTACAAAGAAAGAAATCAATCAAAGTGAATACTCCTCTTATATGAACCGTCCTATGGGAGAGTATGTGCTTAATGCTTCCCCTGACATTGAAGCCGGCGGCTGCGGTAAAATCATGGGCAATCCCATTGCGGTTCGGGTAAGCGAGGATCAATCCCCTGTGTCCATCTCGATATCTGCCATGAACAAAGGCGCTCGCGATGTGTTCGGTTTCGAACTGGTGGCTGGCAACTGGGATGATCTGACAGGCACTGGCTTCGCCCTTTCGGAATCAGCGGCAAAACGCCTTGGAGTCCAAGTGGGTGATGTGATGCAGTATTATGATGGATCTGCGTGGCAGGGGATATCCATCGTGGCCATCTATAAAGACATGCCGAAGCACAGCGACCTTTCCTCTTTCGAAATGCTTGCCGATATGGGTGATAATAGCCTCGACGACTGGAAGGAGTTTTCGTTCAACTATTTTATGAAACTTCGTAAAGGTGCTGACCCCAAGGCGATTACCGATGTGGCAATGCCTGTAGTCAAGCAGTTTTTCAGCGAGATGAAAGGTGGCATTGAGGTTACGGACGATGAGGTCAAGTTCGGGCTTTACCCCGTGCGGCTGACCGATATGTACTTCGACAGCAATTCCTATTATGCCCCTGGAAAGGCGGGCAACAGAACCACAACAATCACTTTGCTCGTCATCGCCATTTTTGTAGTACTCATCGCTTTCATCAACTACATCAATTTCTTCTTCGCCATGGTGCCGTTGCGCCTGCGGAGCATCAACACACGCAAGATATTGGGCAGCAGTCGTTTCCAGTTGGTGATGTCGTCGGTGGGCGAATCGGTGCTGATGGTGGTCATTGCCTTGGGTTTGGCGGTGGCTGTAGTCACCTTGTTCAGGCAATCCACCTTGGCCTCGATGATTGACACTTCTCTCGATTTCGGCCAAAACTGGGGTGTTGTGGCTCTGACCATTGGTTTGGCGTTGCTTATCTCGGTGGTCGCCAGCCTCTATCCGGCCTTGTTCGCCACCTCGTTCAATCCTGCTTTTGCTTTGAAAGGCACCCTCGGCACCACGCAGAAGGGCAAGGCCTTCCGCATCGGCTTGATTGGCTTGCAGTTCACCGTTTCCATCGTCCTGATTATCTGTGCGATATTCGTCTCCGAGCAACGTCGTTTCATGATGAATCACGAAATGGGCTTCAACCAAGAATGTCTTTTGCAGTCGCAGGTGTCGTGGGACCTTGCCACCAACCGCCAAGTCGTTGAGAGTCAGTTGTTGACCGATGCGGCTATCAAGGACATCGCATGGGGTGATGGGCCTTTCGTAAATGATTATCGCATGCAATGGGGGCGCAAAGTGCGGGGTGAGGATGCCGGTTGGGATGTCTATCCCGTTTCGTGGAACTTCCTGCGTTTCATGGGCATCGACATCGTGGAAGGCCGCGATTTCACGGAAGCCGACGAGCATTCCACGGGTACGTATATCTTCAACGAAACTGCACGGGACGTATATAAAATCACCCTTGAAGATCAGATTGGAGGGCATGATGACCAAATCGCTGAGATTGCCGGTTTCTGCAAGGACTTCAACTTTGCATCGTTGCGTCAAGAGATTAAACCTTTTGCATTCTATGTTTACGGCAAAGATCCGTGGCATATTTGCAATAGGTTGTATATCCGCACCGAGGCTGGCGTGGATGTCCCCGCCGTGATGGAGCGCATCAGGAAAACCCTCAACGACCTTGACCCCAATATGGGCGATGAAATATCATACGATGTGTGGCCTTTCTCACAATCCCTTGAAAACCAATACAAAAAGGAGCAAAACCTCTCGAAGTTGATTACTTTGTTCACGATTTTGGCCATCGTCATCTCGCTGATGGGCGTGTTCGGCTTGGTGATGTTCGAGACGGAGCACCGCCGCAAGGAGATTGGCATCCGTCGCGTGCATGGCGCCACCGTGGGGCAGATTCTGGCGATGTTCAACTCGCGCTTCGTAAAAGTTGTGCTGGTTTGTTTCGTCGTCGCCGTGCCCGTGAGCATCGTCATCATGCGGCGTTATTTGGAGGGCTTCGCCTATCAGGTGCCGCTGCATGTTTGGGTGTTTGTCTTGGCGCTGTTGGCCGTTTTGGGTGTAACGATAGCGGTGGTCACCTTGCGCAGTCTGAGGGCGGCTACGATGAATCCGGTGAAATCCTTACGAAATGAATAGTAATAATCACAAAACCTGCAAAACTATGCAAAACCTCAATCATTTCAGGTGCGGCTCGGCAACCGCCTTGCCGCCGGAAAGGAGCCGGTTGGCGACTTTCCTTACAAGAAATTGTTTTGCGGGTTTTGTAGGTTTTGTGACAAAAACATCAACATGACCTTGTCTGTTTTTGCAAGCAGTACGACTTTCGTTCAGAAAAGTGGGTTATAATCCAATATTCGTTCAGAAAAACGGGTTGTAAGTCAATTATTCATTCAGAAAAATGGGTTAGGTAGTTGTTTTTTCGTTTGGAAAAGTGTATTTTTGCAGCGAAAATTCGTTTGAAAAATGCTGAAAAGAAGAATCGAAAACACCCTGCGGGAATGGAAAGACACTCCAGAACATTTGCCACTCGTCATCATGGGTCTGCGCCAATGTGGCAAGACCTTTATTGTGCGAAAGTTTGCGGAGGAAAACTACAAGTATGTCTATTACATGAACTTCACGAAGCAGCCCAAACGCATTGGCGCGTTTTTGGGCTCTAAAGAAGTCGATGCGATTCTTTTGGAACTCTCCGCACAAATAAAAGGTGCCAATTTCGTCCCAGGGCAAACTTGCTTCATCTTCGACGAGATTCAAGACTGCCCCGATGCCCGTACCTCCTTGAAGTTTTTCAAAGAGGATGGACGTTTTGATGTGATTGCCACAGGCTCCCTTTTGGGCGTTCAAGGTTATGGCGAGAAGAAAAAGAAGCTGAAACGGAAACGCGAGGACGACATTCGTTTAGGAAAGAACTCTATTCCTGTTGGTTCTGAATACATTGTGCAGATGTATCCACTCGACTTTGAGGAGTTTCTTTGGGCAAATGGAATCTCGGAAGAGGTGATTGCTTTTTTGAAGGACTGCCTGGCAAATGAAAAACCGGTTCCAATGGGGATACATGTCGCCATGAAAGACCTCTTGAATCGCTATGTCGCCGTTGGTGGTTTGCCTGCGGCTGTGAACAAGTTGATAGAGACAGGCAACATGAGTAAAGTGGATGCCGTCCTTCGCAGGATTCTGAAAGAGTATAAAGATGACATGGTGAAATATGCCAACGACGATGACAAATCCTACATACGCGGTTGCTTTGATTCTATCACCAAGCAACTGTCCAAGGACTACAAAAAGTTCCAATATAATCTCATCAAGAAGGATGGCCGCGCAGAGGATTACGCCGGGTCGCTTCAATGGCTGGAAGATGCTGGAATGATTCGTCGCTGTTATAACACAGAAGCAACGGGTTTGCCCATGGAAGGTAATGCCATCGAATCCATCTTCAAAGTGTATATCACCGACATTGGCTTGCTTGTCACCATGCTTGGCGGTTCCACTCGAAATGACATTATACAAGGGAACTTGGGCGGTTTCAAAGGGGCTATCTTTGAAAACTTGATGGCTGATACACTCCATAAAAAAGAGCAGAATCTGTACTACTACCGTAAGGAATCTGGCATGGAACTAGACTTTTTGGTTAGTTATAAGGGAGAATGTGTTCCCGTTGAGGTCAAAGCCAAGACAGCCAAAGCAAAAAGCCTTTCAACTGCACTGAAGCATCCTGAAAAGTACCATGTATACCATGCCGTAAAATTCGGCGATTTCAACATTGGTCGTGAAGGTCCATTGCTGACACTTCCGAATTATATGCAGTTTCTCTTGGATCTCGAACCCGAAGAAATCATCTTGGGACCTATTGACACCAATGGACTCAATCGCTTGGCAAAAGAATTATTGGAAAAATAGATTGTAAAGTTTCTTTACACCCACTGTAAAGAAACTTTACACTTTTACAAAACCGAAAATCGTATCTTGTTGATTCATATTGTTTTACAAATTTGGCACGGATTATGCCATACGACATACAACAATTAAACAATTAAACAGTTAAACAATCAACAATTAAACGGTAATGAGCAGTTACATCAAATTTCTTTCCCGAAACAAACTCTACACCGTCATCGAGGCGATTGGTCTAACCATCAGTTTGGCCTTTGTGGTCATCATCTTCTGTTACGTGGCGCAGCAAATCGCTGTGACACGTGAAAACCCGAACAGGAAGGAGATCTATAGTGTTGGCAGAGACGACTATATGAAGTTCGAATACGGTTTTAAGGCGAGCATTGGCGAAAGCATTCCTGAGATAGAGACTATTACTGAGTTTGGATGGATCGAAGGCACAACCATGAAATTCGATGGGCAATCGCGCGTGGTGCGTGTGATGGGGTGCGACCGCGACTTTTTCGAATTGTTTCCTGTCCAATTTGCTGAAGGCCATCCCGACCAGATCGATGAGACTTTGACGGCTTTCGTTTCGGAAAGTTTTGTTCGGACGCTTTCTGAGAAAGGAGATGTCGTGGGGAGAACCATACAATTGTTGAATCGTGAGTTTACCGTGGTGGGGGTCATCTCCGATTTCGGCACCTCACTTTTCTTTGATTTACCCGATGTGGTTGTCAATGTGGATATTAGTGATGGCGTCAAATATTTTGGTGGCCTCGATAGCCCGGCTCTCCCTGCCAACATGTTCGAACAGGTGTGGGTCTTCGTCAAAGTGTTTCCAGGAGCCGATAGGGCGGCATTGACGGAAAAGTTAGCCACGGCTTATTTGACTTTTATTAGGCAACTGTCAGGGAGGGATGTTACTGGACTATCTTCCAAAATTCAGTTGGTGCGCATGGACGAACTGTTTTTCAGCGACTGCAGCACCAATCTGAAAAAAGGCGACAAAACCATGATGCACAGCCTGTTGGCAGTGGGATTGCTATTGTTGATTTCCTCTTTGTTCAATTATATCAACCTGAATGTTGCTTTGACGAGCAAACGTGCCAAGGAGATGGCCACAAGGCGATTGCACGGAGCCACCAAAGGCCGAATCATCGGGAAATACCTGCTTGAGTCGTTGGCGTTTACCACGGTGTGCATGGTGTTAGGCATCTTGCTGGCTGAGGCACTTGTGCCGTTGGTCAATCTGCTGCTGGGAAGTGATGTCGCCATTACCATAAAGTACTCGCCGTTTTATGTGATGTCCTACCTGTTGATAGTGGTTGTGGTGGCGTTGTTGGCGGGCTTGATCCCAGCCATCGTGGTGTCGCGGGCCAAGCCTATCGACGTGGTGAAGGGGACCTTCCGTTTCCGCAACAAGATGGTGCTTTCTAAGGTGTTCATCGTGTTGCAGAATGTCATTGCCATCATTCTGATTGCTTTGGTGATTACTATGGAGGTGCAGATGCGCCATTTGGAGAGGAGGCCTGTCGGGTGCAATACCGAGAACCTGTTTTTTTGTGAAAGTATCCTTTCAGGCGATGAGGCTTTCGAGAATGACTTGTTGGCCTTGCCTTGTGTGAAGCGGATGGGGCATTCCTACGGCTATCCGGGAGGCACGTATATGGGGACGTATTGGGATCGCCTGAATCAGGAAGAGCCTCCTGTTTCCGTGAGTTGTTTGTTGTGCGATACGACAGCCTTCAACATGTTCGATTTCCATGTCAAAGCGTTGTTTATGCAGCCTAGTGAGGATCAGTGGCTGGTCACCCAAGGCTTGTTGGAAAGCCAGACTGGGATGCCGTTTGAGCAGTTTGACCTTGATTCATTAGGCGTTTGGTATAAAAGAAACTTTGGTTCTGAAATAGGTGGTGTGGTGGAAGATTTTGCGCTCGAAGACGCAGTCCATGTGGTGGATGAGGATTTTGGAGCCATCCGCATTGTTGGAAAGAAACCGATGTTTGGGCACATGGCATACAACCCTGTGTTGGAGATTATTGGCGACCACGCTGAGGCGCGTGAAGCCATCAAAGAGGTATATGAAAAGCACATCAATAAGAAAGAGGCTTATTGGGAGCCAGGTTCCATGGACTTTATAGATGACCTTTTGCTACAAAGTTTGCAGAGCACCAAAAACAGGATGCGCCTTGTGGATATGTTTATGGCAGTGGCGGTGTTGCTGTCGCTGCTGGGTCTCGTGGCCATGAGCACGCATTTCGCCTCCGAACGCGAGAAGACCATCGCCGTCCGCAAGGTGTTTGGCGGCACGATGCAAAGCGAGATTCGCCGCAACCTGAAGGAATACATCATCATGATTCTCATCGCCAATATCATTGCCATTCCCATAGCGATTTGGGTCTGCGGGCGTTATCTGGAGGACTTTGTCTATCGCATCGACCTGTATCCGTGGATCTTCGTGGTGACGGTAGTGCTGTCGTTCGTCATCGCCATCGGCTCAGTGCTGTGGCAAATCGTCTCCGTGGCGAGGGTGAACCCGGTGATGGCGTTGAAGAAGGAATAACAATACCAGAAAAACTACATCGGACGGAACACGATCTTTTTGTTCGGTAGTTCTCGTTCACGGAGATACATCAACAGATACACCGGAAGATATATGTTTCGGTCAAGGTTTTCAATGTTCTTTGTCGTATATATAAAAGCCTCTTTTATCGCATATTCTTCATTTTTCATCACATTGCAAAGAGCAAGAAGTGCTTTTTTTGTCATTCAAGAAGAAATTTTTAGATACCTGTAAATCTTTCTATTAATCATTTTGCAATGCTTTTTTCCAACCTTAATTAGGATGTTTTTATGCTTTTTTCCATCTTATTCATAAAATTAGGGAAATAACCCGCACCCAATTCACATGACAACTGTAAAGTTTCTTTACACCCACTGTAAAGAAACTTTACACTTTTACAAAATCGAAAATTGTATCTTGTTGATTCATATTGTTTTGTGATTTTGGCACGAAGATTGTTTAATCATTTCTTTATTTGACAATTTTATCTTATCAAATGGAAATAACAACATGTTCCAATGGGTGCTGCACGAGTTTTCCTACGACCGTTTTGTCGAGGACGGCGACCGGATTTACCGCTTGGTCTCGGTGGACAAGGCCACTGGAACAAAATACCCTGGTGCCGTCTGCCAGTTGCGCGAGGACCTTCTTGCCGCCGTGCCGCAGGTGGAGGAATGTGTGGCAGCGTATTCGCAATACCGCACCACCCAGAATCCGTGTACCGTTAGGGAAATGGAGCGCAATGAGTCCATTGAAGTGAAGGCTTTGACGACCAGCGACAATTTCTTCAAAGTATTTACTTATCCCATCGTGGAAGGCAATCCGCATCACATTTTGCAGCCCAACGAGGTAGCCATTTCCAAGGAGATGGCGCAGAAACTCTATGACGGATCGGCATTAGGGAAACCCTTGGCCTATTCGTATATGGGCATTGAGACCGTTTACACTGTCGCCTTGGTGGCGGAGGTGCCCTCCAACACACACTTGCCTTTCGAGGTAGTGGTGCCGTTGAGCAGCGGCGAACTGAACCTTTATCGCAATATCATTGAAACCCAGCCGATTTACGTCAAACTGAGGGAAAACGCGCTGTTCAACAAGGCGGAGATGAAACAGTTGGCCAACATCCAAGAGGAAAGATACGACCGAAAGGCGTGGTTGGATTTCCAGCCTTTGTACGACATACACCTGCACACCGATTTCGTCGACCCAGCCAGCGAGAACAACGGCAACGCCTCCTATGTCTGGATTATCATCTTTGGCATCCTGCTCATCGTGGCGGTCACCATCGTGAATTGCGCCACGCTCGATGTGTCGTATTCGGTGCAGCAAACCAAAAACAGGGTTGTCAAGCGGGTGTTTGGATGCAGCGAGTTCAGGATTTTTTCGAGTAACCTATTGGAAACCCTGCTCATCACCCTTGTGGCGATGGGGCTTTCCTTGTTGGCGGTGTGGGGGGTGCTGCCCGCGTTCCAGTCGTGGATAGGCGTGCCCGTGCAATTGCGTTTCGACAAATGGCTGCTCTTTTTCTGCCTTGCGCTTTTGGCGCTGTTGCCCTTGGCATCAAGCCTTTTCGGGCAATATTGCCTGCGCAGCGTAGCCTTCGCCGATGTGCTGAAAGGCAAGATGCGCCACTTGAAAGGCATCCAAATCAGCAATGCGAGTTCGATGCTTCAGGTGGGTCTCTCTTCGTTAGCGGCGGTCTTCACCCTGGTCACCTTATTGCAACTCTCGTTCATGCGCCATTCCGACAAGGGGGTTGATATTTCCAACATTGTGTCACTCAATAGTTCGCAAACACCATGCTACAAAGTGGGCTCCATCCGCAACGAACTGATGAAAAACCCAAACATCCAAAGTGTGGGACTTTGTTTTGGCGATTTTTCCGCATCACATGGTTCTGTTAGTGATGTGAATTGGTCAGGAAAAACAGAAGGAAACGATGCTGTTTTTCAAGGGCTTGTTACCGATGGCTATTTTCAGGAAATGGTCGGGATGGAGTTGCTGGCTGGTGATTATTTGAGCAAAGACCTCAATGTGGACGATTATTTTGACGGAAAATACACGGGGCAATGGCAATATGTGGTCAACGAGGCGGCTGCCAAGGCAATGGGCTGGAGCGCGGAGGATGCTGTCGGCAAGGAAATGTCGATGGCTGTGTTTGGAACAGGTGCGATTGTCGGAGTGGTGAAGGACTTCCATTTCTCCGACATGCGCAGCGCTGTGGCTCCGCTCATTATGTACTATTATCCAGAAAGGCTGCCGAATGTCGTGGTGAAAATCGCGCCCGAAAACCGGCAGCAAACTTTGGCCTATATCCAAGAAACGATACGTTCCATCAACTATACCGATGTCTTTTCCTATTCGTTTTTGGGCGAG
>ONJF01000068.1 GCA_900318085.1 uncultured Bacteroidales bacterium
GAGCAAGCCGGCTCTCACCATCTTGCGGAGCAAGGGATGAGGACGGTACTTCGGGTCGCCGAACTCTTTGTACAACACTTCCATGATGGCAAGGTTGACATCGTTACCGATAAGGTCTGCCAAAGCCAAAGGACCCATCGGATGGTTGGCGCCCAGCATCATGCACTTGTCGATGTCCTCAGCGCTGGCGATGCCGTCGGCGAGGATGCCGACTGCCTCGTTGATCATCGGGATGAGGATGCGGTTGACCACGAAGCCGGGGGCTTCTTTCACCTCGACGGGCTGCTTGCCGATGGAGGTGGCGAGGTCAACGATGCACTTGGTCACTTCGTCGCTGGTCAGTTGACCTTTGATAACTTCAACGAGGGCCATGCGGTCGGCGGGGTTGAAGAAGTGCATGCCGATGAATTGGGCGGGACGGCTCGTGCAGGCAGCGATCTCGGTGATCGACAGCGAGGACGAGTTGGTGGCAAAGACGGTCTCGGGCTTGCAGATTTTGTCAAGCTCCATGAAGACATCTTTCTTCAGTTGCATCTCCTCGACGGCGGCCTCAATGACGAGGTCGGCATCGGCGAAGGTGGCATAGTCGGTCGTGGTGGAGATGTTCTTCAGCAGGGCATCGACGGCCTCTTGGGTCATCTTGCCTTTCTCCACCAGCTTACCGTAACCTTTTGCAATGGAAGCCATGGCCTTGTCAAGGCTGGCTTGCGTGCGGCTCTTCATGACGACGGGCATCTTGGCGGCGAATGCCTTCACGATACCTTTAGCCATGGTGCCGGTTCCAATAACACAGATTTTCATGATGTTTGGATTTAAAGATTTGATGATTTAAAGATTTAAAGATTTAAAATTCAATGATTTATTCTAATTTATTGATTATTGTCGTACTATCAATCGTGTTCTATATGTTTTGCCATCTGTAGCGGTAACGCGTAACAAATATACACCTTCGGCTAAACCCGTGACACTGAGTTCATTTGTACCATGTATGGTATTAACCAACTGCCCGAGGACATTGTATACTTGAACTTCTGCAACTTCATAACCGCCTATTGTTACCATTTCTTTTGCGGGATTCGGATAAATGGATATGGGCTCCATTATTTCCTCAACCCCGGTAACGGTACATGCACCATATTCTGGGTTATACCAAACGAGTTCCCCATTTTGGTGAAAGCACAGCGCTCTAGAATAACTTCCGCAGTAAATATGCGAACCACTAGTTAACAATCCCCAATCGCTGCCTATACCTTCTATCCATGTTTCAAGGGCGTAAGGTTCTCCTGCATAATCATATTCCAATCCAAACCAATACTTTTTCCTGTCGACTCCACCGAGATGCTCAATGCTAATGGAATCGACAACAAAATAGTACCCAAATAAATAGGGTTCAGAGTCAAGTATAGTGTCACCGACTTGGGCTGTGAAGTCATAAAGTAAAATATCGGTTTGATATTCATTATATAAACCTCGATACCAAACCTTGCCGTTTTCTTCTCTAAGCAACGAAAATAGGCGAGGGCTGTCTTCGTTTATAGTTCTCATTATTATCGTATATCGGACATCTTCAATGATAGTGTCTCCTGAACACCAATCAACTTCGTTGATATATGTATAATTAGGCCAATCATCCGTTATTACTGTGAGTGTATTCCATTCGTTTCCTTCTTGGATAATAGGCACATATTCTTGTGCCCTTAACGTCATTTCTCCCGCGAAAAGCAAGAGCGTAAGCATAGTGTATAGCCTTGTTGTTTTCATGGTAATTTGTTTTTGTTTATTTCTTTTGAGTATCATTTTGACTATCATTTTCACTGACAAAAATGTTATTGTCAGTGTTTTCACTATCACTTTCACTGACAAAAGCGTTATTGTCAGTGTTTTCACTATCACTTTCACTGACAAAAACATTGGTGACTATCCATTGTCCTTTCTTTTTGCTACCTAAGCGCTTCAATAATCCATACTGCTGCAACCTACCGATGTTGAACCTTACAACAGTTTCCGTCTCTCCAATAGCCTCGGCCACCTCTTGCCGTGTGGCTTTTGGGTGTTCTTTTAGGTAGTTCAAAATCGTCTTTTGGGTAGTAGTTAAGGGCTTGGGGGTAGTGTTTTTACTCTTTTGGGTAGTGGATTCTTCCTTATGGGTAGTAGAAATCAGCTCCTCATTAGCCTTTTGGGTTGTGGTTTCGTCCTTTTGGGTAGTCCGCCAAACGCGAGCAATAAACTGATTTCCTTCGGGACGGTCTATCAGCTCCACATCGCAGTTTTCGGCCATCACACGTGGAATGCCAGAGCCTAGACCTCGGTAAGGCATGGTCTTAGATCCGAACTGCGCCAATTGTGGGTTGCGCGGGTCGGAATTGCCAAGTATGATTTCATCTATGGTTTGCCCGTCAGGCAGGCATCCAGGATTGACAATCTCAATTCTGTTGTCGAAAACCAGCAACCTAATGGCAGCAGGTTTGAGCAAATCCAAGTGAACCAAAGCATTTTGGACAAGTTCCTGCAATACGACCTCAGAAATCTCCAAATCTCCTTCGCTGTTGAAAGATTGGCCATTTTGCGGTCGGTTCAAACAAGATTTCAGCCATCGCATAGCATCTTCGTACATCTCTGGGATGGTTCCCGTAATGTCGCGGCTGTCATGGTATTGGGTGCCACCAATATGGTTGCCTACAAACCAAACGGCTTTGATACAATGCTGTGGTCGAAACATTTGTGGTTCTTTGGCAAAGTACATCAAGCCAGCTACGGTCAACCGCCCAAGTTCATCAGTAATGTGCGCATTCTTCAGAACTGTTTTTGGAGGCATACTGAACTCGTCAATCCTCTTGCCGAAAGCCTTGGTGAAGTATGCGTCGAGGGCCTTGGTGTCAATATCATTCTCACTGCTACCGTCAACGCCTTCTTCATCCACTTGATACTGACGGGATTGCTGCAATAGCCTGCGGATTTCGACATTTTCCGTAACACGTCGCTTGTCAGCACCTTGCTTCACCCAAATGTTTCCAGCCAAATCCTTATAAGGCTTGTATTCACCTCTTTTCACGTAAGCAAGCAAATAGGCTCGCCCATCATGTTTCAGCGTTTCCGTTTCAATATAGATGACAGGCCTCACTTGGTCATTGGCTGTATTGCCCAATTCACGCGAGGTGTATTGTAGTTGCTCGTAGGTCAGTCCAACCATCCTGCCAGTCTTGTCTTCCGCTCCGAACACGATAACGCCACCGTGAGTATTGGCGAAAGCCACCAATTCTTCGGCTATCTGTTTCGGCGTGGTAAACTCCAACTTGAACTGTACTGTGGTGGTTTCACCCAAGCCGCATAATTCCACAAGTTCTTGTTCTGTCATCTACTTTAACGGTACAAATATACTTATCTTATGTTATTTTTCAGCCCCTCCAGCAGCCAGCTTTCAGCATAGGCTGATAGCTGACTGCTGATGGCTAATTACATCATTTTCCTACAAACTTCGCAGGCCGCTTTTCAAGGAACGCCGTCATGCCTTCCTTTTGGTCCTCGGTGGCGAAGCACTTGCCAAAGGCGGTGTTCTCCAACTCGATGGCGTCGGAGGCAATCAGGTCGTAACTCTCGTTGATGCACTGCTTGGCGTAAGCGATGGCCAAAGGCGCGTTGGCGACCATCTTCTGGGCGGTCTCCATCACCTTGTCCATCAGTTCCTCCGGCTCATAGACGGCGTTCACCAAGCCGATGCGCAGGGCTTCGTCGGCACGAATGGCCTTGCCCGTGTAGATCATCTCCTTGGCATAGCCTTGCCCGACGAGTTTGGCCAAACGGTAGGTGCCGCTGAAACCGGGCGTGATGCCCAGTCCCACTTCGGGCTGACCGAACTTGGCCTTCGACGAGGCGTAACGGAAGTCGCAAGCCATAGCCAACTCGCAGCCACCGCCGAGGCAGAAGCCATTGACGGCAGCGATGACGGGTATCGGCAACGTCTCGATCTTGCGGAACGCGATGGCACCGAGTTTGCTGAACTCGTAGCCTTCCTTCTCATAGAGGTGTACCATCTCCGAGATGTCGGCACCGGCCACAAAGGCCTTCTCGCCGTCGCCCGTGATGATGAGGACGCGCGTCTGCTTCGTGTCGAGGTTGGTGACGAAGTCGTCGATTTCCTTCAGGACTGTCGAGTTGAGCGCGTTCAACGACTTGGGTGCCGACACTTTCATGACGGTGATCTGGTCGTGCTGCTCAATCTTCAAGAAACTGTAGTCCATGTCCGCAGGGATTAGATGTCCATGGGTTTCCAGTTGGGGTCAAGGATGAGCTTGGCCTCGGTGGCAGCTTGCATCTGCTCGAAGGTGAACTCGGGGTGGATTTCGCGCACCACGATGCCTTCGGGGGTAATGTCCATGACACCCATCTCGGTGATGATCATGTTCACCTGTCCGGCAGCGGTCAAGGGCAGCGTGCACTCCTTCAGGATCTTGGGAGCACCCTTCTGGGTGTGTTCCATGGTGAGGATCACGCGCTTGGCACCCACGACGAGGTCCATAGCACCACCCATACCGGGAGCCATCTTGCCAGGAATGATCCAGTTAGCGAGGTTGCCCTTCTCATCCACTTGCAGGGCGCCGAGGAACGACACGTTCACATGGCCGCCACGGATGATGGCGAACGAAGTGGCCGAGTCGAAGGTGCAGGCGCCGGGCAGCAGCGTGATGGCACCGCCGCCAGCGTTGATGAGGTTCTTGTCTTCCTTGCCTTCTTCGGGGGTCGGGCCCATGCCCATGGCACCATTCTCGGTCTGGAGGGTCACAGTGACACCTTCAGGAAGGTAGTTGGGGATCAAAGTCGGAATGCCAATACCGAGATTGACAACATCGCCGTCGTGCAGTTCTTTTGCAGCACGCTTGGCGATCACTTCTCTCATTTCATTTTTGTCCATAGTGTGTTGTTATTTAAAGATTTAACTATTTGTTGTTAAGTTGTTTCTTTTTGTTGTATGCTTCTGGCCTCTGGCTTCTGGCTTTTGGCAGCTTTAAAGAAAAAGTTGAATTTCAACTCTTGAGTTAAGCTGCCAATAGCCAATGGCCAATAGCCAGTAGCCTTATTTCATGCCTCGTTTCACCATCTCTTGAACCACGAAGGAGGCCACATCGTCGGCGTAGGTGTTCATTCCGAAGCCGGCGTCGAAGCCGAGTTCCTTGGCCAGTTCGTGGGTGATACGGGCACCGCCACAGCAGCAAATCATCTTGTCGCGTAAGCCTTCGGCCTCCATCAACTCGATGAAGTTGGTCATGTTGTGTATGTGGACGTCTTTCTGCGTCACGGTCTGCGACACGAGCAGCGCGTCGGCATGGAGTTCAATGCCTTTGGCGATGAACTCCTCGTTGGGCACCTGCGAGCCGAGGTTGTAGGCGTCAATCATCTCATAACGCTCAAGTCCGTAGTGGCCGGCATAGCCCTTCATGTTCATGATGGCGTCAATACCCACGGTGTGGGCGTCGGTACCCGTTGAGGCGCCGACGATGACGATCTTGCGGCCGATGTTCTCCTTAATGTACTTGTCGGTCTCGTACATGTCCATCGTCGTGGATTCCACCTTCGGCACATAGATGGTCGAATAATCGACGGTGTGCGTGCAACTACCATAGCAGTTGACGAAGGTGAAACCGGGCGTCAGTTCCCTGTAATACACCACGCTGGGGTTTTCCAATCCCATCTTCTTCAGCAGCATTTTGGCCGCTTCGATGGCTTCTGCGCCGCAAGGCACGGGCAAGGTGAAGCTCAACTGCATCTTGCCGTCGTTCATGGTGTCGCCGTAGGGCTTTATCTTGGTGAGGTCTAGGGTTTTGTCGTAATCCTTGGCCTCCATTGAATACAAACCTTCACTCATTATTTCTTCCCTTTCATTAGTTCAACAAACGGATTCAGATAATTCTCGCTCTTCAGCGTCACGCCAGCCAAGCCCTTGCCGCCGTTCTTCGGGCGCTTCACATCGCCGAAGATACCTTTCTCCAAGGCGGTGAACAGGCCTTCCTTCACTAGTTCCTCAAGTAGCTTGATGGTGTTGTCGAGCACCAGGTGGGCGCGTTGACGGCAGATGCCACCCTCTTTGAACTCCATCTCCTCGCCAATGTCCTTCATGTTGTTGAAGATGTAGCGGGCATTCTCGATGGAGAGGTAACGGTCGCTCATGAACGGCGTGTGGATGGCCTCGGTGGGCATACCTAAAAGTTGCAGGCCTTGGTGCGTCCAGATGCCGATGATGTTGAACAGGGCGTCTTGGATGTGGCCACGGAAGATGTTGCCCGTCATGAACTTGGTGGGCGGCATGTATTTCAGCGGCGCGTTGGGGAAGATCTCGCGGGTCATCTGTGCCTGCGCGAGTTCCATGAGGAAGCCGTTCTCAAGCATCGGGTCCATCTCGAAGGCGTGACCCAGGCCCATCTGCTCTTCGGGCAGACCGGCGATCTTGGCCAACTGCTCGTTGATGAGGTCGGAGGCCAACACGGTATGTGCGGCTTCCACGGCGTCGGCGGTGGTCAAGTAGTTGTCCTCACCCGTGTTGATGATGACGCCCGCAAAGCCGTTGATGATACGGCTCATGTATTGGTCGATGAGGGTGCGCTGCATGTTGATGTCGCGGAACAGGATGCCGTAGAGGGCGTCGTTCAGCATGACATCGAGGCCTTCGAAAGCGCCCATGATGGCGATTTCGGGCATACAGAGACCCGAGCAGTAGTTGCAGAGGCGGATGTAACGGCCTACCTCCTCACCCACTTCGTCCAGGGCCTTACGCATGATGCGGAAGTTCTCCTGCGTGGCGAAGGTGCCGCCGAAGCCCTCGGTGGTGGCGCCGTAAGGCACATAGTCCAAGAGGCTCTGGCCTGTGGTGCGAATCACGGCGATGATATCGGCTCCCTGACGGGCACCGGCCTGGGCCTGCACCACGTCCTCGTAGATGTTACCCGTGGCCACAATAATATAAAGGTATGGCTTGGGGCCTTCGCCGATGGTCTCGAGGTAATGCTCGCGGCGGGCGCGGCGGGTGCGGATGCGCGTCAGGCTCTCGTCGATGACGGGTTGCAGCGTGGCGGCAATCTGTTTCTGGTCGCGTGTCACCACCTTGGTGATGTCGAGTTCGCCTTTGGCCACCTTCTCGGCGATTTGTTGTGGGTTGAGGCCCGTCTGGATCATGGCGTTGGCGATGAAGAACAGGATGCCCTCGCCGAGCACGCCTTTGTCCTTGATGGCGTCCACCACCACATTGGGCAGCGGCACATCGCTCTCGTCCACCCCGTCGATGCCCATCAGTCGGGCGAGGGTGCGCTCCACGGCCACCGTGGTGTATTGC
>ONJF01000089.1 GCA_900318085.1 uncultured Bacteroidales bacterium
AAATAATTGAAAATCAGATAAAATAATGAGTTTAAACATTTCAAAATTGAGAAACATCGGTATCGCTGCGCATATCGATGCTGGTAAGACTACGGTTTCGGAACGCATCCTGTTCTTCACGGGCGTCAACCGTAAAGTGGGTGAAACGCATGATGGACAAGCCACCATGGACTTTATGAAACAAGAGCAGGAGCGCGGCATCACCATCGCTTCGGCAGCCATCACCGCCCATTGGAACGGCTATCAGATCAACCTTATCGATACTCCCGGTCACGTCGATTTCACCGTCGAGGTGGAACGCTCGCTGCGCGTCATCGACGGCATGGTGGCGGTGTTCTGTGCCGTGGGTGGCGTGGAGCCGCAGTCGGAGACGGTGTGGAACCAAGCCGACAAATACCGCGTGCCCCGCATCGCCTTTGTCAACAAGATGGACCGCACGGGTGCTGACTTCCAAGAGGTGGTCAACCAAATGCATAAATACTTGGGCGCCAACGCCGTGCCACTCCATCTCCCCATCGGAGCAGAGTCCGATTTTGAGGGTATGGTCGACCTGGTGCAGATGAACTCGGTGCGCTTCATCGAGAAGGAACGCATCGTGGGTCCCATCCCGGAAAACATGATGGAGCAGGCCCAGGAAGCCCGCCGTAACCTCATTGAGAAGGTCGCCGACCTCGACGACGAGATTGCCGAGCTTTACCTCGAAGATAAAGAAATCCCTACCGACAAGCTGATGGCCGCCATCCGTCAGGCCACCATCAAACTGATGATGGTGCCGGTGCTTTGCGGTGCTGCCTATAAGAACAAAGGTATCCAGCTCCTTTTGGATGCCATTGTCGACTACCTGCCTTCGCCCAACGACTTGGGTGCCGTCATCGCGCACGACCCCGCCAACGAGGAGAAGACCTACCGTCGCAACCCCTCCGAGAATGAGCCTTTCTCGGCCTTGGCCTTCAAGCTCATCAACGACCCGTATGTGGGCCAGCAGACCTTCATCCGTATCTTCAGCGGCAAGCTGACCAACGGCATGAGCGTTTACAACACCAACAAGCTGAAGAGCGAGCGCGTAGGCCGCATCTTCCGCATCAAGGCGAAGGAACGTGAGGAAATCAACGAGGCCAGCGCGGGCGAAATCGTGGCTCTGGTGGGCATGAAATACACCAAGACGGGCGACACACTTTGCGATGAAGAGCAACCTATCTTGTTGGAATCCATCAATATACCGCCTGCGGTCATCGAGATGAAGGTCAACCTCGACGACAAGAAGAACCGCAGCAAGCTGAGCGAGGCCTTGGCCAAGCTCTGCAACGAAGACCCGTCGTTCCACGCCCATTTCGACGAGGAGACGGAAGAGACCATCATCGCCGGCATGGGCGAGTTACACTTGGAGATCATCGTCGACCGCCTAAAGGAAGAGTTCAAGGTGCCGGTTACGGTGGGCGCACCTTCGGTGTCGTTCCGCGAGACCATCACCGCACCGTTCGAGTGCAACTACCGCTATGTGAAGCAGACCGGTGGCAAGGGTCAATTCGCCCACACCGTCATCCGCTTCGAGCCTAACCCGGGCGGCGGCTTCGAGTTTGTCGACATCACCAAGGGCGGCGTGATCCCGAAGGAATACATCCCCTCGGTGCAGAAGGGTCTGGCAGCGGCCATGAACAAAGGTCCTTTTGCAGGTTATCCCGTGGTTGACGTGAAGTGCGTCCTTGTTGACGGCAGCTCGCACCCCGTCGACTCCAGCGACATGGCCTTCCAACTCTGCGCCCAGATGTGCTTCAAGCAGGCCTTCATGAAAGCTAATCCCGTGCTGCTTGAGCCTGTGATGAAGGTGGAGATCAACACCCCTGACGACTACATCGGCAATGTGACGGGCGACGTCAACAAGCGCCGTGGTCGCATCGAGGCCATGCGTCGTTTCCGTAAGGGCTCGCAGAAACTGGATGCCTTCGTCCCGCTGATGGAGATGTTCGGCTATGCCACCGCCTTGCGCAACCTCACCTCCGGCCGCGCCAACTACTCGATGGAGTTCCACCAGTACATGCCGACGCCGAAGGACAAGCAGGAAGAGATTGTGTGATGTTAAAAGGCGGCGGCTTGTGGAATTTACGAATGTCAAGCGTTACATGCCGCCGCTTGATAATCACAGAATAACCTCCATTCCCGTAGGGAATCTCATTATGTCTGGGACGTTGCCTTTCGGCAGCGTCTTTTTTTTGATTTCACTTTTAGTGTTACACTTTTTGTGTAACACCTTTTGTGTAATTTGAAAATAATATATATCTTTGCAGCGTCAATATAAAAAAATGCTGCTATGGATAATCCTTTTGTCATCAAAGCTTACGAGTCGAAAGACTTGTTTTGCGACCGTGAGGAAGAGTTGCAACTGATGTTGCGCAACTGTCTAAACCAGACCAATATGACTTTGATTTCGCGCCGAAGATTAGGGAAAACAGGGCTGATTTTTAGGTTGTTTGATGAAATAAAAGCGTCTTATCCTAACATTCAGACCGTGTATGTGGACATTTTTGCTTCGGACAATATTGACGGGTTCATCAAATTGTTTGCAGAGGCGGCATTAAGTGCTATTCCGGAAAAGTCAACATTTGGCAAGCGGTTGGTGAACTATATCAAGTCGTTCAGGCCACAGGTTACCTACGATACCTTGACGGGTCAGCCCCAGTTGCAAATCGCTTACCAGACGGTTCAAGAAAAGGAGTACACCTTGCGCGGATTATTCGAATTCCTTGATGGACAGAATTCGCCTATTGTCATTGCCATCGATGAGTTTCAGCAGATTAGGGAATATCCCGAGCAAAATATGGAAGCCTTGTTACGCACATATATCCAGCAATGCAAGAATCTTACTTTTATCTTTTGTGGCAGCAAAAAGCATATCATGACGGACATTTTTGCCAATGAACGGAAACCTTTCTATTCGAGTACGACTTTTGTTTCTTTGGGAAAAATCTCGGAAGAGCGTTACGCTGCTTTTATCCGCCAGTTGTTTGGCAGTGGCAAGCGAAGCATCACCGACGAAGCCCTTCAATTCGTTCTTGATTGGACACAACGGGTGACTTACTATACCCAACAGTTGTGCCATGCTATTTATGCCAACGGAAAGAAAACCATTGACTTGGCCGAAGTGAAAAGCACTTGCAATCAGTTGCTGAAACAAAGCGAGGCCGTTTATTTGCAGTACCGCCAAATGTTGACCGATAAGCAATGGAACTATCTCATTGCCGTAGCCAAAGAGGGGAAGGTCAGGCAGATTACTGCTGCCGATTTCTTGAAACGGTATCAGATTGGCGGTGCATCGGCCTCGCGAAAGTTGGCCGAGTCGCTTAGCGAAAAAGGGTTGCTCAATGTTGAGGTCAGTCTTGAGGGAATAGACTACTCTGTGGGCGATGTTTTCTTCTCTCATTGGCTCGAAAGGCTGTGATTTTTATCCTTTTTTCCAAAAAATCATAGGGACAAAATTTTGTCCATGTCTAATTTACATTATTGATTTTCAATGAAATAAATTTGGACAATCCAAAAAAGCATGGACAAAACCGAGAGGCTCCCCAAAAACCTCTTGACAAGCGTTTTTTCTGTATATTTTTGCATCGACGGACATGGGACTAGGGGCAATACCCCTACTCCTTTACCGTCATGGCGGAGGGACATCCGCCATCTCCTGAGCGCGAAGACGGATCCATTTCGTTCAGGAGATTGCGGGTCAAGCCCGCAATGACGGCAAGGGGTGAAAGTCCCGAAGTCCTGAGTCAAAAACAGAACGCCTATGAAAGCAACACTAAAATCACTCATCCTGACGATCCTCGCGCTTGGCGTGATGCTGTCCTCGTGCGACACTCCCGCCAAACGCCTGCAGCAGGCGCGCGCCTTATATGAAGAAGGTACCGAACTGCGCCAGCAACGCCTCTCGGAAGAGGCCACCGAGCGTTTCCTGCAAGCCCTCACGCTGATGCAAGGCTGCGAGTCAACCACCGAAAACCTCCGCCTCGAAGGCCAACTCAAAGACAATCTTGGCGCGATGTACAACAAACACGGCCTTTTCGACGATGCCCTCAAGATGCACTGCGAAGCCATCGCGTGCTTCCGCCAAATCGACGACTCCACCGCTGTGATGACCACGATGCGCAACTGTGGCCGCGTGGCGAAATCGCTGGAGCAGTTCGCCCAAGCCAAGCGCTATTACGACACGGCCTTCAGCATCGCCACCTTATTAAACAATAAGGCTATGCAGAGCGACATCTACCTGGAGATGGGCCGCGACTACTACCTGCCCGTGGGCAATTATCCCGAAGCCATGACTTGCGTTCGCCACGCCTTGGAGGGCGAGCTTGACGACAACAACACCGACATCGCCAACATGACGATGGGTGTATTATATTACTACACAGATAACTACGCCGAAGCTAAGCCTTACCTCGAAGCCGCCCTCCGCAGCGAGCGCGCCGGACTGAAGATGTCGGTGTACCAAACGCTCTACGCCATCGCCTACAACGAAGGC
>ONJF01000066.1 GCA_900318085.1 uncultured Bacteroidales bacterium
GGTAGTCCACGTTGAGGTGGATGTGGAACAGCGGCTCGCCGAAGTTCATCGGGTAGAGCGTGTGGTAGAAGTCGTTGTATTCCTCGTCCTTGATGTCGGCAGGGGCTTTCTTCCACAGCGGAGCCACGTCGTTGATGATCCAAGGCTTCTCCACTTCCTTGGTCTTGGGCTTGCCGTCCTTGTCGGTCTCGCCCTCGATTTCTTCCTGCACCTTGCGCGTGCCGAATTGGATCGGGATGGGCAGGAACTTGCAGTATTTGTTGAGCAGTTCGCGGATACGGCCTTCTTCGAGGAACTCGGAGGCATCATCAGCGATGTAAAGGATGACGTCGGTGCCGCGGTCGCCCTTCGGGATCTCGTTCATCGTGTACTCGGGGCTGCCGTCGCATTCCCAGATGACGCCGTTTGCGCCTTCCTCTTTGCAGGACTTCGAGATCAGCGACACCTTCGAGGAGACCATGAAGGCGGAGTAGAAGCCCAAGCCAAAATGGCCGATGATGTTGGCGGCTTCGGCTTCGCTTTGGGTCTTGAACTTGGCGATGAACTCCTCCGCACCCGAGAAGGCGATTTGGTTGATGTATTTATCGACCTCTTCGGCGTTCATGCCGATGCCGCGGTCGCGCACGGTGAGGGTCTTTTTCTTTTTGTCGACTTCCACCTTAATAGTAAGGTCGCCCAGCTCGCCCTTGAACTCGCCCGAGGCGGCCAGGGCTTTCAGCTTTTGCGTGGCGTCCACGGCGTTGCTGATGATTTCGCGCAGGAAAATCTCCTGATCCGAATAGAGGAACTTCTTGATGACAGGGAAAATGTTTTCTGTCTTTACTCCAATGTTACCGGTTGTCATATCGTTAAGTATTTAAAATTCAAGATTTAAGATTGGCTTTTGGCCGCTGGCTGTTGGCTTTTGGCAGTTTCACCGTGATTGTGAAGCCTGTACTTTTATGTGAAGCTGCCAGAAGCCAGAGGCCAAGAGCCAGCCGCCGATAGTCAAATTGTGTGCCATTGGAAAAACTGACATTTTGGCAAGAAATTGAGGAATAAGGCCGATAATTGTATATTTTTGCAGAAATTTAGTAAGTGGTTTATTACTAAGTGATTTATTACATAACACAACTATGAACGAAATCTACGACTTCTATAACAACGGTGCCGAGATAGGCAGGCTGGAGCGTGGCCTGGGCATCGTGGAGTTCCACAGGACAAAGGAAATCCTGTCGCGTTACATCAATAGCGGCAAGGTAATCTACGATATCGGTGGCGGCATCGGGATGTATGCGGCTTGGCTGGCCAAGAAGGGCAATGAAGTCCATCTGATTGAGTTGGCGGAGAACGCCGTGGAATATGCCAAAGCCAATATGATGCAGGATTGCCAATTCATCGCCGAGACGGGCAATGCTTTGCAAGTCAACCGACCCGACGAGAGCGCTGATGTGGTGCTGCTGATGGGACCACAGTATCATCTGCGCGATAGGGAAGACCGTTTGCAGTCGCTGCGCGAGGCGTTCCGAGTGCTGAAGAAAGGCGGCCTCCTGGTGGCGGCGGGCATCTCCAAGTTCAGTTCCATGA
Organism: uncultured Bacteroidales bacterium; assembly: GCA_900318085.1. Taxonomy (GTDB): domain Bacteria; phylum Bacteroidota; class Bacteroidia; order Bacteroidales; family F082; genus Limimorpha. Next base: position 1,567 of record ONJF01000066.1, read on the forward strand.
CTTGGGCCCTGTCGGTCTATGGTGAGAAAAAGAATTCCTCACTCATGGAATTTCTCGATGACCCCGTGTTTTTCAACATGATCAAAGGCGAGATGACCACGGGCAATCACATCCGACCAGCGGAATACCCGAGGTTCATCGCGGAATCGTATTTCACTACGGCGGAAGAGATGAAATCGGAAGTTGCAGAAGCGGGATTCATGGTGGAGAAAGCCATCGCCGTTGAAGGTTGCATCTGGTTTACGCCGCACCTTCAAGAGAAATGGGAGGATGAGGCCAGCCGCGAACGACTTTTGGACATCGTAAGAATAACGGAGAGCGAGCCCGAGATGATGGGCATGAGTCCACATTTTTTGGTGGTGGCTAGGAAATAAAACTTGTTTAAGACGGCCCTTCGACAGGCTCAGGGACCTGCTTTTTCGTTCGTTATACACGCTTTGTATTGTAACAATCCCTATTTTTGTAGCAAATTAAAAGGAACCAAATATGAAAAAACTGTACGCTTTTATTGCGATGTGGCTTCTAGCAGGAAGTGCCTTCGCACAAGTGCTTGTCAACGAGACTTTTGAAAATGGTAACACGGTAGACCAAACCCCTGTGGGCTGGATTGGCGACGGTGGCTGGAAGGCCGGCATCACCATCCCAGATGACAATACGGCCCGTGGCAGGAAACCGCATACTGGCGACTGGTACATGTACGCCACCTATAACACCGACGTATGGATCTACAAGGAAATCAACGTGACGGCTGGCAATTATTACCGAGTTTCCTTCTGGTATGCCACCTGGCATGTCGATCACTTTAACCTGGAAGTGAAAGCTGGTGCAAGTGCCAATCCTTCGGCAATGACGGCTACTGCGGTGCCAATGATGGTGGTCGCCAACGAGGAGTTTGAACAGACCTCGGGCGTGTTTCAAGCTACCAGCTCGGGCGCTTATTATGTTGGTTTCCACAGCGTGGCCGACAACGGACCATGGTATTTGTCCATTGATGATATTATCATCGAGCAGACTGCGCAATACAACTTCAATGTGGAGCAACTCACTGCCGATACCTCAGTCTATTTCGGTGAGCCTGCCTATCTGCGTTTCCGCCTCAACAACACGGGCGAACAGTCGGATACCTATCAACTCAACAGCACAGGCAACTTGCCGATTGAGTTCTACCAGAATGGCACTCAGGTGAATCAAGTCAACGTGTCTTACAATAATTCGGTGGAGTTGGTGGCCAAGACGACCTTGCCGATGAACTTGAACAACAACGAAATTGTCCACGCCGCTTTCAATGTGGTTTCTAGCCATTCTGCCCCGACACAAAATGTTGATTTCCAAATCACAGCCTTGGCTCCTTACGCCGACTTCCCACTTGAGGAAGGCTTCGAGAACGACTTTGTGCCTTTCGGTTGGCAGAACAACATCACTAACGGCAACTATGCCTTTGACCGCATCACGGAAGGTTCCACGCCGAGTGCGACGCCACATGAAGGCAGTCAGTATATGGCGCGATTCTACACCTACACCAATCCTTCGGGAGGCTCGGCTGAACTGGTCTCGCCCAAGATGAACCTGAACGAACACGACAACATCGTCAGCTTCTGGATGTTCCGCAACAGCAACCCGAATATCAATAAGGACGACCGTATCAATGTGTATTACAACGCTGTGCCGCGTTCGGAAGGCGGACAGTTGCTTGGTACCATCCACCGTTGCACCTATAAGGAACCTGTTGTCGCCGATGTGGACGATTGGTACGAATATGCCTTCACCTTCGATTGCCCCGATGACTATGGCTTCATCATCTTCGAGGGCGTCAGCGACTACGGCTGGAACTTGTATCTCGACGACATCTTCATCAATAGTTCTTCGGAAGACCATGAGGCCCCCACGGTGATTGCTGTCAGCGGTAACCAAACCTACGCCGACACCGAGATGAACCTCACTTTACGTGTCCATGATGCTTCAGACATGCCTTCCACCTTGGCGGCTACATATTCGATTTGGGGCGTAAGTCACGATTTGACCTTCATTAGAGCTGGAAAGGGCAGGGGTAATTACGACTACACCGCCACCATTCCTGCCTACGACAACCACACCTCTGGCACGATGACTGTGCAACTCGTTGATGCGTTGGGCAATAGCGCAACGTCGGAGGAGATCCCGATTCGTTGGGACTACCAACGCCCACTACTCTATGAGACCTTTGAGGAATGCAGCAGCATGTTCACCATGCCCGAAGGTTGGACTACCGACGGCAACCCGACATGGTGGGATTGGACGGTACAAGGCACGGTGTACTATACGGATTACTATGAAGAAAGTTTTGTTGTGAATCCGCATCGCGGCAACAAGCAGGCCGTGTTGGAGTGGGACAGCAGCGAGAGTCCCGCGGCACAAGACCAGACTTTGATTACGCCCGTTTTGACCATCACGAGACCCACCGTTTTGCAGTTCTGGACTTGGGTGCAGTACGGCACCGATGGCTATGACCGTTTTGTGGTCAGGGTGTATGACACTTACGACGGCACATGGGACGACAAATGGGATGCCGCCGACATGCCTTACGGACAAATCAACGCATACGACGAGCCGATTTCCATCAATTTGGATGAGTATATCGGACGTAACATCAAGATTGGCTTTAGAGGTTACAACACCTTTGGCGAGTGGCTGGCCTACGACTGGTTTGTCGACGATGTGAAGGTCGTTCCGACCGATACCACTGATGTGAATGTAAATGAATTGGCTGCCATGAAGTGTGATGTCTATCCCAACCCGACGAAGGACAAGGTTGTCATCGAGGCGCAAAGCAACATCCAACAGGTGACACTGATGGGCATCAAGGGAGAGATGCTTGAAGATAGGATGACCAACTCAAACAAGGTGGAGCTGAACTTGGAAGGCTATTCCAAAGGCATTTATGTCGTCCGCATCGTGACTGAAGACGGCGTGGCCACACAAAAAATCAACTTGATTGAATAGGGGAGAAGCACATAGAAAACGCATTCCGCTCTATGCCAAGATCTTGCTAGGCATGGGCTTGGGTCTGGGCTTCGGTTTTCTGGCCATGGCCTTGCATTGGGAAGGTTTTGTGCACGACTGGGTTGCCCCTTGGGGCGACATTTTCATGCGCTTGCTCAAACTCATCGCCGTACCATTGGTGTTGGTGTCGCTCATTTTGGGCGTCGTCAACCTGAAGGACATCCGCAACCTGTCGCGCATCGGCTTGAAAACCATTCTGATCTATGTCTGCACTACCATCCTTGCGGTGAGCATAGGCTTGGGCATGGTCAGCGTTATCAAGCCGGGAAAGGTCTTCCCGAAAGACCGACAGACGGAGTTCATGGAACGTTACCAGCAGACCGTGGTGGAGCGCGAGGCGCAGATGCAGCAGGTGAAGGATGAGTCGCCCTTGCAGTTCGTGGTCGACATGGTGCCCGAAAACCTCTTCCAAGCCTTGGGCGACAACTCCAAGATGCTGCAAATCATCTTCTTCGCCTTGCTATTCGGCGTGGCTTTGATTGTCGTTGGACCTTCAAAAGTGCCCTCTCTGGTGCGTTTCTTCCAACAGTTGAATCTCGTTTTACTCAAGATCATCGACTTCATCATGGCCTTTGCACCCTACGGTGTATTTGCCTTGATGGCCGCCTTGATTGTGGACTATGCAGGCGATGTGGGCATCTTCTCCGCCTTGGGTTTGTATGCCCTTACGGTGGTGCTGGCTTTGGCCGTCATCATCTTGTTGGTATATCCATTCATCATGCGGGTCTTTGGCAAGCGGACGATGAAGCAGTTCTTCAAGGCAGCAGCGCCGGTGCAGATGTTGGCATTCACCACCAGTTCAAGTGCGGCCACCTTGCCTTTGACCATGGAACGCACCCAGAAACACCTGGGTGTTTCTGAGGAGGTTTCATCGTTTGTTCTGCCTGTGGGCGTGACCATCAACATGGACGGCACGAGTTGTTATCAGGCCGTGGCGGCGGTGTTTTTGGCGCAGGTCTTGGGCTTGGACTTGACCTTCGGTCAGATGTTGCTCATTTTGGCCACGGCCACCATCTCGTCGATAGGTACGCCGGGCATTCCGGGAGGCTCCATCGTTATGCTGATGATCGTGCTCGATTCGGTTGGCATACCGATTGAAGGCTTGGCGCTTATCTTGGGTATTGACAGGCCTTTGGACATGTTGCGCACTGTGGTGAATGTGACGGGCGACATGACGGTGTCGTGCGTCGTCGATGAGGGCAACAAAACAAAAACGGCCGGTCACGAGGCGTGACCAGCCGTTGTTTGTGATTTTGATGCTTACTCGTCTAGGCCAAGGTCGCATCCCAATTGTTCGGCTTTCTTTTGCGCTTTATCACTGAGGTCTTCGATGATCTTGTTGAATTGCTCTTTCTCTTTTTCGGTCATCTTCTCTTCAGCAGCGTATTCGTCGCCACCCAATTCAACGGCGAGTGCACCGAGGGCCACGGCAAAAGCCGCCTCTTTCAGTTCTTCGCAATCCTTTGTGTCATTGATCATCTTCTCAACCTCGTCGTAAGCTTCCTTCATTTCCGTAAATTGCTTGGACGCTTTTGCCTCAGTCTTGGTTTTGCCTTCTTTTCCGTTTTCGTTTTTGCCGCCGCCGCACTGCGTGAAGGCGAACAGCATCATGCCCGCGAGGGCGATAATCAGAGTTTTCTTCATGATGTTGATGTTTAGTTGGTGTTTTTTAATCGCAACAAAAATAGAAAAAAACCGAAAAAGGCAACTGGTTTTTGAATAGAAGTCCACTTTACACTGTAAAGTTTTGTTACACCACTGTAAAAAAACTTTACACTTTGTTTTGAATCTTAAATTTTAAATCTTTGAATTTTAAATAGTTACATTTTTGGCACGCGATATGCTTTCGTTTGGCACGTAGAAAATTATGTGTAAGATGAAAGCTAAACATACCTTTTTCATTTTGATGATGTCGCTTGGAGCCTTGACCAATGTCAAGGCTCAGGACACCACTACCATGGACCTCAGAGCCTGTATGCGCTATGCCGTGGAACACTCCACCAAGATGCGCATTGCCCAAGCCGACAACCGCGATGCACAGATTGACCGCCGCGATGCTATTCTTGCGGCCTTCACGCCTACGATTGAAGGAAGCACTTACGCCTATTCCAACTTTGGCCGCAGCATTGACCCCGAGACCAACACCTATATTAGGACGACCTCGTTCCATAACGGCTACAGCCTCTCGGCGGGCATCAACCTCTTCAACGGATTCCAGGCCGTCAATAACTTGAAAATCACCAAGACGGCCCAACTGATGGGTTTGACCAAAGAGCAGCAAACCGAAGACCAGATCTGTCTCGCCACCATGGAAGCCTACTGCAATGTGTTGTATTACACCGAGATGCAGGAAGCCCTGCAAGCGCAGGTGACCACAGCGGAAAAGTCCGTGCAACTCGCCACAAGGCAAGAACAATTAGGACAGAAATCCCATGCCGACGTGGTGCAGATGCAGAGCGACCTTGCCGAGCGGCAGTACCAACTGACCACCTGTCGGAACAACCTCAACAATGCCATGATCACCCTGAAGGATGTGATGTTTTGGCCCATTGAAAAACCATTGAAAATTGACGGTTTGGATGTAGGGCTGTCACACCGTGGCAGCCGCATCGTCAACGATTCGTTAGTGCGGCTGCCGCAATGCGACAGCCCTACAACGGGTACGGAAAACATTTCCCAAATGGTGGAATTTGCCAAAACCAACATGCCTTCCGTCCTTTTGGCCGAAGGCACGATGAAAAACGCCCGTCTTGCATTGAAGACGGCCCGCTGGCAGTTGCTGCCCCGCCTCTCGCTCTACGGTGGCTGGTCGTCGAGTTACTTCACCTATCCGGGTATGGAGGGCTATGTGCCCACACCGTATTTCGAGCAGATGAAGAACAACGGCGGCGAGTATGTGCAACTCTCGTTGAGCATCCCCATCTTCGATCGCCTCTCGAAGCATTCCAATATCGCAAAGCGGAAGAATGCCTACGACCGCGCCCAAGCCGATTATGAGCAGACGCTTCAAACGGTGGAGGCCGAGGTGCGCCGCGCCATCGCCGACCGCGACGGCAGCGCCGATGCCTTGCGCCAAGCCGACACCCGAGCAGAATTGCAGCAAGAGGCCTACGCGCTGAACACCAAACGTTTCGAGCAGGGATTGATCTCGTCCATCGAGTACCAAACGGCCTCAAACAACTACCTCAACGCCCTTGCGGAACAATTGAACGCCTGGCTTCAATACTTTATTAAGTGCAGCGTTGTAACTTATTATAGTGGGACACCGTATATAGAGCAATAGTATTTATCACAAAACATACAAAACATACAAAACAATGATAAAGTCCAAAGAAAAGCGTGTGGCGGCACGCAACCGCGTTGCCACCGGAAAGCGGGCCGTTCCGAATCAAGTTCGGAATGAGGGGCCACTTTCCCCTGCCGAGAAAAAAAGGTTTTGAGGGTTTTGCAGGTTTTGTGACCAACAATTAAACGATTAAACAAACAACAATCAACAATGAATAGCATCTCCGACAAATTAATCAAAATCCTATCGTTAGGCATAGGTCTCGCCATCGGCATCGTGCTGATTGCCAAGGTGTGCTTCGAAGATGACTATTGGGGCACTTCGGGAGGAATTGCACCGGGTTTCAAGGCAGAAGTTCCTGGCGTGGAAGCCGCTACGCGCTATTCCAACTTGCTCAACGGTAACCTTTATGACGAAAACGACAACCTCATTACGGGTCTATGCATCGGTGCCGATACCTGTTTTTTCGACTTTTTCAACCGAGAATTTCTTGCTGGCGACCCGATGCAGGCCTTGCAGGAGTACAATGGCGACATTGCCGTCAGCCGAAGCTTTGCGGAGAAGTTGGGCGGCGTGAACGAGGCCATCGGCAAACAAATCTACAGTGAAGTTTGGGGACCGAAAACAAGACTGACCGTGGTGGGTGTTTTTGAAGATTTTCCAGAGAATGGCAGCGTACAAGGCCATTGCTGCCTTCGGTGAGTGGAGCATCAACAACTGGCTGGGCAACGACCGTTATCGCGGCTTTGTCAGGCTGGCGCCCAATGTGGATCCCAACGGCTTGAAAGATGCCATCCGCAAGATGCAGGAGGCACACCAGCCTTTGGAAGAGTTGGAACGCGACGGCTCCACGATTTGGTACACGCTGACCCCTCTTGCCACCATGCATCGTCATGAGCCTACTATCAAAAACTATGTGTTGATTCTTTCGGTGGTGGCGGCCTTGTTGCTTTTGGTCTCGGTGCTCAACTACCTGCTAATGGCGGTTTCGGATGTGGTGCGCCGCTCCAAAGAAATGGGTGTCAGGAAGTGCTACGGTGCCAGCGCAGGAAGCATTTACGGAATGCTCATCAAAGAGACGGCTTTGAACCTATTGGCTTCGTTGGTAGTGGCGGCCTTGGTGATATGGGCTTTCAGCGGGGTCATCGAGTCGTTGTTGGGCGTGCCAGTTGCCAGCCTTATGGTGCCGCAAACCCGATGGGTGCTCGTTGGCATCATCGCTTTTATCTTCCTGGTCTCGGCCCTCATTCCCGCGATGATGTTCGTCAGGATTCCCGTTTCGACGGCCTTCAGCGGCTACAAGGAAAGCAAGCGTCGTTGGAAACTCTCGTTGCTGATGTTGCAAATCGGTATCAATGCCATCCTGCTGCCAATGGTCCTCGTGGCCGACGGACAATATGACAGGGCGTTGAATGCCGACATGGGCTACGAATACGATCATTTATTGTATTCCCAGTTGGAAGGCGCGGATAAGGACAAATTGATACTGATTACAGAAAAACTGCGGCAATATCCCGAAGTGGAGGCAGCAGAGCTGACCTATAGCATCCCATTGGACAAGACGTCTGGTAACAATATCATGCTGCCCGACAACCCGACGAAATATTTAATGGGCGTGTGCGACCAATACATGGCGACGGAGGGCTTCTTCGATATGATGGGCTTCCGTTTGACAGAGGGCAAAGCGCCTTCAAAGCCGAAAGATGTAGCTGTGAGCCAAAGTTTCGTGAAGGAGATGAACCTTTATGCCGACTGGAGCGACGGTGCTGTAGGCAAGGACATCTTGATTTCGGAGCACAGCGATGGTGACGATGATGTTTACACTATTTGTGGCGTTTATGAAGATTATGTCATCGGCTCGATGTTGGGCAACGACGACCGCGCGAGCATCCGCTTCTGTTGGAACATGGATTGGAACTATGGCCCAGAAGACTGGTCGAGGGTGATGAAAACCCTAGTGGTGAAGGTGCGTGAGGTGAATCCCGAAGCCATCGCCAAGGTGAAGGCGGTCATCGAGGAATGTCTGCCCGAGCGGAACAATGTCGAAGTGACGCCTTACACCGAATTGGTCAAGAAGGAGTATACCCACCTGTATCAGATGCGGCGCACATTCATTATAGGTGCCTTGTTCGCTTTGGCAATTGCCTTGTTTGGTCTGATAGGTTTTGTGCGCGACGAGGCCAACCGCCGCAGCAAGGAGGTAGCCATTCGCAAGGTGAACGGTGCGGTGGCGGGCGAAATCATCCGTATGTTCGTAGTGGATGTGCTGAAACTGGCGGTGATTGCGGCTTTGATTGGCGTGGCGATAGCCTATTTCCTCGCCGACAAATGGTTGGAGTTGTTCGCCATGCGCATCGGTCTCTCACCACTCTATTTCATCATCGGTGCGGTGACGGTCTTGCTTATCGTGACTGCCGTGGTCGTCATGAGCAGCAATCGTGTTGCCCGAATGAATCCTGTTAAGTCTTTGAAGAATAATTGATATGGAAACAATGTATATAGATTCCCTGCGGGAATGGAACTCAGGAGTTGTTGTTTACCGCGGCGGCCTGTGGCGCTACAGATTGGCAACTTGTTCTTGCCGCCGCTATATTACTAAGACAAGCACTCCATTCCCCGAAGGGAAACTCAACAAACAGTTAAACAATCAATAATTCAACAATATGAAATCATTTTTCAATTTTTTGAAACGGAACAAACTTTACGCCCTCATCAATCTTTTGGGCTTGACCATCTCGATGGCCTTCGTGCTGCTCTTGGCGGTGTATGTGCAGAAACAACTCTCCACCGACGCCTTCCAAGAGAACGCCGACCGGATTTTTGTCGTCACGAACGAGCAAAACATCAACATGGCCTACTGGCTCGACAAGCACCTGCGCAACCGGTTCCCCGAAATCGAGAAATCGACCTGCGTGGTCGGTGTGTCGGCGGCGGCGGAGTTTAGAATCGGCGGCGAGACTGTTTACGGCAACACCATCGCAGTGGACTCTTGTTTCTTCGAAATGTTCAGTTACGACCTCGTGAAAGGCTCGAAGGCCGACTGGAAAATCTCGGGCGACCGCTGCATGGTGAGCGAGGCCTTCGCCAATGCGCATTTCGGTGACAAGGATCCCATCGGGCGACAAATCACCTACGAACACGAGGGCGACGACTTCCCGCTGACCGTTTGCGGCATCTTCAAGGACTTCGGCAACAGCATCCTCAAAACGCCCGAGGTGCTTCTTCGCGGCGACATTCTTACTAAGACCAACTCTTCGCACGATGAGCGCATGAGCAACGCGGGGGCAGGCGTCACTTTCGTGATGACCTACCCAGGCGCGGATTTGAACGCCCGCCACGATGACATCCTGGCTTGGTGCGAGGAGAATTTCTGGGTCTATAAGCACCAATATGACGAGGTGCGCATCATCCCGCTGCGCGACATGTATTTCCTCAAAGACGGCAAATTCGACTGGTCGGAAACTGTCAACTTCGGCGACCGCTCCTTTGTCAATCTGCTTCTCGCCATGTGCCTGATGCTCTTGCTGTTCGCCATCCTTAACTATGTGAACCTTTCCACCGCGCTCATCGGTTTTCGCGCCAAGGAGATGGCCACGCGGCGGCTCGTCGGGGCGACCAAGTTTGGCATTTTCATGAAGATGATTGGCGAAAGCATCGTGCTTTGCGCCGTGGCGATGGGCTTGGCGGTTTTGTTGGCCGAGGCCCTTGCGCCCGCCGTGTCGCAGATTCTGGAGTATCAGATTTCGGTTTTTGGGTCGGTCAGTGTTGTCAATGTGTTGATTGTCATTGCGTTGATTGTGGTGTTGGGTTTCATTGCGGGTGTGGTTCCTGCCTTGCTGATTCAGAAGGCACAACCCATTGAGATTGTGCGCGGTTCGCTGCGGCTGAAGACCAAGACGGTTTACGGCCCCGTCATCATCGTTTTGCAAAACGCCATTACCGTTGTGATGCTCGTTGCAGCCCTGACGATGTTCCTGCAAGTCAGGACGCTGATAACCGCCGATTTGGGCTATAACACTAAGGATATCTTGGTGATTCAAAATGTTTTCGGCAAATTGGGCGATGTGAGGCCGTTGCTCGAAGCCTATCGCGCCGAGCCGTTTGTGGAGGATGTCGGGCACGGCGACGGCATTCCGCTTGAGGGCACCAACAACTGGACGGTGGAAATGGCCGACGGCACCTGGGTCTCGTTCCAGCAGATTCAAGGTGACAAGCATTATTTCGACATCTTGGGACTGCGCAAAAAGCAGGACAACCACCTTTCCAATCCGGCCTATTGGCTCAACGAGTACGCTTTCAAGGAGATTGGAATCGACGAGGACGAGACCGAGATCCATTCCGCAGGAAACGGCACTTTAGACATCGGCGGCATTTATTACGACTTCAAAATCAGGCCGTTGGAGGCTAATCAGTCGGCGGCGCTAATCTACAACAGGGGAGAGGACAAGGAGGACGACTGGCCGTGGCAGATTTTGGTGAAAGTCACCGGCGACCATCAAGAGGCTTGCGCCAGATTGGAACAGGTGACGAAAGAGATGATGCCCGACAAGTTGTTCGGTGCCAAATACATAGAGGAAAGCATTGAGGAATGTTTCGCCAACGAGAACCGCATCCTTCGTATCGTCCTAATTTTCACCTTGCTTTCGATGCTCGTTTCTGCCTTGGGCTTGTTTGCAATGAGTTCCTACTACATGCAGCAGGAGCGTCGCGCGGTGGCGGTGAAGAAAGTTTTTGGCGCCGACTATGGCGGCGTGTTGCGCGAGTTGGTGCTGAACTTCATGAAGATGGTGGCTGTGGCTGCACTGATTGGCATTCCCGTGGCCTGGTTCATTATGCACCGTTGGCTTGAGGAATACACGCATCGAATCAGCCTCTCGTGGTGGATTTTCGCTTTGGCCGTGCTGGCCGTCGTGCTGATGGCGTTCCTATCAGTCATTTGGCAAAGCATCAAGACGGCACGGGCTAATCCCGCTACGGTGTTGAAGAAGGAATAGCGTTTATCACAAAACAATCAAAACCCACAAAACAATGAATAATCAGAAACTACGGATTGCACGGATTAAACGGATGGCCGACAAGAAATTTGGAAGGCACAAGTGCCCAAATTGTTACGGATTCCTACTGGTGGCAGCCATCCGTACTCATCGGACGCTTGCGTCCCAAAATTTACGGGAACAAATCTGTAAAATCATCCGTACTCATCGGACGCTTGCGTCCCAAAATTTACGGGAACAAATCTGTAAAATCAGCGAAATCCGTAGTTAAAAAAAGCATCCTGAAATCTTGAAATTTGAAATTATAAATCTACAATAGTTATGGAACACTCAATGGATCGTAAAATCGAACAGAAAAAAGGCATTCGCCGCGCGTTCACGAAAAAGGCGTTGCCGTTCTGGGGCGGGGCGTTGCTCCTCGTCTTCATCCTCTGGCTCATCTTCAGGGACGACTCGAAGAAACTCCGCATCGACGCGGACAACATCACCGTGAGCACCGTCACCTCGGGCGAGTTCAACGACTACATCCGCATCAGCGGACAGGTCGCGCCGATGACGACCATCCAAATCAGCCCATTGGAAGGTGGCGTAGTGCAACAGATTGTCACCGAGGAAGGCAGCCGCGTCAAGGCTGGCGATGTCATCCTTATCTTAAGCAACGAAAACCTCGACATGCAAATCCTCTCCTCCGAGGCCGACCTCGCCGAGAAGGAGAACATCCTGCGCAACACCATGATTCAGATGGAACAGCAGAAGTTGAGCGTGGAGCAGGAGAAACTGCAGCTGCAGATGGAGGTGCAGCGCAACCGCCGCACCTACGAGGCGCAGAAGTCGCTCTACGATGACGGCCTCATCGCCCGCGAGGACTACCTGAAGGCCGAGGAGGACTTCACACTCTCGAACAGCCGCCTGAAGTTGGTGGAGAACCGCGCCAAGCAGGACAGCCTCCATCGTTCGGTGGAAATCGACCGTATGCGCGAGAGCCTCGAAAACATGCGCGTCAACATGATGATGATCCGCAAGCGCAAGGAAAACCTCACCATCAAGGCACCCATCGATGGCGAGTTGGGCCTGTTGGATGCTCCAAAATCGGGCAAATCAACAACCTTGACAGTTACAAAATTGAGGCTCAGATCGATGAGCATTACATCGACCGCATCACGCCTGGCTTGGAGGCCACCTTCGAACGGCAGAGTGAGCGGTATCAGGCGCAGATTAGAAAAGTGTATCCCGAGGTGCGCGACGGCAAGTTCAAGGCCGACTTCAAGTTCATGGAGCAGCAGCCCGAGAACATCCGCAGCGGCCAGACCTATTACCTCAACCTGCAACTCGGCCAGCCCGTGGAGGCGGTGCTCATCCCGCGTGGCGCCTTCTACCAGAAGACGGGCGGCAAGTGGATCTATGTGCTTTCGCCCGACGGCAGCAAGGCCACGCGCCGCGACATCAAGATTGGGCGACAGAACCCGCAGTATTACGAGGTTGTCGAAGGCCTTGAAGCTGGCGAGAAGGTGATTACTTCTTCGTATGACAACTTTGGAGAAAGTGAAGTGCTGGTGTTTTAATTTGGGAGATTCCCCTGCGGGGAATGGAGGTCAGGAGTTGTTGTTAACCGCGGCGGCCTGTGGTGCTACAAATAGGCAACTTGTTCTTGCCGCCGCTGTATAAAATGACAAACACTCCATTCCCGAAGGGAATCTCAAAACGACAAACAACAAATCAACAAAATAAAAGTTTAACCATTAAAGACTAAAAGCAATGATTAAAGTAGAAAATC
>ONJF01000064.1 GCA_900318085.1 uncultured Bacteroidales bacterium
GATACTGATAAGCGAACCAGTTTCAATATAGTCGTAGCGACCATCTTTAACCAGATACTTTATGGCTTGACGAGCGCGAGGACAATTCTGCACCTCATCAAAGATGATGACAGATTTTCGCTTTTTGAGGACTACATTATAAATAGATTGTAGTTGCAGAAAGATATAGTCCATGTTCATCAAGTTGCTGAACAAAGCCGTCACCTCTTCGGATGCCTCGTTGAAATCAATAAGTATGTATGAGTCATACTCGTTTTTGGCAAACTGCTCAACAAGTGTTGACTTGCCGACCCGTCGTGCGCCTTCAATCAAAATTGCGGTCTTTCCGTTTTGGACACGTTTCCATTTGAGAAGCTGGTCATATAGTTTTCGTTTGAATATCCTTTTCATCTTCTAAAGTGTCTGATTTCGAGCGCAAAAATAGGCTTTTTATTTGAGTTACGCAAATCTTTTTATTCATTTTATCCAAAAATACCGAAATTTTTTATTATGTTATATCCAAAAATACCGAAATGTTTTTGCTCGATTTCTCCAAAAATACGTAAATCTTATTATTTTCCTCTTCCCCTTCTCCTATTTCCCCGCTTTTCCGTACCTTTGCAAATTCAATTTTTCCGAACCTTGAAAGAGCAAACAACTTCCTATATCACCATCCGCAACGCGAAGGTCAACAACCTGAAAAGCATCAGTTTGCAGATTCCGAAGAACAAGCTGGTGGTCATCACCGGCCTGTCGGGATCGGGCAAGTCGTCCTTGGCGTTCGACACCTTGTATGCTGAAGGCCAACGCCGCTATGTGGAGAGCTTGAGTTCCTACGCACGGCAGTTCATGGGCCGACTCAACAAGCCCGACGTGGAGAGCATCACGGGCCTTTCGCCCGCCATCGCCATCGAGCAGAAGGTAAACTCGCACAACCCACGCTCCACCGTGGGCACCAGCACCGAAATCTACGAATACCTGAAACTCCTCTACGCCCGTATCGGCAAGACCTACTCCCCCGCCTCAGGCAAGCTGGTCAAGAAGCACCAGGTGATGGATGTGGTGAACCATATCCTCGGCCTGCCGACGGGTAGCACAGCCTACATCGTCGCGCCGCTTCACCTGCCCGAAGGCCGCAGCCTCGAAGAGCACCTCAACATCCTCATGCAACAGGGCTTCTACCGTATTTTATATAACGGCGAGATCATCAAAATCGAGGATTTCCTCGACCAGAAGAAAAAAGTCAGCGAGAAGAAGGTGAAGCTACTCATCGACCGCATCAAGGTCAGCGAGAACATGGACGACGCCATTGGGCGCATCTCCGACTCGGTGCAGACTGCCTTCTACGAGGGCAAGGAGACCTGTCAGGTGATCAGCGAACTCGACGGCGAGCGCAAGGAAGCCGACTTCTCGTCGCGTTTCGAGGCCGACGGCATCACCTTTGAGCCGCCCACAGCCAATATGTTCGCCTTCAACAACCCCTACGGCGCCTGCCCCACCTGTCAAGGCTTCGGCAGCGTTATTGGCATCGACCCCGACCTGGTGGTGCCCAACAAGAGCCTGTCGATCTACGAGAACGCCATCGCCTGCTGGCGCGGCGAGAAGATGAGCGAGTGGAAAGACGCCCTCATCCGCGTGGCCGACAAGGTGGGCATCCCCATCTTCAAGCCGTTCTACGAACTCACCGACGAACAGGTGAGTCTTCTCTGGACCGGCAACCAGTACTTCGAGGGCATCGTGGACTTCTTCAACTATGTTGAGACACAGTCGTATAAGATACAATACCGCGTGATGCTGTCGCGCTACCGCGGCAAGACGGTATGCCCCGAATGTCACGGCACACGCCTGCGCCGACAAGCGCAATATGTTAAGGTGGGCGGCAAGAGCATCACCGACCTCGTGCTGATGCCCTTGGACGAGCTGAAAGTCTTCTTCGATCACCTCAAACTCGACGAGACCGACAGCAAAATCGCCTCTCGCCTACTCGTGGAAATCAGCAACCGCCTGGATTTCATCATCGAGGTGGGCTTGGGTTACCTGACCCTGAACCGTCTCTCCAACACGCTCTCGGGCGGCGAGTCGCAGCGCATCAACCTCGCGACTTCGTTGGGCAGCAGCTTGGTCGGCTCCACCTATATCTTAGACGAGCCCAGTATCGGCCTGCATTCCCGCGACACTGAGCAACTCATCAAGGTGCTGAAACGTCTGCGCGACATCGGCAACACCGTCATCGTGGTGGAACATGACGAGGAAATCATCCGCAGCGCCGACTACATCATCGACATCGGGCCGATGGCGGGTGCCTTTGGCGGCGAAGTCGTGTTCGAGGGCGAGATCAAGGACCTCGTCCACTGCGAGAAGAGCCTCACCACGCAATACCTCACGGGCAAGATGAGCATCCCAGTGCCCACCCGCCGACGCAAGAGCGCCAACGCCATCGTCATCAAAGGCGCGACGCAGAACAACCTCAAGAACCTCACCGTGCGCTTCCCGCTCAACATGATGACCGTCATCACGGGCGTAAGCGGCTCGGGCAAGTCGACCTTGGTAAAGGATGTGCTTTATCCCGCCATGAAACGGCAGCTTGGCGAGAACGCCGAGAAATGCGGTAGCTATGGTGCCTTGGAAGGCGACCTGCGCCTCATCCAGGCCGTCGAGTTCATCGACCAGAATCCTATCGGAAAGTCGTCGCGCTCCAACCCAGCCACTTACTTGAAGGCCTACGATGAGATTCGGACGCTGTTCTCCGAACAGAAATTAGCCAAACTGCGCGGCATCAAGCCTGCCTTCTTCTCGTTCAATGTGCCAGGCGGTCGCTGCGAGGAATGTGAGGGCGAGGGCGTGCAAAAGATCGAGATGCAGTTCATGGCCGACGTTTATCTGCCTTGCGAGGCTTGTCACGGAACGCGCTTCAAGGAAGAGGTACTGGAAATCAAATACGATGGCAAGCACATCTCCGACATCCTCAACATGAGCATCGAGGAGGCCATCGACTTCTTCGAGCACTCATCCGAGCGGCAGACCCCCATCGTTGGGCGCATCGTCAACCGTTTGAAGCCCTTGCAGGAGGTCGGTTTGGGCTATCTGAAGCTCGGGCAGTCGTCGAGTTCACTCTCGGGCGGCGAGGCACAGCGCGTGAAGTTGGCTTATTTCCTCATCAAGGGTCAGGTGGAGAAGCCCACGCTCTTCATCTTCGACGAGCCGACCACGGGCCTGCATTTCCACGATGTGAACAAGCTGCTGGAGTCGTTCAACGCCTTGATTGCCAACGGCCACAGCGTCATCATCATCGAGCATAACATGGACGTCATCAAGTCGGCGGACTGGGTCATCGACCTGGGTCCCGAGAGCGGCAACAAGGGCGGCGAAATCGTCTTTGAAGGCACACCCGAGGACTTGGTGAAATGCAAGGCATCATATACGGGTAAAGCGTTGAAAAGCAAGTTGTAATTATGTCACAAAACCGACAAAACATACAAAACCATCATTTGGCGTGGGCGGCTGCGCAACCGCGTCGCCGCCGGAAAGCCGCCGGTTGGCTGGCTTTCCACAACCAAGCAAAAAAGTTTTGTCAAGTTTTGAAAGTTTTGTGATTAAAAACAAGAAAATGAAACCATCAGAGATAAACCAACCCTTGAGTGAGCGGCAGCAGAAGGTAGTGGACACCCTGCTTGGCCTCGGCATCGACTTCGACATCAAGTTTCATCCGCCGTTGGGTTCCATCGAGGAGTCGTTGGCCTACTGGGGCAAGTTCGAGGCCACGCACTGCAAGAACCTGTTTTTCCGTAACCACAAGGGTAACAAGCACTACCTCGTCATCTTCGAGTGCATGCACCAGATGGACATCCACGACCTCGAACAGCGTCTGCACCAGGGCAAGCTCACCTTCGCCTCGGAGGCCCGCATGGAGAAATACCTCGGCCTGAAGCCTGGCAGCGTCTCCCCCTTCGGCCTCATCAACGACGAGAACCACGAGGTGCACCTCTTCATCGACAAAAACCTCTTGAACGCCCCTCGCCTGAGCTTCCATCCCAATGACAACACGGGGACGATTATCATTAGCCAGGAGGACTTTATCAAGTTTTTGGAGGAGATGGGGAATATTTATGAGTTTGTGGAGTTGTATGATTGAGACGATTGTTAATATTTCCAGCTTATGTAAAAAATCAACACGATTACTGACAAATGCAGCAGTTGGTCAAATCCATAAAGCATCCAATAGGGTTTCTTCTGCGGGTCGGCCAATGATGTGAAACGTGCAGATAGCCGTCCTTTCGCGACGTCAATAAGAAAATGTGATACCAATTCCAACAATAACATCAGCAACATCAGTTTCCACGGCACTTGCCAGCATACAAGGCAAACGCCCACTAATCCAGCGTGGATAGCTGCATGAAGCAGTATCGGCCACGGGTTGCGCCCATCCACTTTTGCCCGAATCATTGAGGGAAAAGTGAAGCAAAAATCAGCCAAATAATGGCATAAAAGCAGCGTTAATAGGAAAAATACCATTCGTGTCATTCTATGTAGTCTTTCAACATTTCAATAATCGCTTTTACCGGGAAACTTCTCAATCTGACAGGATAGACGTCCCACGTGTCAGCATACTCACGTTCCTCTTGACTTGGTGTGCGTGCAAGAAGCGTATATTTAGTCCACGAATGACCAGTTTCGCGTGTCCAAACCTCTTTTCTGACACAGCAATCTTCTAGTCCTTCGATTAACTCCTCACGACTTACGCCTTCGCCTTTCTCTTTGATGACCGACAACATTTTTTGCAAGTCCTCTTTGTCCAAATAACGAATGCCTTTAGAAAGCCTTCCATATTCACCTGGCGCCCATGTGAATTCTATCCACCCAGGGAAACAATCCATCCCAAGTTCCTTGTCAAGAAAACGCTTGACATCGTCTAGTATACGCTGATGTAACAGATAGTTAGTTTTAGCACCACGCATCTCCATCCTCACCTGCTCTATTTCCTTATCGGATAGCAATGTGGTAAATATTTGCTCCCCAATGTATTTTTTTGGTTCCCTTTTTTTCCCCATAAAAATACTCGATTCATGTGAATTTGTCAGGTAACGGATACTCAAATTCAAAGGACAATGTCTCCACTTGGATCTCACAAACAATCCATCAAGCCAGTCCTTCACCAGCTCGGCTTCATTACCGGCAATGGTCACGTTGTCGTATTTTTCGCCTGGAATCCTTGTCCAACATATTTTAAGCATCCCATCCGTCTCGAGTATTTCATAGGTTGTTATTCTGTCAAGATCTATTTCAACAATCTCAGGAATGCTTAATACATCCTTTTGTCTAATGGCAAGGATACCAGCATCACGGAATAATTGAGAACCGCCAGGGGTTATTTCATCGGGTTCGCCATTCCTAATACGCAGAAATTTTTCTTCCTTCCAAACCCCAAGAACTCTCACATATTCACGTACTAAAGGAACTAATGTCTCTTCGATGACCTGACGATTTAGGCGGTGCTCACCATGGAAATGGATGACGTTGTTGTAATGCTGGCAGAAGATATCCTCACAGTTGACAGTGGTGTCGTTGTCAGCAAAGAGGCCAAATATCATTTCACGTTCCTCCTCGGTGATACCGTCGAACTGCTGCGCCTCCATCTCGACGAAATGACTAATAATTTCTGGTGTGATAGTAAATGTGGTAGACACATCCTTTCTGGGATTGAAGAACTCAAAAGTACCTATTTGCAAAATGTCTTTGTGTTGTGTTATATCGAAAGCAGGATTCACGCAAATGCGTTTGAAACCTCTCATCTGCTGAGCATACATTCCACCCATGCTAGTACCAACAATAATATCAGGAAGCTCTGTTTTGCACAAATCTTTCAGAAACGGCAAAGCCTCTGCCGGGTCAACGGGAATATCGGGAGCAATAACAGTCCAGCCTTTCAACAACTCCCTCAAAGTCTTCACAGTACTTCCTTCGCCAGATGAGCCGAAACCATGTAAATAGATCAACTTTTTCATTATTCCAATACCCTCTTTTCGTGCCGGGCGCAACT
The DNA here is from genome assembly GCA_900318085.1 of uncultured Bacteroidales bacterium. Taxonomy (GTDB): domain Bacteria; phylum Bacteroidota; class Bacteroidia; order Bacteroidales; family F082; genus Limimorpha. Next base: position 6,017 of record ONJF01000064.1, read on the forward strand.
TTTAGTGTATAATTCCTTATTTCAACAAACAAAATTACTACTTTTTTATTTCTCCCCACCCTCCAAAAGCAATTTGCCTTCGCCTTGTGCCATCTGTTTGGCGTTCATGGTTTCTCAATCACTTCCCAATGGCCGCCTTTGTCAGGACCAATTCGACGAATGACTCCCGCAGCTTTCATTTTTTTGATATGATAAAACACTCCATCTTCAGTTATTTCACATAACATAGCTAATTCTTTATTGGTGATAGATGGGTTTTCTTTTATCAGTCTAAGAATTTTCTCCGTAGTTTTCTCCGTAGTTTTCTCCGTAGTTTTCTGGGTAGTTTCTGTACCACCTTCTGTTTCCTGGCCACTTTTCTGCGATGTGCCATTATTAATCGCCACAAAACGCTCCCTTGGGATGGTCGCCAACATGCCACCACGAACCTGCTCGAATGTGGGGAATTGCAGCCGCATGAATTCTATGTTTTGTGTTTCTTTCATACATTATACAATCACCTCAAAAATCCGCTTTCCGTTCCACTCAATCCATTGAGGTTCTGCTTCTTGTTTGTTTTTCGAGAAGTCGAAGGTGACCAAATAACCTTCATCCATACCGCGATTGGCGAGATAGCCTGAAAGTTGGTCGCGGCCAAGTTCCTCGTATTTGTCGCCATGCCAAATCTTCAACTCCACGATATACTCCTGCTTGTCGTAGGTCACCACCAAGTCCATACGGCGGTTGTCGCGGGTCTGCGGCTCCACATAATAGAATCCAATCCCGTTGATAATGGGTTTGAGGAAAGTGAGGAACAGCAGACGACCTTCTTTTTCCAAGAAAGGCACGGTGCTTTCGCGATACTCCTCGCGCATGAGGTCTCGGAAACGGGTAACCACATGTTCCATGTTGAGTTTGCCGTTCTGCACATAGTTCAACACAAATGGAGAAATCTTCGTCCCTTGCTCACGCATGGTCTTGTTGCTGAAATAAACGAACAAAGCCTCCTCGAAAATCAGATTGTGAATCATCGTCTTGCCGCGCTGGTTCTCACGGATATAGGAAAACATGTTGGCCAGCCGCACAATCGGGTCAACCATCGAATAACTGTATTCCTGACCGTTCACCACGATGGAATAAAGGAAATCACGCAGTTCGGTGTTATTCTCGATGTTTTTGGAAAGGTCATCAATGAGTGTTACATTCTCGCCTTTGGCGATGATTTTCACGGCTTTCTGCACGTTGTCAAGCGTCCATTCCGCCTCCAAGCGTTCATCGATAATCTTACAAATCGCACTCACCAAATAAGGATAGCCCGTTGTGTATTTGTAAATCTCCTCGCTGATGGCCTTGATGTCCATGCCCGTATGCACATCGTTCTCGTAATCATTGAGCATCTGTGCGATTTCTTCGGGATGGAAGGTCATATCCACGTTGAAATCAGCGGCAATGTTCCAAGGTGAGTTGTATTTCTTTTCAGCATCGGGACGAAGTTTCAGTTTGAGGTTCTTGATGTCGTAAACGCCGGCAAGAATGACGCTGTGGAATGTATAGTTCATGCCTTGCTTGTCGCGCATAAGATATAGTTCCCGCAACATCCCGATAAAATTCAGGAAAAGCTGGTTGTCGCTACTCTTATCAACCTCGTCAATCATCAACAGTACGGGTTTCTGTACTGATTGACAGAACTGTACGATAACTTTTGACAATTCCTTCATGGTTGTTGGCATGCTTTCATCCAAGACCGAAGTTTGCGGTACACCAACATATTTCAGCGCATCTTTCATTAGGGAAACGACAAGTCGCACAAAAGAGGCCTCACTCTTGAAAACGGTGTCACCAACACCCTCAAAACTGGTGTCAATAATCAGATATTTGTCGGACAATTTGCGCCAAATCATTCGTAAAATGGTCGTCTTCCCATACTGTCGTGCTCTGTTGATAGTGAAATAATTCCCTCTATCTATCAGGTTTTCAACGGCTTTAAAACGTTTCTCCGTATCAACCATATAATGTCTTTGTGGATTGCAACTTCCTGTGACATTGAATTCTTTCCTCATACTGACTCTGTTATTATCTTGATTTTGCAAAAATACACATTTTCGTCCATCTTTCATCAAATCAATCTTTTTTCACTAACTTTGCGCCTAAATAGTAAACATGTCAAATCATGTCACAAAACCAACAAAACATGCAAAACCATCAATTAATGTGGGCGGCTGCGCAACCGCATCGCCGCCGAAAAGCCGCCGGTTGGCAGGCTTTCCTTAACCAAGAAAAAAGGTTTTGTCGGGTTTTGTAAGTTTTGTGATAAAAAAACCACTGTTATGAATAACGAAGAAAAAATCAAGCAAGCCGCCGAAATCCTCTCCAAGGCGAAGAACATCGTGGGCTTCACTGGCGCGGGCACTTCCGCAGAGAGCGGCATCCCGCCTTTCCGTGGCGAGGGCGGCATCTGGAACCAGTACGACCCTAACTCACTCGACATCGACTTCTACTATCGCCACACCAAGGAGTCGTGGAAGATCATCCGCGAGGTGTTCTATAACTTCTTCAGCAACAAGGACATCAAGCCCAACCCTGGACATCTCGTCCTGGCCAAATGGGAGAAGGAAGGCCGTTTGAGCAGTGTCATCACGCAGAACATCGATGACCTGCACACCGTGGCGGGCAACAGCGTGGTGTATGAGTTCCACGGCAACATGTCGCGCTTCGTGTGCACCAAATGCGGCCACAAGGTCGACGCCAAGAGCCTGACACTCACCGAGTCACCGAGGAACCGCCTCGTTGCGCCCAGTGCGGCGGCCTGATGAAGCCCGACTTCATCTTCTTTGGAGAAGGCATCCCTGAAGACGCTTATTATGGCTCGGTAAGGGCTGCCGAGAACTGCGACGCCTTTGTCATCATCGGTACTTCGGGACAGGTCAGTCCGGCCAACATGATTCCCGGCATAGCCAAGCGCAACGGCGCCAAGATCATCGAAATCAACATGGAGCCTTCGACCTATACGAACTACATCACGGACATCTACCTTGAAGGCAAATCCGGTGAGATCCTTCCCGCAATCGATGCTCTGATGACTAGGTAGTTTATGGGATTCGCTTCGCGAAGAAATGCTTTGCATTCGGTGCAGCCAAATCTTTCAAAAATCAATCATAAAATCAATCAAAAAAGAAATTGTTTTTAATGAGATTTTGAATAGATTTTTGACCGATTTAACTACGTTGAATACTGCGTATTTCTTGCCGTAGGCAATCCCATATCAACAACCAAACACAGCCTCGAACATCCTTTTATAGGCTTCAACCTTTTTATCAAATGATAAAGGATAGGCTCTTGAAGATGAGGGTAATCGATATAAAGATAAACCATCTTCGAGAGCCACTTTTGTGTTGGGCGAAGGAATCGTATCGACGTTGAAATAAGTGCACACTTCCGTGGTGGCTTTTTCACCCGTCGTGGCGATGGCGTGGCATTGCGGCATCTGGGCAAGCAAAGCCCGAATGTCGGTATGCTCAACGATTTCCAAAAAGGCGTCCGAGGCATTGTCTTTCAACCTATTGACCGCCATGGCCGTGTCGAAAAGTGCTATGCCTTTCTCGTTCAGAAACGCAACGATTTCATTCATTTTGAAGCACTTGTGTTCTGGATCCACGAAATGGTTCTTGTCACCGAACCAAATTTGCCCTTCGATGCGCCAGTGGTCGTTGATGAAGTTGGGGTAGAAAAAGTCCATGCACCAACGCTTTTTGGGCGGTGGGAAACTGCCGAGGAACAAGACTTTTGCGTTGAATGGCAGAAAGGGTTGTAAAGGATGTTGTTCTATCATAATCTCTTTTTGACCCTGACTACTGACCCTTACCCTGACCTCCTTTTGCTCTGCATTTGGTCAGGGTCAGGGTCAATGGTCAGGGTGCATTATACGCTCCAACACTATTAATGCATAATGTGCCCTTAAATACCTTAAACCTAATTCTTAACTTATCGGCATTAACGGTCTGAAAACGAAGCAGTCGTTTGTAACCGATGGTAGTAGTTGGTTCGCTGGTTTCAATGGGCAACCACTTACCATTAAAGTAATAGTCCAAATAGAATGCGTCAACATTTTGACCTAAAGGAATATACTCTTGCAACAACAAGCGATTGAAAGCCGTTGTTTCAGGGAAATCGAAGATAAGTTCAGCTTGATGGATTCCATCTTCTGTCGCCCAGTAACGGGTGTAATCGTCACCCAGCACATTTTTGGCATTGAACCTACATCCTCTTGTGTTGCTGGCAGTCACTTTGCAACCTTTAAGCAGGTTGTTGGCAAAATCTTTTTGCAACTTCTCATGCCATTGTATAGCATTAGCCGAGTCGATGCTAGGTATCCTACCCTCTTGATTCACAGGGAAATTGAGCAAGAGATTGGTGTTATGGCCCACACTTTGGTAATACAAATCCATCAGTTGTTCCATAGTCTTCACCTGGCCGTCCTCACTCTCATGATAAAACCATCCTGGACGAATGGAGACATCCACCTCGGCAGGTAGCCATGCCTCACCATCACGATAACCTTGCGGCAATGCTCTTGCGTCATTAAGCGACTCAAAATCAGTTTTATACATGCACCATTGCGTGGCATTCGCCTTGCCTTCCTCGTTGCCAATCCAGCGCAAGGTCGGGACCGTGCCGCCAAAGATGCTCGCTTCGGGACTGTATTTCCAAACGATGTCCCTCGCCTTCTCATAGTCGTAGTATTGCTCCGCCACGATGGAACGCATCTCGTCGGCACCACCATACCAGCCTGTACCCCCATTGGCACCGTCGAACCAGAACTCGAACAATGGACCATAGTTGCTCACAAGTTCCTCAATCTGTTGGTGATAGACATCCACATAACCCTTATAGCCATATTCAGGTTGGTTGCGGTCCCAAGGCGAGAGATACAACCCGAACTTCAAGCCGTGCTTCTTACAGGCTTCCGAAAGCTCCTTAACCAAATCGCCTTTACCTTCTTTATAATAGGTGTTTTTGATGGAATACTCGGTAGTTTCCGTCGGCCAGAGGCAGAATCCGTCGTGGTGTTTTGCTGTGAGAATCACGCCTTTCATGCCAGCTGCTTTTAGGGTCAACACCCACTGCTCACAATCCAAATGTGTGGGGTTAAAGGTATGGGATGGCGTGTTGCCATAGCCCCATTCCATATTATTAAATGTGTTTAAGCCAAAGTGTATAAACGCATAGTTTTCAAGTTGTTGCCACTCCAGTTGTTGTTGGCTTGGAATGGGATAGCTGGGCTCGGGATGATGGACGCAAGAGACCATCAGACAAGCTATAAGCAAGGCTGTCCATTTTGGCTTAAATATCACCTTTGTCAGGCCCATAATCGAGTTTTATTGTTTCACAAATTTCTTTGTCTCACCGTTCACACGAATGACATACACCCCCTTGGGGAGTTCACTGACGACTACCCTATTGACCTCACTGTCGAGTTGGACGGTCATCATGGTTTTTCCGTTGATGTCAATAATCTCCGCTTGACCACCTGCCTGGTTTACAAAGACATCGATAAAATCAGTGGCTGGATTGGGGCACACACGAAGCGACGGTTCGGGCAACACATAATCAGTTTTTACCGAGACTGGATGATCGGAATGCGCTTCAATCATGTTTTCAAGCGTTCTGTTGCACACAGCACAGAAAGGCGCATAGTCGCGCATCATGCAGCTGCGTTGCGGACGATACATGCCTTGCGACAGATAGCCGCCACCCTCAAAAGCTCCAACTACATTGTTATATTGATTCGTGTTCGGCGTGGGAATAGGTGTGCCAGGGGCAACGAGGTCGGCCCATTTCGACTCAAAATCGACCAAGGTGGTGATATTGGGTTCCCAAGGCTCCACATCCAGATTGTAAAGCAAGGCCAAGGGGTTGTCTGGTTCCTCGTATTCGTCGGCTAAACCAGCAAAAGCATGACCAAACTCATGCACGATGACACTGGAAGACGACATGTTGCCCGCTGTGCTCATCGAGTAAAAGTTATAGAATCCACCGCCACCATACTGACTGCTGTTCACCAAAATGTAGATCTGGTCATAAGGTGCGTTCGCCGCTACATCCTTGACCGAGAAATAGTTGCGTGTGGTGCAATAGCGGTCAATATAAAAGGTGTAGAAATGCGAATTGAGGATGGTGCGCTTCCAAATATGGGAGGCAGGAATGTCGATGCCACTCTCCTCGGAAGGCGCCAGCACGGCGCGGAAATTGAACTCGTTGATATGGCTTGCAAATGGCTCCGCTTGGGCGAACACATTGGCCAAGTTCTGACAGTGTTGCAGGAACTGCGGCATCTCATCGGCCGTGTAGCCTTCAGGCAATATCACGATATCGACATTAGTTTCAGGTGTACCATTGACCATAATGTCCTGAACAGGAAACACATAACGCTGCTCCGTGGTGTTGAACATCTCATCAGGTTCATAAAGCTTTGAGAACACTTCTTCAAACTCACCATCAAAGTTCCTGATTTCGAGAATGACATACACCTCATTGCGAGGCAACGGGATACTCACCGACTCTTCATAGCAACGTTCCATTACCCTCGCTTCGTCGGTGGTCTGCCACTCACGGAACAAGGTATTGTAACCTCTCGAATAGATGAGAGTATTAGTTTGAGCGTCAATCACTTTCACTCGGTTTGTTCCATAATTGAAAGGATCAACCAGATTGACCTTGGAGCCACCGAAATACGGTTCGATGACAAAACGCTCAAACACATAGTGCGAGCCTTCGGAATTGCCGCATTGGAAGACATCCATACGCAACGAGCCTTCATCTAGGAAGTACTGCCCAAAATTGATGTCTTGCGCTCTCGAAACCAACGAAAAAACGATTACAAAAAGGAAAACAATAGTCTTTTTCATCTATTAGGCTTATTTTGTTAGGAATCTGAATGTTTGAATGGGCAAAAATACAAAATTATCCTTTAGTTGATGTAGGTTGTCGATTTTTATCTCGCAAATTGAAAGACATGGTTTTATGACCCATTGACGAATGGCAAAAAAAAAGGTGATCCCAGAATAATCTCCGAGACCACCCAAAAAAATGTCACGTTTTTGTTCTTTTATTGTTTGGCGTTGTATAGTGTTTGTATTTCAGATGCCGTCAAAGCACGATTGTAACTGCGGAAGTTGTCCATCTTGCCGGAATAGTAGATCCCTTGGGAATAATGAGCCCCAATGTTG
>ONJF01000061.1 GCA_900318085.1 uncultured Bacteroidales bacterium
CGCGAGTATTCAGAGGAGCAGAACGGCACATTTGTGGAAGCCGCCCAAAACGGCTATGTGAAGGACCTGAACAATTTGTCTCTGCAACCCGTCAAGATGTCCATGCGATTGCTGGAATTGTTCATGCTGCTTTCTGTGCTGATTTCTTTGCTCGGTCTCGTGGCCATGAGCACCTATTACAGCGAGCAAAGCACCAAGAGCATCGCCGTGCGCAAGGTGTTTGGCAGCAATGTCCGGCGCGAATTGTGGCGCACGGTGAAGGACTACATGGTTTTGGTTGGTATCGCGGCACTTATCGGCATCCCGCTCGCGGTTTGGTTCTGTGGCCGCTATTTGGATCGTTTCGCCTATCGCATCGAGCATTACGGCTGGATCATCGCCGTGGCTGCTGTCCTCGGCATGTTGATGGCCTTCCTCTCGGTGCTATGGCAGACTTTGAAGGCGGCACGGACGAATCCGGCGGAGGCTTTGAAGAAGGAGTAAAACTGCAAATTATGTTTTTTCGGTAATTTTTTTTCGGTAATTTGAGAAAAAGCATTATCTTTGTCCCCAAAATCAAGGCATTATGGTAAAAAACATCAATCCGTTCATAGTATCAGGAAAGATTGCTCCAGAATACTTTTGTGACCGCGTGAAGGAAGCATCTGATTTGGAGAAATCGATTCATAATCAGATGAATGTGGTGCTGACCTCGCCGCGCAGAATGGGGAAGACTTCGCTTGTCGACTTCGTTTTTGAGAAGCCGGAAATAAAAGATAAGTATATCACTGTTTCGGTCGATATACTTCACACTACGTCCTTCCGCGAGTTTATCCTTGCTCTTGGGACAGCGGTTTTCGACAATGTGGCCTCTCGAAGTGTGAAGTTGCGCAAGCAGTTTGTCACTTTCTTGAAGTCGCTTAGCGCAAGTTTCGGCTACGACACCGTCCAAAACATGCCCACTTTCGACGTTAAGTTGGGTGATGTCCAGAATCCGGAATACACTTTGGCGGAAATCTTCAGTTACCTTGAAAAAGTCGATAAGCGATGCATCGTCGTTATTGATGAATTTCAACAGATTACGCGTTATCCAGAGAAGAATGTAGAGGCGTTGTTAAGGACTCATATCCAGAAACTCTCGAACGCCAATTTTGTATTTTCAGGAAGTCAGAGAAGGCTTATGGAAGAGATGTTTTTCTCGTCAAAAAGGCCATTTTTCCAAAGTGCGAAATCGCTCCGATTGGAACCGATAGCATACGATGTCTATTTGGATTTTGCAACTCATCATTTTCGGGAGGCAGGGAAAGACCTTGCACCTGATGCCTTTTTGCATGTTTATGAGGTGTTTATGGGCGTAACTTTGTATGTACAACGCATCATGAAGGATGCATTTTCCGAAACGCCGAATGGCCAAACTTGCGATGTTGAAGCTGTAAATCAGCTGATTGAGGATTATATTGACGAGAATGACTCTCGGTTGCGTGAACAGTTGGCCTATATCACCGAAGCACAAAAGGAACTGCTTTACGCCATCCATGCCGAAAAACAGGTGCAAGGCATCACTTCCACGGCATTCAACAAGAAATACCGTTTGCGTTCGCCAAGTTCAAGCCAATCGGCAGCTCTCAAATTGCTTGAATACGACCTTATTACAAGAAAGGAAAAAACCTATTCCATTTCCGACCCGTTGATGAAACTTTGGTTGGATAGGAGAAAAGTTTGAATTATCGGGACTCGGAGTCTCGCGTCCCGCGTCTCGAAGTCCCGCGTCAAAAACTGACAACTGAACAACTAGTAACTGAAATGTCCAAACTCAAATCCAAAATCCTAGTCGTTGACGACAACGCCGGCATCCGGTCGGCACTGAAGATATTGCTGCCCATGCGCTTTGCCGAGGTGGAACTCATCGCCACGCCCAAGGTGCTGATGGAGACCATGCGGACTTTCAAGCCTGACGTGGTGCTGCTCGACATGAATTTCGAGACCGACATCAACACGGGCAATGAAGGTCTCTTTTGGCTCTCCGAACTGAAACGCGACTTTCCCGAGGTGGAGGTGGTGCTCTTCACGGCCTACGCCGACATCGCCCTCGCCGTGGAAGGCATGAAACGCGGTGCCTTCGACTTCGTGGTGAAGCCTTGGGACAATGCCAAACTGCTCGCCACACTCGAAGAGGCTTGCAAGAAACATCGTGTAGGGACACATCGTATGAGTCCACCCTACACGAATGCCACGCCGACAATGCGCTGGGGTGAGAGCGAGGCGATGCAGCAATTGCGCGCGATGGTGGAAAAAGTGGCTCCCACCGATGCCACTGTGCTTATCACGGGCGAGAATGGCACAGGTAAGGACGTGCTGGCCAATGAGATTCACCGCCTTTCAAATCGCGCCAACAAGCCGATAGTGGGCGTGGACATCGGAGCCATCACGGATACCTTGTTCGAGAGCGAGATGTTTGGTCATGTGAAAGGCGCCTTCACCGATGCCCATGCCGACCACATCGGTAAGTTTGAGCAGGCAAACGGCACCACGCTGTTTCTCGATGAGATTGGCAATGTGCCTCTGGCACAGCAGGCCAAACTGCTGCGCGTCATCCAAAACCGTAGCATCACCAAGGTGGGCGACACGAAATCTATCCCCATCAATATCCGCCTGATTTGTGCCACCAACATGGACCTGGCGACGATGGTCAAGGAAGGCCGTTTCCGCGAAGACTTGTTCTACCGCATCAACACGGTCACGCTGCACCTGCCGCCTTTGCGCGAGCGTCCCGACGAAATCGTCACTTTGGCAGAGATGTTTGTCAAGCAATACGCCGAGAAATATCACCGCAAGGCACAAGGCCTTTCCGACGAGGCAATGAATCTCTTGAAACGCTGCCGTTGGAGTGGCAACATCCGCGAGCTGCAAGGCTGTATCGAGAAGGCAGTCATCTATTCCGAGGCGGAACTCATACGCGCCGCCGACCTCCAGCTCCGCGCCTCGGAACTGATGGATGAAACGGTTCCAAAAACTCAAAACCAAACCCTCGAAAGTGCCGAAGAGCAAGTCATCCGCAACGCGATGAAGACCTACAACGGCAACCTGACCCTAGTGGCCAAAGCATTGAAAATCAGTCGCCCGACCTTGTACCGTCGCCTAAAGGAATACGGAATATGAGTGCCTGGATTTGGATATTGGTTGTAGTGGCGGCCGTCGTTGCAGCGATTGTGGTGACGACTCTCATCGTGCGTAGAAACGATGCCCGAAAGGTAGGCTTCATGATGGATGCCTTGGAGGACGGCGAGTTGAACTTCCATTTCAAGGAGAAGTCGGCCCTCAACCGAGCCCTCAACCGCATCAAGGGCATCTTCGAGCGGCGCGACGCAGCCAACGAGGAGTCCTCGCAAAACAAGCTGTTTCGCGTAATGACGCACGAAATCATGAACACCGTCGCGCCCATCGCTTCCTTAAGTGATGCCCTACTTACCGAGAAAGGCGTGGATGTGAAGGCAGGCTTGGAGACCATTTCGGCCTCATCCAAGGACTTGATTCGTTTTGTAGAGTCTTATCGCAGCATGACACAAGCCCAGCCTCCCATCCGCAAGGCGGTGATGGTGGATGAACTGATGGACCGTGTGTTGCTCCTCAACAAGGCCAAGATTGCGGAGCAGGGCGCCACTCTGACCTATCAAGCCAACACGCCCGACTTGCTCATCTATGCCGACGAAGGACAGATTATGCAAGTGTTCAACAACTTGATAAAGAATGCCGTGCAGGCAGGTGCCACTTCCGTACGCATCACTGCCGACCTGAACTCGGAGGATCAGACCGTCATCCGCGTGGCCAACAACGGCAAAGCCATCCCGTTACGCCAGACCGAGGAAATCTTCATTCCGTTCTACACCACCAAACCGAATGGAACGGGCATTGGCTTGAGTTTGTCGAAGCAAATTATGGTTCGGCATAACGGCAACCTCGTCCTTGAACAGAGCGACAGCAACCTGACTGTTTTCGCTTTGTTGTTTAAGTGATTGCAATTTATGTGTTTTTTTTTAGCCGTATGTTGTTTTCTTGTGTATTTTTGCACCTAATACAAATACTATAACGATTTCAAAACCTTTAAATAACTAAAAATGAAAAAGTTCTTTACTACTCTATTTGCGCTGGCCTTGTCATTGGTCACGATGGCCGGCAATTTCGTGATGCTTCCCTATTTGGGTCGCGCCGAGCTGGAAAAGCACTTTGCTGATCCGAATCTGACGGTGCATTTCTACACCGATTCGGAGGTCTTTGCCACCGCTGAACGTTTCGAAGTCGGCAGCATGGTGATGATTGATGAAAACGCTTTCTCTGACAATGGATGCTATACTTTGGTGTATTGCCCGAAAGCCCAACAGCAGCAATTTGTCGCGCTGCTTTCGACCCAGGATTATGTCATCGTGAAAGGCTCGGTGATGCCTTACAAGAATGACGGCGCCGTGGCTATCTTCAATAAGAAAGCCAGCCTGCCCAAGTTGACCCGCGATTTCCCGGTGGTGACGGAAGAAGACCCCCGTATCCGCGAGATGCTGAACCAAGTCAACATGGACTCGCTTGAGGCCACTGTGCAACACCTACAGGATTATGGTAGCCGTATTTGGAACTCCGAAAACGCCTTTGCCGCTTCCGATTGGATTGCCAGTCGTATGGAGGCCCTGGGGCTTGAGGTCGAGCAACAACCTTTCAATGCCAATACGTGGATGGGCAGCGGTGCGGCGGCACCTAATGTCATTGGCATCCAGCGTGGTACACTTTATCCCGACACTTATGTGGTTTGTGGCAGCCACTTCGATTCGTTCTCGTATGAGGCTATGATGGGCGGCGGCACGGCTCCTGGTGCCGACGACAACGCCACAGGCGTGGCCAGCGTGCTTGAAAGCGCAAGAATCATGACCCAATACGAGTTCGAATACAGCATCATCTACTGCGCCTACGGCTGCGAGGAGATGGGTCTGTATGGCAGTGAAGCCTATGCCTCGCGCTGTCAACAACAGGGCATGGACATCATCGGCTATTTCAACAACGACATGAACGGCTACCTCTATGGCGACCAAATCCACATCGACTGCATCTATCCCAACTCTGTGGAGCCCATCGGCACTTATTACATGAATGTCGGCGAGGTGTATTATCCCGAACTGCCCATCCGCCATGTCAACTTCAACCAAGGCGACAGCGACCATACTTCGTTCAACAACCACGGCTATATGGGCATTTATCCCTTCGAGGACTACCAAAACTACAGCCCTTACATCCACACACCCAACGACTTAATTGGAACGAGTGTGACGAGTTTCGAGATGTCGCAGCAGTACTGCCAAATGAATATCGCTTGCTTGGCCGAGATTGCTAATCCAGTGGGTGAAACGCCTGTGGTGCAATGCAATCCTGTGGTGGATTTCTACATTGACTATCCTGTCTGGAAAGAATTGTCATGGCTTTATTTGTTCTGGAGAACACCCGAGGAAGGCTCTACGGGCGAACTTGACCATTTTGATGTTTATCGTGACAATGAAGTGATAGCAACCATTGAATTTGATCCAAGTATTCCTGATTATGGTTATGAGGATACTATTACCGTGGATGTCCAAGCCGAGTATTTCATCATGGCCGTTTATAGCGACGGTTGCGAGGCACCTTCGCAAATGGAAATCGGTTATGGCATCAGTGCAGTTGAGGAGTCGGAATCCAATGTTATGGTTTATCCCAATCCTTCCAACGGTACCTTCAACCTCAATCTCGGCGCAGGCCAATGGGATGTGGAGGTTTACGACATCACAGGCCGTAAGGTCTATGAGAACCGCATGGATGGCCACTCTGTCCTCGACCTTGGTAAATGCCGAAAGGGCGTTTACTTCTTGAAAGCCATGGGCGAGAGTAGGGGAGTGACAGCGAAAGTCATGGTGCAGTAAGCTTCGGCTGAACATAATACCTCAAAATTCTCCGTTTCACATCGTTGAGACGGAGAATTTTGTATTTTTGAAGTCTTAATACAACACTTATGAAATACCGAATCTCACTTTTCATTATGGCATTGGGCTTTGTGCTGGCCTCGTGCGGCAATAACAGCCAACCTGTCGAAACCTCCGATCCCGAACCCGATTCCATCCGTCTGCGCACGGTAATCTATCGTCCAGGCGATTACAACTCAAAGAACTACCGCATTCCCGCCATCATCACGGCCAAAGACGGTTCTTTGGTCATCGCCACCGACAAGCGGAAAAACAACGACATCGACCTGCCCGAAGACATCGACATCCTCATCAATCGCAGCACCGATGGCGGCCGCACTTGGAGCGAGCCTTACACCTTGATGGAAGGTCAAGGGGTGGGGAAGGGCTTCGGCGACTGTGCCTTGGTGCGCACCAACGACGAAGGCGGCCTCTTGGCGGCTTTTGTGGGTGGATGTGGCTTTTGGCAAGGGAGACCCGAGAACCCGCTTCATACCTACATCGCAAGAAGCTACGACAACGGCCAGACTTGGACCGAGCCCAAAGACATTACCGATGAACTCTACGGCGCGAAATGCAATAACGAGGTGAGCCGCACTTGGTGGTCGGCCTTCTTTGCCTCGGGCAACGGCCTGTTGACTTCAACGGGTCGCATTATGTTCGTCCTCGCCGTGCGCGACACCGAGGAATGGGCGGCTTGCAACTATGCCGTCTATTCCGACGACAACGGCGAAACTTGGCAGATCTCCGGCCGTGCCTCACAGCGCGGCGACGAAGCCAAGGTAGTGGAATTGGCCGATGGCCGCATCTTGATGAGCATCCGTCACGAAGGGGAACGTTGGTACAACATTTCAGATGATGGTGGCACCACTTGGCGTCCCGAGACCTCCGCTTGGCCCGACCTCATTGCTACGGCTTGCAACGGAGACATTATTCGCTATTCGACTGAAAACGAAGGCGGAAGGAACGTGTTGTTGCATTCCTTGCCTTGCGCTGAAGAGCGAAAGAACGTGACGATTTACGTCAGTTATGACGAAGGCAAGACCTGGCCTGTGAGCAAGTGCATTGTGCCTTACGATGCTGCCTATTCGTCGCTCTGCATCCTTCCCGACCACAGCATAGGTCTTTACGTGGAGGAGTCCAACAGCGACTCGCTGGGTTATTCCATGGTGTTCTATAATTTCGGTTTGGAATGGTTGGAAAAGTGAAGAAGATATGAAAAAAATATCGTTGACAATTGTGTTTTTAGCTGTTTTGAGTTCTTGCATGACTTTGGATAAGACTCCTAAAAACATTGATTTGGTGAGAGAAATGCCCGAATTGTTAGGGACTTGGAAATGGTTCGAGACCCATGTCGGAGGCATCGTAGGCGTTTGGAATCCGACGCATTTCCGTGGAGAGGAAGTGACGATTACTTTTAAGGAGGATAATATATTCAGCATCAGTTTGAACGACAGTGTGGTGTTGTCGGATGTGAAGTATTCAGTCACAAAAACGCTGGATTCTCCTTATGGGGATTATTGCATAAGCGTATCCAAACAGGTGCAGGAATATTTAAGGCAAAACCTCGGTCAAATAGGACTGCAATGTATTCAGGTACAAGGCTATGTCACCATTGTTAGAGACTGTAAAGACATGGATAAACGAGTACTAGCCATCATTAAAAAGGAAGGAATGGATATGGGTGTGGAAGGAGGTCCGGATTTTCATATACGGTGTCATTATTTGTTCATGGAATGAAACTGTATAGAGATTCTTTTTCAGGCCCAATTGATGGTTTTTAAAATTTTGCATTGCGAATTGGAGAATTACCCGTATTTTCGCGTCGTTAAATGAAAATAATCATAAAACTATAAGTACTAATGAATAAATCTATGAAAATGTGGATGATGGCCGCCATCCTTTTCTGCGGCGTGAGTTTTGTTGGTTGTGGCAATAACGACACCAAGCAACAACCCAAAGAGGAAAACAAGCAAGTCGTTGACAATAAGGTGGATGCCGCAGCCTGCGACGCTGCCGTCGTCGACTATCTGGTGAATGTCATCGGCAAGTCGTATGCCGAAGGTGAGCTCTGCATCACTTCTCCTTTTATCGTCAGTGCAGACTATGGCAACCCTGAAGATGTCAAGGTTTGGGGCGATTTCTGGGTGTTCAACTACAACCAGTCAGGCGACACGCTGAAGACCGTTTCGGGTGGCAACCATCCTGGCTTGATGCACCTGAAGAAGACCGACAAGGGCATGGAAGTGACCAACTTCGAAGCCGTGGAGGACGGTGCTGGCAACCTTGAGAGCGCCAAGAAGATCTTTGGCGACCAATATGAGGCTTTCCAAGAGATCAACGGCAACCAGGAAAAACGCGAGAGCATCAGACTGCAATTCATCGCCGACTATGTGAAGAAGAACAATCTTCCTGTCAAGATGGTGCAAGACTATGGTTGGCCTGCCGTCGAGTTGCCGAAATAAGTCTTTCCTCTTGCCTCAATAATCAACTATGTCGGAAAGCCTTGAAAAGTTTTTGAGCCGCGTCAGCGATGCCGTCGAGCAAAGCGCATTGGTGAAGATGACCTTGAGCAAGCCTGCGTCGAAACATGACGAGCTGCGCAATATCTATGTGAAGCCAGTCTTGATAAAGGGGAAGCACCTGTTTGCTTTTACTTATCACTATGAGCGTCGCGATGAGGTTAAGAACTATGATGCCACGCAAATGCTTGATGTACTGAAGGAAATGGTTCCCGATCGTTTCCTGAATGCCGTGCTGTTTACCGTCGACGAGGATGTCACATTGCTGGTCTCTTCCAAGGGCAAGGCGACCCTCCAAACCAAGAAGGTGCAGGAGTGTCGCGAGCAAAACCTGGAACACGACAAGCAGAAGGCCCGTCTCATCAACCCGGCAAATCCGTGGTGGTATCAGCTCGGTCTGACCACGCGCGAGGGCAAGATCACCGCCGACATGCAGCATAAGTTCAAGCAGATCTACAAGTATGCCGAGATTGTGGAGAGCCTCATCAAGCCGATGAAGTTTGAGGGCACGGTCCACATCGCAGACATGGGGGCAGGGAAGGGGTATCTCACTTTTGCCTTGCACGAGCTACTGACCCAACGCTTGAACCTTGACGTGGATATCAAAGGCGTAGAAATCCGTCCCGACTTGGTGCTGAAAATCAACGAGATTATCAAGGCGGACAATTTGAAAGGCTTGGCGTTTGTGGAGAGCAGCATCGAGGCTTATCATCCCGAAAAACTGGATGTGCTGATTGCGCTTCATGCCTGCAACACGGCCACCGACGACGCCATCGCCTCGGGCATCAAGGCTGGAGCGGAACTCATCGTGTGCGCCCCCTGCTGCCACAAGCAAATCCGTCAGGAGATGGAACGCTCGGGCAAGGTCGACGCCATCACGCGCTACGGTATTTTCCTTGAGCGTCAAGCTGTGATGATCACCGACACCATCCGTGCCTTGATTCTGGAGTATTTCGGTTATAAGACCCAAGTGATGGAGTTCATCGAGATGGAACACACACCGAAGAACGTGCTGTTGGTAGGAAGGAAGACGTCGAAAGAACCGAAAAAAGCAGAAATATTGCAGCAAATCGCTGACCTAAAAAGCCAATATGGCATTGAAACGCACTACCTTGAAAGGGCTTTGGGATTAATCCCGTGGAAACAAAACATTTTTTCTGCAAAATAGCCGTCATGTCAAGAAAAATGCGTAATTTCGTGGACTTTTAGAAAACGACAGAATCTATCAACTAAAAACATAAAACATCATGCAAAACATCGATTGGGCAAATTTAACATTCGGTTATTATCCAACGAATTACAATGTCCG
>ONJF01000060.1 GCA_900318085.1 uncultured Bacteroidales bacterium
CTTCGACATCGAGTGCAAGTGCAACTGCACCAAGGACGGCGGCAAGTGCAACTGCGAGTTCCCCTGCCACTGCGAGTGCGACACCGAGTACAAGCCCAACAAGCTGCACAACTTCTCGATGTACATCGAGGGCGTGTGGTACAGCCTGACTGCCAAACCCGGCACTTACGACGACAACGATCCCATCGGCGTGTTGGACGTCACCATCCTCAGCAACCTTGTCCTCGACAAGATTCTGGGCATCAAGGACCTCCGCACCGACAAGCGCATCGACTTCGTTGGTGGTATCCGTGGCCTCGGCGAGCTGAAGCGTCGCGTCGACAGCGGTGAGATGAAGGTCGCCTTCGCGCTCTATCCTGTGAGCATGAAGCAGATCATCGACATCGCCGACACTGGCAACATCATGCCTCCCAAGACCACTTGGTTTGAGCCGAAACTGCGCTCTGGCCTCGTCATCCACACGCTGGATTGATTAGGACGCGAGACATTATGAACACGGGACGCGAGACATTGAGCCTCGCGTCCCATTTTTTTGTATCTTTGCAAAAACAAATCGATGGAACAGGTCACCCTCAGCCCCAACCTCATCAAGCACTTCGCCGACTACCTGCGGCTGGAGCTTTCACTGTCCGACAACAGCGTGGAGGCTTATTGCCATGATGTCCACTTGTTTTTGCAATATCTTGAATGTAGAGACGGTGTGCACACCGTCTCTACTGCAATTGACGACATTAAGCAAGACGAAATAGAGAACTTCTTCGCCTACCTCTTCGACCTCAACATCGGTGCCACCTCGCAAGCCCGCATTCTGTCGGGACTGAAGTCGTTCTGGCGCTACCTGATACAAGAGGAACTCGCCGACAAAGACCCTACCCTGCTCATCTCCTCACCCACCCTAGGACGCCATCTCCCCGAGGTGCTGAGCTATGAGGAAATCCAAAAGATGATCGACAGCATCGACCTCAGCCAGCCTACTGGCCACCGCAACAAAGCCATGATCGAGGTGATGTACGGCTGCGGCCTGCGCGTCTCCGAACTCATAGGACTGCAAATCAGCGACATCTACCGCAATGACGGCTTTCTCCGCATCCTCGGCAAGGGCAGCAAGGAACGCCTTGTGCCCATCGGCGACAGCAGCCTGAAGATCCTCTACCAATACATCGAAGGCGCAAGGCTGCATATTACACCTCAACCCAAATTCACCGACACCGTGTTCCTGAACAGCCGTGGCACAGGCCTCACCCGACAGATGGTCTTCCTCATCGTGAAAGACCTCGCCGAGAAGAACGGCATCAACAAAACCATCAGCCCTCACACCTTCCGACACAGTTTCGCCACCCACCTCTTGGAAGGCGGCGCCAATCTGCTTGCGGTGCAGCAGATGCTCGGCCACGCCAGCGTGAGCACGACGGAAATCTACACGCATATCTCTGACGAGTTGCTGCGTGACACACTAACCACGTATCATCCGAGGTTCAAAAAATGCTGAATGCGGAATTATGAATGCGGAATGGGCATAGCCCAGCGTCGCATTGCGACATTCAGCATTCATCATTCAGCATTCCGAATTAATTACTACCTTTGCAAAAAAAATCTCCACCATGGACACCACGAAATACGACTTCCTGAAAGGCCTTCGCCCCGACCGTTTCTTCCTTTTGGCCGGACCTTGTGTGATCGAGGACGAGACCTCGCCCCTCTTCATCGCCGAGACCTTGAAAAACATCTGCCAGAAACTCGACATTCCTCTAGTTTTCAAAGGCTCCTACCGCAAAGCCAACCGCTCCAGATTGGACTCCTTTACGGGTATTGGCGACGAGAAGGCCTTGAAGGTGCTTCATAGAATCGGCAAGGAATTCGAACTCCCCGTGGTGACCGACATCCACTCCGCCGAGGAAGCTGCCATGGCTGCCGAATATGTAGACGTGCTACAGATTCCAGCCTTCCTTTGCCGTCAGACCGACCTCCTGGTGGCTGCAGCCAAAACCGGCAAGACCGTCAACATCAAGAAGGGACAATTCCTCTCGGGCGAGGCCATGGGCTTTGCCGTCGAAAAGGTGCGCCAGTCGGGCAACAACATGGTGATGCTCACCGAGCGCGGTTCCATGTTCGGCTATCAGGATTTGGTGGTGGATTACCGCAATATCGCTGTCATGCAGAAGTTCGATGTGCCCGTCATCCTTGATGTCACGCACTCCCTGCAGCAACCCAACCAAAGCAGTGGTGTCACGGGCGGACAACCCGAAATGATAGGCCTCATCGCCAAAGCGGGAATCGCAGCAGGTGCCGACGGCATCTTCATGGAAGTACACCCCGAGCCTGGAAAAGCCAAGTCCGACGGGGCTAACATGCTCCGATTGGATCACACTGAAGAACTCCTAACAAAGCTCGTTAGAATCAAGGAGTCTCTATAATAATGGCACGCAGAATTCGCAGAAATCGCTGAAGCCTACCGGACGCGTAATTTTGCGTCGCTTTGCGCTTCACATCATTCTGCGGATTCTGCGTGAAAAAAATGCCATTACTGCATTCTCATATTTACGATTTGACCCGTCTCCGTGTCAAACACCAGCTTGGTATTCGTCAGCGGAGCCGTCAACAAGGCACCCAGTTGGTTGACCACCATCCGGTCCTCAAACAAGGTCTTATTGCCACACATCACCTTCACATTAGCCGTTTCGGGCAGACGGTAGAACACCTTGTTTTCATATGACATCGACTCCACGGCCGACTGGCTGGGGGCGTTGATGCTCTCGGTAGTGTTCATGGGCAGGGTCTGGACGGTAATAAGCGCTCCTGAACCCGCCGTGCCGATGGTCAGGCCATCGTTTTCGGAGAACTTCGCCACGGTCTGCGTAGGCACTTCCTTGTTGGGCACCACATAGACGGTCTTCACCACCGTTTTCTTCACGCGGTTGCCCAAGAGCAGATTGGTGTATTGTTCTTCCATGGCGTCAAGCTTCTCATACATCATCTTGAAGGTCTCAGGGTTGGTGGCCATCTCCACATCGCCCGAAATCAGGTAGAACTTCGCCTTGCGGATTTCCTCGATCTTGTCGGCAGCCTCCTTGGCCATCTGGGCGTTCGACTTGCCCGTCGTGATCAAGTTCATCAGCTTGTGGTCGGAATAGTCGATGGGCTGTTGCTCGCAGCACGGCTTCTTGGCAGGCGCTTCACAAACCTCTTCCGTGCCGTTCGACATATCGAGGCCGACACTGCGGATGATGCCATTGGGCGTGATGTCGAACTGCATCTTGCTGCCTCCCCTGACGCTACCCAAGGTCACAAAGAACATGGCATTCGGGTCGGGACTGGCCACCGTGCTCATCTTCATGTCCAACAGACGATATTCCGTGGTTTCATATTCCACATAATCCGCCATCTCCATGTAGTTGGAGGCATAGTCGCTCAACGGGCTTTTCTCCAATGTGGTCTCCTCGATGATGAAATCGAGCTTCAACATGGTCTGGGGCAAGGCATAATACAAACCGCTATGCTGCCCAGGCGTGACGTTCTTAGCGAAGGTGGTGGTGTACTGCGCATGAAGCTGACCGCCCATCAAGACCATGGCCAACAGCGCAAATGCAAACTTTGTAAACGATTTATTCATAGTAGTTTCAATTAGTTTCAAACTTCAAAAATACATATTTTCCGTCAAATCCTTCAATTTTCGGTTGTTTTTTCCTTTTTGCTGAAAGCCAACAAGGCCAAAAATGTCAGCAATCCATTGATTATCAAGATTTCAAAACCAATCTTATAGCCTCCAAACAATTGCGGTGAATACTGCTTGAGGAAATAGCTGATGACGGGGGAAGCCACCGCAATGAAAGGCACAGCCTTGTCGATGACTCTCCTGTTTTTGATGAACAAGCCAAAGGTGTACAGGCCCAACAACGGCCCATAGGTATACCCCGCGATGTCGAACACCTTGTCGATGAGCGACTCGTTGTGGAATGGCCTGAATGCGATGATCACCAGCAGGTAAAGCAAGGCAAAAGCCACATGAATCCATTTGCGGTATTTGGTGATTTGCTGCTCGGTCATCTGCTTCTTGTCGAAGTGCATGAAGTCGAAGCAGAAGGTGGTCGTTAAAGCTGTCAGGGTGCCATCGGCGCTCGAATAGCCTGCCGCCACAAGTCCGATGACGAAGACGACGGCCGTGAACTTACTCAACGAGAAGGCCACCGAAGGGAAGATCTTGTCGTTGACCACCACGCCCGCCTCGTTCACAGGCAAGGCAAAGCCAGTCGTCTGTGCATAATAGATCAAAGCGGCACCCAAACAGAGGAAGAGCGCATTGACCACCACAAACAGAAGGCTCGAAGTCATCACATTCTTCTGGGCATCACGCAAGTTCTTGCAGGTCAAATTCTTTTGCATCATATCCTGGTCCAAGCCCGTCATGGTGATAGTGATGAACATGCCACTCAACACCTGCTTGACCCAGAACTTGTTGTGCGTCCAATCCGTCTCAAACACCTTGGTATAGCCTTTCTCCGTGGCAGATTTCAAGAGGTCGCCCAAAGAGATATGCAGGTTACGCAAGATGAAGAAGGCCGTCAGGAAGGCCGCCAGCAACAGGAAGGTCGTCTGCAGGGTGTCGGTCCAAACCACGGTCTTAATGCCGCCCTTGAAGGTGTAAAGCAGAATGATGGCGATGAAGATGACCGCCGGCACCCAGAAGGGAATGCCCCAGTCCTTGAAGACGAACTCATAGAGCACAAACACGACGAGATACATCCTCAACGCCGAGCCCAACAAGCGCGACAGAATGAAAAACGCCGCTCCCGTCTTTTCCGACCTGGGGCCGAAACGCATATTCAAATAGGAATAGATCGAAGTCAGGTTTAGTCGGTAATACAAGGGCAGCAGCACCAACGCTATCACCGCATAACCCAGCACATAGCCGAACACCAAGGGCATGTAGGTGAACTGTCCCGTGTAGACACCTCCCGGCACCGACATGAAGGTCACGCCTGACAGAGAGGCGCCAATCATGCCATAAGCCACCACGAACCACGGTGAGTTCTTGTTGCCACGGAAAAACGCGTTATTGTCGGACTTGCGCGCCGTAAAGTGCGAAATCACAAACAAAAGGACGGTATACAAAACAAAAACGGCGAGTATGATGGTCGCATTCATGAGGTACATATTTGGTTGTGCAAAAATAGGAATAAAAGTCAGACATGAAAGAAATTCCCTTACTTTTGCACGCTGTTACAAACGCCATATAATGAAAGGACTATACACCATTCTTTTACTCATTGTCTCCAATGTCTTCATGACCTTTGCCTGGTACGGACAGCTGAAACTACTTGAGATCGTGCCCAGTTCCAAGGACTGGCCGCTTTTTCTCGTCATCCTGATGTCGTGGGGAGTCGCCTTATTCGAGTATTCCTTCATGATTCCGGCCAACCGCATCGGCGCCGTGCAAAATGGAGGACCTTTCAACCTTATCCAACTGAAAGTCATACAGGAAGCCGTCTCGTTGACCGTCTTTTCCATTATCGTGATCACGGTCTTCAAGACCGAGACCTTCCGATGGAACCATATCATCGCTTTCCTCTTCATCATCCTCGCGGTGTTTTTTGCCTTTAAAAAATAGTTTTTTGTTGCATCTAAAGGAAAAATGCATGATATTTGCGGAGTGAAAAAGGCACCATAAACTGACAAAAAGAAAGGACATCATATGAAATTCTATGACATTGATTCAGTCTTCACCTTTGGCAAATACGAAGGCATGACCATCGCAGAGGTGTATGAAAAAGACCCCAAGTACTTGAAATACTGCGAAGAAAACATCGACGAGTTCTATGTGTCACCTTCGGTGATGCGCGAACTGAAATCGATGAGCCGCTCCATCAACGACTCCGACCTACTCGATGTGAATTTCGACAAGATGAGCGACGACGAGATCGACAGCTTCATCAGCGGACACGACGAGGAAGAGGCCTTTGACGAAGAGCGTCTGGAACGCGATTTCGACTGGGAGAGCAACGACTTTGCCGACGACTCGCCGTTCGACGAGTTTGAGGACGAGTTCGACGAAGACGAGTTTTCCGACGAGTTCGGCGACAGCTTCGATGAGAGCCTGGATGGAAATTTAGATGATTTGTATTGATATTGAAAAGAATAGATCTTTTTCTTGGAAACAAATCTACCACAAATCTAAAGTAAATAAAAATGACCCTCTATGTCATTCCCAAGGGAATCTTAGAGGGTCATTTTTTTAGTTCGGTCGGATTAGTAATCCCCGTCAATCCACATTCACCTTTTCCGAAATGGAATACACCCGCTTGTCGCGTTGTGTCGATGTGATCATCTCGGCCAGGAAGCCCGTCGAGAAGAGCTGCACACCGATGATGATGGCCAATAGCGCGAAATAGAACAGCGGACGGCGCGTCATGCCATACACATGCATGAAGAGTCTCGTGCAAGCCAGATACACGGCGATGCCAAAACCGGCCAAGAAGGTGATCGAGCCCAGCAAGCCGAAGAAGTGCATCGGCCGGTTGCTGAACTTCGAGATGAAGTTGATGGTGATCAGGTCGAGATAGCCACGGATGAAACGGCTCAAGCCGAACTTGCTGCTACCGTATTTGCGTTTCTGATGGTGCACCACCTTCTCCCCTATGTGGCCGAAGCCGTTCATCTTGGCGATGACGGGGATGTAACGGTGCATCTCGCCGTACACCTGGATGTTCTTCACCACCTCGTTGCGATAGGCCTTGAGGCCGCAGTTGAAGTCGTGCAGCTTGATGCCCGACATCCTGCGCGTGGTCCAGTTGAAGAACTTGGAAGGGATGTTTTTCATCAGCTTGGAGTCGTAACGCACCTTCTTCCAGCCCGAAACGAGGTCATAGCCGTCCTCTTTGATCATCTTGTAGAGTTCGGGGATTTCATCGGGGCTGTCCTGTAGGTCGGCATCCATAGTGATGACCACGTCGCCTTCGACGACCTTGAAGCCTTCGTTCAGCGCGGGCGACTTGCCGTAGTTCCTCCTGAAGCGCAAGGCTTTCACATTGGGATTGGCTTCCGCAAGGCCTTGGATGATGGCCCAAGAGTTGTCGGTAGAGCCATCGTCGACGAAGACGATTTCATAGGAAAAGCCATGCTCGTCCATCACGCGACGGATCCATGCCTCCAACTCGGGCAGCGACTCGGCTTCATTCAGCAAGGGGACAACAACTGATATATCCATATTCTTTTGACTTCGGGACTTCGGGACTTCGAGACTTCGGGGCTTTGCTGTCTCGCAGTCCCGTAGTCTCGCAGTCTCGTGTCAATACTATCTAATTTCGGTTTTTCCGCCCATGTAGGGTTGCAGGGCTTTCGGGATGGCGACGCTGCCATCGGCGCGGAGGTTGTTCTCCAAGAAGGCGATCAACATGCGCGGCGGGGCGACCACTGTATTGTTCAAGGTGTGGGCGAAGTAGTTGCCGTTCTTGCCCTTGATCCTGATCTTCAGGCGGCGTGCCTGGGCATCGCCAAGATAGGAGCAGCTACCCACCTCGAAGTATTTCTTCTGGCGCGGTGACCATGCCTCCACGTCGAGCGATTTCACCTTCAGGTCAGCCAAGTCGCCCGAGCAGCATTCCAGCGTACGGACGGGGATGTCCATCGAGCGGAACAAGTCGACGGTGTTCTTCCACATCTGCTCGTACCAGTAGTCGGCGTCCTCTTGTTTGCAGAGCACCACCATCTCCTGTTTCTCGAACTGGTGGATGCGGTAGACGCCGCGCTCCTCGATGCCATGGGCGCCTTTCTCCTTGCGGAAGCAGGGCGAATAACTCGTCAGCGTGAGCGGCAGGCTCTCTTCAGGCACGATTTGGTCGATGAACTTACCGATCATCGAGTGCTCGCTGGTGCCGATGAGATAGAGGTCCTCGCCTTCGATCTTGTACATCATGGCGTCCATCTCGGCGAAACTCATCACGCCAGAGACAATCTCGCTGCGCACCATGAAAGGCGGGATGCAGTAGGTGAAGCCACGGTCGATCATGAAGTCGCGGGCGTAGGTGATGACGGCGGAATGCAGGCGCGCGATGTCGCCCATGAGGTAATAGAAGCCATTACCAGCCACGCGGTGGGCCGAATCCAGATCCAAGCCGTTGAACTTGGCCATGATGTCGGCATGGTAAGGCACCTCGAAATCGGGGACAATGGGTTCGCCGAAGCGTTCCTTCTCCACGTTGAAGGTGTCATCCTTCCCTACCGGCACCTCAGGTGCGATGATGTTGGGGATGGCGTACATCACCTTGGTGAGTTGTTCCATGAGCGAAGTCTGCTGCTTGCCGAGTTGCTCCAGCTCTTGGGCGTTGGCCTCAACGAGTTTCTTCATCTCATTGGCTTTCTCGACCTCCTTGTTTTTGAAGAGGATACCGATCTCCTTGGAGATGGAGTTGCGTTGCGAGCGCAGGTCGTCGGCGCGTTGTTGGCATTCGCAATATTGGGTGTACAGGCTGATGGCCTCGTCGACGAGAGGCAGCTTGCTGTCCTGGAATTTCTTCTTGATGTTTTCCCTGACCACGTCGGGGTTCTTGACTAAGAATTTGATGTCTATCATTGGAGTAGATTTATAGCTTTGTAAAAACGGGCAAAGATAGAAAAAAACACAATACAGAAAAACCAAGAACTCTTTTAGGGTCAAACCATTATCCACCAATTGCATAGTATTTTTGCCGAAAAACGGACATTTTTATATGATTTTATTGCCGAAAAACGGACATTTTTATTTATTTTTGTTGCCGAAAAACGAATAATAAAGCAACTATTAGCATGATTTACAGAAAAATAGATAGTTTTCTAAAGAATTGGACTAATTCTTCCCCAAAAAAAGCGCTTCTAATTACTGGTGCACGACAAGTCGGAAAGACCTATTCTATCAGGAAAGCCTTGAAGGAAAATGCCTCTTCTTTTGTCGAAATCAACTTCTTGGAGGATGAAACTGCAATACAGCTTTTCCAGCGATCCACCAATGCCAAAGACCTTTTGCGCGGCCTTTCGGTACTTGTCGGGAAGCCTTTGATGAAAGGGGAAACCGTCATTTTCTTCGATGAAGTGCAATGCTGCAAGGAAATCGTCAGCGCAATAAAATTCCTTGTCGACGAAGGCAGTTACAAATACATCATGAGTGGCTCGCTTCTTGACGTGGAACTGAAAGACATTCGCTCGTTCCCTGTAGGTTATTTAGACATTGTGACCATGTATCCACTTGATTTTGAAGAGTTCATGAAGGCCAACAGTTTTTCCGACGAAGTCATTGAGCATTTGAGAAGCGGATATACAAGCCTCTCCCCTGTCGATGATTTCATCCACCAGCAGACCATGAAACTTTTCCATCTATACCTCATCGTTGGCGGGATGCCTGCCGCAGTTGACATCTACTTGAAAACCAACAATATTGCCAAAGTCATAGAGGTCCAAAAATCAATCATTGAGCTATACAAGAAGGACATTGCCCAATACGATCCCAAAGAAAAACTCTATTTAAACGAGATTCTAACACTAATCCCATCTGAAATCAACAACAAGAACAAACGTTTTGTGTTGAAAAACCTGAATGAGAACCAGAAATTCAGCCGATACGAAAACCGTTTTCTTTGGCTGAAGGATGCAGGTGTCGCCTTGCCTACTTATTGCGCCAACGAACCCGCGCTGCCATTGATGCTTTCCAAGTCGCGCAACCTCTTCAAACTGTTCTTGAACGACATAGGGTTGCTTTGCGCCATGTATGCCAACGGACTGCAACTGAAGATTTTGCAAGGCGAAATCAACATCAATTACGGAGCAATTTATGAGAACTTTGTCGCCCAAGAACTAACCGCCCACCAATACGACCTATATTATTACAACAGCAAGAAAAACGGCGAGATTGATTTCATGATTGAATACAACGGAGCTTTGCTGCCCATCGAAGTCAAGTCAGGAAAAAACTACATCCGCCATGTCTCCATGACACATCTCCTCACCAATGAAGACTACGGCATAGCAAGGGGCATCATCCTACAAAACGAAAACATTTCCGTTAAGGGCAAAGCCGTGTATTTGCCCGTTTACATGACCATGTTCATCGAAAACCAACAAATTCCTGAAGATTTGGTATATCGGATTGAGGCTATTTGAACAAATACACCCATAATAATGCCTCAACCCATAATCGAAAATACCCTTAAAAACAGACGAGCCCGCCAGCTGATGCTGACGGGCTCTCCGTTGTGGGTGGGCGGCGAACTACTTTCCCACGCTCTCGCGCAGTATCATCGTCGCGGCG
>ONJF01000059.1 GCA_900318085.1 uncultured Bacteroidales bacterium
CTCGGCTTTCAGCATGGATGTGGACGCCATCTTCCTCACGGGAGGTATGGCCTACGACAAGGGCTTCTGCGCTTTGGTGAAGAGCCATGTGGAGAAGATTGCCCCCGTGTATGTCTATCCTGGTGAGGACGAAATGAAGGCCTTGGCATTGAACGGCCTGATGGTCCTCAACGGCGAGACCGATGTGAAGGTCTACCAATGATCCCGTAGAGACGTTGCGTGCAACGTCTAACGTGCAACGTCAAAATTAAAAAACCACCGCCTTCATTGAAAGCGGTGGTTTTTGTTGTTGTGAAATGTTGGTGATTATTCTTCAGTGTTGACTTTGAAGATTTCTGCAATCTTGGCGTCATCAGCATAGAAGATGTTGGCCAGTTCTTCGGGGACGATGTCGGCATACTTGGCGATCTCGTCATAGGCACCCTTCAATTCATTGGTCATGTCTTCAGTGATTTCTTCGCCACCTTGGAACTTCTCATACAAGCCGTTGACAATTTCGTCATACTTGTCGATATAGGGCTTCATGATTTCACCGCATTTGGCATACTCGACCTTGTTGTACTCGGTAGCCATATCGTTGATTTTACCCATGATTTCGGCGTTTTCTTCTTCGCTGAAACCAACGAATTTGTCGTCTTTCACTTGGAATTTCTCGGTGAGGGTCTTCATGAACTCATCTTTCTTGTCGCTGAAAGATTTGACGAATTCGACGAGGGCGTCGGCATTGTCGATAGCCTGGATATCGGTTTGTGCTTTGGTGAAGAAAGCACTGACTTCGTTCAGGATAGCGTCTTTTGAAGGGCCAGAGCATGAGGCAAAGGCAAAGCCCATGACCACTGCTGCAATGATAAGCGTAAGCTTTTTCATAATGCTTGATTTTTAATGATTTGTAAATAAATTGGTTAGTTTTCGGGCGGCAAAAGTAGGAAATAATAGCTTTGATGTGCAAAAAAATCTCAAAAAGGATCAATTTCCGGCACATGCTGCTGTAGCCGCGCTTATGATGATTCCTGGTATGTCTTCCAACTGATGCGCACACGATTCCAATGTGGCACCTGTGGTGAGCACATCGTCGATGAGGAGGACGTGCTTTCCTTTTAGCTCATCGGCAAAGTGCACCTCGAAGATGTCTTTCACATTCTTGAATCGTTCTTCAGCGTTTTTATGGGTTTGTGTCTCCGTGTAGACACCTCTAACCAGGTATTTGTCGCCAATGGGGATGCCGGTCACCTCGTTGATGCCACGGGCAATCATCAGGCTCTGGTTGTAGCCGCGCTGTCGCTCTCGTTTGGGGTGAAGCGGCACGGGGATGAGGTAGTCGATGCCTTGAAACAGGGGTGCGTCTTTGATGCTCATCCCGATTTGTTGACCGAGAAAGACGCCCGCTTCTTTGTTGCCTTTGTATTTCAACTGATGGATGAGATGCTGTACTTTGCCTGACTTGGCGAAGAAGAAACAAGCTGTCACCGCGTGAAACTTGACCCTACCATAGAACGACTGTGCCAATGGGTTGTCTGGATTGAGTTCGTAGCCCGTGTGGGGTAGGGTGTAACGGCATTTGAGGCATACCGTCTCCTCGTCCTTGAGCAGCGCCTCGCCACAGGCGGCGCAGACACGAGGATAGAATAGGTTGAGGATGCTATCGAGCCAATCGCGGATTTTCATGTCTTTTAATGTCCAAAGTGGATGTATTTCTTTCGAGGCACCATCGCTTTGGGCTTGCTGTTCTCTGCAGCCTCGTCGAGTTCATACATGTTATAATAGACGGTGAAATCCAGTGAGTCGGGGAGGAGCTCGTCGGTGCGGCCTTGTTCGCGCAGCACCTCGTTGTACATGCGTCGGTTGCGTGCCAAGGTGGCCTGGCGGCGCGCCGAGGCGTTGTATTTGTCGTATAGGTATTGGATGGGATTAGCGGTGATGGTGGCCATGCCGTTGCCGGCGGGGGCACGGCTCAACCAAAGGTCGTTGAGGTCGTCATTGATCCGTTTGATCTCGTCAGGGGTCTCAATGCTGGGCATGGTGACAAGCATCTGCTTGAAGTCCTCGTAGTTGCTGAAAGGCAGCACGGTCACCTCGCGCAGGGTGATGGTTTCGGGAAGCAGGCGGATGACGAGGGTGTCGGATGCGGTGAGGCTCTCATCGATGGTGATAAGGCGTCGCGTGTAGCCCACGCAACTTACCCATAGCGTGTCGACCTGCTGTGCCTGGATGCGGAACCTGCCTTGCAGGTCGGTGATGGTGCCGTAATGCGCCATCTTACTGATGACATGCGTGTTGCGGATGGGGTGCAGGCTGTCGGCAGTGACCACATAGCCATAGAATTCTATGCGCTTGGGTTCTTCTTTCTCGTCGTTTTGTGCGACGGCAGAGATGCAGCACAGCATCAGGGACAATATGAGTAGAAGTTGTTTCAAGCCTTGCGGTTTTGGAGGTGCTAAAATACGACAAATAATGAACGATAAATTGTTTTTTTTATTTTTGCAGGTGATTTAATTCTTTGGAGAAATGAAGCGGATGCGTGTCATAGGATTGTTGGCAGTGCTGGCTGTGTTGGCGGCCTGTGCGGATCGTAAGGCCGATTATAGCTGGTCGGAGAACGCACCGCGTGTGGTGGCCCTCGACAGCTTGTTGCAGCAACAGCCCGACAGCGCCTTGAGCTATCTCTTGTGGTTTGATAGCATCGACTATGGGGGTGCGAAAGCGCCTTGCAACCATTATCTCGACCTCATGCTCTCCGAGGCGGCCTTCAAGGTGCGGCGCGAAGTGGTGATGCCCGACAGGATCGGGAAGGCGACCCTCTGTTTCGACAGTCTGGCAGCGGCCTATCCCAAAGCAGACAACGTGGCGTTTCTTCAGGCGCGGGCGCATTATATGAACGCCATCGGCATCAACAACGGCATCATCTACGAAGACGACTCCATCACCATGATGTCGTGCACCGAGTATTATAAGGCCTTGGAGGTAATGGAGAGCCATTTCGCTGACGAAAAGCTGACGGGACATAAGGCGGCTTTCATGGCTTTGATCTATGCGCGCTTGGCCAACATCTATTCTGACAAGTTCCTCATCGAGCCGACGGTCAATCTGTATGAGAATGTGCTTAAATACAAGAGAAAAGCTGGCAATCCGCCTTCGAGTATGGCCAACACCTTGTTCTTCTTGGGGTATGAGTACGAGAAGTCGGAGCAGTTCGACAGCGCCTTGTATTACTACGACCAGTCGTTGGCCTGCATGAAAGATACTACCGGGGTGCTCTATCGGAATGTCATCAACCGCAAGGCACTCTCGTCGTATCAGGTGGAGCATGACGCTTCTTCATCCGTTGCCGCGCTCAAGCGTATCGCCGTGGCGGGCAGCGAGTTTGAGATGCACGACCGCCTGTTGGGTGTCGGCTATATCTATAAGTTGGACCGGCAGTACGATTCGGCTGTCGTCTATCTCAGCTGTGTCTTCGACGAGGCACCCAACCTCTTCTTGAAGACCCAGAGTGCCGACTATCTGCGTGAGATCTACGAAGAGCTCGACGATGCGGAGCGGGCAGGCGAGTATGCCCGTTTCGTGGCGAAAAACACGCCACCCGAGTTTGGCACCAAGGCCGACGAATGGCGTTTCACCAGTCTGTTTCAGGAGTACCAGCAGCAAAAGCAGGAGCGGGCCCGTCAGCAGGAGGCGCGTGAGAGCCGTAGCCGTGTGATGAAATTGGTGTTGCCGTTGCTTGCCTTGCTGTTGGTGGCTTTGGTCTGGATTGTGGCCTACCGCAGGCGTCACCAACGCCTGAAGGCCGAGCAGCAGGTGCTGACGGGGCAGCTGCAGGAGCAAGGCGAGGCCCTCTCTGCGATGCAGAAGCGGGTGGAGGCCGCCACTTTTGCCGAGGAGCCCGTCTGTCGGCAGATCCTCGATGTGGTGCACGATCAACAGTTCAAGTCGAAGATCGACTACCTTGTCTATAAGGACTATGCCCTCAGCAAGGAGCAGCTGTTGGCATTGCGCGAGGCTGCTGACGTGCATTTCGGGCAGTTCACGACGAGGCTCAAGAAAGCCTATCCAGCTTTGACCAAGGGCGATGTGGACTATTGCTGTCTCTATCTCTTAGGTTTGGAGGAGGCCGATGTCGCGGCCCTCATGCAGCGTGCCTACAACACGGTTTGCGAGCGCACCCGTAAACTGAAGGCCATTTTTGGCAGCGAAGACTCGATTTCCACGACACTTCGCGGTTTTGCAAAGAGTGGCACAAACGGCTGATTCTCAACTTCTCCGTTAAAATCCGCACCAATCCGCACCCTGTTTTTCTTGCGTGTTTTTTATAGTGGGGGTACTTTTGTTTCACAAAAAACGAAAGTATTGACCTTTAAAAATAACAGCCATGAAAAAGAAAAAACTATTGTTACTGCTACTGAGCGCGATGAGCATAGCGGCCGTGGCGCAGCAGCCCCCCATCTCGCATGTTGAGGCCAACAATGTGAGGGCTACCATCCTCGGAAACGGGACGTGCTTTATTCCACAAAAAGGTACATGGTACGATGAAATACAGGACTACCATGCTGATTGTCCCACTTGGGAGGTGCCACAAGGCAGCGGGAAGGAAACCATGTTCCAACATGCGCTTTGGATTGGTGGTACGGACACTCATGATACCGTTCACCTTGCAGCGTTTACCTACGGAAACCTGGGTGAGGAGTATTGGTCGGGGCCGCTGAAAACGAAGGATGCTACTATCGATCTGATGACTGCTTTGAAGTATCACCGCGTGTGGAATCTGACCCGTGCCGAAATCGAGGATTTCATTGCCCGTCACGGACAAACGGGTTATCAGACGCCTGACGACATCCTGACCTGGCCCGCGCACGGTGAGGCTGGTTATGCCGAAAACATGGCCCCCTTTGTCGACGTGAATGGCGATGGATGTTACAACCCTGCCGACGGCGACTATCCCGACATCAAAGGCGACCAATGTTTGTTCTTTATTTTCAACGATGCATTCAAACCACATACCGAATCGGAAGGATTGCAGCTCGGATTGGAGGTTCAGGCAATGGTGTATGCCTTCGATGCACCCGACGACGAAGTGCTGAACAATACCGTGTTTTTCAACTATAAGCTCTACAACCGATCTGCTAACGATTATCATGACACTTATTTGGGTCTGTGGAACGACTGGGACATCGGCTATGGTTGGGACGACTATGGAGGCTGCGATGTGCAGCGCGGCGCTTGTTTTGGCTATAATGGTGTGGATGTCGACGGTATAGGGCTGCCCTGGAATTATGGCGAGAACCCGCCCGTGCAGGTGTGTGTGCTTCTGGCAGGCCCGTATATGGAAGCCGACGGTCGCGACAACCCTGCTTTCAATGGCGATTGCGAGACTTTGTTCAACGCCGCACATCCTTTGGACAAATACGCCTACAACGGTTATAATTTTGGAAATGGTATTGCAGACGACGAACGATTGGGCTTGTGTGGGTTTGTGAGTTTTAATTATAACTACAGCCCCGAGCCTTGGACCGCAGATGTGTATTACAAATATCTTCAAGGCATTTGGAAGAATGGCAATAGAATGCTTTTTGGTGGTAATGCCTTTCAAGGCGAGAATGTGGTTGGACCCGAGTGCGACTTCATGTTTCCCGGTGATAGCGACCCTTGCAACTTTGGAACGAACGGCATTGCACCCAACGGTGGTTACAATATGGACGGGAAATACTGGACCGAAGAACAATGTGAAAACCGACCATACGATAGAAAGGGTCTGGCTACGGTCGGGCCGTTCAGTTTTGCCAGCGGTGGCATGCAGGAACTGGACTATGCCATGGTTACGGTGTGGAAAAACGACCAGCGGTCGGCATTGGAACGCAAAGGTGCCTTCATTGACCATGTCAGGGCTTTGTTCAACAACGGATTTGCAAAATAAACGAAGTATAACCCATTAAAAAAGAATAAGATGAAAAAGATATACATCATAGTGATGTTCGTTCTTTCGGGCATCATGGCTGAAGCCCAGACTAGCGTTTGGGACGGCAGCCGGAAACTGTGGACCCGAGGCGAGGGTACGGAAAGCAACCCTTATCTGATTGAATCAGCCGAGAATTTGGCTTTCCTTGCCTATATGGTCGACAAGGGCTTTGATACCCGAGGCTTGCATTTCAAGTTGACCACTGATATTGATCTGAATGGCAGCGAAGATCAGCCTTGGATTCCTATAGGAAGGTATGACAGATGGTATGACGAGGATGGATGTGACAGGGGAAATTTAAGTTCCACAGGGTATAATCCTTTTACACGTTTTAAGGGTCACTTCGATGGAGACGGCCATGTGATTTCCAATATTTATGTGGATATCGCGAACGG
The DNA here is from genome assembly GCA_900318085.1 of uncultured Bacteroidales bacterium. GTDB lineage: Bacteria > Bacteroidota > Bacteroidia > Bacteroidales > F082 > Limimorpha. The sequence continues at coordinate 6,343 of ONJF01000059.1, forward strand.
TTATTGTGGTTTGTTTGGTTATGTGAATTATGATTATCCGGAAGACACGATTGTCATAGAAAATGTGTTTGTCAACGGGGGGACAATCAAAGGGGAGACATGTGGAGGCATTGTTGGGAATGGTTACCATCTGGTTGTTTCAAATTGCAGGAATACTGCTGCAATAGAAGGGTTTAATGTTGGAGGCATCGTGGGTCTTGGTAGTTCCGATGTGTTCAATTGTTCCAATTCCGGACAACTCACGGGTGATTGTGTCGGTGGAATTGTGGGTGGAAGGTATGCAGCTGGTGAGGTAGTGGAATGCTATAATGAGGGTGATATAGCGGCAAGTAGAATTGGTGGAGGTATTCTTTGCGGATCTTATAATAACATGATCGTCAACAATTGCTATAATACAGGAAATGTTTCCGTTATTGGAGACTCCTCTACTTATTATCCATCTGCGGGTGGATTAGTTGGCATTGCTGCACGGTATTTTGTGGCAAAAAACAGTTATAATGTCGGAGAAATATCAAGCAACCACCATGTTGGATGTTTAGTAGGATTAGCGTCTCAACCCGAGAATTTGAGTGTCGAGAACTGCTATTATCTCGATATTTGTTCCGGAAGCGAGTATGGCATGGCGAAAAATGCCGAAGCGATGCGTGAAGAGGCCTTCGTGACCACGCTCAACCAAGACGGCGTCGTTTGGGGTATGGACGAAAAAAATGTCAACGACGGTTTCCCCATCCTGACCCGCACCAACCTGTCTGTCGATGATGCCACCGAGGTTGGTCTGAGGATTTATCCTAATCCTACCAGCGGCATTTTGTTTGTAGAGACGTGCCAGGGCGCGTCTCTACAAACGGAAACCTACCGCATCACCAACCTCATGGGCCAGACCGTCCTCAAGGGCAGCCTCAATGCCGATACCCAACAGATTGATGTCTCGCGTTTGCCTAACGGGATGTATCTCATCAGAATGGGGGGCGCTATATGGAAATTTGTCGTGAATAAATAATTATTTCTCCAACATTTTCTCCAACCTGTTGTACCAGTCCTCCCCGAACTTGCGGATCATCGGGCCTTTGAGGAATTTCCACAGCGGGATGCTGTCGCGTTCGCCTTTGCGCTTGGCGGGCACACAGACGCTCCATTCGTGGTAAAGGATATGGGTGAAACCGTCCTTTTCCACCAGGCGGATAGGGTAGAGGTGGCATGAGATGGGTTTCCAGAAGTCGCATTTGCCTTCCAGATAGGCCTTCTCGATGGCGCAGAGGGCCGTGCCGTTCTCATGGAAATAGACGAAGGCGCATTCCTCGCCGTTCACCAAGGGCGTGACGAGTTCACCTGTCTCATCGTAATCATAGACATCGTTGTCTTCTATGACCTTGATGCCTTCAGGGCGCATATAAGGCTTGATGGCTTCGAGGTTGTCTTCAATCCGCTCTATTTCAGCGGCTTCGAGAGGAGCACCGGCATCGCCAGCCACACAGCACCACCCCTTGCATTTCGGCAGGCAGCAGCAGAACTGGGCATTCAAAAATTCGTCGGTGACGACGACATTATCAAGTATTATCATGCTGCAAAATTAATTTTTTTCCAAAAAATGCTTGCCATGTAAAACAAAAGTTGTAACTTTGCAGCGCAAAGTACTTTAAAAACCATGGAAAACAAGGAAGCTCTCAATACGCTGAACGACATCAAAGATATGATGGAGCGTTCATCCAAATTCAAGGCTATCAATGGATTATCGATTGTCATTGTGGGGATTTTGGCCTCGCTGGTGTCGGCCTACATCTATTTCTTCTTGGGCGATTATCACATCAATACCCCTTCCAAATGGCGCACCACTATTGTTGTGGCTCTTGTACTTTTGGTTGTGGCCTTCTTGACGGTGTTCCTCATGGCCTATTTGAAGGCCAAGCGTCATCAGCTTCGCTTCACCATGGACGCGACTATGCGTCGCCTGCTGGTCAATTTCTTTGTGCCGATGCTTGCTGGCGGGTTGCTTTGCACAGCCTTGCTGCTGCAGCAACACTATGGCCTTGTCTCATCAATAACGCTGATATTCTATGGCTTGTCACTCATTAGCGCCAGCCATTTCAGTTATCCCGCTTTGCGTTATTTGGGTTATGCCGAGTTGGCCTTGGGCCTTATCGATTGCTTCCTGGTCGATTACGCCCTGCTGACTTGGTTCCTCGGTTTCGGGGTGCTGCACATTGTTTTCGGAATCGTCTTTATGCTGAAATATGAAAGGAGCAAGTGAGTCATGATTGCCAATTTGGACGGTTTGAACAAGGCCTTTGAGAGCAAGATACGGCTCGGTATCATGTCGGTGCTGATGGCCAACGAGTCGGTCGATTTCACTACGATGAAGTCGCTGCTCGAACTCACCGACGGCAACCTGGCCAGCCACGCCCGCAGCCTTGAGGAGTTGGGCTACATCCGCTGCGAAAAGCGCTTCATAGGGCGCAAACCCAATACGAGTTATGCCATCACTGATTTGGGAAGGGCTGCGTTTTCGGCACATATTCAAGCACTTGCCTCATTTGTCAATAGCCAACAATAACAGACTCTATTTTTTTTGATATATTAACTTTGAAATTCAAAGTACTTTAAAAGATAAACGAACCATTAAAACTTAACATCATGACAACAGAAGAAAACATGGAAGTCTTGGGAACCCCAAACGAGGAGCCCAAAAGCAAGGAAAACAAGAGACAAAACGAAAAAAAAGCCCGTCCGGGTTTGAAACTTTTGCTCATCGCAGGCATGTGTGTGGCGTTTCTCATCCCACAACTCCTTTTGAAGAATCTGGTTTCCGAGCGCAAAAGCACGGAAAGCCTCGCCGAAAGCGAAGTCTTCGAGAAATGGGCTGGGCCGCAAACGGTCATAGGACCCGTGATCAAGGTCTATTATTCTGAAGAGAAAGACAACAAAAAAGAAACCTACGCCAAGATTGTGTTGCCCGAGCAACTGGATGTGAAAGGCGATGTGAAGACCAAACACTTGAAACGCGGCATCTACGATTTCACCGTATACGAAACCGCTCTTGACCTTACAGGGCAGTTCAAGTTACCCAACGACTTCGAAAAAATGCAGGATGGACATGAATGGTGTTTCGAGAAAGCCAAAATCGTTGTTGGCCTGCCCAACCTACGCGGTTTGAGCGATAATGTGACGCTCAATTTTGGTGAAATGACCTATGCCATGGTTGCTGAAACAGGTAACTTGAAGGGCCTGTCTTGTGAGGTTGACCTTTCACGGGTTTTGGAGGGCGAAACCGTTGATTTTTCGTTGGTTTTACCTTTCAAAGGGGCAGGAGATCTTATGTTTGCACCCGTCGGACAGACTACTACTGTCAACTTAACCTCGGATTGTGTGACGCCGAGTTTCACGGGTTATTACCTGCCCGACGAGCGTCATGTGACCGACACGGGCTTCCAGGCCGAATGGAAAGTGTTGGCCATCAACCGTGATTATCCACAAGTTCTCAACGATTCTTTTTTTGAGAGTTATGAGTTTAGTAGGTCGGAATTCGAAAATTCGACTTTTGGCGTGGAACTGAAAGTGCCAGTGGAGCAATACCTTCAAACCGACCGTGCCATCAAGTATGCCTTCCTCATCATTCTGCTCACTTTTGCTGCGGTCTTTTTCGTAGAGATGCGCAAGGCCAAGCCTATCCATCCCGTACAATACCTGCTCATCGGCATCGCGCTCATTGTGTTCTACACTTTGCTTCTGTCGTTCTCCGAGCATATCAATTTCGGCCTTTCCTACCTCATTGCCTGTGTGATGACCATCGCGATAATTGTGGTATTTATGGCTTCCATTACGAAGGACAAAAAGACCGTCTTGGGCATCGGCCTTTTGCTGGCTGTGCTTTATACTTTTGTCTATGTTTTGCTACAGTTGGAGAGCTATGCCCTGCTTGTGGGAAGTGTCGGCCTCTTCATAATTCTGGGAATTGCCATGTTTGCGACACAAAAGATTGATTGGTACAAGAAAAAAGGAGTTGAGATTCCCCTACGGGGAATGGAGTAGAGCAATTAATCGTATAACGCGGCGGCAGATAGAACCTACGAATCGTAAGCGCCAAAAGCCGCCGCAATATAGCAAAACAAATCTCCATTCTCGAAGGGAAACTCAATTTTGAATATTGAATCTTCAAATCTTTAAATCTTTAAATAAACAAAAACATGGCATTTAACCTCAGAAACAGAAACTTCCTGAAGTTGTTGGACTTCACTCCGGAAGAAATTAAGTTCTTACTGAAACTTGCTGCCGACCTCAAGGCCGCCAAGTATGCAGGCACCGAACAACCCAAACTGACGGGCAAGAACATTGCCCTCATCTTCTTCGAGGTTGGCGCCAAGGACCAAGGTGCCCACGTCACCTATCTCGGCCCTACTGGCTCACAGATCGGCATCAAGGAATCGATGGCTGACACCGCCCGCGTGCTGGGTCGTATGTTCGACGGCATCGAGTACCGTGGCTTCGACCAGGCCACTGTCGAGGAACTGGCCAAATATGCCGGCGTCCCCGTGTGGAACGGTCTTACCGCCGAAGCTCACCCCACTCAGATTCTGGCCGACTTCCTCACCATTCAGGAGCATACCGATAAGCCCCTCAACCAGGTGAAGTTCGCTTATATCGGCGACGCCCGCTACAATATGGGCAACAGCCTGATGGTCGGTGGTGTGAAGATGGGTATGGACATCCGCATCATCGCCCCCAAGAAACTGCAGCCGGCCAAAGATCTTGTCAAAAAGTGCCAGGAAATCGCCAAGGAAACTGGTGCCAAGCTTACCGTCACCGACGACGTGGAGAAGGGCGTGAAGGGTCTTGACTTTATCTACACTGACATTTGGGTATCGATGGGCGAGCCCGACAGCGTGTGGAAAGAGCGCATCAATATGCTGATGCCCTATCAGGTCAACGCAGAGCTGATGAAAAAGACAGGCAACCCCAAGTGCAAGTTTATGCACTGCCTTCCTTCGTATCACAATCTGGAGACCAAGGCCGGCCGCGACGTTTATGAGAAG
>ONJF01000063.1 GCA_900318085.1 uncultured Bacteroidales bacterium
GTTTTTGTGGCCACCCGTAAGTTTTAATGTTATATCAACTCAAAAATTAACTTCAGTATCGTAATAGCAGCACTTCAGCAGCTCTTCCATCTCCTTTTGCGTCGGGATGCGCGGGTTGGAGCCTGTGCAAGCGTCGCCGATGGCGTTCTTGGCGATTTCGGGCAGCCTTTCGAGGAACACGTTCTCGGGCACAAAACCTTGTTCGCAAGGGTAGGAGTCGGCACCGTAGTTCTTGATGCAGTGCGGGATGTTGAGGTCGTCGTTCATCTTACGCAGTGCGGCGATGAGCAGGGCCACCTTTTCGTCATCGTTGTTGCCGCCAAGGTTCATAATGTCGGCGATGACACCGTAGCGTTGCTTGGCCTCGGGGTTCTTGGCATTGAAGGCGATCACCTTAGGAAGATACATGGCGTTGGCGGCACCGTGGATGATGTGTGCGCCAAAGTCGGCGAACGCGGCACCTGTCTTGTGGGCCATCGAGTGGACGATGCCTAACAGGGGGCGTTGTGCATCTCGTTGCGGGCGGTCACGTCGCCATTGTACGAGTTCACCAAGTCTCTTTGAATCATCTTAATGGCATGCATGGCCAACGGGTCAGTGTAGTCGCAGTGGGCGGTCGAGACGTAGGCTTCAATGGCATGCGTCATGGCATCCATTCCCGTGTGGGCAACCAGCTTCTTGGGCATGGTCTGGGCCAAGGCGGGGTCGACGATAGCCACGTCGGGCGTGATTTCAAAGTCGGCGATGGGATATTTGATGCCCTTGGCATAGTCGGTGATGATGGAGAAGGCGGTCACTTCGGTGGCTGTGCCCGAGGTGGACGAAACGGCGCAGAAATGAGCCTTGGTTCTCAGTTTGGGCAGACCGAACACTTTGCACATGTCTTCGAAAGTGGTCTCAGGGTATTCATATTTAATCCACATGGCTTTGGCTGCATCGATGGGTGAACCACCGCCAATGGCCACAATCCAGTCAGGTTGGAACTCACGCATCACGGCGGCACCGTTCATCACGGTTTCCACCGACGGGTCGGGCTCGATGCCGTCGATCACTTTCACTTCCATGCCAGCTTCTTGCAGGTAGGTGATGGCCTTGTCCAAAAATCCAAAGCGTTTCATGCTTCCTCCGCCAACGCAGATAACAGCGCGTTTTCCAGTGAAGGTCTTCAATGCTTCTAAAGCGTTCTCACCATGATAAAGGTCTCTCGGTAATGTGAATCTATTCATTTTATTTTGGTTTTAATTGTTTGTTGTTAAGGTTGATTTTGGTTTGGTTATTGGTTGTTGAAAATCCTTTTGTTTTCCGTAATAGGTTGATTTCTTCTTATTTCGATATTTTTTTATTGATTTTAATTATTAGGTTTCTTCTCTTTGGTTACTATCGATTGATTAGTTTTTGTAAATTGTATGGATTATTTGATGTTGTTCAATTTATTGGCAAGCTGTTGCGACAGCACAGCGAGAGAGGAGGGGAGGTTCTCGTTTTTCACGAGGATGCCTTTGGGTACGTTAAGTAGGGTGAAGGCGAAGTTCCAGATGGCAAGGATGCCACATTCCACCATTTGGTCACACACGCTTTGAGCTTGGTCGGCAGGCACGGTGATGATGCCGATTTTGACACCGGTGCGTTTGATGTAGCTCTCCATCTTTTCCATGGGAAGGATGTATTTACTACCAATTTGGAGACCAACCAGGTCGGGATCCTTGTCGAATCCTACAGCGATGTCTAAACCCATGCTCGAAAACTCCGTGTTGGTCAGAATCAGTCGACCGAGGCTACCCACGCCAACCAGGATGGCTTCGTCCACTTTGTTGTAACCCAAAAACTCGCTTAAATCATTTAATAAGGTATCGATTTCAAAACCAGCGCGAGGCTTCCCTTCCACGCTACTCACACCCGACAGGTCTTTGCGAACCAAGACAGGATTGAGGTTGAGGCTTTGGGCAACGGCGGCAGCCGAAACATATTTCTCGCCCTGCTGCTGCATCTTGCGGATGTGGCTATAGTAGAGCGGCAACCGACTCAAGGTCGATTTTGATGCTGCAAAAATAGTGCATTTTCCGATACAACGTATCAAAAAAACGCACTAATTTTGAAATTATTTATATTTTATTGTATTTCAGATTACTAAAGACAAATAATAACTTCAATAACGAAATAAGAAGCTGGATTTATTTCAAAGTAGGATATAATTTCCGCTCAAAGATGCTGCGTTCCACGATGCGGTAATGCGGGTGATAGGCCTCGTTGTAGCGGCGGCTGTGGTGAACGGCTTGGCTGTTTCGGGCGGCTTCGGTCAGCAGGGGAAGGTCGGTCTCAAAGCCTTTTAATTCAATCTTGTTCGCTTGGATGATACTGATGATGGCTTGCCATTTTTCCATCCAACTGACTACTGGCTTTTGCCTCGAATTGGCACTTCTGACGAAAGCATCCAAGAGTTGCTCGGCAGTAATCAAGCTGTCGGCGACGGCGGAAAGATAAACACGGACATAATCGCCTTGGCAGCCGGTAGGCTCAAAATAAGGTGATTGTATTTCACCCATTTCCGAGAGTTCTTTCATCAGATAACGTCGCACTGAGGCCGTGTCGCTGATGATATGGCCCGGACCGAAATGCTCTTGGTAGAAACTCTTGTAGATGTCCTGCAAGGTGGATCCAGGATAGGTCACCAACTGCCTCTCGATGGCCGAACGCACAGCTATCGTGTCGATGGATTGCCCAAAGAGGCCGAACGAACAAGCCAAGGCTAATATCAGTAAAAGCTTTCTCATCACGCCTTAATAATCGTTTCCGCCATCCGTCTTCCGGCATCAAAGGCCTTTTGCAGGTCTTCTTCCCAATGCTCCTCGCGATACCTGCGTTTGGCTTCCTCCGAGAATCCTCCCAACTCGAAATTGGCGTAATTCTTCACTTGGTATGTGTTGTTGGCAAACAGTTTCTCCGGTTGTCCGAGGGCTTTGGCGATGCAAGGCTCCATAGTGCCGTAGCCATTGCAGTTGCTGCCTCCCACGCCGCCGTTTTGCGTCTCCACCAGCACCACGGGCATCCGCTTCGTGGCGGTGATACTGTAGTCGTTGTAGGAGAGCCAGGGGAAGGCCAAACGCTCCAAGAAAGCCCGCGTCTGGCCAGTGATTTCACCGAAATAGTTGGGCGAACCTAACACCAAACCATCAGCTTGCGCGATCCCCTCCAAGACAGGAGTCAAAGCATCCTTGTATTTACACACCTGCGAGGCCTTGCCTTTGATTTTGCAGGCCATGCACGACATGCAACCTTTGTAGTCGAGGGCATAGAGGCGGATGGTCTTCACCTCGATTTCGTTGCTTACCGAACTTGCTCCTTCGGCAAACTTCTGTAGCATGGAGGCAGTGTTGAAGGTGGCACGCGGGCCTCCGTCGATGATGATGATTTTTTTCATTTAAGTAACTGTTCAAAATTAAACTGCATTATTCTTTGACTTCGGGACTTCGGGACAAGGGACTTCGAGTATTTGTTCGACTCGCAGTCCCGCAGTCTCGGAGTCTCGCAGCCTATTATGTAAACTAAATTTGCTCATCTACTTATGATGTGGTATTTGTGAAAACGCAAAGATAGGGAATTCCGTCAAAATTGGTATATTTGCGGCGACAAAAAACTAAACCATGCCATGAAAAGGATTCTTGTTTTCTTGTTCTTTTTGCTTCTTATGCAACATGTTAGTGCACAAGCGCCTCCGCATTTGGAACCTGTGACGATTACGGAGATGGTGCCCGTGGAAATCGATTTTGAATTGGAGCGCCAGCAATCCAGTGGTTTTATTCGTGTTGACACGAACTATAGATTCACGGAATGCCGAAACGCTGAAGGGACGGTCGGCTATTTGATTGAGGCGAAAGATTGTGTGTTTTTAGTTGGGATATTGTTGGGGCATCAATTTGAGGACTGCTGCGAGGTTGGGCTTCAAGATGTGCAACGTGCGGAAAACATGTTGGCCAAAGTCTTGGACAGGCGCGCCGATTCTGCGCAAATCATCCAAAGGGCTTTTACCGCTCCTTACTTTTATCAATATATTCGGCAGTATGTCTTTTACCTCAATCCCGAAGGCGACACCTGCGTACATATCAATTGCATACACAATAGTGAAGTGATGCCTGAAGATAAAGAATTTTTCCCATTCCGATCCCGTCCTGATCTCCACTATATGACAGTTTTTGACGGAGATGACAACTTTTGGAATGCCGATCTGAATCTCACCAGAGGCAAATTGCTTATTTATGATGTCAATGGTCCAACCATCCACTATGTGGACGGGCGTAACAACGAGCCTCGTGGGCTTTACCAGAAGACGTTGTTTCAATCATGGTGGCCTATACAAGAGTCATATAGTTTTGAACAATTGCCGACTGCTGTGAAGGAAGCAGCACTGTCGCAGATAGATAAAACCGAAATCACCGAATGCGTGTATTTTTCCACGAAGTATATTTGGGCGTATCGCGAGAAAAAGGATGGCAGTGGGGTTTCAAAACGAAAAAGGTATAAAAAAGGTGATTATTACAAAATATATTCCGACACCATCTGTCGTGGATTCGACGCCAAAGGACGGATGGTATATATTGCAAATGAAGAGTATATGGGTCGCCTTGACCCGATATACTTGAATCGTATCGACGGAATAGATACGATGATGGCTGCCATAGAGCGGGATATGTCGGCACGAGGCAGAACTTCGGAAAGTATGGTTACATCCAGTGGGTGGAGCAGGTCGGCGACCGTTATGTTATTGCAGAGGTCTATAATCCGCCAATCCCCGCTGATTTCTTTTGTGCCTATTATACTCTCGACAGTAAAGGCCAGGTGGAGGGGGTAACGTTACATCAGAGGTGAGTGCTATTCAAACATCATCCTCAATAGTCTTAATAACCCTCGCAGGCACGCCGCCCACTAAAGTGTTATCAGGAACGTCTTTGTTAATCACAGCTCCGGCCGCCACCACCACGTTGTTGCCGATGGTCACGCCGGGCAGGATGGTGACGTTGCCGCCAATCCACACGTCGTTGCCTATGCGCACGGGTTTGGCGAAGGCGTGATACTCCCTGCGACCTTTGGGCGAAAGCGGATGCCCGACGGTGGTAATCAGCGTGTTCGGCCCAATCATCACATGGTTGCCGATATAAACCTCGCGGATGTCGAGGATGGTGAGGTTGTGGTTGCCGGTGAAGTCGTCGCCGATGAAGATGTTTTTGCCGCGGTCACAGTTGAAGGTCTTGGCAATCCATACGCGCTCGCCCACAGCGCCAAGCATCTGCTGCAGGTGGCGGTACTGCGCCATGTAGTCGCGCCCGTCGATGGCGTTGAAGATCTCGCACTGCCGAATGGCCTCGGTCTTGAGGGCAATCAGTTCCTCATCGGCATACGTTTTCCAAGTTGGTCATATAGTCGTGCTATTATCGTTCGCAAAATGTCACATGCACCATATCGCCAAAGCTCTTGCCAATCTGTTTGCGGATGTCCTTCCGCAAGCCGATGATGAAGCAAGGCGTCCCCATCTTGACGATTTGACCGTCGTAAGGTACGCCGTCGAAGGTGGCATGGACCGCCAACCTACCTTTGCCAAAGATTGCCTTGATGTCGAAAGGCACCTCGACATAAGCGGCATCCATGTCCTCGTTTTGGATGATGACGGCATCGAATTCGTATGGCGTTGCTGTGCCCATATTATTTCTTGAGGTTCTTCTGATGCGTCTTCAATAGCTTCACCGCTTGCCCGTAAGGACTTGAGGTGACGCTCACGAAGTAGGCCGCCATGTCGGTGGTGTAGGTATTTTTGTAGTAGCCTTTGGTGAAGAGTTCCTCTTCGGTGAAGCTCTCGGCGAGGCGGAGCATCTCCTCGTGGGTCTCTTGCAGCAGGCGCTGGGCCTCCTCCAAAGGCGTGTTTTGGTGCTTCTCCACCAGCATCTTGTCCATCTCGTGGTAGTTCTTGCGGTACTCGTCCGGCAGGTAGTCACGAGGGTGACCTTCTCGGATATTGTTCACAAACTCGCGCATCAACACCTGCCATTCGTGAAGGTGGATTAGCAGGTCGCGGAGGCAACGGTCGTATTGCCAGCGCACACCGCATTTCTTCGGGTCGGCGGCGAAGTCGAAGGGGGCCGATAGGGCTTCCTCGCTCATCTTGGCTATCTGTTCGTTGAGTTTGGCATAGCCGTCGGCCATGGCGGCGAGTAATTCTTGTTTGTTGGTGGGATTGGCCATATTAATAAAGTTGTAAATTATTGATTACTTTATCGTTACCTTCATGGTCTCAATGCTTCATTCATTTCGTAAACTCCACAATAGCACTCGCCTCGTTCCCTATGGCTAACTCGATGATGAAGCCGTTCTCTATCTCAAAAAGGGTAGGAGTGAGGCTGTCACCCAGTTTGGCAGCTACTCGATACTCCACGCGAAGACCCTTTATGATGAAATCTTCAGGAAGCAACTCCATCGCCATGCGGATGTAGTTGGCGTTGTTGACATGGCGGTTGTAGTCGATGTCGGCGCGCATCACCGGGATGGGCGCGAAGCCCTTGCCTCCTTCCTTCGGCAGGATGATGCGGCGGTCTTTGTAGTTCATTTCTAATTGTGGCTCGATGAGCAGCGAGTTGGCCACGGCATCGTCCACGCGCTTCAGTTTGCCGTTAGCCTTGTCCACAAAGGCACCCATGCTCCAGGTACGGTAGCAGGGCTTGCCTTCGGCGTCATAGATAAAGGTGTTGCGGAAGCCGAACATGGGCTTCATGCCGTAGACCGAGGTGGTCACGGTCAGTTCTTCCTTGAAGTCGGGTACACGCATGATCTCCACCTGCCTTGAGGCCAGCAGTTGCGCCATGTTCTCGCTGGCAAAATATTCCTTTACCTGTGGCTCGCTGTCGATCCACATTTCCGAGCAGTCCTGCATCATCTGTAGGGCGGAAAACAGTTTGAGTTTGCCCTCGCTGTCGCAGGTGCTGGTGGTTACTTTATAATTTAGGCTATACATAAATTCTAATTTTCGGCAAAGATAAGGTTTTTTTGAATGGCGGATGTCATTCATTGGCAGCATAACAACTGCCACTTTCAAAGACGGAAACAATCAGTATACCAACCGAATATTGTCGCACCAAACCACATTGCCTGGACATCCGGTAAACGCCTCCTGACAGCCTGCCGAAATTTGTAAAATCAGCTGGGTAGGAGTTGCATCGGCTTTATAACCAACTTCTTGCACTGGAACCATCTTTCCTTTTGAATTGCGCGCCATGAAGCGGTTTTGTGTCAGTCTCTCCCATGATTTGTAATCGGAATGTAGGGTGATATCGCCGTAACGGATGGGTAGACGGTGATCATTGTGCCACTCAGAAATGCTTTTTGTGATACGTTCTGAGGCTGTGCCCACCCGATAGGCAAAAATGTTGCCATCGGCATCTTCCCAACGATGTTGCAGTAATAAAATGATTTCGCCTTCATCCCGCCCTTCTATTTGAGTCACTTTTGTGGAACCAGTAGCGCGCACCATGGCAGAGTTTTGTTTTATTATTGCTTTATAATCAAGCATTAGAGCCAAAGGGCGTTTTGTGAATGGAATGCCCATGTCAATAGTCTTCATCGGCACTTTGCAACCTTCCAGCGTCATTGGGTCAAGAAGGGTGCCAGTGAACAAACTGCCCGTGGCAAGAGCTTTGAGGTCGATGCCAATGGCTGTCACGGTTTGGAGCGTGGTTTCCAAACGACAGCAATAACCTTTGCCACGCCGCTCAGGGGTGACCGAAACGGCGGCTTTCTCCACCCCGCACACTTTGGCGTAGGCATTACTCGTTCCCCAAGGCGAATTATCACTATCGTATGGGTAGGGCTTGTTTTTGCGGATAGTGTCGGACTTGGCGATGACATACAATGTGCGGGTTTTTCCACCCAACAGTAATGATTCCTTAATGTAGCGCACCGTCCACGAGTCCATATTGCCATAAGGCAGGTACTCTATTTTTTCTTGTGCGTAGAGTGCAAAGGAGAGTGCCAACAGCACGTTTAACAATGCCCATCTCGGTGCTTTGTGTCTCATAGATTTTTGGATTTATGGCTGTGAGGACTGTTTCGCGCAGTCTTCCATCTCCTCGTTCAACATTTCCTCGAACATGCGCACGGAGTTGGAAAGACTGTATTTTTTGGCAGCTTTGGCATAGAGTCTCTCCATATACTCGCGTTCCTTTGGATGGTCAAGCCAGTAGTCGATGGCGCGGGCGAGGTCCTTGGGACCAAGCCCGTGGCAAAGGCTTCGATGCACGAGATGGCCTCGCTTTCCATGTCGCTCGCGTGCACATAAAGGTCGGCTTGCGACAGCAGGGCAATCAATTCGTCTTGGTTCTTGTAAACAAATTGAGGCGGATGGGGCAACGCCTCGCCTAATGCCACGTATTCGTCATGCTTTGGTCCTTGACCCGCAAAGACGAGCTGGATCTTGTCGGCATATTTTGAGTAGGGCACGGCATTGATAAGCACATCTTGTCGTTTCTCGGCCGAAAGTCGTCCCACCATCATAATCAGAATTTTGCCTTCAAACTCGGGTGACTTGGCAGGCCGTCCCTCGTCAAGGTTGCGGTGTCCCGCCTGGAGGAATGCATCCTGGATGCCGTTGGAGATGACATGGATTTTGGCCGTGTAGCCGCGTTGCTTGATTTCGTCGGCCATAAACTGCGAAGGCGCATGGATGTGCCTGAACTTGTTGTAGAGAAAATCCCTGAAACTGATGTATGTGCCGTTTTGGATCCAATCCACCTTGCCCAACCCCACCGACGACCATAGGTTTTGCGGCTGGATGTGAAACGCCGCGGTCGAAGGCTTTCCTATCTTGTCGGCATAGTGTTTGGCTTCTATCTCAATGGCGAATGGCAGGAAGCAATGGATGATGTCGGCCCATTCAACCGCCTCATGAATGGTCTTTTTCTCGTTGGAGGCGAAGTTGAAGTTGTGCTTGTCCATCAACGGCTGGAAAATGGGCATTTTGTAGGTGGGCAAGGCGAAACGGTCGTCGCCTGGCTCGCCTGAAGTCAGGATTTTCACCTCGTGGCCACGCTGGCGCAACTCTGCCGCAAAACGCTGTGCCGAGATGCTGGTACCATTATTGTTGGTATCGTAAGTATCTATCACAAAGAGGATTCTCATAAGAAATGGTATAAAAACACAAGACTGCAAAGGTAAAACCCTTTTGTAGGATAATAGTGTCCTTAAAACGATATATTATGTTCTATTTTATATATTGCTGAATTAAACTATTGATTACTTTTGCAGCATTCTTTAAAAAAATCAATCATTTAAACCCTTCAAAAATTGTTCTAAAACAAAATACCAATAGATTAGGCGTATGTTTACTGAAAAGAATAGAGATGATGGTTTACCTGTTTTAAGCGATTCGTCGAGCATCATAAGGCGTACAGCATGGAAAAACAACGAGATAATGGTGGCTGAAATCGAGAATCACACCGAGGTAGGCATACCACAATACTTCCACACCAGTCATTATGTCGTCCTGTTTGTCACGCATGGCACGCTCAGCGGAAAGATTAATATGGTCGATTTTGAGATGAATGCGCCTGCTGCCGTTTACATCTTTAACGACCATGTGCTGCATTATAACAACAGCAGCCCTGACCTAAAGGTTCGTCTCCTCTCGTTTTCTCCGGTGATTGCTGAGGAGTTGTCGCTCTCACTACACTATGACAACGTACACTATGCTTACGTCCGTCCTGCCTCTCAGCTTGACGAGACAAGCATGCGGACCATCATGCACTATCTTGACCTCTTGGTGACTCTGATGCAGAAGGAATCCCAAGGAAGGCGGGCAACCATAATACAACTCATCCAGTCGCTTTCATCTTTCCTTTATGAATTCCATGCCAACAGCCTCTCCTCCCAGAAACCGTTTTCTCGCTCTGAGGAACTGGCTGGACAGTTCCTCTCGCTGGTCGATAAGCATTGTCACGAGCACCACAACATCAAGTGGTACGCCGATGCGCTTCACCTTACACCGGTCTATATCTCCAATGTGGTGAAACAAGTGACGGGTCGAACAGCGGGCGACAATCTCACGGATTGTTTAGTCTTAAAGTCCAAGTCGCTGCTGCTGACCTCCACGCTCTCCGTCCAGCAGATCTCCGACCGGCTTGGTTTCCAAAACCAAAGCCATTTCGGCACTTTCTTCCGGCGGGCCGTGGGCATGAGTCCGCAGAAATTCAGGAGGGGAGATTGAACATCGCCATGTTTTTTTTGTCCAACCAATAATAATTCCAGCGTTTATCAGTTATACTAACGTACAAAGCCATGATTGACTTTTTCCGAAAATATGTTTCTGTCGTCGCCCTCATTCTGATGGGCCTTTTCCTTCTTGACCTTACATGCACGGCTCAAGAGGATATGTTTGTTATGGAACAAACTGAAATCCAGGCCAGTATGTCATTCGATGGTGATGAATTTGATGACGACGAGGATTCGGAATTTTTGCTCAATAGTCCATCGGAAGGGTTTCAAAGCAGATGCGAGCTATGCCCAATTTTAACCTTAGGTGCCAAACAAGATGAAAATCTATGCTCGGCGGCTTTGCGACTCGGACAGGTAAGGCGTTATGCCCCAAGGAAAAACTTGGCTGACAGCCATAACTATATCATCACGAAAAACATAAAAGATGGTGCGGACTACGGTTCGGACCGTCTTTTTTTATCCCATAATTCAATTATTTATCAACTAAAATCTAACTAAAATGAAGAAATTAGCATTGTTTGCAGCATTCATTGCACTGTCTTTCGCAGTGTCATCATGCACAAAAGAAACGCCCACTGGAGGCAACACCAACAGCAACAACAACCAATGGGAAGCCGAAGGGAACGGTGCTCCCGTCAATGCGATTGACATCGCCACGGACATTGTCACGTTTGTCAACACACATTTCCCAGAAGCAAGCATCCTCAGCTGTAACCAGACCGAACACTATTACCGTGTGATTCTAAGCGACAACACCAAGGTGTATTTTACCCAAGCGTTTGAATGGGTTGAGGTGAACTGCGAACATTCATCCATCTATGGCGCTGTGCCTGCGACGCTTGTCCCCGAACAGATTGCAGCCTATGTTACCGCCAACTATCCCAATCAACACATTGATGAAATCGAAAGGGAAAACAACGGCTGGGAGATTGAACTCAGCAATGATGTTGAACTTAAGTTTGATGCCAACTTCAATGTCGTCAATAATGGCGGAAACGGGGGAGGAAATGGTGGCGGAAGCAACACTGAACACCCTGATATCAACACTTTTGTAAGCACCTATTTTTCTCAAACTGAAATCCTTAGCATCAAAGCAGAAGACGACGAATATGAAGTGGAACTTGCCGATGGTACCGAGATTTCTTTCAATCTCAACTTCGAATGGACACACATCGACTGTGAAGAGTCCTCCATTTACAGTGCCGTACCCACAGAACTCGTTCCCGAACAGATTACTACCTATGTAAGCACGAACTACCCGAACCAACAGATTGAACAAATCGAGAGAGAACATTATGGTTGGGAGATTGAACTCAAGAATGGACAGGAAATCAAGTTCGACACCAACTTCAATGTCATCGGAAACGGTGGTGGAAACGGCGGTGGAACTCCTTCTGACTATGCAGAAATCAACACTTTTGTGGAGACCTATTTCCCTCAAGTTGGCATCCTTAAGGTTGAGATGGATGAGCATGAATATGAGGTGAAACTGACCGACGGCACTGAAATCACCTTCAACCTCGCCTTCGAATGGAAGAGCATCGACTGCGATGAATCGAGTGTTTATGGCGCCGTTCCTACCGAACTCGTCCCCGAACAGATTTCCGCCTATGTTGCCACGAATTACCCCAACCAACATATTGACAAAATCGAAAAGAAAGCAAACGGTTGGGAAATTGAGTTAAGCAACGGAGTTGAAATTGAATTTGACAGCGACTTCAACGTAACCCATATCGACCACAAATAAGAAGTCAATCTTTTTCTTTATAACGAAAGCGGTCAGTGAGCCATCGTTGACCGCTTTCACAAATTTGCGCGTATGCTCATAGTTATCGCAGTTTTAACCCTAATCGCAGGCATCGGGGTGTTTTTGGTAGCCTGCAAAATGTTGAGTACCAGTCTTGAAAGTGCAAGCAGTGCAGGTTTGAAACGGTTGTTTGCCAAGATGGGGAATAGCAAGTGGCTCGGCGTGGGCATCGGAACGGTGGGCACGGCGGCCATCCAAAGCTCGGGCGCGGTGACGGTGATGGTCATCGGCTTCGTGAACGTGGGCATCATGTCGCTGGCGCAGGCCGCCACGGTCATCTATGGCGCCAACATCGGTACCACGGTCACCGCGCAACTGGTGGCCTTGGGCATGTTTGGCGGCCACGGTATCTCCACAACGGTGCTCTTCTCGGCCTTTGCCGGTATCGGAGCCTTCGTGATGATGTTCTCAAAACGGGACAAATGGAAACAAACCGGCAGCATCCTGGCGGGTTTCGGCTTGCTGTTTGTCGGTCTCGGCATCATGTCGGGCGCCATGGATGAATTCGCCGCCTTGGATTCTGTGAAACAGTTTTTGGCCACCATCAGTAACCCCTTGCTGATCGTTTTCATCGGTGCTTTGCTCACGGCCATCATCCAGTCGTCATCGGTGCTGACGTCCATCGCCATCACCATGGTGGTGGCGGGACTGCTCTCGCTCGACCAAGGTATCTTCCTCACGATGGGTTCCAACATCGGCTCCTGCGTGGTGGCGATTCTGGCAGGTATGACCAGTGGCCGAAACGCCAAACGGACTGCCCTCATCCATTTGTTTTTCAATGTAATGGGTGTGGTTTTGTTCTTGCTCATCGCCTTGGTCCTTCATCTTTTCACCCAAGGGGATTGGGGGTTCGGTAAGCTGTTTGAGGCTATGTTCCCACACGCCCCGCAAGTGCAATTGGCCATGTTCCATACCGTGTTCAATGTCTGCACCACCTTGGTCGCACTGCCGCTGACCAATGGTCTGGTACGCTTGGTGTGCCGCCTCATTCCCGACCATGCCGATGAGCCTCGCGACGACAAGTTCCATCTGCATTTCCTTGATGACTCCATGTTGGTGACACCCGCCTTGGCAGTCAGGCAGCTGAAGGCCGAAGTCGAAAACATGGGTGAGTTGGCCCACGACAACTTCTGCCGTGCCATACATATCGTCACTACATTGGATTTCAGCGATTTGGAAAAATTCAAGAAAACAGAAAACGAGCTCAATTTCCTGAATAGCGAGTTGACCCGATATGTGGCGGTGCTTTCAGCAAAATCGCTTAGCCAAACGGATAGTAAGTACCTCAGTTGCAGCGTGAAAAGCGTGAGTGACCTGGAGCGTATCGGCGACTATGCCGAAAACATCGTGGAATATGCGGAAAGCCTGCAAACCCAAAATGAAACGTTCTCTGCGCCTGCCGTGTTGGAAATCAAGGAGATGGCGCGGAAGATTACGGCACTCTACCACGAAGTCATGAAAGCCTACCACGACCTTGACTTTACGGCGCTCGAATATGCCTATCAGATTGAGGAACAGATTGATAGCTTTACGGAGACCATGGAGTCGCAACACATTCAGCGGCTTGTGGCGGGACAATGCACTCCGCAAGTTGGAGCGGAATATATCTCACTGGCGCAAAACGCCGAGCGAGTGGCGGACCATTTCATCAATGTGGGCAAGAGCATTAGGAGTTTTGCATAGTCCAAATGTTCACAAAGGAATTGTAGTTCCATGGCCGTACTCGATGTCGTCTATGTGCACTAAAAAAAGTGCAATATTTTTAATTTTATGCACTAAAAAAAGTGCATTATTGGGTTTATTTCTAGACGTTATTAGATATCATCTCACAAACCGGATCTTCCCTTAAAATCTTCGGGGCAGACTTCCCAGCCAACACCAACACTTTCTTGCCATTGCGATAGATGTGGAGCTGCCGTGAGCGAACCACAGCAGTCAGCTCTGGGTCATCTTGCAGGGCCATCCAAAGACGATGGTACTCGCCATTCTCATCGAACAGCTTCTTCTGCAAATGCGAGCACATATTGGTGGTGTTGAGGGTCATCATTGGGTTTCTTTATTTGCCTAATGGATACGGAATCGTCCATCCTTCGATTCCTTTAGCGCTGTATTCTCCGTTGATGAAAAATACCCTCCAAGGATGGTAGGCCTTCAATGATTCGGTTATTTCAGCGGCAAGAAGTGGGTTGTCATTGGGCTTGAGCACCTTCACTTCGCATTCCACCAGATTGCCTTGGGCATCAACACGAGCCCGTTGGATACCGAACACAATGCGCTCTTCGTTGGTCAGCTCGGGATAACGCTCAATATGCAGGGGAAACATTTCGCGCAATTCTTCATTGTTATCAGGATTGAACTTGTCGAACGAAAAACCGTCAACGACATGATTGTGATATTCCTTCCGTCCGGTTACCTTACCTTTGTCGATGCTGAGCATCATTTCCTCCTCGTAATTGCGTTCAAAATAAATGTGCTGGTAGTAAATCACCTTTCCTGAGGCCACGCGAATCTCGCCCGTAAGCCAGCCTGCCACAATGCGGTCGCCGTCCACATAGTTTTTGAATACACGTAGTAATGTGTCGGAGGGGATTGACACGCCTCTCAACTTTTGGGTTTCCGAATCGTAGTTATCGCATTTTACACTATCCAGACAAAGCTGATCCTGCTGAATGCTCCAATAGCCGGTAAACCCATCCCAGTTCGAAGAGACAATGGGCCGATCTTCTGGCAACACGGCTTTCAAGTCGTGGTAAAGCACGGAGTCTAAAGTTACAGGGCGGCCTAATAATACCCAACGAGCACCGTCTATAAAGATCACATCGCCAGTTTGACCCGTGGCATGAGCGAAAAGGGCCAAAAACAAGAACGATACAAACAAAAAGATCCGTTTCATAGTGTTAGCGGTTTCTTTTATAACTTGCAAAGATACTGGTTTATTTCGCTCGTGTCATTCTTTTCAGCGACACAAGCACCAATGGAATACTAACCATTAACGTCATTACCTCGGCGATGGGCATGCTGAGCCAGATTCCTGTTTGACCGATCACGGGAGTGAGCAAAAACATGGGAATCAGCACAAAGATGATGCTTCGACAGAGGGCGATGACCACCGACTCTAAAGGTCGTTCGATGGCGGTGTGGAAACTACATGCCACAATGTTGACAAACGACACTAAATAATGCAGCGTGACGTATGTGGTCGCCACGGTGGTCAGCGTCTGCAACTCCAGGTCGCCGTTGCTGAAGGCACTTGCGATGCCGTGCTTGAAAACCAACACGAGCAGATAAACTCCAATGCCGATGCCTCCACCAAGAAGCAAGGCATTGGCCAACAGCGATTTGACTCTTCGGTGGTTTTGGGCTCCGACGCTGTACGACATCAAGGGGTACATGGCCTGCGACAACCCGAAAATCGACATGTTGACGATGAAGTTGAGGTAGCACACGATGGTGAAGGCCGCCACGCCCTTGGTGCCAATCTCACGCATCAGTACGAGGTTGAAGATATAGGTGGTGACCGCCGCCGAAACCGAAGTCAACATCTCCGACGAGCCGTTGAAAAACATCTTCTTGATTTCCTTGCGTCCCCCCATCATCTTGCCGAAGCGGACAAAGCGAAACAGCACCAAAGCCGCCGTGGTGTTGGCGATGCAGGTGGCTATCGCGGCTCCGGCCACGCCCCAGCCGAAACGCAGCACGAAGAAATAGTCCAAGACGATGTTCACCACGCAGCAGATGACACCGCTGACAAACACCCAGTTGGGCTTCCCGTTGAGGCGCGTGAAGGCCTCCGTGAAGTTGGGGATGCAGTAGAAGATGAAGCCGCAACCGATGATGCCAAGGTATTGTCGGACAAAAGGATACACCTCATCATTACTGCCAAGGAAATAACACAAGGGCCTGAGGAAAAGACCGACCAACACGGACAGCGCCGCAATGGTGACCAACAAGGTGACAAAAGTAAGCGAAGTGTATCCTTTTGCCCTTGCTTCGTCGCCCTGCCCTTTGGCGATGCCCGTGATGACGATGCCGCCTGAGATGATCATGATGGACACGCTCAACATCGAGCTGATGAGCGGCATGGCGATGTTGACGGCTGCAAGACCTAGCGCGCCCACGCCACGGCCTACGAAAAGTCCGTCGATGATGGTCTGCAAGCCCACGATGAGCATCCCTATGATGCTCGGCAAGGCATATCTGGCAAACTCACGGAAACTGACGCCGATCAGGGCTTTGGTTCTGGAAGGAAGGCTGTTCATTTCATATCCTGAAGCTTAAACGAGGGCTGCAAGACTATCTCGGCGACTCCTTCTGATAAGCGGCTGCAAAAATAAGGAAAAAACTATTGAAGCAACTCAGCAAGCATCGCTTCTATTTCTTCCAGTTCGCCACGGGCAATGACCTCTCCGCTTTGACAGTCAATCAGCAATGTGGTCGGATAGCCTCGAAGGGCATAATCTTGCCTGACTTTGCTGTTCTCTTTTCTCCCTCCGCTACCTTCGCATACGTTAATCCAAGGAAGTTGGTTTTCCGCTAAATAAGTCTCCCAATTCTTGTGATTGGCATCCACAGAGAGACCATAGATTTCCAGTCCTTTCTCGTGGTATTTGGCGTAAATCTCTTTCAATTGAGGCATGGCTTCCACACATCCGCTACACCAAGTGGCCCAGAAATCGACGAGGATATAGCGATTGTTTGGGTCGTTCACCACCGAACTCAGACTGATAGGTTTATCGTTCACGTCGGGATATTCCATGTCGATGAATAGAGGAACAATGTCACTGCCTTCCGTCCGGGGTTCAGTTTTGATGCGTTGTGTCAGTTCTTTTCTCAATTCCTCAATATAGGGCAACGCTGCCAATTCGGGCGACAAACGATCCAGAACATCCAATGCTTGGACGGATGACTTGCACCAATATTCGATCTTTGCCAAAGCCAATGCTCCTGTTTGCT
>ONJF01000058.1 GCA_900318085.1 uncultured Bacteroidales bacterium
TTGATGAGGTAGACGTGGGCGTCGTCGGTGCGGAAATGGCAGGTGTCGCCTTCGAGGCAGGCCTTGCTTTGGTCCATGTCGAGCACCCGTTCCAGCACCTTGTAGTTATTCGCCATCTTCTCTCCAATGCCGACCAAGCCTTTCTCGCCGCCCATCGCGGTGATCTGCTGTTGGGCAAGGGCTTTGAAAGCCTCGCTGTCGTCGGTGATTTGTGGGGCGAAAATGGAATCCATCTTGCCGACTTCCAAATGGTGCTCAATGCGGATGTTGGCCACGGGCAGCATTCCCGAGGAGAAGTATTGTGCCGTGGCGATGGTACGCTGTAAAGAGTTGGCATAGAAACGCATGGCGCCTTCGGTGGGAATCTCGTTCTCTTGCATCAAGCCTTCGCTGACGAGCCACTTGCGGAAATATTGGCCCATCATGGTCTCTAGTGCCCCGCCACGCAGCGACAGTTCACTGGGCGCCGACGACCAATGATGCCATTCATGAGGCGTGATGCGTTGCATCGTGGAGTGCCGTCCCGACAGGGGAGAACGGATGTTGTGGCGGCTCAAAACCACAACTTGTTTTAGGGTGTATCGTTCGCGAAAACCGTCAGTACGATTGGCTTGGGCGAAAGTGGAGAGCGAAACACCTAGTAAAAGGTAGATCAAGAAAATAGAATAGGCTTTAACCATAGGCTTTGTTTGCTTGCAAAAGTACAAAAAATATGCGGGGCAGACGTCCTGCCCCGCATAGGGTAAAAACTAACTCAAAATTCATCCTAATATTGTATGACAAAAATCTGCTGCAAAAGTAGGACGGTTCTCTCACCTGTGAAATCCCCTTTGATGGGTATTTTTTAGGTCCATGAATCCCCAATTTCGGTGATATTGGAAAAACAAGACCGCCGCAGAGGCATGAAACCCTTGCAGCGGTCATGGTCATTAGGGTCACGGCATCATTTGGCCGGTTCCCATTTGCAGCGGACAGGCGACACGATGGCGCCTTCCTTCTTCAAGGCGTCGAAAGCCTTGTCGACCACTTTGCGGTCGAGGCCGGTGACTTCAGCGATTTTACCCGCGTTAACGGGTGCGCCAATTTCGCGCATGGCTTGCAGTACTTGATCTTTTGCTTCCATTTTAGTGTTGTTTTGGGTTATTTTTCTGTTCATAATGTTGACTTCGGGACTTCGAGACTACGTGACTTCGGGGATGGGTCTGTCTCGCAGTCCCGTAGTCTCGCAGTCTCGTGTCCCAAAACTTATTTCAGCATAGCTTCAATTTCGGCTTCCATCTCCTCGGGCTTGGCCACGGGAGCGAAACGCTTGATAATGCTACCATCCTTCGAGATGAGGAACTTGGTGAAGTTCCAGCGCACACCACCTTCTTCACGACCTTCGGATTTGCTCAAGGCATCCACCATTTTCATCGTGGCTCTGTCTTTCAAACCGTGGACTTCCTCGTTAGGAACTTGTTGCGTCAGATACTTAAAGATGGGATGCGCGTTCTCGCCGAAGACATCGATTTTCTTCATCAGCGGGAAGGTGACGCCGTGGTTGAGGCGGCAAAACTCGGCGATTTCCTCGTCGGAGCCGGGTTCTTGGTGCTTGAATTGGTCGCAGGGGAAGCCGAGGATCACCAGACCTTGGTCTTGGTATTTCTTGTAGAGGGCTTCCAAACCGTCGTATTGTGGGGTGAAACCGCATTTCGAGGCGGTGTTGACAATCATGAGGACTTTGCCTTTGTATTGCGACATGTCCACTTCTTCGCCCTTGTTGTTCAAGGCTTTAAAGTCGTAAATCGTAGTCATTTCTTTAGTGTTTTGTGCGCAATTACATTTGTTTCATCAGCCAGTTCTGGTAACCGATCTTCTCGATGAGGTCGAGTTGGGTCTCGCTCCAGTACATGTCTTCCTCTTCGTCCTTGAGGTATTCTTTCATGATGTCGAAGGTGGTGATGTCTTCGCAGATTTCGTTCATGCACTTGCGAAGGAGCTCAATGCCGTCAACGGAGACTTGATGGTCGAATTTGATGTATTCGCAAGGATCGTTGATGAGCTTGCTTTCGGGACGCATTTCATGTTTCAGCTCACCGCCGAGGTCAAGGAGGCGACCGATGAACTTGTCGACCCAGCCCATTTCCTCGTCGTGATGGCCCATATACTTGGCACCGAGTTTCTCAAAGCCTTGGTCGGCGAAGACCTTACCTTGCAGTTTGTGGCCGAAAGCCTGATTGGAGAGGTTGGTTACGAAAAACTGTAACGCGTTGATTGATTTCTGTTTGTCCATGATTTAGTTGTTTAATTGTTGATTGTTTATTTGTTTAATTGTTGATTGTTGATTGTTCTGTTTCAGTCCTTCAATAAGTTTGTCGAGTGTGGGAATCATTCTGACAAATTCTTCCTCTTCGCCCGTTATTTGGATGATCTCATTGCTGAGACACTCGGGAATGTGTTTGGCCTGCTCGCGCATTTCGATGCCTTTTTTTGTCAACGAGACGATGCGCTGGCGGGTGTCTTCCTTGCCTTTGGTGCGTTTGACCAATCCCGCTTTTTCCATGCGTTGCAGGAGAGGAGTGACGGTATTGGTCTCCAAAAACAACTTGTGTGCAATGTCGTTCACCGGCTGCTTGTCCTGTTCCCACAACACTAATAATACAAGGTATTGGGGATAGGTGATGCCCAGCGGATCGAGATAGGGATGATAGGCCCCCATCGTGAGGCGAGCCGCCGTGTATAGACGGAAGCAAAGTTGATTGTCCAATTTGAGTTGTTCGTATTCCATCTCACTTATTTATATCGTTCACGATGCAAAAGTACACATTATTTTTATATCGTAAACGATATTTTTGAAGAATTTTGCAGATATTTTTCTATCTTTTTGATTTTCAGCTGGATAAAATTTATAGATTATGGCAAGGAATAAAAAAATGACCGCTTTTATTCAGTTAAAAGCGGTCATTGTCAGGTTCACAAGTTGGAGTCGTCAACCTTACTTGGTGAGGTTGAGTGTGCAATTGCCTTTCGCATCGATGAAGCCGTATTGGTCGTCGCGCACCACCAAGGCGAGACCTTCGCACAGGTCATAGGCATATTCAAACTGGCAGGGGAAAACCTCATTGCCTTCACGGTCGATGTAACCATATTTCTCTGTGGTTTTGTCACAGATGCGGGCAAGACCTTCATGGAAATCGTAGCAGGGCTGATGATAGTATAATTCGCTTTCGTCATCGTAGCAGGCCTCATAACGGAAGGGGATGACGACTTTTCCTGTCTTGTCGATGTAACCAAACTTACCCTCTTTGTTACACACCCATGCCAAGCCTTCGCTAAAGGTGGGGCAGAGTGGGTAGTTGCTGCATTCAATGTCTTCATCGAGGATAAGGGTTTTAAAGTCACCAGTCAGTTCAAACTTGCCGTCGTGGTTGATGAATCCGCATTGGTTGTCGGTTTCGGCCCAGCAGAGACCGTCGACAAACTGGCCGGCATGTTTGAAGATAAAAGGTATGGCTTCGGCACCTGTTTTGTCAATAAATCCAGTGCGCCAAGTGAGCCAAGTGAAGTCGTCCTCGCTCTCCGAAAAGATTTTTCCGACAGCAGCCAGACCTTCACTGAAGTCTTCTGCCTCGCCTTCGCATTCAAACACTTTCTTTCCGGTCTTGTCGATGAAGAAGGATTTTTGGGTTTCGTAGTCGTAGCGTCCGCAGAGACCTTCGCTGAAGTAGGATGGATAGGGGCCATTGCACATCCTCATTTCGAAGTCAGCGGGGATGACCACCTTGCCTGTCACATCAAGATAGCCTTCCATGTAATCGTAATCGTCCGTTTCCACCATAAAGGGCATCAGTCCGTCTTGTAATTCTCCGCATGGGTAGTTGAATGAAGCTATCTCTTTGCATTGCTTGTCGATAAGGGTCCGGTCATCGCCTGATTTGGAAACCACTGCAATGCCGTCCTTGAAACCATGGTAAATGTAGTTGTATTGGCAGGGGATGACCTCGTTGCCCATCTTGTCAATGAAACCATAAAGATGGGTTTCGCTGTCGCTAACTGCAGCCAAGCCTTCGCTGAAACTATAGACCTCGTTGTACTTGGGCATTACCTTTGCCAAGGCTTCCAAGACTTCCATCGTCACTTCGGTCTGTTGTCCATTCTCAACCTTGGTTGGCTCGGCAGGTTGTTTGCCACTCTTGTTTTGGTCGCAGCCCGTGATTGTGGCCGCCATCAGCAGTGCTGTTGCCAACAAAATGTGTATACGCGTTCTTTTCATGGTATTGTGAGTTTTTAGGGTTAAACTATGTGCAAAAATAGTGTTTTTTTTATCTTTGCCCTTTAAAATGAAAATAATATGACACTACAAGAAGCTATCGTTGCCCGCCACTCTGTGCGGCAATACATGGAAAAACCTATCGAATCGGAAAAGGTCGCTCAACTGCAGGCCTTGATTGACGAATGCAATAAGGAAAGTCAACTGCACCTCCAATTGGTCACTAATGAGCCAAAAGCCTTTGCCAGCGGCATGGCAAAATATGGCGGGTTTAAAGGGGTAACCAACTACATTGCCGTTGTTGGGCCTAAAGGCGAAGACACGAAACTCGGATACTATGGCGAGAAAGTGGTGTTGCTGGCCCAGACGCTTGGCTTGAACACCTGTTGGGTGGGCTTGTCCTACAAGAAACAACCCGACCAATATCAGGTGCTTGACGGTGAATCTTTGGTGGCAGTTATTGCCTTGGGATATGGTGTCAATCAGGGCAATGCCCATCCGCAAAAGAAGGGCATCGAGCATTTTTGCCGTGTTGAAGGTGTCATGCCCGAATGGTTCCGTAGGGGAATGGAAGCCGCTCTGTTGGCGCCCACTGCCGTCAACCAGCAGAAGTTCGAGTTCATCCTGCATGAGGGCAACTGTGTGGAAGCCAAGGCGAAGTTCTCGTTCATCGGCTATGCGGCCCTCGACCTCGGCATCGCCAAATGCCATTTCGAGATTGGGGCAGGGGAGGAGAACTTCAGCTGGGCTTGATGATAGCCGTATGATCCATTAAAACGCGAACTCGTATCCCGCGCCAATCCAACCTCTGAAGCCTGTTTCGCGCGTGTATGACTTCAGTTTGGTGCCTTCGGCGTTGGCGTTCACCTCTTTATCCATGACATAGTCGCACAGAATATAGAAATTCAAGGTGTTGCGTTTATCTAGTCTGATATCGGCACCGAGAGAGCCCCTCAAGCGGTTGACATAGCCGCCATTGAAACCCTTGAGGAACCAGCCTGTTTCACCCTCTTCGGCATGGTCGTCCAAGGTGACATAGACTGTGCCATCGTAAGCTGCCTCGATGACGGGTGCGTTCAAGTAGTTGCGCACCTCAAAATAGGCATAGGGTTGCACTCTGCCCAAGCCTTTATAATGGACCTGCAAGCGGCTTTTCAGTGTCAAGGCGTTTTGCGGGTTTTGGTACACGTTGAAGTCGCCCGTGCGGCGTGTCACCTGAAAGCGTTCCTTCAACGAGAAGTTCCAGCTGCCGTAATGTAGGGTACCCGTGACATCGGCCATCAGTCTGTGGCGCGGGTCCTTGAATGATTCCGATTGGGTCCCATAGCCGTTGATAAGCGCATAACCCAACCCTAGTTTGATATTGGGATGCACTTTGTAGCTCAAGGCCAATGTGGTTTGCAGCCTATCAAGACTGCCGAAGTTGTTGTCGAAACGAGCCTCCTCTTCAAGGGAGACATGCAATCCTCTGGTGATTCTCTTGTCTACCGAAACGGATACGCGACCGCCAAATTCAGGGTCGAGGGCGACATCGGTTTGGGCTATCGCCAAAACGGGGAACAACAACCCTAACATCAATATGATAATCTGTTTGCTTTTCATAACTCTAAACACTAAACTCTAAACTTAAAAAGGGCCATGTCCGCCACCACCAGGGCCTCCACCACCGCCATTTCCTCCAGAATAGGATGAAAGGCTGACGGAATTGCCGCCACTGACAGCAGCATCCGTGTAAAACCAGGACTCAAAATGCGTTGTTCCGCCCAATACCATCACACCTGATTGTAGGGTAGGAGAGGAAACACCCGAAACCACCAAGGGCGTGCCACCGTTGGACGGGGTCATGAACGCGTAGGTCTCTGCACCAATGGTCAAAGCATACCAGGTGCTTATTGAATATGAAGAGGCTGAATAACAACTCTGTGTAAGTGATGAACCACTCTCCAATCCACCGACAGCGATCAAGGTGCCACCAGTGAGATAGAGTTTGTAGCCACCTTCCGAGTTGGCGTCAATGGCGACCTCTGGCGAGCGGGCGCCGATGGCATAGACCACCCCGCCTTTGATGTAGAAATTGCCGTTGGCATCAAGGCCGTCGTTGCCGGAACTGTAACCATAGACATAACCACCGCTAATGGTGAAATCGCCGCCCGAGTTGATGGCATCGTCGGCACTGGAAGTGCTATAGACTTCCCCACCCGAAATGGTCAATGCCCCTTTGGCTTCAATGCCTTCATGGTTCCTACAGTTTACATAGACCTGACTGCCAGAGAAATACAAGTTGCCGTCAAACTTCATGCCTTTGGCCGACTTGCTGTCAGAGGAATTGCCACCCCAGCCGCCCGACGAGCCATAGTTACTGCCTGAGACGGTCACCGAAATGCTGCCACCACTGAAGTAGCCGTTGCCGTCGCTGCTGATGCCTTTGCTGCCTGTTCCCGAACTGCTGATGATGAGGTTGCCGCCTTTCATTGAGAAATAGTCGTTGGTCTTGATGCCGGCAGGGCTTTTGTATTCGGCATCAGCTTCGTCGTAATAGGCATTCGAGGTCACTGAAACATTGATGTTGCCTGATTGGATGACAATATAGTCGTCGGAAACGATGCCCGACTTTCCAAAAGCACCCACCGTTAGCGTTCCGCTGCCGCTGAAAATCAATTGTCCCTCGCTAAAAAACGTTGCTTTCTCGTCCTCGCCTAAGGGTGTGTCGCTATAGGTTTCGCCATCAAAAATAGCGTTGCCGCCATTGACCACTACAAAAGTGCGTTTGCCTTTGTTCGGTTCCAATACCGTCCCTTGCACGTTGATGGCGGCACCATTGGGATTGGTGATGTTCACGTCATTCAGCGTAATGCCTTGTTTCTTGGTGCTATACAACTTGAAGAAGCCGTCGTTGGTGGAACCAGAGAGTTCGTACATCACATATTCATCACCGGAATAAACGATAGTCACATCGTTGCCGCTAATGGTGACCGTAAAGTCCTCGTTCGCGCCTGTCACCGAAGCATTCTCGCGCAAAGAATATGTCACATAAACCGTTTGCGAGAACTCGATGTTTGTGATGTTGTCTTCTTCTGCGTTAATCGGGTCGATGAGGATGATATTGTCCTTCGCACAACCCAACAAAACGAGAAGCGACACCAGGAAGAAATAATTCAAAATGCGTTTCATAAAATGAAATGGTTAGAATACATATACAACTGAAAAACAATGGTTTTATTGTTTGCCAATTTGTTGATTAATGTCCTTAAACACATAAAAACCACCTGTTTGACGCTGCAATTGGGATGTGTTCTGATCATGCGTTGGTCGCGTTCATGACTAGAATGTACGGCCTGATTTTTTGAGTAAACGCTTTACTTGGTGGTATCGTTTATTCAACCAATTGTCAATCATCAGTTCCTCCATTTCTGGCGTGTTCAAGTCCACATTCTTGCGCCTCTTTGCAAGAGAGAACCGGAGATATGCCCCGATATGGCGCCGTTTCTTTTCATGGTAGATCTTGTCGAACGGAATAAGCACCGCGGAGTCCTCGATATTGTCCATCAAAGTGTTGACTGCCGTCCCGAACATAATCATGTGGGAAGTGATGGAGATATACGCAGTGAAATTTGGAGGAATATGCACATTTCTCATTTTGGCTGCAGCCTTCAGCTCTTTGTAGTCATCCATCGGATCCACCTTGTTTAAGACCAAATTCATCAACTCGGGATCGGAATCAGGCATGAGCGCCTGGTCGTCCCATGGACGGACAAGTTCGTCTTTGTCGCCAAAATGCTTCCATAGAAAATGATAGAGCAGGTCTCTGGTGATATGGTCGTAGGAAGGATAAACGGTTATCTTTCCAAAATAATAGAGCAGATTGGGGTTCTTCATGATAATGGCCACAAGACCGTCCCACAAATTGTCCAAGGCAAAGATGGATTTTGCGCCATTCTTTGAACTCTGGTATTCAGGAGCCACGAAATTGCGGCCTAGTTCTATGACATGCGGCAGATATTCGTCGATAAACTTCTGGGAAAAACGGAACTGGTGGGAACTTGCCAAGATCGGTTGCCCCTTCTCGTCGATAACGGCATCAGATCCGAAGATGAAACGATATCCACCAATGATGGCTTCGTTGTCGGGATCCCACACGATCAGTTGCTTGTATGAATTCTCCATCTTGTCGTACTCGTCAAGATCCAGGGCATTGCCTGTGGCGCCACCCGCGTCACGGAAGGTTAATTCGCGCAGCCTGCCGATTTCCGTAACCACATTGGGAGAGTCTTGCCAGGTAACGATATATAACTCGTTGTGCCCTTTGTTGGTGTCTTCCAACTTTTTGGATTTGGTGAGTTCCGCTTTAAGGAGTTCAACGGGTACAGGATCAATGATTTTTGTACTCATAATGATAAGGTTTTCAATCGATTGAAGAAGGCCAGGGGTTGGAAACTATACCAGCCATATCAAGCATGGTTTGGTGTGCAAGATCGCGCATCCGCGCTGTCTCTTCTTTTCGAGGTGTGTTAGTGTTAGGTATGATAGGGTCGCCCACATGGATGGTGACCAAGGGCTCGTCTTTGCTGAACAACTTTCGCCATCCTGTGCGAGGCCTGAATGAGATCACCAGGGGAATCACCGGGAGCGAATGCCGATAAGCCATATTGAAAGCACCTATTTTGAAAGGCCGCAGCGGAGCATAGAATTTCCAACTGCAGCTTTCGGGAAAGATATGGATCCACTGGTTGTTGGCGCACAATTCGGCCATGGCATCATCGAACGCTTTAAGCCCGCTGCGCTCTTCGGGGATAGCTATTCCCCCCACGGCTTTCATGATAAAACCATCTTTGCCTCTGAAAGGCTGGGCATACATGGGGATCCAGGCCTTCCTGAAACGCATCGCCTGCATGACACTAATCATATCCCAACGGTAGACATGGTTGCACACTGTCATCACGCCATGGTCGAAAAGCTTGCGGTTTTGGCGTATTTTCTCACGGCCTTCGATTTTGAGGCCATATCGGATTCGGTTCAAGAGGAAGGCAAGCGTCCATGCTACAAAATAGATGGTCGTATTTACTATCTTGAACCTCAAAGACTTATCGAGATAGGTGTAGGTCCCGTCAAAACGAATGTCCTTGAGCTCCCCGCGTATAGGCGCCATCTTTGTGAAGGGATTGTCGGCCGAAAACTCCTCAACGGGTTCAGGGACATAAACATCCTCCCTTACCTTGAAGTTTCGGTATGCCGGACCGTATGATGAATAGTCTTTTGTCATGTCTTTATCTATTTTTCGCGTACTCGCTTGCCACTCATGTACGTTTTGCAAAAATACACAGAAAAAAGAGTACCTTTGCAAAAAAATACAAATTTCATGGAAACCAGAAAACACATAGCAGCAGAGAAGTTAGAAAATGGCACACACAACTGCGCCCAAGCCGTTATTTGCACCTACGCCGACTTGGTTGGAATCGATGAAGAAACTGGCCGTAACCTAGGCAACGCCTTTGGCTCGGGCTTGGGCAACATGGAAGGCACATGCGGCGCTCTTGTTGGGGCAGGTGTCGTCTTGGGACTGGCTAAAAAGGATAGGGTAGAAGCTAGAAAAGCCATGCGCCAAATCATGACCCGGTTCCAGCAGCGCAACGGCGCCACCCAATGTAAGATGCTCAAAGGCGTCGGTACGGGCGTGGTCCTCCGTGAATGCACCGGCTGTGTGGCCGATGCGGCGGAGTTTTTGGAAGAACAGTTGTAGTTGAATTTGTCGCAAAAGTACTATCTTTGCCGAAAAATCCAAAACCATTCAATCATGAATCAAAGAATAGCCATCCCCACCAACGAGGGCAAACTGTGGCAGCACTTCGGAAAGGCGCCACAAGTCACTATTGTTAATGTTGAAGACGGAAAAATTGTTGACCAAAAGGTACTGCAGGCGCCAGAGCATGAGCATGGTGCCATGCCGAGGTTCTTGGCTGAACAGGGTTGTACTGATGTGCTTTGTGGTGGAATAGGCCAGGGGGCTGTCAATCTACTGAACCAATTGGGTATTCGTATTCATGCCGGCGCACCCGAGCTTCCTGTGGAGCAGGTGCTGGCGATGTTTCTCAACGGCACCATCGTTTACGGCGATCCCAGCTGCCATCACCACTGCGACGGACATCACCACGAATAAACAACCGCCGCAAAGGCAGGAAAACCTTGCGGCGGTCACATTTGTTGAATAAGGCTTATTTCAGCTGAAGGTAGTTTTAGTTCTCCGTTCCAGACAAAGGTATGTGAATGGTGGTTATGCTATCAGGATTGATGTTTGGGGTGTATATGATGTCACCAGGTTTTTCCCTGTCGACCTCAACTTCTTTCTCCCGCATTTCGATGAATTCAAGCAACTCCTGCTCGGTGATGCCGATGGTGGCCATA
>ONJF01000057.1 GCA_900318085.1 uncultured Bacteroidales bacterium
CGTGATACATAGATGATAGTAGGACATGAATTGCCAATGACTAGATTCCGTAAAGTGTTGTACTTGTCTTGCTCCGATTCAGCATATATGACAGAATAGTGAAGGTTTTTTCTGGCAGATGGCGACGCGAACAGTTCCAAATCCTGTCCCAGTTTCCTTTTGAAATAATCGCTAATATCAGTAATGACTTTTTGTTTGGCTGTAGCCGTAAAACACGAGATGGGTATTGGCGTTGACAAGCCTTTTTTCTCTTGAAGTTTGCGAATGAAATCGCCGATATAAAGATAATCCACTCGGAAATCCTGACCCCAAGCAGAGAAGCAATGCGCTTCGTCGATGACAAAACGAACCACATTTCTCGAAACCAGAAGTTTTTCCATGGTTTTTGACCGAAGCATTTCTGGAGCAATATACAGCAGTGTCGCACTACCATCAGCAATTCTTTCAAAGGCATTAGCGCGATTGACGGGATCTAATAATCCATTGACGGTGACAGCTTCTGCTATACCTTGTTCTGCAAGATTGTCTACTTGGTCTTTCATCAACGACTGCAGCGGCGAAATAACTACAGTTAGTCCATGAACAGCGCGACCTGACATCAATGCTGGCAGTTGGAAAGTGAGCGATTTGCCACCACCTGTCGGGAAAATGGCCAAAAGAGAATTCCCATCTACAGCCGCTTGTACGGCCTTCTCTTGCAACGGCTCACCGTCGTAAGTGCGAAAAGAATCAAAACCAAACACATCCTTCAAACCAGTATAAATGTTCAGTTTTGTTTCGCAGTACTCGCAATTGCTGTCGTGGCATGGTGTGTTGCACAAAAACTGCAAGACGTTTTCAATATTGGGATAATTATGCAGAAGCCAAGGTGGAGTTATGGAATAACTGTCACCAGTGGAAATCAAAGCCAAAGCATATGCCAATTCAACAGGGTGTTCTTTGACGAGCATCGCGATGGGGCTATGTGAACAAATCTTTCCGTAAAAAGCATGATAAATCAACGATTCCAATTGTCCATCAACCTCATCGAACTTCAGATAATCAAAAAAGGCAGCGAAATCCTTGACATGGTGAAGAAGGACAAAGAATACTCGTTGCAATTCTTTCGGCAAGGCTTTGAATGCATTGACTTCGTCATAAAAAAGATCTCGTGCTTTCAGACTGTCATTAAGAGGATTGTTCCTTTCCTCGCTTTGTAGTTTGTCGTCTTTTAAAAGTCTGTGATAAGGACGTTTTGGGAACAACAATGGGGAAAGAAACAGAGTGTCTATTACTTTTTTGTCTTTGACACCTTTAATATCAGCCAAATAAGTTAAGTCATGATGGATGATGTTATGACCACATAGATATTCCGCATCTGAAATAAAACTGGAGAAGGCATTTTTTGAAGCAGTATGTAACTCTTCTCCAGAGTCTCTGACTGCGCCGAAATCGTGTGCTTTTTTATCATCGATACCGACTTCAACATCAATAAAAGCCAATCCTGACAATTGTTTTTTACTCGAAAACAACCCAGTTCTAAAAGCACTGATATAATCGCTAATCCCTGACATTTACCTGATTATTCAGTGCACAAAAGTAGTAAAAAACAATAAACATCAAGAATTTTGTACTTTTGCATATTGATTGTTAACATTAATATGATGAAGAATATCATTTTTACCCTTTTCTGCCTCGCCCTCATCGGCTGTGCCAGTCCTCAACAACAGGAACAAAACAACGAAACAATGAATAAGGAAAACAACGAGCTGACTGCCTTCGATGTGCAGCAGGAGTTTCAGAAGAACGGCTTCACCTGGTTCACCGAGAACCTCATCCTATGCTCGGGCGACACCACCGAGAGCAACGCCATGACCATTGGCTGGGGCGGCATCGGCAATTACCTTGGCCACGACTGTCCGGCCGTTACGGTCTATGTGGCGCCAGCACGCTACACATGGGAGTTTATGGAGAAGCACCCACGTTTCACCATCATGCAGTTCGATGACCCAAAGATTTGGCAGTATATGGGCAAGTATAGCGGTCGTGACGGCGACAAGGCCGCTGCCCTCGGCCTGCATGTGGCCTATACCGAACACGGCACACCCTATTACGAAGAAGCCCACCTGGTCATCGAGTGCGAGACCATGACGGCATGGCACCAGACAGAGCAAGACTTCCGCAACGACACGCCGAAGAAATGGTACGACGGCTTTGAGGCTGGTATCCATACAGTGTATGTCGGCGAGGTGATTGGAGCATGGAAGAAATAGTTACATCACAAAACAACAATACAATGACTAAAAGCACTATCGTTATGGCACTGATTTGCATTCTCGGCATGGCTTCATGCCATGCACAAACACACCAACCCGCCCCACCCACGACCGAAGGCGAGGCGGCAACGGTTTATATGACTACCGACATCAGTCCGGAGGGACTGGTGCGCATCTATGAAGCCTTGGGTGTGGAGGCCCACGGTCGTGTGGCCGTTAAAATCTCCACCGGCGAGTCGTCGAAGAGCAACCACCTGCGCCCCGAACTGATCAAAAACCTGGTACAAAAGGTGAACGGCACCCTAGTGGAATGCAACACGGCTTACGGCGGCAACCGTGGCGACACCGAGAAGCACCGTCAGGCCAT
The DNA here is from genome assembly GCA_900318085.1 of uncultured Bacteroidales bacterium. Classification (GTDB taxonomy): domain Bacteria; phylum Bacteroidota; class Bacteroidia; order Bacteroidales; family F082; genus Limimorpha. The sequence continues at coordinate 2,623 of ONJF01000057.1, forward strand.
CGCCGAACGCGGCTACAACGACATCGCCACCGTTGACATCATGGACGAGGAAGGCGAAATGCAGTTACCTGTCAAAGACACCAAACATCTGCAATACGACATCGTGGGCTCACACCTGCAAAACTATGATTTCATGATCAATCTGGCCCACTTCAAGGGACACGCCATGGGCGGCTTCGGCGGCGTGCTGAAGAACCAGAGCATCGGCGTGGCCTCTACCGCCGGAAAGCTCTACATCCATTCTGCGGGCAAGAGCCAGAAGCATTGGACGATCGCCAAACAGGACAGCTTCCTTGAGTCGATGGCCGCTGCCGCCCAAGCCGTGCACGACTATTTCAAGCAAGAAGGCAAGGACATTATCTACATCAATGTGATGAACAACATGTCGGTGGACTGCGACTGCGACGGACACCCTGCCGCACCGCGCATCAAGGACATCGGCATTCTGGCCTCCACCGACCCCGTCGCCCTCGACCAAGCCTGCCTCGACCTCGTGTTCAACCACATCAGCAGCGAAGGCGACGACGCCAAGCCTTTGCAAGAACGCATCAACAAGAAACACGGTACCCATACCGTGGAATACGCCGAAAAGATTGGCCTTGGGACACGGAAATATACCATCGTCAGCATCGACAAGAAAGACTGATATTCTAGCGAGATAAAAAAATCCGAAAGCAAAACTGCTTTCGGATTTTTTGTCATTGAAAATAAGTTAACCTTATTACTTTACCAAAACCTTTTTCACTTCAGTACCAGCTTTCACAAAATATAAGCCACCAGGAAGGCTTTGCAAATCGATGGTTTGTTTGTTGTCCACAAACAAGGTTCTCACGACGCGGCCCATCTCATCGACAATGGTCACGAGACCTTCGGCTTCGATGGTAAGGGTTTCAGTAGCGGGATTGGGATAGATGTTCACAGTGGCACTTTCGTTTTCTCCGATGCCCACATTGCCGCAATCGTCATAGAGTTGGATGCCTTGCCATTCCTCGGCGGCTTCGAAGGCCTCAATGCAATTGCAGGGCACAATGATGTGCACATGGTCGTTGATGTCGGCAAAAGCGTCATCCCAGAGGAAGAAAGGCTCGGTGCTGTGGATGAAGATGTAGTCAAGTTCATAGCAGAAGCTGAAAGCATTCGAGTTGATCTGTTGCATACCGGCAGGGAGCTCAATATACTCCAAAAGATGGCAGTCGGCAAACGAATGGTAACCGATGTTCACGATAGTGCTGGGTAAGGTGACACTGGTGAGGTTGATGCATCCGAAAAATGCTTCGCTGCCGATGTAGCGCACCCTGTAGCTCTCTCCGTTGATGGTCTCCGTTTCAGGAATGACCACATCACCGGAATAGGTGTTTTGCTCGTCGTCGTTGACCACGATCAGGTAGGTCTCGCCACAACCGCCACCTGGGAGTTGTTGCGTAACTTTGCGGTAATAGATGCCATTGACATAGTAATCATAGGCAAATGCACTTTGGCAAATCATCATGAATGCCAAGGTCAGAATTGAAAAGATAAATGTCCGTTTCATAATTGCAATTATTAAAATGATATTGTTGACCTTTCTATTAGGTGCAGAAAAACGGAAAAAAATAACAGCAGCAAGAAAAAAAATTTCATTTTATTGAAAAAAAAGCACAAAGTGGCGTTATTTTTCAATCTACTTTTGCAACTAAAAAAATCAAAAGACACAAAAAGACACATAAAAAATGGCATCTTCCGAGTCACAAGAGGCCGAAAAAAGCCGCATCGAAACCAGTCATGCTGAATTCAATGCCTTGATACTTCGTCACAAGGCAATGATTTGGCATATCTGTTCCGACTATAGACTTGGGAGCGCTTGGAACACCGAAGACTGCGTCCAAGAAGTGATCATGAACCTATGGCGAAGCTTCAAAAGTTTCGAGGGACGCAGCTCGGAAAAGACTTGGGTGTGGCGCGTTGCCACCAACACCATGCTGATGCTCCGACGCAAAGACGTCAGAAGTCCGCAAACGGAGCCGATCGAAACAGAAAGTGAGGATACAAAAGACGACGAGCCAAGCAACGACAGCTACCAGCAACTGCAACAACTTATCGAGACATTGCCTGAAGAAAGCGGCGTTGTTATTAGAGCATTCCTCGATGGCTTCTCCTACAAGGAAATCGCCGAAATGACCGACAGTACGGTGGGTGCCACAGCCATGCGCATCGCCCGACTCAAGCGGACACTAAAGAAAATGTACGAAAGAGAAAACAATCTATAGCAATGAAAGACAATATAAAAACACCGCATCAAAGCACACAGCAAAACGATTTCGAAACCCAATGGCGGCACCGCCAGCAGTGGGAAGAGCGAGCCGAAAAGTCAGTCCCTGACGACAAATCATTTCTGAATTGGGCTGAAAAGGCGCAACAAGCCCCTGGCGTTTCAGAAGTGAATGTCACCCCTCTCCCATTGCACCCCAACAGACGCTGGATACCCTACGCAGCCGCAGCCAGTATTGTGATTGGCGTGGCTATCATCGGGCTGACCCACACCAGCCCATCCAACGACGGACTCCCCGTGGCCGAGGAAGTGACGGTGGAAAGCCAAACCATCCACTTCGTGTGCAACAACGGCTGCTCGGCACAAGACATCATGGTCTTGGCCAACAAAGCCTTTAAAGAATAAGTACATGCGCATAACTAAAACACATAAAAGACACGAGACTACGAGACTACGAGACTACGAGGCAATGGCTTGTCTCGAAATCCCGAAGTCCCGCGTCTCGAAGTCAAAAGACCAAAAAAACATGAAAAGCCTTATTCCATATTTCGCCGTACTCCTTGCCTTGGGGCTGTCAGCCTGCAAGGAAAGGACTGCATCCCCAGAGAAAACACCCTGCCAAAAAGCTGCGATGGAATTGTACTGCAAGTATGCCGACAATGCCAACCTCACCGTGGCCTATCTCGGCGACTTATCCGTCAACGGGAAGTGCATCGATGCCTTGTTGCTGAAAGCCGACAACGAAACGGACTGGGAAGCCCTGAAATGGGATTTTGGTTTCATGTCATACGACTCCTCGGCATTCCAGTGCCCGAACGATGAAAATCCCGTCATGGTGGGTGTTGGCATCGAAACCGATTTCCTGGACGACGCCATCTTCGACACCGTGACTGACATCAGCCAAATCCCCGAAAAAGACATTGAGAGATTCACGCTCATCGTTGCCGACAAGATGCGTGAAGTCATGAACAGCTTCCAGACTCCCGACTCGTTGCTACCCAACACCGCCATCATCATCGGCCAAGGCGAAATTGAACATGGAGACACTGGAAATTCATACGACGATTATATCATGACTGTCGCGCGATCCCTTGTCATCGGGATGATCGACGAAAGACTTCATCCCAATATGGTCCCTAATCCCGACTTGCAAAAGCAAAAAGACTGGAACCACAGCATCATGGACGATGCACAAAACCACGGCCACATGGGTTACATCACCGCTGCCGACGATGAGGAACGCGCTTTATGGCTCTTCTTCTATGATGACCAAGAGGAATGTAACACCATCATCAACCATATCAGCGAAGACATGATCTTTCAATAATGGCCGGCAGCCATCTGCTTACAGTCAATGAAACCCTTATCAATGAACAGTTAATCAACAAACAAAACATTTACCCAAAATTTCATTATTATGAACAAAAATGTATTCTTTTTTTTGATGTGTACTTTCGCCATGATCGGTGTGGCACAGGCTCAACACCGTAGCGAAATCCAACTGAATGCCAGCGAATTAAGCAATGTGATGATTTCACAGGACCGACTGCCTTCTGAAGGTTCTTGGTTCACTTATGTCGGTGATTATTCTTCACCGCAGATTATCGGCATCGGAATGCCCTTCAATTGGGGTTACATGTTCCCCGCAGAACTGATGAATGAGTACAAGGGCTGTTCTTTCACCCGGTTCGCTTTCTTGGATGCTGGTGAAGAGCAATTTGCCACCACTTACACGGTCAACATTTATGAAGGTGGAGAGACTGCACCAGAGACTTTGGTCTCCACCCAACAGTTCGAAATCACTGGCACCGTCGGCGATGTCGTACCCTTCAGACTTGACACTCCCGTTGAAATCGACGGCACCAAAAACATCTGGTTGACCTTCTACCATGACGGATCCATCCAATATCCCGCTCCTGCCGTTGCCGATGTGGGCAACCCCAACAGCCGTTGGCTCGGTATCGACGGCTATGGCTGGATGGACGTGGCTTCTGTCAGCAGCGAAGCCTACAGCTGGCTGGCATGGATTTATGTTGACGGTTATGACTGGATCAATGAAAGCAACGAATCTGTCGCCATGTATCCCAACCCCACCACGAACAATGTGAACATTGCTGCACCAGGTCTTCAGCACATCACAGTAATGAATGCTCTCGGTCAGGTGGTTTACGAAAGCAATGCCGACGGGAATATGATCACCCTCGACATGAGCTCCTATCAAGCGGGTGTTTACATGGTGCGTGTATCGACTGAAAACGGCGAAAGCGTAAAACTCGTCTCTAAACAATAATGATGCGTGTTTTTAGTTTAGTTATTTGACACGAGACTACGAGACTGCGAGACAGAACACTCCCGCAGTCTCGTAGTCCCGTAGTCCCGAAGTCCCGAAGTCAAAAACAAACATGAAGTTTAACCTTGAAAGATACATACCATGAAGAAACTCTACATTCTCCTCGCGTTCCTGCTCTTTGGAGTAGGTCTTCGCGCACAACAGACCAACCTCACCGAGGCTGTTGACTTCACCGTCACCGACTGCCACGGACAGACCTACAACCTCTTCGAGATCCTTGACCGCGGCCAGGCCGTCTTCATCGACTTCTTCTTCTACTCATGCGGCCAATGCCAGCAGATCTCGCCTTACATCACGGGCTCTTATACCCAGATGGGCTGCAACATGCACGATGTGTTCTACATCGAAATCTCCTATATCGACAGCGATGCCGTCTGCCAGCAGTGGGCCAACGAATACGGTGTTGAGTTCCCCACCGTGGGTAAAGACGGCGGCGGCAACGAGGTTTTCGACCTTTATGGCATCCAAGCCTGCCCCACCCTCGTCCTCATCATGCCCGACCGCAGCATCCCCATCCAGGGCCTGCTGGATCTCTATCCCTTCTCGGCACAAGATGTGGTCAATGCCATGCAACGTTACGGCCTGCAGCCTCACGACTGCACGGGCACGCTGACCGTCAACCCTCAAACCTTGCACATCTACAACGATGGTGAGACCTACCAGCCTGGCCAACTGACCATCTCCAACATGACCGCTGAAGACGTGACCATCGATGCCTTCACTGCCGACCCCATCTTTACGTTGCAATGCATGGATGATGGCCAAGACGTCACCGAAGGCATGACCGTCACGGCAGGACAAACCATCATTATTGATGTCTATGTCGACGTGCCTGTGAAGGAGAACTTCGAAGGAAAGATGTATGTCAACACCTCGGCGGGCAACTTCGAGGTCGACATCGTTTACGAGATGACCGTCGGCATCGATGAAAACAGCACGACGCTGACCATGTTCCCCAATCCCGCCAACGAAAGCGTAACCCTCCAAGGCGAGAACCTTGGCGTGGTAAGCCTTTACAACGTAGTCGGGCAGAAAGTCGAGACTTTCTACACCGACGAGTCGCAGTTGGTGATCCCGACTGCCAAGTACCAAGAAGGCATCTACTTCATCAGGACAAGCAACGGAAACACGCAACGCTTGGTGATTGTGCACAAGTAAGTTTTGTAGTTTATATTGAACAATCCGCCATTCGAGCGAAAGCTTGCATGGCGGATTGTTTTGTATCTAGGCTGTACAATTATTACTCCTTCCCCATAAGCATCACCCGCTCCTCTTTCTTGAAGCCGAATCTTTCATAGAAAGCAGGCAACACGCCTTCGCGGGCGGTAATCAGATGGAAACCTACGATGCCCTGCGTTTTGAGGTCGGCAAGGCATTGTTCCAATAAACGGCTGGCGATGCCTTGTCGTTGGTATTGGGGTGCCACGGCGAGATCGTTGATCTCGAAAGTGCGGCCATAATGGAACAGCATGGAAGTGCCCAAAATGAAGCCTGCCACTTCGCCATCCACGACACATTCCAAGCCGTAATGCTGTTGACATTCAAGCAGTTCACGCACATGGATGGTGGCATCTTCCACCGACCAGTTGTCGTTCCACGGTTCGCCAGAAAACGCAGCCGCATAGATGGCACCATATTGGTTCAAATGCTCAATAGAGATGGGACTGATGATGATGTTTGGCATAAGGGATATTTTTGGCAAAGATAGTGGTTTTATTGTGAATATTCGTACCTTTCTCTTCACCACTGTTTCCTTCGAAACTCAATCATGGATTGTCCCTTAGCGTTGCGGAAGAAACGGCAGAGATAAGAAACATTGTCGTAGTTTATTCGGGCAGTCGCTCCACGGGCACGGAAAGCCTCAATCCCTATCATTCATCGTCCTACAACTACAGTTTCAATTCGCGCTACATCAGCATCGGCCTCACTTGGCGCATCGGCCGCATGGAATTGGAGGAAAAAGCCTCACAAAGCAGGGTGATGAAGCAGCATTAAAGGAAGCCGCCCAACGAGCCTTGATGACGGTCACAACTTCACGCTATCCACCCTGGCAAGAATTTCTGTCGTGTTGGATGTGCCGCTGAATTCGGTGCCATATTAAGCTTGTGTCGCATTTTTTTTGACTCTTTACCTGCTGATTGGTAAAAATGATTATCTTTGCCATCAATATATGGAAAGGGATTGATTATGAGTTATTCGGAAATTGCACAATTGGAACTGATGAACGCGGCTGCCAATGTCACTACAAAGGAAGATTTGGACGCATTGAAACTGACTTTGTCGCTCTTTTTTGCTGAACTGGCGCAAAAGGCTATTGACAAACTGTGGGACGAGGGCAAGTTCGACCAAGCCAAGTTGGACGAACTGCGTGGAAAACATTTGCGTACTCCTTACAATGACACTTTGAACTGATGCGTTACGTTGTACTTGACACGAATTGCCTTATTCAAATTCTGCCTTCAAGAAGCTAATACCATACGATATGGACGGATTTTCTTGAAGGGAAGTTTTGTTTGTGCGTGAGCAACGAGATTCTGATGGAGTATGAAGAAATTCTATCCATTCATGCTTCGCCAGAAGTGGCGCAAAATGTGGTTGAAGCTATAGCGAGACACCCCAAGACCCATTTTCAAGAATCCTACTTCCATTTCCATTTACTGTCTGACATTGACAAAGACGACAATAAGTTTGTGGATTGCGCCATTGCCGCAAGCGCTGACTACATCGTTACCGAAGACAATCATTTCAACCGACTCAAATCGCTTCCTTACCCGAAGTTAAAGATTCTGACTTTGGATGAGTTTAATGCTGTTGAAAGGGAGTCATAATGTATAATCTAATAAATAATTGAATAACAATATAATAATAGTTTAGGTTTGCGCCTTTCTTTATGCCCTTTCCAAACAATAACCTAATTGCTTAATATTTATAAAACTGAAAGGCCGACAGGATAAAACGGCAAAAACACATGAAAAAATCATTTTTGTTGTATTCGATGTTGCTCTTATTCTCATTTGGCTGCACGAACAACTCAGGCAACAATCAAGGGCAAAGCAGTAGTCTTTCGAAAAAGTTAGATGAAACCTTTGTTATGAGGCCCAAAGAAATTCAGCCTGAAGGCACATTCGTTGCCGAAGGCAACACATTATACAAATCTTTGACTTTCAAAGGGAAGAAGACTGTTGTTGTTCGTGATGCCTTTTTTGGAATGGATTTCCCTTCAGAGTATGAGAAAGACGAAGAGTTCCTGCGTGTTAAGACTGACAAGTCAGATTTGCTCTTTGAGATTATTTCGGAAGACACCATTAAAGGCGAAGGATTTGCCGAAGGATTGTACATAAAAAGATAGCAGGTATGCTAGTACATTGAGCACGATTAGGCATGGAACACATGGCTTCGTTCGACTATGCCTATAAACTGGCACCCGTCAGGGATTGGCTGTTTAAGCAAAGCAAATAAGGTAAGTCGTAGTTATAATGACTAAACCGTCGCAAGGTTTTCATGACTTTTGCGGCGGTTTTGTTTTCAATAATCATCAAAACTTGGGATAAGATCCCTTGACATTACCCATCAATTGGGATTTCACGGTTTTTGAAATGGCCATTACTTTGCAGTGTTAAACATCTAAAAGTAAGCCTATGAAAACAGCATTAAAGAAAATGAAATCCAACTACAAAAACTGGATGCCTAAAGGCATGATCCTTGGGACTTTGGGCGGTGCAT
>ONJF01000055.1 GCA_900318085.1 uncultured Bacteroidales bacterium
AGCGGCTACAATTTCGTGAACTGGACGGAGAACGGCAGCCAGGTCTCCACCAACGCCAACTACACCTTCACAGTGACGGGCAGCCGCAACCTTGTGGCGCACTTCTCGGCGCAGAGCTACACGATAGCCGTCTCTGCCGACCCGACGAACGGCGGCAGCGTGAATGGCGGCGGCAACTACAACTACGGCCAGACGTGTACCGTGACGGCATCGGCCAGCAGCGGGTACAATTTCGTGAACTGGACGGAGAACGGCACGCAGGTCTCCACCAATGCCAGCTATTCCTTCACGGTGACGGGCAGCCGCAACCTTGTGGCGCACTTCTCGGCACTGCAACCTCCCACTGGTGCGATAAACGGCCTGTTTACCATAAACGCCAATGGCAACCAAGTTTGGTTCTCCCAAGGCAATCTGCAATACAAGGCAAGCACAGGCAGTTGGCGTTTTGCTATCAACCAATATGATTACATCGGTAGTGCCAACAGCAACATATCCTCGACCTACAGCGGTTGGATTGACCTCTTTGGATGGGGTACTAGCGGCTGGAACTGCGGCAACACCTATTATCGTCCCTGGGATTCCAGCACTTCATGTTCAGAGTGTTACGGTCCTTCGGGAAACTACAACCTGACAGGCAGCTACGCCAACTCCGACTGGGGGTATTATAATGCAATAAGTAATGGTGGAAATAACTCTCATTTTTGGCGTACGCTAACGATTGAGGAATGGGAGTATGTGCTTTACGGACGTAACACTTCATCAGGAATATTATTTGCAAAAGCATGTGTTAATGGTGTCAATGGTGTTATCATATTACCAGATAATTGGAATTCTGGATATTACAATCTCTACAATACGAATAGCTATAGTGCTACATATAGTAGTAATACACTTTCTGCATCTCAATGGTCAAACATAGAGCAAAATGGTGCTGTTTTTCTTCCTGCTGCAGGGCATAGGACAGCTACTTCATCTCTTGGTATAGGTACTGTAGGAACATATTGGTCAGCTTCTCACGCAAATTACAACAATGAGGCCATGGGCTTGTATTTTGAAAACCTCTTTATTGTTACAGATGAAAGCTATTATCGTTATTACGGGCAATCCGTGCGCTTGGTTCGCTCCGTTCAGTAGCTGCTTCTTGTGTCCCCACACATAGCTACAGCAAGAGTTTCCCCTGCCCTCATCGCGGGTCTAGCCCGCGATGAGGGCAGGGGAAAAAATATCATCTTATCATATTGTATTTCAAAACTTTTTACTAACTTTGCAGCCCGATTCAAACCGCAGTCCAGATTGATTGCAAAATCAGCGGTTTGAGTTGGAAATCAAAAGTTTAACCCTCCTCGCAGGTGGGTTTCTGGAACGCTTGCGGGTACAATTCAAACAATACTTTCCTATAATGGAAGAAAACGAAAACATCATCAACGAGGCTCCCGTCGAGGAAACTCCCGTCGTCGCTACGCCTGCTGAGACCGCTCCCGTGGAAGAGAAGCCGGTCGAAAAGAAACCCAGAACGCCCAGACCGAAACCGGTTCCTGCCGAAGATTTCGACTGGACTTCGTCGCACAAGAAGTTCGACAACTATTCAGCCGACGAGCGTGCCAAGCTCGAAGAGCAGTACGCCGGCACCATGAGCCAAGTCGCTGACCATGAGGTTATCGAAGGCACTGTGGTGGCTATCACCGACCGCGAAGTGGTCGTCAACATCGGCTTCAAGTCGGACGGCGTCATCCCGATTGCAGAGTTCCGCACCAACCCCAACCTGAAGGTGGGCGATAAGGTGGAAGTCTACGTTGAGAACCAAGAAGGCCCCAATGGCCAACTCATCCTCTCTCACAAGAAAGCCCAGCTGCTCAAGTCGTGGGATCGCGTCAACGAAGCCTACGAAAGCGGCGAGATCGTCAACGGTTACGTCAAGAGCCGCACCAAGGGTGGTCTCATCGTCGAAGTGTTCGGCCTCGAAGCCTTCCTGCCCGGTTCGCAGATCGACGTCAAGCCGATTCGCGACTACGACGTGTTTGTTGACAGCGTGATGGAGTTCAAGGTGGTGAAGATCAACCAAGAGTTCAAGAACGTGGTTGTCTCCCACAAAGCCCTCATCGAGGATGAGCTGGAAGCCCAGAAGGCCGAAATCATCAGCAAGCTCGAGAAGGGTCAGATCCTCGAAGGCGTGGTCAAGAACATCACCAGCTACGGTGTGTTCATCGACCTCGGTGGCGTCGACGGTCTCATCCACATCACCGACCTCAGCTGGGGCCGCATCACGCACCCCGAAGAGGTGGTCAAGTTGGACGAGAAGATCAAGGTCGTCATCCTCGACTTCGACGACAACAAGAAGCGTATCGCCTTGGGTCTCAAGCAACTCACTCCTCATCCGTGGGATGCTCTCGACGAGAACCTCAAGGTGGGTGACACCGTCAAGGGTAAGGTCGTCGTCATCGCCGACTACGGTGCGTTCGTCGAGATCGCTCCTGGCGTTGAAGGCCTCATCCACGTGTCCGAGATGTCATGGAGCCAACACCTCCGCAGCGCCCAGGACTTCCTGAAGGTGGGCGACGAGGTGGAAGCCAAAGTCTTGACCCTCGACCGCGAGGAGCGCAAGATGAGCCTCGGCATGAAGCAGCTGATGCCCGACCCGTGGGCCAACATCACCGACCGCTATCCGATTGGTTCGAAGCACACCGCCACCGTGCGTAACTTCACCAACTTCGGTATCTTCGTCGAACTCGAAGAAGGCGTCGATGGCCTGATCCACATCAGCGACCTCAGCTGGTCGAAGAAGATCAAGCACCCGGCCGAATTCACCAAGGTTGGCGAGACCATCGAAGTCGTCGTCCTCGACGTCGACCAGGAGAACCGCCGCCTCAGCCTCGGCCACAAGCAACTCGAAGAGAATCCTTGGGACGTGTTTGAAACCGTCTTCACCGTCGGTTCCATGCACCAAGGCACCGTCATCAGCGCTAACGACAAGGGCGCCGTGGTCAGCCTGCCTTATGGCGTGGAAGGCTTCTGCCCCAGCCGTTACATGAAGAAGGAAGACGGCACACCTGCCAAGGTGGACGACAGCCTTGAGTTCAAAGTCCTTGAGTTCAACAAGGAAAGCAAGAAGATCATCCTCGCCCTGCCTAAGGTAGAGGAAGAGAAGGAAGCTCCCGCCAAGAGCGCAGAGGAAAAGGCCGCCGAAAAGGCCGCCAAGCAAGCCAAGCGTACTGTGAAGCAAATCAATGAGACCATTGAGCACAGCACCCTCGGCGACCTCGAAGTCCTGGCTGGTTTGAAGGAAAACCTTGAGAAGCAAGAAAAAGCCCAACAAGGCGAATAATCCCTTCACTTGCTGAAAGCAAAACGGCCGCTCTCGTATGAGGGCGGCCGTTTCTTTGTTTTAGCACTCTATCCTTACTTATTCTTCACATAGTCGTTCATTTTCGCCTTGCCCCAAATCACCTCCATGATTTTGAGCGATTCTTGTACGTCCATGTTGCCTCGGGCCTCAAGGTTGCGCTGGATGAAGACGCAGTCGGTCAGCTCGGCATCTTCACAAACGATGTCGCGGGCCAAGGCGTCACAGGTGGGGGCACCACAGATGCCACAGTCGGTCTGAGGCAGACGGGCACGGTATTCGTCGATCTTCTTCATCTTCTCCAAAGCCACCGCGATGTTGTCGTCCAAGACCAACATGCTACGCGGCTTGATTTCGCCGACTTTCATGTGGCGCATCAGGTAGTTGCTCTCCTCTTGCAACTCGTGGTCCTTGGTCTGCTCGCCTTTGCGCTCACGGTCGGCGATCTTGCGGGCGCGACCAAACACGCGCTCGCAGATGAGGAAACGGTTGTCGCAGGTCAGGATGCCTCCTGGGCAACTTTGGTCGCAGGCACGGAGCTCGAGGAAGTCGACGTCTTCGATTTCCTCATTCTCGACCTTCTCCAAAAACTCGATAACATTGTGGATCTCGTCGATGGAGTAGGAGTGGTGTGCCGATGAGAGACGACGTTCGCCGTTGGTCAACGAGGTCAACACGCCATCGGCGGAAAGCTGGGAGACGGGCAGTTTCTGTTCCTTGTAGCCGTGTCCCTGCTTCTTGATTTCATGGTACACACGGTTGTAAAGCGAATCCATGTTGATGACACCGTCGACCAACGACTTCTCTTCGCCCACAGGGCTTTTCACGGCTGCAATCTTGGCTGCACAAGGCGTGATGTAGAAGATACCGATTTGGTCGTCCTTAAGCTCCATCTCCTCCTTGATCTTGCGGCGGATGTACATGGCCGAAATGTCGAGCGGTGCCCGCAAGGGGATGAGGTTCTCCGAGAGTCCGGGAAACTTCACCTGGATGAGGCGGACGATGGCCGGACAGAAAGTCGAGATGAGCGGCCTGATGTCGGGATTCTCGGCGGCATATTTGTTTTTGGCAGCCGTATAGACAGGTATGGAAGACTCGGTTTCCAACACATGGGTGAATCCCAAATCCTTCAGGATGCCATAGATACGCGACACCGTGATGTCGTTCGGGAATTGTCCGAAGAAAACGGCAGGGATGAGGGCTACGCGGACGGGGTAGTTGAAGATATCCTCGAAATCGTCTTGTTCGATATAGATGGAACGGGTGGGGCAGACCTTGAAACAGTTGCCGCAGTCGATGCAACGATCGGGCATCAAGACGGCCTTGCCATCGCGTACGCGCAATGCCTCGGTAGGACAGATCTTCATGCAATGCGAGCAACCGATACAGGTGTCTTCATCTATCTTTAGGGCGTGGAAGAACGGGGTCTTTTCCATGTTGTTTATTGTTGATTGTTTAATTGTTTAATTGACTACGTCGAATCTGTGATTTGTTGTTTGTAGAGACGTGGCGCGCCGCGTCTCTACGGAATCACACGAAATTGACCTCCATCTCGACGGTGGTGCCAACGCCCACGGTGGAGGTCACATTCAATTTGTCGACGTTTTTCTGGATGTTGGGCAAGCCCATGCCCGCACCGAAGCCCATGTTGCGTACCTCGGGCGAGGCGGTGGAGTTGCCTTCCTGCATGGCCCAATCGATATCAGGGATACCCGGGCCGGTGTCAACCACCTTCAGCGTGATTTTGTCGGGTTCGATATCTGCATAGATGGTGCCGCCATAGGCATGAGCAATGGCATTGACCTCAGCCTCATATAAGGCGACGACCACCCGCTTGATGATCTGTGGGCTGACGTTGAGCTGCTTCAAGGTCTTCTTGATGGCGCTCGATGCGGCTCCTGCATTGACGAAGTCCGCTTCATATACTTGGTATTCTAGGTGCATGGCGTTCGATTTTGGTTAGACATCAGAAAATGGGTTGCATCCCGTTTTGGAAAAGCAACCCGCAGGCCTTGAACATGGAGAAGTCGCTTTCCATGACCACCATGCCTTCGTCCTCGGCCTCTTCGATCATCTCATCAGTGGCCTTCTTGCGCCTCACTAGGACGATGATGTCGAGGTTGCCCATCTCGCAGGTGCGGATGGTCTGCATGTTGCAGAGACCCGTCAGAATGACGGGGTTGTAGTCGCCAAGCGTGAGCACATCGCTCATCAGGTCGGAGGCGAAGGCGGTCTCGTGTTCTTCGTCCAAACGGTCTTCGCCGCAACGCACCGTGGCGTTCAATAGTTCAGATATCTCTCTGAGTTTCATTGGTGTTGTTTTTTATTGCTTCTGGCTTTAGGCCTTGGACTTCTGACGGATTCCCCCGTTCTATAGGAGATTGCGAATCAAGTCCGCAATGACGACTGGAGCGAGGGATAGCCAGAGGCCAAGAGCCAGTAGCCAATAGCCTTTAATCATTATAATGTATTTCTTCCAAATTCTCCTGAATCATCTCCTTCAGGTATTTCATGATGCTGACGTCGTTCATCGACATGCCGTCAAGGGCTTCCTTAATTTCGTCGGTGTCGAAGACGAACTCGCCGTCATCGGTGATGTGCTTGTAGATGAAATGGATGTCCTCATGGGCAGCGAACAGCATCACCAACGAGCCGGCCAAGTCGCCCATGGGCGGACGGTCGAGGTGGTCGTGCTGGAACCAGAAGTTGAGCACCGTGCCTTTTCCGACTTCGCTTTCAATCTTCATGCCACCACCGGCGTTCTCGGTGTTCATCTTGATAAGGGGCAGACCCAAGCCGACCTTACGCGTAGTGCGCGAGGTGGTCCAGGGGTCGGTCACCTTGGCCAAAAACTCGGGCGTCATGCCCTTGCCGTTGTCCTTGATGGTGAAGGCATATATGTTGTCTTTCAGGCTGTCACGGATGGTCAGCTCAACGAGGGTGGAGTTGGCCGCCGTCGAGTTTTCCATCAGGTCGTAAACGTGCATTGATAGTTCTTTCATAGTCTATTTTTTTGACTTCGGGACACGGGACTTCGGGACTTCGAGACAAGCCAATGTCCCGTAGTCTCGCAGTCTCGTAGTTTCGCGTCCAATGTGTAAACTAATGTTGTTCATTTACTTATCCAAAAAGGAGTTGTAGTTTTTCCTTGGGTTCAGTGTCGATATAGCGTCCGTCCTCGCCGTGAAGCGTCTTGCGGAACTCGTCGAAGGTCTTGTCGTACATGTGCAGCACACAGTGCACCTCGCCGATGATATGCAGGAAGTGGGCGTCGCTGCTCTTGGTGAAGTTGAATTTCTTCAGGTAGGCGTATTTCTTCAGGAAGTCGGGCTTGGTGACATGCTTCGAGATCTCCAAGGCATCAGCCTTGATGTCAGGAGGCACGAAGCCTAACTGGCTCACCAAGCTGCTTGCTGGCTTATTGACGTGCGCGGGAACGAACAGCCCGCCAATTTCATGCACCACATCATAGAGTTGGTCCAAATCAGCGTCAAGTGCACTCCAGAGCAGCCATTCCTCTTCGCCAACCACTTCCTCGTTTTCATCGACAATCAGCTGATAGCCGAACTTCTCTTCATCCAAGGGGATGTGGGGGAGGTGTGCGTCGAGAAACTCCTGGAACTTGTCCAGCTGCTCGTCGTTCTCGAAGTAGGCGAGGGCATGGGCTTCTTCCTGTGTGGTGATTTCGACGCCTCCGATGACGAGGATGCCGTTCTCGCGCCCAATCTTCTGCGTCACCTTCACCTGACGGGTCGTGTTGTGGTCGCAGATAGCGATGACGTCGAGGTGCAGTTTCTTGGCCTGCTCGACGATAGCGGAGGGACTCATATAGAGGTCGCCGCACGGCGAGAGCACCGTGTGCATGTGGAGGTCGGCTCTATATGATTGGAGTTCCATAATGTTTTATATTGCGACATCCTTAAGCCCTTGGCCTCATGGCGGAGGAACGTCCGCCATCTCCTGACACTTAGGAATATCCTTTTGTGCAGGAGATTGACTCCGTCGAATCTTCGATTTGCGGGTCAAGCCCGCAATGAGAACAAAAGGTAGGATGGCCCTTCTTTCAGCGTTTAGTGTAAAAGGTTATACACCAATCCAGCAATCTCGTATGTCGGCAGCGAGGTCTGCAGGATGGGCAGATCCTCGTCGTTGCTCTGCTCGATGGTCTCGTCGTTGGGGACAAGGTTCTTCACCAGAATAATGCAGGCCAGTTCCTTCAGCGAGGCCACGGCCATCACGTTTTTGTGGGTCTGCAACGTAATCCAGATATTGCCTTCCATGGCGTTGCCCATCACGTCGCTTAAGAGGTCGGAGATGTAGCAGCCATCGATCTCTCTGTCAAGGCCGTTCGCGCCCGACAATACTTTGAGGTTGAGTTTCTCAACTAATTCCTGTACTTTCATTGTTTATCGTTTTTGATCTTTTGTTCTTTCAATAAAGGACTGCAAATTTAGCAATTTATTTGTACATAAAGAAAAATCGCACTCCGAAAAGTGCGATTTCTTTTAAAAGCCTTGTTTTATGCTGTATTACTGCACAATCTCGAACTCGATGCCCACGCTCCAAGGCGACGGGTTGTTGGCCTTCGTGCCAATCAGGAAGTCGTCTTTGGTGATGACGGGCGAGAGGCGATAGCTGCCGTATACGCCAATATTGAGCAAGTTAGCGATACTGTAGCTAACGCGTGTCGTGGCACCGTATTCGAAGAGGTTCATCGCTCTGCAGTGGTTATAATAGCTGGTGACTTTGCTGTTGTAAGGTTGAGTCGGGTTGCCTTCAGCATCTTGCCATTTCATATGGTCCACAACCTTGACGCGGCGCAAGGCATTGATGCCACCATACACGCCCAAATCCCAGTTGATGCCCCACATACGGATGACGATGCGTTGCATCAATTCGCCGCGCAGTTGCATCTGACGCATGATGGTTTCGCGATTTTCGACTTCCATGGCATCCGGGATCTGTCCTTTGGCCACAAAGCGGTTCCAATCCAAGCCGAGGCCCAAACCTATTTTATATGACTTGCCATACAACCAGCGGCGGCCGAAGGCGAAGTGGCGGCTGAAACCGTTCCAAGTGCTGTTAGGCAAGATGTAGTCATACTGGAAGTAGGTCGTCTTCTGCCAGCCTTCCTTTTTCACTTCTTTAAAGGTGCCGTTCTGGCTGTTTCTGTATTGGGTCAGCAGGTTGATATCGTCGCCGTTGCCCGAGATGGGGCAGGAGTCATAGAAACCGTTGTAGCAGACGTTGAGTTTCTTGCCTTGTCCGAAGTCCTTGTTATTCAGTTTGATGCCTGTGGAATCGGGGTGCACCTTATAATAACCTAGCAGCACACCATCGGCACCTTCCACATTGATGAAAACATCCTGGTTTTCGATGACCTTCGGGACGACAATCTTCACGCCGTCTTTCTCCTGCACGAGAGTGAAGGAACGCTCGGCGGGCTTAAGGTCACCCGTGAAATAGGCGGCTTGGGGTACACCGTATCCAAAGGCATAATCATAATAAGGATAGAGGTCGCATGACTTTTGGATTTCAGCCTTCATCTGTAAGGCGGTTAAATCACGCTTGGTTTGCCATGCACAGGCGCAGAAACCTGCCGTCAGGGGACTGGCAAACGAAGTGCCGAAGGCAGAGGTGAAGCCACCGCTGGGGTTGGCCACTTGGGCTTCGCCAAAGGCCACCACATCGGGTTTGCGGCGTTTGTCGGCCGTTGGTCCGTAGGAACTGAAAGATATGTGACGATAATCCTTTAGGTTGGCATCGATGCCGCCCACACAGATAACATTCTCGGCGTCGGCGGGGGTGATGATGGTCATCCAGCGGCTGTCGTCGCCCTCGTTGCCGGCGGAGTTGCAGATCAGTATGCCCTTCTCGACGGCTTTGTTGGCGGCTTTTGCCACATAGGAAGTGCCGTCCATGTCCTTGGTCCAGTGACGGTCCTTGCCGTAGCCCAGCGAGCTGTTGATGATGTCGGCACCGTTTTTGTCGGCCCATTCGGCACCTTGTGCCCACCACACCTCTTCTTTAAAGGGCTCTGGGTCGATTTCGGTACGCGCCAAAAGGAACTCTGCGCCTGTGGCCAGACCGAGCTTCTGACCTTCCTTGTTGACACCGGCGATGCAGCTCAACACCATGGTGCCGTGGGTGCTCCAGCCGTATACGTCCTCCTTTTTGTTGGGGAAGTTGTAGGTCTTGAGAATCTGATTGTTATCGCGAAGATGTTGGAAAGCGGGGTGGGTGTTCACCTTGGGAAAACCACCGTCCATGACGCAGATGCGTAGGCCTTTTCCGTCGATGCCTTTGTCGATGAAATGTTGGCCACCGAAACGCTTGAGTTGGTCGGTGAGGATGTCTTTATTGTCATCTTTAATCTCCTTGAACTCGGTCATAACATTGGCAACCGTCCCGTTGGAAACGATTTCTTGCACACGAGCCACGAAAGGCAGTCGGGAGATCAAGGCGGCGTTGTCATCGGTAGCTTCGATGCCGATAGCATTCAGCCAGCGTGACTCGCCGAAGACCTCGGTGGAGTAGGAGCCAACCGTATTCACATAACTGTCGTTCAGCGGGTAGTTGCTGATGTCATAAAGGTCGGCGCCACATTTCTGATAGCGTTCAATAGCCTTGGCATCGAAGTAGGAATAGGGGTCGAATTGGGTGTCGTTTTTGTCGGTGAAGAACACCCAGAAACACTTTTCTTGTGCCGTTGCCACGATCGAAACGAGGGCAAAAACGGCAAGGAATAAAAATTTTCTCATTTTTTTTGAAATTTTGCTGCAAAGGTAAGGTTTTATTTTCTACTTTTGTGCCATAAACCTTCTAAACTATACGACTATGGAAAACTTGACCAAAGAAAAATTCGAAATCTTCATGATGCTTTGTGCTTCAGGCATCGATGGCAACATTTCCATGAACGAGTTGGAACGCATCTGCATGCAGTTCGACGAAAAGAGCTACAATGAGGTATTTGAATCTTGGAAGTCGATGACAAGCCCGGCTTGGCTGAGCTTCTTCAAGGAGCATAAAGACGAGTTCCTGAAGACCGAGGAGGACAAGGTGGCTTTCATGGCCGACCTGAACGACATCGTCTCGGCCGACGAAGGCGACACCAACCTCAAGGAGAAGAACTTCATGAAAGTCCTTGAGATGCTGATCAACGACGAGCTTTAATAGCATCTTGTGTTTATCGGCAGTGGCTTTAAAAAGCAAGCTGTTTCTTCGTATATTTGTGCGACGGAATGGAACCTATGCTTTTTAAAGCTATTGTTTTATAATAAAACCTTTTTTTTCTTGTTCTTCCATTTGAAAAAACTGTTAGAATCATGGATGTTGAAGAAAATCATGGTATTCAAAAGTTTTGGAAAGTCACCAGATATATTGGATTGGTTTTTGGCTTAATGCTCCTCATATCTGATCTGAAAGTCTTATTTCTTGCTTATCTGGATTATGATAGGGATCAATACCCTGTATTTTATACCGTCGAATCGCTTCTGACCATTCCCTATTTGCTGATACCTCTATCTTTTGTTGTTTTTCTAATCATTTCTATCGTTGTTGCTTTTCGTACAAAACTAAAAACAGTTGAATCGAAGAGATTGTTGTTAATTAGTGCAATCTTGTTGCTCTTGACAGCCGTGCTTTATATCATTTTTGTTCTAACGCCTAATCTTAATGATTACAATGACTTTTCAAGCTTATTGGAAATGCATATGGTGATTTTGCATGTTGCGAATTTAATTGTTTCGAGCATTGCTCTGTCTCTCTATGTAATTTCTTATAATATTTATTCGATATGTACAAAATTCAAAGCCGAAGGCTCCAAAACTTACTTCTTTATTAGCCTCGCTTCTATGGCTCTTCTGTTGTCCATTGCGGGAATCATTTTTTTGAAATTGAGTTAAAGATTTGCGCTATAATTGTGAAAAAACCACCTTTTCTAAATTAGAACGATTCTAATTTACAACTAAGGTTGATTTTTGGGTTTTAATCACCTAAAAAACAGGCAAATGCAAAAGCGAAAAAACGGTAAAAATCTTTCGCGATTATTTGGAATGAGCACTTATTTTACCTAAATTTGCAGCGTTTTTCGTGAGGTGTGTCCTCATGGGAAGCAAACCTGAGAATCAAACTCAATAAATAACCATAAAAACTAAACCAGTATGGCAAAAGTTAAGTCTTTAGCAGAACTGAAAGCTATGAGAGAAAAGCTTCAGTCCACCCTTGACCTTCGCGAGAAGAGCAACGATCCCGACTCTTTCCAGACCGGCTGCATGGGCTACTGCCACGCCGAGCCGACCATCGAGGTGAAGTGCCCCGGCAAGGACCCGATCGTCTTCGGTCATGTCGACAACAACCGCGCTGACGAAATCCTCACCAAGTATGTGATGAACAACGAGATTGTTGACGGCGTCATCCCTGTGAACTACGAAACTATCTAATAATTTAATTCGGAGGAATTTATATGGCAAAAATCAAGATGCACGTGCTCGTCTGCGGCGGTACTGGCTGCCAGGCTTCGGCAAGTGCTCAAATCATCAAGAACTTCGAGGATATCCTTGCCGCGAAGGGCTTGCAGGATGAAGTTCAGGTGGTCAGAACGGGTTGCTTCGGCTTCTGCGAGAAGGGCCCCATCGTCAAGATCATGCCTGACAACACTTTTTACACTCAGGTGAAGCCTGAAGACGTCGAGAAGATCGTGAACGAGCACATCATCAAAGGCCGTAAGGTCACCGACTTGCTCTACATGGATCCCGAGAACAAGGAACACGTTGCCGACTCGAAGCACATGGGCTTCTATCGTAAGCAACTCCGTATCGCCTTGCGTAACTGCGGTTTCATCAACCCCGAAAACATCGACGAGTGCATCTCGCGTGGTGGTTATGAAGCTCTGGGTAAGGTGCTGTCCGAGATGACTCCCCAACAGGTGGTCGATGAAATCACCAAGTCAGGCCTCCGCGGCCGTGGCGGTGCTGGTTTCCCCACCGGCGTGAAATGGGGTCTCTGCGCCAAGAACAAGTGCGATGAGATGTATGTCATCTGCAACGCCGACGAAGGTGACCCGGGTGCGTTCATGGACCGTTCCATCATGGAAGGTGACCCGCACAGCATCGTCGAGGCTATGGCCATCTGCGGCTATGCCATCGGCGCCACCCACGGTTTGGTTTACATCCGTGCTGAATACCCGCTGGCTATCCACCGCCTGCAAGTCGCCATCGCCCAGGCTCGCGAATATGGCCTGCTCGGTAAAGACATCCTCGGCTCGGGCTTCGATTTCGATATCGAACTCCGCTACGGTGCCGGTGCTTTCGTCTGCGGTGAAGAGACCGCTCTGATCCACTCGATGGAAGGCAAGCGTGGTGAACCTACCCTGAAGCCTCCGTTCCCGGCTGTCAGCGGTTATATGGCCAAGCCCTCCAACGTGAACAACGTTGAGACCTTCGCCAATGTGCCGATCATCATTACCAAGGGTGCCGACTGGTTTGCCAGCATCGGCTCCGAGAAGTCGAAGGGCACGAAGGTGTTCGCTCTGGCCGGTCAGATCAACAACGTCGGTCTGATTGAGGTCCCGATGGGCACGACCCTGCGCGACATCATCTACGAAATCGGTGGTGGTATCAAGGGAGGCCGTAAGTTCAAGGCCGTCCAGACTGGTGGTCCTTCAGGCGGCTGCTTGACGGAGAAGCACCTCGATACTCCTATCGACTATGAAAGCCTTGCCGCTGCCGGCTCCATGATGGGCTCTGGCGGTATGGTGGTCATGGACGACACCTCCTGCATGGTGGCCATCGCCAAGTTCTACTTGGAGTTCACCTGCGAAGAGAGCTGCGGTAAGTGCTCGCCCTGCCGTATCGGTAACAAGCGTATGCTCGAAATCCTCACCAAGATCACGGAAGGCAGAGGCACCATGGACGACCTCCAGGAACTCCGCAACCTCGCCGCTGTGATTAAGGATACCGCCCTCTGCGGTCTGGGTCAGACCTCACCGAACCCGGTGCTTTCGACCCTCGACAACTTCTGGGACGAGTATGTTGAGCACGTTGTTGACAAGAAATGCCGCGCTGGCGTCTGCAAGAAGCTCATGCGTTATGAAATCGACAAGGAGAAGTGCATTGGCTGTGGCGCTTGTAAGAAGAACTGCCCCGCCGAGGCCATCTCGAAGACCGACTACATCGCTCCCGGCCACAAGTTGCCTTCGATGATGATCGATCCTTCCAAGTGTATCAAGTGCGGTGCCTGTATCTCAACTTGTAAGTTCAGTGCCATTTCTGTCAAATAATAAAAGAGGAGGAAACAAATATGATTAACGTAACAATTGATAACAAACAGATCCAGGTCCCGGAAGGCACTACTATCCTGAAAGCCGCCCGCATGGCTGGTATCCATATTCCTACCCTTTGCTATTTTGAACTGGCAGGAATGAAATTTGAAAACAAACCCGGTGGCTGCCGTGTTTGCGTCGTCGAAGTGACTAAGGACTTCAACGGCCGTCCGCGTCGTAACCTGGCCCCGGCTTGCGCCACCGACTGCGTGGAAGGCATGGAAGTGCTGACCCACAGCGCCCGCGTCATCAACGCCCGTCGCACCGTGGTCGAACTCATCCTTTCCGACCACCCGACCGACTGCTTGACCTGCGCCAAGAGCGGTAACTGCGAGCTCCAAAGCTTAGCCCAGTACCTCGGCATCCGCGACATCCCGTTCAAGGGTGAGCAGAGCCACTATCGTCAAGACATGTCGCCCAGCATCGTGCGCGACATGGACAAGTGCATCATGTGCCGCCGCTGCGAGAACATGTGTAACAACGTCCAGACCGTTGGTGCCTTGAGCGCCATCAACCGTGGCTTCAGCGCCGTCGTGGCTCCTGCCTTCGAGCAAGACCTCGTCGACTCGCCTTGCGTCATGTGCGGTCAGTGTGTCCAGGTTTGCCCTGTCGGTGCCCTCACCGAGGTGGACGACACCCGCAACGTCATGGCTGCCATCAACAATCCTAAGAAGACCGTCATCGTCAACACAGCTCCCGCTACGCGTGTGGCTCTCGGTGAAGAGTTCGGCATGCCTGCCGGCACCATCGTCACCGGTCAGATGGCCGCTGCCCTGCGTCGCCTCGGCTTCGACTATGTGTTCGACACCGACTTCACTGCCGACCTTACCATCATGGAGGAAGGCACTGAGCTCCTCGGCCGTATCAAGAAGTTCATGGCTGGCGACAAGAGTGTCCGTCTGCCTATCCTGACTTCCTGCTGCCCGGGTTGGGTCAACTTCTTCGAGCACAACTTCCCCGACATGCTGGATGTGCCTTCAACCGCCAAGTCGCCTATGCAGATGTTCGGCGCTGTCGCCAAGAACTACTGGGCCGACAAGATGGGCATCAAGAGAGAAGACCTCGTCGTCGTCTCCATCATGCCTTGCTTGGCCAAGAAGTACGAAAGCAAGCGTAAGGAATTCTACAAGGACGGTAACCCGGATATCGACTACGTTCTGACGACCCGTGAGTTGGCTCGCTTGATCAAGCAGTTCAACCTCGACCTGAAGGACATGCCGAGCGAAGACTACGACGACCCGCTGGGCGAATCCACGGGTGCTGCCGTCATCTTCGGCGCCACTGGTGGTGTGATCGAAGCTGCCACCCGTACCGCTTACGAAGTGTTCACTGGCAAACCGCTGCCTAAGATTGACTTCACCGAACTCCGTGGTATGGAAGGCATCCGTGACGCTTGGGTCGACTTTGATGGTACGCCCATCCACATCGGTATCGCACACGGTCTGTCGAACGCTCGCGCCCTTCTCCAGAGAGTGCGCGAAGGCAAGGAACAGTTCCATGCCATCGAGGTCATGGCCTGCCCCGGCGGTTGCGTCGGCGGCGCTGGTCAGCCCTACCACCACGGCAACAGCGAGATCATCAAGAAGCGTACGGAAGCCATCTACCGCGAGGATGCTGGCAAACCGATCCGTAAGTCACACGAGAATCCTTCGATCATCAAGTTGTACAAGGAGTATCTTGGTGAGCCTTGCGGCCATCTGTCACACGAACTGCTGCACACCCACTATTTCGACAAGTCAGAACACGTCGAGATCAGCGAGTAATTCAATAACCAGTAAATAATAGAAAGGAAATAAAT
>ONJF01000052.1 GCA_900318085.1 uncultured Bacteroidales bacterium
CGATGCCGACACCTACACCTTGAACATGAGCCAGTTCAACGCTGGCATGTACATGGTGCGTGTGTACACCGAGGGTGGTGTGACCGTCAAGCGCGTCACTGTCATGCGATAAATGACCATCGGATGATGTAGAGACGGTGTGCACACCGTCTCTACAGAACCGATGAAAAAAGGAAAGGCAATCCGTTTGGATTGCCTTTCTTTTTGTATTTTTGCGGAACGATTTTTGACCATGCAAAAATCACAAAACAGAATAAGAATATTATGACCATCAAGGAAATACAAGATAGCATCGTTGAGGATTTCTCCATGTTTGACGACTGGATGGACCGCTACGCCATGCTGATTGAGATGGGGAAGGAGTGTCCCATCATCGACGACAAATACCGCGATGAGGCTCATCTCATCAACGGCTGCCAGTCGCGCGTGTGGCTCAATGCCGAGTTAAAGGAAGGCAAAGTTTATTATAGCGCCGACAGCGACGCTGTCATCACCAAGGGTATCGTCAACTTATTAATAAAGGTGTTCTCTGGTCAGACTCCGGAGGACATCCTTGCCGCCGACCTTTCGTTCTTGGACAAAATCGGGTTGAAGGAACACTTGTCGCCCACACGTTCCAATGGATTGTTGGCTATGTTGAAACAGATGCTGCTTTATGCAGAGGCTTTTAAACTGAAGGAGGAACAGGCATGACACAGGAAGAGACCAACACCTTGAAAGAGACCGTTATCTCGGTCCTGAAGACCATCTATGACCCGGAAATTCCCGTCGACATCTGGACACTGCACCTGATTTACGGTGTAGACGTCGATGAAGAGGGTAACGTGAAGATTGTCATGACGGTGACGGCACCCAACTGTCCCGTGGCCGAGACCTTGCCTGCAGAGGTGCGTAACCGCGTGCAGGCCATCATGGGCGTGAATAAAGTCGACGTGGAATTGACTTTCGACCCCGTTTGGAGCATCGACATGCTCTCCGACGAAGCCAAAGCTGAATTGGGCTTGGATGGGGATTTTGGAAGCTTTACAGCTTCAGATTTCCTGTATTGAATGAATGCTGAATGTGGAATGCGGAATGCTGAATGGTGTTGCCGCATTGCGACATTCATCATTCAGCATTCATCATTCAGCATTTAAAGATTATCGTAGTTTTCTAGTAATTCCTTCGCCATTCCGAGGAACATAAACGCCACAGCGTTAAAGTCCATGTTGAGGTCCTTGCTGAGGCCCACGCGGTCTTTGAAGATGGCCACGTTGAACCATTGCAGGCACTGGAAGGCGCGGTGGAAATAAAGGCGTTGCAGTTCTTCCTTGGTGGGTTTGTGACCCACATAGGCCTCCAGCAAAGCCAAAGCCTTGTCGAAGCCCACATTGCCGTAGCAGGCGATGTCGTAGAAGGGATCGTTCATGCCGGCAAACTCCCAGTCCAGGACGTAGAGCTTGTCGCCGCTGATGACGAGGTTGGTGGGCTGGTAGTCGCAGTGGCACGGCACCTTTGGCACATTGGTTTGGGTGGCACGGATGGCATCGAGTTTCTTTCGGAGGTCGAGGTATTCCTGCGGGAAGACATAACCCGTCTCAAGGCAGTAACGCTGGTCGTCGTCGAGGCGGCCGAAGGCGTTGTAGTCGCGGAACTTCATGTCACTGCTGTGAATCTTCTTCAGCGCTTTCACCGACATCTCGTTGTAAGAGACCACGTCGGTAGTGCTCATGATGGTGCCTTCCACGTATTCGGCCAGTTTCTCGCCCGAGCGAATCTCTACATATTCCGTGATGTTGTTCAATCCCAAACGGTTGACTTCTTGTATGTTTTCCCATTCCTCTTCGCGGTCGACGAACTTCTCGGCGAATTTGCCTGGCACGCGATAGGTGTATTTTTTGCCTTGACATTCAACGACATAGGTGTAGTTGCTCATACCGCCTTCGAGACGCATCACGATCTTTGCGTCATGGGCATGGAGCAAGGCATTCACTCTAAAGACTATATATTCTTCGATATTCATGGTGCTATGTTTTAATTGGTCGGCAAAAATACGATTAATTTCCATAAGAAACTCCGTTTTTCGGGAGATTGTAAATAATTTCCCAGTAGAATGCCTTGATATGCAATTTTGTTGTATTTTTGCACTCTCAATGGTTATTGAGCTTAGGGGGGATTTAGCTCATCTGGTAGAGCGTCAGGTTCGCAATCTGAAGGTGGCCGGTTCGAGTCCGGTAATCTCCACGGAATCAAGAAAAAAGCCGTTTTTCAGCGGCTTTTTCTGTTATTTCTCCACCTGATTCACCACCAAGACGTTTTCGTTTTTTAATCGTACCTTGAGCCAGCGTTCGATGCGGTCGTGGTTCTCATCGGGCATGGGTTTTTCTGTGGTGATGAACGCGATGATTTGTTCGGAGGCAACGCTGTCGGATACGTGAATCGAGGAGCCTTTGCTTAGGCTTACCCCAAGGATGTTGGGATATTGTGTGAACAGCTCTTTGGCTATTTCGTCGACGGGAATCTCCTTCGACTGATAGTCGGAAAGCGTAGTCGTCAGTTTGGCGATGCTGTCATTCAAGACCTTGATTTGTTGGTCGTTATGCTCCAAGAAGCCTTTCATCATCTCGGTTTCGGAGATCTCTTGCCTCATGCTGGTGGCGTCTTCGTGGAAAACGATTTGGCTGCGAGTGATGCCATATTCCTCGGCGTTTTTATAGAGTTTTTTCTTGGCCTCATCCGTCAGGGTCTCGCCAGCAAGGAAGAGCTCGAGTTTGGGCGCTTTGGGTGAATAGGTGGCCTTATGGTCGTAGATGAAGCACTTGCCGAGGTTCTTGTTTTCGGCGACCAAACGCTCGGCATGGATGGTGAAGTTGTTCTCTTTGATGACGCTGACGGCCGTCATGACGCTAGGCACAATGACGATGAGCAGGATGATATAGACTGCTGCTTTGGGCAGGTGTTTTTTTGTCTCGCTTGTGGCTTCGACGATGGGGAAACTGAAATATTTCACTGCGGCGAAAGTGGCCAAGGCGATGAAGACACTATTGATGAGGAAGAGATAGAGGGCGCCAAAGATGACGGAGCCTTTCCAAATGGAGATGCCGTAGCCCACGGTGCAGAGTGGCGGCATGAGTGCCGTGGCGATGGCCACGCCAGTGATGACACTGCCCTTGTCCTTACGCGAGGTCTCGATGATGCCTGCCAAGCCACCAAATAGGGCGATGAGTACGTCATAGATGGTGGGGCGGGTACGGGCCAGCAACTCCGAAGGGTTGGCCAAACTCAAAGGGCTGAGGAGGAAGAAGAGGGCAGAGGCCAAGATGCTGATGCCTACCATTACACTGAAGTTCTTCAACGAGTATTTCACCAAGTCGGTGTCCTCGGTGCCCAGGCCTAAGCCGAAGCCTAAGATGGGACCCATCACGGGCGAGACCAACATGGCGCCGATGATGACAGGGATGGAGTTGACATTCAAGCCCACCGAGGCGATGACGATGGCACAGGCCAAGATGAACACGTTGGTGCCCCTGAAGGCGATGTTCTTGCGGATGCTTGTGCTGGCATTCTCGTAGTCGATCTCGTTGGAGAAACTAATGAGGTTATTCAGGTATTGGAGTATTCTTTTGAAGAAGTTTTTCATGAGTAGTTTGCAATAGTAAATTGCAAAGAACTGCATTTTTCTTGAATTGTGCAAGTGTCAACGGCGGAAAATGCTTCTAATGGCAATGAGCATGGGGAAGATTTCGACACGGCCTAAGAGCATGATGATCATGGCGGCAACTTTTTGGAATCCCAGAAAACCAGCGTAGTTGCCCATTGAGCCGACTTCGCCGAAACCGGGGCCAACGCTACCTATGCAGGCTATTGCAGCAGTGATCGAGGTCTTGAAGTCCATGCTGATGGCAAAAATGATGGTGCCGATAGCGATGATGAGCATATATACGCCCATAAAGGCAAGTATAGAAGTGATGTTTTCTTCTGTTTTCAATTGCCCATCGAGTTTGGTTCGGTTGACATTCTTAAACCCGATAAGCGAGTTTACCAAGCCTTTCAGGCTTTTGACGACGATGACGAAACGGTCCATTTTCATGCCTCCCGATGTGGAGCCTGAGCAGCCACAGACCAAGGAACATAGTATCAGAATGCCCATGCTTCCTGTAGGCCATAGGTTGGTGTCGGCCGTGGCGAACCCTGTTGTCGTGGATAATGAACATACCTGGAATGCCGCAAGACGCAAGGCTTTTGGGAAAGTGGCACAATAGCCACTGAAATAAAGGTTGGCCGTAACCCCAAGGATGGCTATCGCAACGAGGGCGAGAAACCATCTGACGACTTGCGTGTTGAAGAGGTTCTTGTGGGTGCGCTTGTCGGGCCAAACCGTCGAGAACATCAGGCTGAAGTTGGTGGCGCCCATCAACATGGCTGCGATGAGGATGATCTCTACGGCGACGTTGTTATAGAATCCTACGCTTAGGTTCTTCGTGCAGAAGCCGCAGGTGCTGCAGGCCGACATGGCCAAGGTGGTGGCGTCGAACCATGGCATTTTCGTGAGCCGTAAAGCAATGGCAGATGCCGTGGTGATGATGAGATAGACGGCAATCATCCGATAGACGAAGTTCCTCTTGCGACCGCCATAGTAGGATTTGGCGAGGTCCGACAGCTCAGCACTGGATAATACGGAGTGACGGTCGTGTTGTCCGGAAATGACCAATGAAACCAAGGTAACAATACCGATGCCGCCCATCCAAGCCGTGGCGATGCGCCAAAACTGCATGCCGTCGGGCAAAGCCTCAATGTTGTTGAGGATGGAGGCTCCCGTGGTGGTGAAGCCCGAAACACTCTCGAAAAAGGCGTTGACCACAGTAAACTCGCCACCATAAATTAGGAAGGGTAAAGCCCCAAAGACGCAAGCCGCGACCCAACAACCCGTAACGATGCGATAGCCTTCCTCTACGCTCATGTTCTCTTGTGGCTTTGTGGTGATGATGGCAAAAAAACCGCTGAGAAGCGAGACCATGCCTGAAAAGACCAAGGGATTGAAACTGTCGTCCATGCCGTTCCTGAAGGCGATGAACGCTGAGATAAACATGAGTAAAGCCACACCTATTAAAGAGAAACCTGCATAGCGTAGGGTAGTATTCCATTTCTTCATTTATCGTCGATTTTGAAAAAACAGAAGCAAAATTATTTCGTCGTTTTTTATGAGTCAATGCAATAATGTTTATCTTTGCATTGATAAAATCAATAAAGAGATGACTTTACAACAGTTGGAATACATCATCGCTGTGGAGCAGCACGGCTATTTCGTCAACGCGGCTGATGCCTGTGGCGTGACGCAATCAACACTGAGTCTGATGATTAAGAAATTGGAGGAGGAGTTGGATGTCAAAATCTTCAACCGCGACACGCATCCTGTCACAGTCACTGAAATGGGAAGAAGAGTGATTGACGAGGCGAAGATGGCGGTCTATCACACGAAACAGTTGCTGGAACTGACTCGTACGGCGAAAGAACAGGCTTCTGGCGACCTAAGTATAGCATTGACAACTACAGTGGCTCCCGTGATTATGCCGGGTCTGTTCCATTATATGCGAACGAAACATTCAGCGATTCAACTCCGAGTGGAAGAGATGATATCGGCAACAATAATTGATAAGGTGAAGAAAGCTGAAATCGACATGGGCATTTTGACCTATCCTGTCAATGACCCTGATTTGTTGGAGATACCCTTGTATCACGAGCGTTTTTTTGCTTATGTCTCACCTAAAGATGATTTGTATAAAGAGGACTGCATTGAACGTACTCACATGTCGAAATACAAGGTGTGGACGATGAAAGATGGTGTGAGATTGTTCGACCGTTCGAAGGTGCGTTCGGAGGAGGAGATTAAATACGATAAGTTATATGAAGGTGGTAGGGTAGGCATCTTGATTCAGATTACGGATGAAAATGGGGGCATTACCATCGTGCCCG
Source organism: uncultured Bacteroidales bacterium (assembly GCA_900318085.1). Classification (GTDB taxonomy): domain Bacteria; phylum Bacteroidota; class Bacteroidia; order Bacteroidales; family F082; genus Limimorpha. The sequence goes on from ONJF01000052.1 coordinate 5,953, forward strand.
AATCACATTTGCATTTGTTGCCTGAGACTGCTAAAGGCCGTATCAAGCCAATAGTCAATCCTGTGCCTCAGCGAACGATAGGCTTGGTGTTCAGGAAGGACTATGTGCACGAGCGCATGATGAATATCGTCGTCAAGGCCATCAAGACCTTGGTGCCGTCGGAGTTCCTCGACGGCGTAATCCGTGCGGATTATCTGAGACTATAAGGGACGTGGGACGTGAGACTGGGGACGTGAGACTACTAGCAGGGTCCCTGAGCCTGTCGAAGGGCCCGCGTTTAGCATCAAAACTATATCGCAGCCGAAACAACTTCGGCAATCTGTTCCAGCCATTCCTTGTCAACGGCATCGAAAGTAGCTAGTTTCTCGCTGTCGATGTCCAACACGCCGATGACCTCATTACCTTTAAATAAAGGTACTACAATCTCGCTACGCGATTCCGAGCTGCAGGCGATGTGGCCAGGGAATTGCTCAACGTCTTCCACGACGTAAGTCTTTTTCTCTTTCCATGAGGTGCCGCACACACCCTTGCCGAAGCCGATGCGGGTGCAGGCCACAGGGCCTTGGAAGGGACCGAGCACCAGCTGCTCGTCGATGACGCGGTAGAAGCCCGTCCACCAGAAGTGGAAGGTCTCTTGGATCAGTGCGGCCACATTGGCCATATTGGCGACGGGGTCGGTCTCGTCCTTTACCATTGCCTTGACTTGGGCGAGGAGGAGTTTATAGTCTTCTTGTTTGTCCATGTTTTGTTTGTTAAGCCCCCACACTGCGCTGCGCTGGTGTGGGGTAAATGAAGTATCGTCACTCGTGACGGGTTTGGACTGCAAAAGTAGTGAAAATTGGGATTCCCTTCGGGAATGGAATTCCTTTGTCTTTTTTTTCTGCGGCGGCTTGTGGTGTTTACGTTCGTAGGGCCTATTTGCCGCCGCATTATAACTATCTGAATTACTCCATTCCCGAAGGGAATCTATTTTGTAATTATTATCTTGAATTTTCTTATTTTTGCGCCTCGTTTAAAAAAGCTTGTAAAATGAAGAAAGATATTCCCGTATTGCTGCTCACTGGTTACCTCGGTAGCGGCAAGACCACTGTGGTCAACAAGATATTGAACAACCGTAAGGGCATTAAATTCGCCGTGATTGTCAACGACATAGGCGAAGTGAACATCGATGCCGACCTGATTGAGAAAGGCGGCGTGGTAGGGCAGAAGGACGACAGTCTGGTGGCCTTGCAGAATGGCTGCATCTGCTGCACCTTGAAGATGGACTTAATCCAACAGCTGCATGAGATCATCGTCATGCAGAAGTTCGACTATATTGTTATCGAGGCCAGCGGTATCTGTGAGCCGGAACCCATCGCCCAGACGATTTGTTCCTTCCCCGATATGGCTTGGCAACTCACCAAGGACGGTATTCCGATTCTTGACTGCATCGTGACCGTGGTTGACGCGCTGCGTATGCAGAGCGAGTTCGGCTGTGGCGATGACTTGATGAAGAAGAACCTGGCCGAGGATGACTTGGAAAGCCTCGTCATCCAGCAGATTGAGTTCTGCAACATCATTTTGCTCAACAAGGCCTCAGAGGTCACGCCTGAGGAGTTGGGTCGTGTGAAGAGTATCATCCGCGCCTTGCAGCCCACTGCCGAGATCATCACTTGCGACTATGGCGATGTTGACTTTGACAAGATTCTCAATACTCATATGTTCGACTTCGACCAGGTGGCCACTTCTGCCGCATGGATTAAGGGTGTGGAAGGTGCTATGGAGGAAGAAGAACATCATCATCACGATGACGACGATGATGACGAGGACGAACACGAGCATCATCACCATCATCACGACCATGACGATGACGACGAGGAAGAGGAGCATGACCATCATCGGGACGATGATGGCGACAATGAGCATGGCCATCATCACCATCATCACCACGACCACGAAGGCGGTGAGGTGGAGGAATACGGCATCGGCACCTTCGTATACTACCGTCGCGAGCCGTTCAACATGGCGCGTTTCGATGAGTTTGTGGCGCGCAAGATGCCGAAGAATGTCATCCGTGTGAAGGGCATCTGTTACTTCAAGAACGAAATGGACAACTGTTACATCTTCGAGCAGGCGGGCAAGCAGGTGCAGCTGCGCGATGCAGGCCTGTGGTTTGCCACCATGCCCGCCAACGAGTTGGCTATGATGATGGACCGCGAGCCTACCCTCCGCCGCGACTGGGACGACACCTACGGCGATCGCATGCAGAAGCTCGTCTTCATAGGCCAGCACTTGGACAAGGAAGCCTTGGTGAAGGATCTGGATGCTTGCTTGACACGGTAATATAAAGACCCGACATTGCATATCGGGGTGTGTTCGCGCCGTCCTTTCAGGACTATGCTTTGCGACTATTACTACATTTACGCCCTTGCCGTCATCGCGGACTTGATCCGCGATTTCCTGCACGGGAAGCGTGATTCTTCTTCTTTCTCATTTTCAACAGTATACCCGACAACAAACGACTGTTGTCGACTACAAACATTTAATCAACGGGTAGGTCTTGACGAATGGCGTTTCTTTGCGTCAAAATCATATAAGAGCAAAGAAAATGGAAGAATTACAACTAGGAGAATTTGACCCTATCTTCACACAATTCAGAGGCAAACCAAAAGAGGCTATTAAATACTTAAGGCAGCAGGAACAAGGTGAGTGCATCGCATCTTTACACCGTGATGACATTGGTGACATTGATATTGTTTGGGGAGAAGTGACAGATCCAATAAAACATAAAGGATTTGGATTATCTCATATCATTGACAAACATGAGGCAGAAATAAAGCAACTTGGTTTTGAAGTGGAGGATTTTGTGCCTATCGTTGTTCAATTTGGAGAGTTGAAAGAGAAGAAATCTGATGACAAGAAAATCACTTTGGAAAGCCAAATGTTTAGAGTCATTATCCAAAAGAAATGGAATGGTAAGGACAAGACATTTCTTCTTTCTGCTTTTGACTTAAGAAAAAAGCCCAGATGAACTGGGCTATTCTTTCGTAAATCGGCAGGACTGCACTCATTGTCGATTTTACCTGAGAGATACTCCCCCTCAGAACGACAGTGCAAAATTACAACTTTTCCATAAAACCGCAAGAGGGATTTGCTAAAAAAAAACAATCATTTTTTGGTCGTTGCAAGATTCAGAAAAGGCCTACTCTTCCTCTGTTTCTTGGCTTTCAACTTCTTGGCGTATGTCTGATAAGATTTTTCCATTATAGGTGAAATACTTAGGGCTTTGTTTACATTATTTCTCTATCTTTGACCTTTCAAAACAGGGTGATATGGAACAAATCATACAAACAATCAGCGGATGGGTGTGGAGTCCGGCCTTGGTGGCCATCTGCCTATTGGCGGGACTCTATTTCTCCATTGGCACGCGCTTCGTGCAGGTGCGCCGTCTGCGTGAGATGGCCAAACTGCTCTTCTCGACAGACAAGAGCCAAAAGACAGGCATTACCTCGTTTCAGGCGTTCTCCATGGCACTGTCGGGGCGCGTGGGCACAGGTAACATCGTAGGCGTGGCCACGGCTATCGGCTACGGTGGACCGGGTGCCATTGTTTGGATGTGGATTATCGCTTTCTTGGGCGCAGGTTCGGCCTTTTCAGAGGCTACCTTGGCGCAAATCTATAAGGAAGAACACAAGGGCCAGTTTCGCGGTGGTCCGGCTTATTATATTGAAAAAGGCTTGCACAGCAAATGGCTCGGCATGCTGTTTGCCGTCATCGCCGTGGTGGCTTGTGGTTTGCTCTTGCCGCCGGTACAGTGCAACGGCATCGCGGCCTCTTTTTCCAATACCTTTGATATCAGCCCCGTGGCGGTTGGCGCCGTAGTGGCCGTGCTCATCGGCATTGTGGTGATTGGCGGCGTGAACCGCATCGCCAACGTGGCCCAGATCGTGGCGCCTTTCATGGCCATCCTTTATATCTTGTTGTCCATCGTTGTCTTGATTGTCAATGCAAAAGTGGTGCCTTCCGTCTTTATGGACATGATGCGTGGCGCTTTCGGCATGCATCAGGTCTTGGGCGGCATTTTGGGCTCGACCATCGCTTGGGGCGTGAAGCGTGGCATCTATTCCAACGAGGCGGGGCAAGGCACGGGTGCCATCGTGGCGGGCGCGGCCAAGGTGTCGCACCCCGTCAAGCAGGGACTGGTACAGGCGTTTTCGGTGTATATCGACACCTTATTAGTTTGTACTGCCACTGCTGTGATGATTCTGGCTTGCAAGACCTACAATGTCTTCGACGCTTCAGGCAACCTTCTTCTGACTGCCAACGGCACGGATATGGGCGCTCCTGGCGTAGGCTACACCACGGCGGCATTGGGTACACTGTTGGGTGTCAAGACGGGTGGCATCATCATCTCCATTGCCCTGTTTTTCTTCGCCTTCACGACCATCATGGCATATTACTACTATGCGGAGACCAATCTTGTTTATCTTTTCGGTAAAGGTCGCAAGGAGCATATACTGATCTGGGTGCTGCGTCTCGGCGTGGTGGGCATGGTGTTCTTCGGCTCGTTGTATGAGGCCAAGGCCATGTGGGACCTTGGTGACATCGGTGTGGGCATGATGGCGTGGATCAACATCATCGCCATCCTGTTGCTTTCACCTAAGGCGTTCAAGGCATTGAAGTCATACGAACGCCAGAAGAAGGAGGGAAAGGAACCCGTCTTCGACCCGAAGGAAATCGGCGTAAAGGGTGCGGATTTCTGGGAATTGCGTCATGAGGAATAACCCTTCTTTAAAAGGGATGGATGCGTTTTTGCGCAGAAAACCCGATTTTGCGCAGAAAACCCGTTTTCTAGGTCTTTCTTCAATGCAATTGAAGCCATTTGCAATGGCAAAATCATTATTTTTGCGCCACTTTTTATTCGAAAACTTTATTCAATAACATCAACAAATCAAACTAAACTTTTAAGCTATGAAAAAAGTAACGTTTTTGCTCGCCACCCTGCTTATTGGTGGCTTGATGCTCACAGGCTGCAAGAAAGACCCGCAACCTACACCTGATCCTGATCCGCAGCCCACAACCACCAAAGTGGTGTACAAGCTTAGCAACTCCTCTATGTCGCAAACAGGTTCGGATTGCTTCAAGTACACTTTTTCTTATCAAGGAGCAGACGGACAAATGGTCACGGTTAACGATGTTACCCTGCCTTGGACTTCCCCTGAACTCACCGTCACCCTTCCTTTCACTGCCAAAATGGAAGGCCAAGCCACATTCAACGAAGCAGATCTTCCCGACCCAGTCATTTTCGGCCAGCTCTATTACCTCTATGCAAATGGAGATGAATGCCAATTTGGGGGAGAACTTATGGCTGTTGAGAGAAATGCTTTTATGCCATATTTAGCTGAAAATCCTGATATACTGAAGTTCAGCTACTCGAAGACCATCAATCGTTAATGACTTTAGGAACAGAGAAATAAAGTATTCCAATATTTAAATCAACTTCATTATGAAAAAAGTAATGTTTTTACTCGCCACCCTTCTTATCGGTGGCATGATGTTCACGGGCTGCAAGAAAGACAACACTCCTGGTAGTGACCCGGCAAGCAAAACTTTCAAGGTCTCCTATGCCCTTGGCAATAAAACCACAGCCGCTTTAGGTATTGAGCTTGTCACTTCCGACTGCTTTAAGTTTGACGTGACCTACACTGGCGCTAATGGCGAACAGGTTGAGGTAAAAGGTGTTACCCTGCCTTGGACTAGTCCTTCTATCGATGTGAAAGCTCCTTTCAAAGCCAAGATCGAAGCCAAACCCGTTTATGATGAGTCTCAGCTTCCCGACACATTTGCCTATGGTGCAATTCCTTCTATCTACAAAGATAATATGGAAGTCAAGAGAGGTGGTGAAATTGCCAATCGCACCAAGGTTAAGTTCTTGCAAATAATGCAAGAAAGCCCCGAAGAACTTATCATGAAAGCTGAATATGATTTCTGATTTCCAGTAAGTTAGAAATTCCTACTTCAAGTATTTGCCCGACCTTCAAGTGATGGAGGCCGGGCAAATTGTTTTTTCAATTGACGTTTTGCATCTCTCTCAACAATTCCAGCGCCTGTGTCACTGTTTCCACCTCCTTGACGGTCAATTGTAGCTTGTCGTTGACCTCCTTGAGCGAAGTACGTTTTGGGTGGCCGCTGATGTATTGCAATATCTGCATATAGGTGGAGCTTTCGAAGTATCTTGAGGCTTGGTTGCTGACGAAATAGGCCGTCATGTTGTGGTGACGTAACAAGATTTTTTCAAAGCCAAGGTCTTTGGCAATCCATCGTAGGCGTACGGTATTCAATAGGTCGTTGACTTGCTTGGGGATGGGCCCGAAGCGGTCGATGAGATGGTCGGTGAACTTCATCAGGCTCTCCTCTGTCTTGATACGGTCGAGTTCGCTGTAGAGGCTGACGCGCTCTTGCGTCGAGTTGATATAGTCGGCGGGGAAACGCACCTCCATGTCGGTTTCGATGGTGCAGTCCGCGACATACGATTTCTCTTCTTCCTTATCGAAGATATCCTGAAATTCAGTCTCTTTCAGTTCGAGGATGGCCTCGTCGAGGATCTTATGGTAGGTCTCGAATCCGATGTCGTTGATGAAGCCGCTCTGTTCGGCACCGAGGATGTTGCCTGCGCCACGGATGTCCAA
>ONJF01000080.1 GCA_900318085.1 uncultured Bacteroidales bacterium
GTACTGATTCATAACTGTTTGATTGTTAAATGATTAAATTGATATTAGTGTTTGCTTGTTTAGCGGGTGCAAAAGTACGACTTTTTTCTTAATCTACAACGCTTTACAAGAAAAAAAGTCATTTAGTGCCGAATCGCTACCTTTTTGACTGTTGTCGCATTGCTCCCTGCAACTTTCACGAAATAGATACCAGGAGGGAAGCCATGGGCCGGTATCTCGTGACGGTTGCCGTGTATCTTACTGTTGTAGCAAGTCTTCCCGTGAAGGTCATATATGGTTAGTTCTGCATGGTCCAGAGCCTCACTAACTGTAACAGTGATGTGTGTTGTGGCGGGGTTAGGAGCGACGCTTACCGTGGTTTCATTAAATTCCACGACGTGGTCTGGCATTGGTGGCAAATCGGTGTACCAAATGCCGCCAGCCATGGGCGAGGCGTAGAGACGTTCTCCGTCGATGCAGATGTCGAGGATGGGACCAACGGTGGGGATAGCTCCCATCGGCTGCCATTCGTCGCTATGGTCGTATTTCACATAAATAGAGCCGTCTTCACAACCCACGGCGACGATGGTGTCGGTCGTGGTGATGCGCCTGACGGTGGCATTGTTAGGCAAGGCATCAACGCTTTGCCAGGTCTCGCCCATGTCGTCGGAGAAGTGCAGGCTGTGTTCTCGCGTACCTAGATATAATCCGTTGCCATGGTAACGCAATGCGGTGTAGTTGACTCCCTCGAACGGGGGATTGAGGACCTGCCAGTTGGAACCCTGTTCGTTGCTGTAGCGCAACACTCCATCGTAGGAGGCATGGTACATGATGCTGCCGTCCCAGGCGAGGTCGACGACATCGATGTCAAGAGGCAGGCAGGTGGGCACATACCATGGCTCCCCAAGACCGAAAGAGACAAACATCCTGTCTTTGCTCCCCGCGATGATTTGTGAGTCACAACGCACAAAGCTCTGGAGCCACTGGTTTTCAGGCAATCCAGCACCTGTCGGATTGAACGAGTTGCCTCGATTGGTGGAGAGAAAACTGCCGAGCATATCGGTGCCAATCAACACATTGTCGCCTTCCACCATCATGCCACGTATCTCCACAGTCCCGATGTTGGAGCTTTGAGTCCAGGTGCTGCTGTCATCGGTATAGAACATGTCGGAGCCATGGGTGGCAGCCAACATGCGTCCGTTGCTGATGCCAATGTTGCCTACCGAGGCAAGAAACGTGGGAGCGTTGGTGCGAATCCATCCGGTCCCGTTGTTGTTGCCACGGTAGATGCGGCCTTGGGTGTCGCCGACAAAGATGTGCCCGTCATGAGCCTCGATGCACCACAGGTTTTTAGACGGTAGGTTGGAGTTGAAATCGTGCCATGTGTTGCCATTGTCGAAGGAGGCGAAGACACCTTGTCCGAAGCATGCGGCGTAGAGCGTGTCACCTAGATGGGCAAAGCCTTTGGCTTGTTTGTTGAGGTTGGCACTTGTCCATGTGTCGCCGTTGTCGCTGCTCATCATGACGCCTTGCCCTAAAATGGTGGCAAAGACCTTCCCGTTGTGGCAGTAGATGCCAAGGACATCGGGGTTCAGGCCAGCGCTGCACGACTCCCAAGAGGCTCCATTGTCGAAGGAGCGATAGACGCCTCGCCTGTAAGTGGCGATGAATATAGCGTCTTCGTTGTCGGCCATGTAATAAGGATAACGTACATCGCTGGGGAAAATGCCCGTGATGTATTCGCCTTGGGTGCCTTCGGTAGATTGGTAAACGCCTTGGATGTAGGTGGACGCGAAGAGAGATCCGTTGTGGACCAGTAGGTGCTTGATGTAATGGTTGTGCAAATAAGGGTCTGGTGTCCAGTGGAGACCGCCGTCTAATGTACGGAAGATGTTTTCATCGGTGGCGAGGAAGACCGTGTCGTTATAGGTGATGAGGCATTTGGTGTCACATGAGGTGAGACCGTTGTTGTGGAATTCCCAATTGAGGCCATGGTCGCTGCTGACCAAGACGCCACCGCCCGTGGCGGCATAATAGAGACTGTCGGTGCAGAGGATGCTTCTGACATAGCGCCCTTGCGGGCCATTCATGGAGTGCCATTGCGCGTTAGCGCCATTGGATAGTAGTGTGAATGCTATGACAAGGAATAGGGCAGGCCGCTTCATGGTTTATTTGTTCGAGTTGGCGAGAAGCATTTGCTTCAACATGAACTCCGCCGCATGGCCGTCTCCGAAAATCTCGGGGAAAGTAGTGGGGGGACAATCCTTGAAATGTGCCCATGCCTGCATGATTCGGCTTTCGTCGGCATCGGCAAGGATGGCGTTGCCGGTCTGCACGATCTCTACCCATTCCGTTTCAGGGCGAAGGATGATGCAAGGCTTTTTGAAGAAGTAGGCCTCTTTCTGCACGCCGCCCGAGTCGGTCATGACGAGTTGGGCGTGACGTTCCAAGGCAATCATCTCGAGGAAGGAGACGGGCGGGATGAGCTTGATGTTGGGGCTGCTGAAGACCAAAGTCTGCTTTTCGCTATTCAAATTGGTCTTCAACAACTTCGCCGTTCTGGGATGCAAAGGCAACACGATTTGCTTCTCTTTTGAGAGCTCGATTAAAGCGTCAAAGATGGCGCCGAGACGTTCGGGATGGTCCGTATTGCTGTCACGATGGATGGTGGCTAGGATGAAAGGCTTGCCTTTTAGTTCCAGACGTTGTATGATGTCGGTCTTCTCTTCTGCGATGTCAGCAAAATGCAGGCTGTTGTCGTACATGATGTCACCACAATGGTAGACTTTCGGATTGTCAATGGTTGGGGCTGCGGTCGTTGAGCTTGTCGAAACGCCGCTTTCATCGACAGGAAATCCTTCTCGCTTCAGATTCTCCAAGCCGGCCTTGGTAGGTGTGAAGAGTAGGGTAGAACAGTGGTCACAAACGATGCGGTTGATCTCCTCGGGCATGCTCTTGTTAAACGAACGCAGTCCCGCCTCGATATGTACGATGGGTACATGGATCTTGGCGGCGGCCACGGCACCAGCCAAGGTCGAGTTGGTGTCGCCATAGAGCACGATAAAGTCGGGCTTTTCCTTTATTAATAAGGCCTCGATGCCTTCGGTCATGCGGGCGGTCTGCACGCCGTGCGAAGCCGAGCCGACATGGAGGTTGTAGTCGGGACGCGGTATCTGCAACTCATCAAAAAAGACCTGCGACATGTTGTCGTCGTAGTGCTGTCCCGTGTGGACGATGACCTCCTGTATCTGGTCGGCATAATGGTTTCGGATGGCGCGGCTCAATGCGGCTGCCTTGATGATTTGGGGCCTTGCCCCGATGATGGTGACGAGTTTCATGATGGATAGGTGTTTCAGAAGGTCATTTCTCCATGGTCGCGGAAACTGTAATAGCGTTCGTTGCCGATGATGATATGGTCGATGACGGTGATGTCAAGAAGTTTTCCAGCCGCCACCAGTTTCTTCGTCAGCTGGCGGTCGTCTTCGCTGGGCCTAGGATTGCCCGAGGGGTGGTTGTGCCCCAAGATGATGCAGGTGGCGTTGAGGTTGAGCGCGTTCTTGAAGATGATCTTGGGGTCGGCGATGACATGGGTGGTGCCGCCGTTGCTGATGCATTCCACCTTCAACGCATGGTTACTTTGGTTGAGGTACATGACTAGGAAATGCTCTTGTCTTATGTCGTCAATGAAGGGAAGAAAGCGTTCGTAGGAGTCTTTTGAGTCTTTGACTTCGGAGGGCAGGTTGGCTTCGGCACCGCGGCGGCGCTTGCCCAGTTCCAAAGCGGCCATGATGGTGATGGCTTTGGCTTCGCCAATGCCTTTGTGCTGCATGAGGTCGTCAAGGCTAAGGTTGGATAGCGTGATGAGATCGTTGTCAGCACTATCGAGGAGCGACCGCGCCACATCTACGGCCGATTGCCCTTCTTTGCCGGTACGCAACAAGATGGCCAGCAGTTCAGCGTTGCTGAGCGCGGCTTTGCCTTTGGCCATCATTTTTTCGCGTGGCTGGTCGTCGGGCGCCCATTCCTTGATGGATTTCTTCTCGGTCATATTATTGAGGTTTTCGGGCGGTAAAGATAGCGTTTTTCAGCTTACCTCAAGCAAAAAAGCCTCTTCCACATAGTAGAAGAGGCACCAACATGTATGAATAAAACTTCCAATTATGCCAATTTGTTCGTGAACTTCGTCAGCTTCGACTTCAGGTTGGCGGCCTTGTTCTTG
>ONJF01000051.1 GCA_900318085.1 uncultured Bacteroidales bacterium
TCAACACATCTACACACTAACCTAATTGGGGGAGAGTATGTGTATAATCCTGAATGGATTTTGGGTAATTGTTACAATAACTGGGCCGATGCGGCAATGATGCTTAATGAGGCCGATTCGCTAAATGTCGCTGGAGCATATTGGGATGCCCAAATCATGTACAAGCAGGTGGTGGAGAATTATCCTGAGTCCGTCAGCGCGGAAACGGCGCTGAAATCGCTACTGGTGCTCGAAGCACAATTTGGGGGCGAGTATCTTTCTTTGAAAGAGTATTATCTGACAAACAACACAATTGCCGCTGACGAGACTTTGTCACACCTTGCTTCTTCCTTGGCAAACAAATGTGATGAAAAAATGGAAAACTTCACGGAAGCAATCTCGTGGTACGAGGAGATCTTGACCAGCCCCGAAACAAGTTTCAATGACAGCATCTTTGCGGCGATTGACTTGGGAGACTTATATCTAAGATTGGGCGAAGATGGAGAGAAAGGAGTTTGTGGAAAACTGGAACAATACAAACCTGAATCAAAAGAAGTTCACAGAATACAGACAGAACGCGCCCTTTCTTTACTGCCATCGGAAAAAAGTTCTGGTAATAAACAAAGTCTATTCCCCGTTTCAGAGTTAAATATACAAGTCGGCGAAAATGATTCGGTTTTGTTGTCATGGAATGTGCCCGTGGGCATAACTGAGGCCAGATTATCGTGGAGCAACGAGGACATTGATGATGTGCTTTTTTCTCCTGGCGGAGTGGTTGAACAAGTTGGGGCAAATCGTTTTGAACCATCTGATTTGGAGCCTTTTGTTGGATGGACTATTAAAGACATTTCTTTCGTGCCTTGGACACCCTCAAATCAAACAACGCATTATGGGATTAAAATATATACGGGCAATATGGACGATCTCGTCTTGATATATGATCAGCCCACTTATGAATATGTTACTGAACAATGGAATACATATAGCGTTGAAGATAGTATTGTTATCAATGAGGGAACCGAATATTGGATTGGTGGTTACGCCATTACATCCTCCCTGATATTGGGTGTGAATAATGGGAATGTGGTGCCATGGAAAAGCGATTTATGGAGAACAAACGATATGAGTTGGTTTAGCTTGTCTGAACTTGGACTATGGAACAATGTCTGCGTTTCCGCTACTTTGGCCAGTCCTAAAGTAAGCGAGGCGAAATCAGGGAACCGTAGCGGCGAGATTCTAACCGGTTATCGCGTCTATCGCGACGATGAACTGATTGCTGAGATTCCTCGTACTTTCCAAACCTATTACACCGATACAGAGTTCTCGAAAGGCATCGATGTTGAATATTGTGTCACAGCAGTTTACGGCGAGGAAGAATCGGAACCTGTTTGCGCCACGGCCACCATGACGGGTGTCGTAGAAGAACATGAAAACGACGGTGTCACCGTATTGCCTAACCCAACAAACGGCATTGTTCACATCGGAGGCACAACCACCGCTGAAGTCAGGGTTTACAACGCCATAGGCCAGTTGCTTAAAACCGTCCGAAACGCCAACGAAATCAACCTGAAAGGCCTGGCGCAAGGCGTGTATATGCTGCACATTACGGACGAGAATGGGGCTGTCGCCACAAGGAAACTCGTGCTGGAGTAAGTTAGAAGATGAGATTTGCGCAAAGGAAATGCCTCTCACCATGCCATCAGTACCAGTGAGAGGCGTTTCTTTATCGGGTCGGTCGAAAAAAATGCGCATCATTGTGATTTCAATCGGAAATAACCCTATATTTGCACCTCATTTAAAATGAAATCACTTAATTAAACCGCAAACTATGGCTGAAGATTTTTTCCAAGGATATTGGGGCGCCTCGCTTGAGGTGCTCAAGAAATATAACTGCCGCGTATGGAGTCAGGCCGAGTGCCAGACCACGGGTGGCCTCTTCAAAGGCACAATCCTGCCTCGCGCCGCCTTCCAGGACGACCAGCATATCGTCATGAAGGTCAACACGGGCTACAACATCGGCGTCGACATCAGCACCATCACGGGCATGGTGGAGACCGACTACAAGAAAGCCAACTACCACATCCCCGAGAAGGAATTTCCTTACACCGAGGGACTTCCGCACGTAAAGCTACTCGGCACGGGTGGCACCATCGCCTCGCGTTTGGACTACCGCACCGGTGCAGTGATTCCCGCTTTCTCGCCGGGTGAGCTGTATGGTGCCGTGCCGGAGCTGGCCGACATCTGTAACCTCGACACCGAGAAGGTGTTTGCCGTGTTCTCCGAGAACATGTCGCCCAAGGAATACATCGCCCTGGCCAAGAAGATTGGTGAGGAGATCCAGAACGGCATCGACGGTATCGTCATCGGCCATGGCACCGACACCTTGGCCCACACCGCCGCCGCCCTGACCTTCATGTGCCAGAACCTGCCTGTGCCGATTGTCTTGGTCGGCTCACAGCGTTCATCGGACCGTCCGTCATCCGACGCCGCTTTGAACCTGATGCATGCCATGACCGCTGCTGGTCACGGCGACGTGGCCGAGGTGATGGTCTGCATGTTTGGTCCCACCTCCGATGAGTACGGCTTCCTGCACCGTGGCACGCGTGTGCGTAAGATGCACTCCTCGTATCGTTCCACCTTCCGCACCATCGGCGACACGCCTGTGGCCACTGTGGACCGCAAGCGTGGCGTGGTGCCGATCAAGGAAGTCTACAACCACCGCCGCGCCGACCGCGACGTGAAGATCATCCCGACCTTCGACGACCGCGTGGCCATCCTCTACTACTATCCTGGCATGAAGCCCGATGTGCTTGATGCATTGGTCGATAACGGCTACAAGGGCATCGTGTGGGACGGCACGGGCTTGGGTCACGTCAACCGTGGCATGTTCGATGCCATCCAGCGCGCCACCGACAAGGGTGTGCACCAATACATGACCGTCCAGACCATCTGGGGCTATGCCCACATGTTCGTCTACGACACCGGCCGCGACTTGATGGATAGAGGCATCATTCCCGCTGGCAACATGCTTGCCGAGACCGCCTACATCAAGTTGGGCTGGGCCTTGGGCCAGACGCACGACCGCGAAGAGGTGAAGAACATCATGCTCACGCCTGTGAACAGTGAAATCACCCCAAGAGAGCCTTACAATGGCTATCTCGTCTACCAAGGCGGCGTGCCTGAGGTGGAGGAGTTTGTTAGAAAAGTGCACAAGTAATTGTAAGGACGCAATGCGTCCGCCAAAAGCAAAAATGTTGAGCCGTAACCTTGTTACGGCTCTTTTTTTTTGGTTTGCGAGGGTTGGTGTGGTGGCGGGCATCTACGAATGCATATTATTGTATCATACTATTTTACAACACTATACCCGACAGCAAACGACAACAAACGACTACTGTCGACAACAAACATTTGTTCAACGGATTGGTCTTGACAAGGTTTGCATCTTTGCAGCGAAACACAAAGACACTGCATTATGGAAGCAAAGCAAACCGACAACAAAGAAATAAAAGACTTCGTCAGCGTTGAAGAACGCATCCTCAAACTTGTGAGGGAAGCCTCAGAAACGGAATGGAAAAACAATCGTTGGGTGATTCTTGGGGAACCTACTCCAAAGGAGGTAAAAAAATTGAATGCCTTGTTGGGCTGCGATGTGACTGGATTTCAACGAATGGTCGATATCTCAGCCGTGAAGCATTCGCGCAAGAAGCATCCAAACATAACCGAGGCCGACTTCTGCCTAATTCCAATGATTATTGACGCCGCAGATGATATCACACAAGGAAAATACCCTGACACAGTGGTCTATCGCAAAACGTTAGAAAAAGAATACTATTATGTGGAATGTACCCGTACAGGAAGGAAAAGGTTGGCCATGAAGACCTTCTACAAAACAAAAATTGGCGGTTAAGTGTTAACCGCCAATGTTTTTCGTCTTCCGGTGCTATCTGCTACCTTTCGGGTCGTGACGCTGTACGTCCTTAACGTGCCAGAACGACTCTGCAAAAATACAACTTTTTCAACAACCCGCAAGGAGTAAATTGATTTTTTAACGTTTTGGGCAACTCGGGATATGGATGGGTTTAGAAGAAGCAATAAGGTGTAATATGGTTTTTGATCGAATTTGACACTTTTTGAGGCCTTCGCTTTATTCCTTTTGCTTCATTTTAATACCCCATTAAAACGATGCAGGTAGATTCGCGTGAAAATTGGAAATCATTGAATATCAAAGATTTTTGTTCCGATGTGGATTCGCGTGAAAATAAGAATCAGCCATAAAGGGTGAATCATCGGTGCGGTAATGTATGCCTTTATTGTGCAGTTTGCGGTGAATAAGCCGCAGATTTTGCGGTTTATCTGCCGCAAACCGTTTTCTTTTTCATTAACAAATTGCAAGAAAGGCAACAAAGTGCCGCCTCAGCGTTTCATCTACCAAGGCTTATGTTTCTTCAGATATTTGTCTTTTTGAGGGAAGTTGTCTGAACCCCAAGCGAAATAACACATTATTCCCCTCAAATAATGAATTGAGTATAACCGCTCCAAATATCATCAAATAAAATTGCAAACCCCAATTATTTGTTGTACCTTTGCACCGATTTAATAAATACGTATTTTTTAACAATAAATTATTCGAATAAATTATGCAACCCTCTCACATTGAACACATTGGAATCGCCGTCACAAGCTTGGACGAGTCCATTCCTTTCTTTGAAACGCTGCTTGGCACCAAGTGCTACGCCATCGAAGAAGTCGCCGACCAGAAAGTGAAGACCGCTTTCTTGCGCTGCGGCCAGACCAAAATCGAGCTTCTGGAGCCCACCAGCCCCGAAAGCACCATCGCCAAGTTCATCGAGAACAACAACGGTCGTGGTGGCATGCACCACATCGCTTTCGCCGTGGAGAACATCGAAGGTCACCTCGAAGAGGCCAAGGAACTGGGCATCCGCCTCATCGACCAAGCCCCGCGCGGCGGTGCCGAAGGCCTGAGCATCGCCTTCTTGCACCCGAAATCGACCTTTGGTGTGCTGACCGAACTTTGCGAGAACAAGAACAAGTAAGACACTAAACCACGGGACCAACACCACCCCTTGCCGTCATTGCGGGCGATAGACCCGCAATCTCCCAAACAGAAGGGTGTCCTCTTCCTTTAGGAGATGGCGGATGTTCCTCCGCCATGACGATAAAAAGGACCTGTGTTGAAGGTCAACAAAGATATAATAATCATAACACACAATACTATGTTAATAGAACAAAAAATCCAGGAATTGTTGGAGAAGCGCAACGAGGCCCGTCTCGGTGGCGGCCAGAAGCGCATCGACTCCCAACATGCCAAAGGTAAGATGACGGCACGCGAGCGTATCGCCATCCTGCTCGACGAAGGCAGCTTCGAAGAGACTGACATGTTCGTGACCCATCGTACCGTCGATTTCGGTCTCGACAAGCAACAGTACCTCGGCGACGGCGTCGTCACCGGTCACGGCACCATCGACGGCCGCGTCGTCTACGTCTACGCTCAAGACTTCACCGTGTTTGGTGGTGCCTTGAGTGAGACCATGTCCCTCAAGATCTGCAAGGTGATGGACCAAGCCATGAAAGTTGGCGCTCCCGTCATCGGCATCTGCGACTCGGGCGGTGCCCGTATCCAGGAAGGCTCACGCAGCCTCGCCGGCTATGCTGAGATCTTCCAGCGCAACATCAACGCTTCGGGTGTCATCCCGCAGATTTCGGCCATCTTCGGTCCCTGCGCCGGTGGCGCCGTGTATTCTCCCGCCCTCACCGACTTCATCATCATGACCAATGTGGGTAGCTACATGTTCCTCACTGGCCCGAAAGTCGTGAAGACCGTCATCGGCGAGGATGTCAGCACCGACGACCTCGGTGGTGCCCGCATCCACAGCCAGAAGTCGGGCGTGGCCCACTTCGCTGCCGAAACCGAGGAGGAAGGTCTTGCTATCATCCGCCGACTCATCTCCTTCATCCCGCAGAACAACATGGAGAACGCTCCGCTCGTGGAATGCAACGACCCCATCGACCGCATGGAGGATGCCTTGAACCAAATCATTCCCGACAACCCGAACAAGCCTTACAACGTTGGTGACATCATCAACGCCATCGTCGACAATGGCGACTTCCTCGAGATCCATAAGAACTACGCCAAGAACATCATCGTCGGCTTCGCCCGTTTCGATGGCATGTCTGTCGGTATCGTGGCCAACAACCCAGCCTTCTTCGCTGGTGTGTTGGACTGCGACGCTTCGCGTAAGGGCGCTCGTTTCGTCCGTTTCTGCGATGCCTTCAACATCCCGATCGTGACCTTGGTCGACGTCCCCGGCTTCCTGCCTGGCACGGGTCAAGAGTACAACGGTATCATCGTCCACGGCGCCAAGTTACTCTATGCTTACGGCGAGTCCACTGTGCCGAAGGTGACCGTCACCCTGCGTAAGTCATACGGTGGCTCCCACCTCGTGATGGGCTGCAAGCAGCTGCGCAACGACGTCAACTACGCTTGGCCGACCGCCGAGATCGCCGTCATGGGTGCCAGCGGTGCCGTTGAGGTGCTCGATGGCAAGAAGATTGCCGAAATCGAGAACCCCGAAGAGCGCGCTGAGTTCGTTGCCAAGAAGGTGGATGAATACACCAAGAAGTTCGCCAACCCGTACGAGGCTGCCAAGTTCGGTTACATCGACGATGTGATCGAGCCGCGCAACACTCGTTTCCGTGTCATCCGTGCCCTGCGTACGCTTGAGACGAAGCGCCTCGCCAACCCCGAGAAGAAACATTCGAACATCCCGCTGTAACCGTAAATCCTTGAAACGATGAACCTGTTACAAATATCATTACTGTTGACCATCTTCCGTGGCGTGGCTGCCTATTTCAAGAAGCAGGATGCCAAGAAGAACGAAGTGAAGGAGATCAAGCCTGTGACGGTGAAGCCTACGGTCAAATTGGCCGAGGGCGAGATTCCCGCCGAGGTGCAAGCTGCCATCGGTATGGCCCTCTACCTCTCGACCAACCTTCACGATGAAGAGAGCAACGTGATCACCATCGAAAGAAGGGTGACTTCTTGGAACGACAAAAATTACGGAGTTAGACACTGGAAACGTTAAATCGAACAATCATGAAAAAATTCAAATTCACCATTAGTGGTAAACCATACGAAGTAGAAGTCCAGAACATTGAGGGCCGCCAAGCCCGCCGCCAGTGCTCCTGCCCAGAGTGCCGCTCCGAAACCGGCCGCTGCCGCAGGTGGTGCCGGCTACAAGATGGCTGCTCCGCTTCCCGGAACCATCATGCAGATCTTCGTCAAGCAAGGCGACGCCGTGAAGAAGGGCGACAAGCTGCTCATGTACGAAGCCATGAAGATGGAAAACAACCTGCTGGCCGAAGCTGACGGTACCATCACCGCCATCAACTGCCGTCAGGGCGACAATGTGCTGCAAGGTGATACTTTAATCGTAATCGGATAAGGCCATGTTAGGAAAGAAAAGCATTTACAGAAAACCTGCGGTCATCCTCGGCTCGTTGGTGCTCCTGATGCTGCTCAACCTCGTGGTGGTCAACAACCCGATGTTCGCCACCAGGGTCGCTGACTTGGGAGGAAAGACCGAGCAGGTCAGCGAGATGACCCCGCAGGAAAGCAACGCCCAGCTGGCTGAGATGGCTGACGCCATCGTCGCTGAAAAGACAGCTGAATTGGGTCAACAGATCGAGAACCTCAACCAACGCGTGACCACGCTGGAAAGCAAGAATGCCAAGCATCATGTGGCCGCTAAAGAAGAAGTCAAGGAGATGTCGACGAAAGACCGACTGAAAGAAGGTCTTCGCAACTTCTGGCTGCTCACAGGCTTCCGCAACTGCAAGCTCGGCAACATCATCATGATTCTGGTGGGTATCCTCTTCATCTTCCTGGCCATCCGCTTCGAGTTCGAGCCTATGCTGCTTATCCCTATTGGCACGGGTATCATAGTGGGCAACATCCCGTTCTTCCAAGGTACGGGCATCAGCTTCGCCGATGCCATGGCTAATCTGCAAGGGTTGATAGATGCGGGGACGCTCAACTTCGACTTGGACACCGCTAAAGCCTTGTTGGTGGCCGTATTCGGCGACAACCCAGGCGACAAGCATCTGGTGTTGAGCGATGCCATCAAGTCAGTTGAGCATCTCAATATGGCCGACTATGGTCTGACCAACCACGACATCGAAGGCGTGAAGGGCTTCATGACCAGCATCTTCCAAAGCGGAGAGCTGAACCTCCAGACGGGTCTCTACCAGAAAGGCAGTGTGTTGAACTACCTCTACTTCGGTGTGACCTCGGGCGTGTATCCACCATTGATTTTCCTGGGCATCGGCGCCATGACCGACTTCTCGTCGCTCATCGCCAACCCGAAACTGATGATCCTCGGTGCCGCCGCCCAATTGGGTGTGTTCATCACCTTCATCGGTGCCCTTTACCTCGGCTTCAACCTGCGTGAGGCTGGCGCTATCGGTATCATCGGTGGTGCCGACGGTCCTACCGCCATCTTCCTGTCCACGGCATGAACGGCACGCGCAACCTCATCGGCCCCATCGCCATTGCAGCATATTCCTACATGGCTCTGGTGCCGGTGATCCAGCCGCCTATCATCCGCTTGCTGACCACGAAGGAAGAACGCCTCATCAAGATGGGAGCCCCGCGTATGGTGAACAAGACCGAAAAGATCATGTTCCCCATCGTTGGCCTCATCCTGACCACCTTCATCAGCCCCACGGCCCTGCCGCTGTTGGGTATGCTGTTCTTCGGCAATATCATCAAGGAGTCGGGCGTCGTGAAACGTCTGCAGAACACTGCCTCCAACCCGTTGATTGACATCGTGACCATCGTCTTGGGTCTCACCGTGGGTGCCTCCACTCAGGCCTCTGTGTTCCTCACTGCAAGCTCCATCAAGATCTTCGCCTTGGGTGCTGCCTCGTTCTGCGTGGCCACCGCTGGCGGTCTGCTGCGTGTCGGCTGTGCCTGACAGCGCCCGCGTCGTCGAAGTGGAAGGTCAGAAGTACGACCCGTCGAACCACCTGCTCATGCACGCCATGGCCCCCAACGTCTCCGGCGTTATCGGCTCGGCAGTGGCAGCTGGTGTGATGATGTCGTTCCTGATGATGTAATTACACCTTTAATTAATAGCAAAACCCGCCTCATTCGAGGCGGGTTTTGGTTTAAAAGCTGATGGTTTTTGTTTCGTCATAACAATATGCGCCGCTTCCTAGCTACCATAGTCCTTTTTCTGTTGTCATTTCAGTTAATGGGCAACGACGGTGTCCCCAACCGGTTGTTTCGGAAAGGGGTGTTTTTTCCCGTTGTTGAGACCCCTGCCGTTTTCACAAGTACGGTTGACGACAAGGATTTCCTTGTTTTCATTGAATACAGCGACAGCTTGCATATGAAAGGACATTATATGGCTTGGGAGGAAACGATGACCGACACCCTCCCTTTCAGATTGGAAGCCAAAGGCCGAAATGCCATCCTTTATTACGAGGACCAAAAAGAAACCTTTCGTCCGCGCATCAAATCCATGGATACCCAACATGCCATAGGGTATGCGCGCTTGAGTTTGTTCGGCACCGCCCATTTCCAGTTTGACATACTTGAAGAGCCTCTCTTTCATGACTTTGAAAACGATCGTTATCAAGATTCCGTGTTCTCGGTGGAGGAGGTCGACAATATCTGTTATGCCCATGTTCCAGGCTTTTGGTCGGAATTGGGTGACGAAACCGATGTCACTGACAAGGTCTTTCGAATGGCTGATGCCATAAACGAAATCCCGTTGGATCTCCATCTTGACGTCTTTCGGCCGCAAAACGACACGTTGGACAAACACCCCTTGGTGATGTTGGTTCATGGTGGCGCGTTCTACTTCGGATCGAAAGACGATGCGTCGATTACGCGTTGGTGTCGTCATCTCGCTTCACAGGGGTATGTGACCGCCTCCATCGACTATCGGATAGGATTCCTTCCCACCATGGCGAGTATTGGCCGTGCGGGCTATCGTGCGGTGCAGGATGCCCATGCCGCCATGCGTTATTTGGTTGCGCATCAGGAGGAATATGGCATCGATACCTCCATGATCTTCGTGGGAGGTGCCAGTGCCGGGGCCATCACCGTGCTCAACCTCGCCTTCATGACCAATGAGACCCGCCCTGAATACACCCATGGAGGCTTCCTTCGCCCCGATCTTGGTGATATTGATACCTGTGGCAATGCCATCAAGGCCGACTTCCGCATCAGAGGCCTCGTCGACATGTGGGGTGCCATGCCCGACACGTCCCTTTTGCACAATCGCAACATCCCCATTCTCGCCTTTCATGGTGACGCGGATGATATCGTCCCATACGACTACAATTATCCTTTCGGCATCGCCGGTCCGTTGAAAACACTGTTGGTCGAACCCATGTTCGGCTCGTCGTGTATTGTCGATCATGCCCTAAAACTGGGTCGTCAAGCGCAATTGGTCACGTTTTCCGGCTTCAAACACTCACCCCATGTGCATCCCACCACGAAAGCCTTCAACGAGAATTTCTATGTCATCCAAGACATGATGTCGGACTTTTTCTACGATATTGTCGTTCCTCAAGAGCCCGAAATCGTTGAAGAAAACGGCCATTATTATGTGAGGCCATATCCCTTGGAGACCAGCTGGCAGGTAGAGGGTGGGGTCATCCTCTCGTCTCAAAACAATGCTGTGGAAATAGCTTGGATTCAAAATGCGCCCCGACGCACTCTAACGGTGTCGGTGCTGATGCCCTACGGCGTTGGTATTACCGAAACGTCAGTCTACTGATGCCATGTTGAGTGGTAAAATAGTCCAAACCGATTGGGATATTCTTGTTTTTTGTACTTTTGCGCATTATTTCTAGATAGCTTGAATAAGTCAAATCACATCAATTAATAATCAATTATGAAGAAAGTAGCATTATTCATGGCACTGTTCACCATGGTGACCTTAAGTGCCAAAGCACAATGGTTCAATCTCTCGAATAACATGAACGACGTCACTATCGGCCTTAACCTGGGTGCCGTTGGCTATGATTTCGATGGCCGCCAAATCAACAACGCCTATAATGGTTTCGGCATTGGAGCAAGTTTTTCATTATTAGGCGTTTATGTCGACTTTATCTACCAATCTCCAGAACACCGTTGGGGCAAAAAGATTTCCCCTATAGTTTATCACGATCACACTGCCTTGACCATCAATGCGGGTTATAAGATTCCCGTTTTGCGTTGGCTGAATGTCACGCCTCTCATCGGTTATAGCAACGAAACCACGGGTTGGACGGATTGCAGCACCCTCAACATAGATTATGAAAACCGTTCTGTCTACCATGATTATGACGTCGAACACAGGTACAACCACTTCAACTATGGTGTTGGCGTTTCAGTGAAGCCTATGGATTGGATTGAGATTGGTGGTGTTTGCACCGCTCACGCCGTTTACGGCAATATCTCGCTGAATCTCATGAATATCAAAGATTAAGCGTAGCCGAAGACCCGAATTTTTATCAAGAACACATGGAGGCCGCAAAAAAGCGACCTCTTTTTTTTGTTGTGTTTCTCCAAAAATCGTATTTTTGTTCGCCCTTAATTATGACCAATATGAAGAAAGTTTGTTTACTCCTTGTCCTATTGTCAGTGACGCTGTTCTTACAAGCCCAACCCAAATCCAATTTACGTCCGCCTCGTCTCAAAGTAGGCGTGGTGTTAGGCGGTGGTGGCGCCAAAGGTGCCTCCCATATTGGTGTGTTGAAATATCTCGAAGAGATGGGCATCCCTGTCGATTATGTGGCAGGTACCAGCATGGGTTCCATCATCGGTGGCTTCTATGCCCTGGGTTACTCGCCTGAAGAGCTCACTGAACTCATTGCTGGCATGGACTGGTCGGCCTATATCGGTAATAAGATTGATCGATCGATGATGTCGGAAGACGTCAGGCAACGCAACAGTACCATGTTGCTCCATGTGCCTTTCAGCCACGAAAGCTTGTTCGACGACGACCCCAAGTCGACGTTCATCAGCCAGCTGCCGAGTGCTTATGTCAACAACAGCTCGCTCATCAACCTGTTCAACGACTTGTGCGTAGGCTATCAGGAGGAGATGGACTTCAACGACCTTCCCATACCTTTCGCTTGTGTGGCCACCGACATGATTACGGGTGAAGAGGTGGTGTTACGCAGAGGCAGCGTGCCTACGGCCATGCGCGCCAGTATGGCTATCCCCGGTTTGTTCTCCCCGGTGACTATTGGCGATAAGGTGCTTGTCGACGGCGGCTTGGTCAACAACTTCCCGGCCGACGTACTGAAGGAGATGGGCGCCGACATCATCATTGGCGTGGAGGTGACCTCCACCAAGGATGTCACCGTCGACGACTTGAAGTCGTTGCCTCAAGTGTTTGCCCGTTTGGTCACCAATAGCACGAGTTCGAAACGAAAGGAAAATCGCGAGATGTGTTCCGTGCATATTGTCCCCGACATCAGTGGCTTTGGCATGCTCAGTTTCACCCCCGAGGCTATCGACACTTTGGTGGGGAGAGGCTATAAACGAGCAAACGATTTTCACGACCAGCTCCTTGCCATTAAACAAGCCGTTGACGCCTCGGCAGGACATCCTGTAAGCAAGACACTCCATGCCCCTCAAGCCAAGAACCTGGCTAAAGAGTCGGTGCAGATCAAGTCCATCACCATCAACAATGTGAATGACCGTGACAGCCGTTGGCTCATCCGTAAAGGCGGGCTGGAAGTGGGCAACTATTATTCTGAGCAAGATATCGAACGCGCCATGAACGTGTATCGTGGCACGGGTTGTTTCGACGAAGTCACCTATCAAGTCAAAGAAAACGACTCCCTCCATTTAGGCTCTGGTCTTTCGGATGCCTATAACCTGACAATTAATATGAAACCCGCCAAGCCGCATGTCTTTGGCTTGGGCATACGCTACGATACTGAGGAAGGCGCAGCACTGTTGCTTAATGTCGGTTTGAACGAGAAAAAGTTCAACGGCTCAAAACTCAATCTATCTGCGAAGTTGAGCTATAACCCCAAAATCAGCCTCAAATACACCTATTCGCGCTCTTCGTTTGCCAATTTCAATGTGTCGGGCGACTATCGGAACGAGCATTTCCGTTCAAGAGGCATCCATGACAAGTATGTCAACTTCCATTACCAGCAAACGAAGGCGAGTGCCTATGTTTCAGAGTTTCATTTGCTCAATATCAACACTAACGTCGGTGCATCATTCGTCCATACAACATTCGACAAGACTTCAATCATGGGTAGTGCTTTCGACTCTATCTATTACGTGAACAACGATATGCTTTCGCCTTTCATTACATTCCAATATGACAACTTGGACGACCCTTATTTTGCTAATCATGGCATCTTGTCGACCATAGGGAGCCATTATTATTACATGACTTCCACAAAAGAGAAGTTTATGGATATTAGCTATTCCTTCCAAGCCTATGTCACTCCAAAAGACGGACGTTTCACCATTATTCCCCAGGTGTATGGCCGCTATGTAGCCAGCATCGCAAGTGATGCGTCCAGCATTCAATACTATAATTTGAGGAATATTTGCGGTGGAGAAATTGCCGGACGCCACTTTGAAAACCAAATGCCTTTTATCGGCCTGACGAGCATTGACGATTTATCTATTGACCTGACACAAAACACAAGTATCCTTCGTTGCGATCTGCGTTATAATTTCTACGGCAAGCATTACCTGACGGCAATGTATAATACCATAATGCCGTGGGGTTTGTTAGGCACCGGTGGGATGAATTTTACCGATATAATCCATTTCATGGTACATGGTGCAGGACTGAAGTATTCCTATAATAGTCTTTTAGGACCGGTTTCACTAACTGCTCAATGGCTCAATAATGATGGTTTAAACCATTTTGGAGCTTATTTCTCATTCGGCTATACCTTCTGATACGCCGTTTGCTAACATAAACTGACGGATTTCATCGGCATGCCGACCACGGATAATGACGTGGTGGTTGCCGATGGAATGTTGGAGCAGATAAGGCTTCAGGTTTACATTGAGCGTGATCTGTGTACGGCAGAAATGGTTGCTGTAAGGCGCCTCGATGGCTCGTGCCTCGGTGACAAAATAGCGATTCAATTTCGGACCACCCCATTTCAATAAGGTGTAGTCGGTCAGAGGCAACAAGCCTTGGATGGCCACGCCGATGCCCGACTCGAAATGCGAACGCACCACAGTCTCGTCGCACATGGATAAGGGGATGGTGCAGTGCGCCAGCATGGAGGTCTCGTCGGTGAGGTTAGAAGGATTGGCCATGAAGGCCGCTTCGCCACACAAACGCTTGGCCAGATACATGCTCATCAGCGTCTGCATGTCGCCCTCGCAGCCCGCCACGATGCCTTCGTCGTTGAGCAAGGCCAAGGCCAGACAACTCGTCGTGCCGCAGGCCTTCACGATGTCGAAGCAGCGGATGGTCATGGCATCCAAGTGCTCCTCTTGGCATATCCTTTTGATGGCGAGATAGGCCTTGGCAGCCTCCAGCATGTCGGTGCTGGTGGGCTCTTTGACGGCCTTGGCGCGTTTCACCATGGCCTGCGCCACCTTCTCCGCCTCGGTCGGTGCGATGGTTTTGATGCCATCGATCAGGCGTTGTAGGTCGATGTCGATGGTCTCGATGCCATAGCGTTGGCGCAGATAATCACGGTCCACACCGCTGGCAATCAACCAATCAGAGGGTTGACCAAACAACCCGATTCTGCCTTGTAGAGACGGTGTGCACACCGTCTCTACAATGGCCGAAACAATTTCATCATTCGTCCCATGCAAAACCTTTCCTTCCACCCCAATATTGCCCAGATAGGTCAATATCTCCAAGGCGGCGGCCAACGAATTGTTGCGCCCGTCGGCAATCATCGTGACGGTTTTTTGGCGCGATGGGCTGCACATCGTTTCAACGTCGATGGACGACCAGATGCGTTTGAACAGGTTTTCTACGCCGCCGGTGGCGATCATAAATGCATCAGGTAACATTTTTTGTAGAGACGGTGTGCACACCGTCTCTACGTTTTCATCACCAATGATATTAATTTCTGCATTACATTCGTCTTCCAACCTTTGAATCAATTCGGCATATTCATTCCTGACGAAACCATCGTTCTGGAACGAGGAACGAAGGATGATTATTTTCATGGGGTATGCGTCTTTATGCCCTTTGTCCTCATTGCGGGCTTGCCCCGCAATCCCTCGTGCCTTTGGTTGACGATTCTGCACGAGGGAAGGCGGATGTCCCTCCGCCATGAGGACAAGAGGCGTAAGGGTGTCTTTTTAAGTTTAATGTTTCACTACAAACCTCAGCGTGTTATTGCCAGCCTTCACGACATAAATGCCATTCTCATAACTGGCGGTGTTGATGCGAAGCTCGTTTCCGTTGGCCTCGAATTCGTCCACCATCTGGCCGAGGGCGTTATAGACGCGCACCACGCCCAGGTCTTCACCCTTCAAAGTCACGAAGGTGTTGGCAGGATTGGGATAAACCGTGATGGCTGGGTTGTCGTTTTGGCTGACACCATCTTCACAATCATGTTGTTCGTACTTCTCGGCATCCATGGCTTGAATGATGTATTCCAGCGTAGGCGGATAGATGTCGCGGTTGGCAAAGGTGTGATCGGGACGGATGAGCATGACGGTGGGATAGTAGCCTACGGGGATGTCTTGTACAATCTGATTGCCGCCACCGTCGCGGCTGATGGTGGGATATTGCACACCGAATTGGTCGACCCAAGCATGGCACTCGTCGTCATGACCGTTGGGCGAGATTTCCAAGAAGAACACATCGTTTTGGTTGCAGCCATAGAGACGGTAGGCTTCAACGACATCAGCCATGGGAGCTTCGCTGTACGGGTCGCCAGTAAGGAAGAAGTTGATCAGCACGGCCTGGCCAGCGTCGAGGATGTCATAGAGGTGGATCTCGTTGCCGTCGATGTCGATGGCGGTGAAGTCGGGCATGATTTCAGAGGGGCCACTGGGTGTGGTAGTGACAGGCTCTTGGACGACTTCGCCGAGGTTGCCGTCGATGTCGGCAGGCACGGCATAAATCACGTATTCCGTGTCAGGCGTCAAGTCACTGAAGGTATTGGAAATGATGTCGGAACCAGGCATGCCGTAAGTCCAGAGGTATTCGGGAAGCTCGAGGCCTGCGATGCCCATCCATTCCTGGATCTCGGCTTCGGTGGCCATCATGTAGGCATAGGAGGCGCAGTCTTCATTGGGCGTGAAGGTGGCCGTGACTTCGGTCTCCAGCACTTGGTCGACGGTGATGCTCACCTGCGGGTCATAGCTCGGCGCATTGCAGTCATGCTGTTGCAGGCCGAGTTGTTCCAAAGCGTTGATGACCGTTTGGGCATTGTTGATGGGCCACAGGTCTTGGATGACGATGGAACGATCGGGGGCGATAACGATGAGAGTGGGATAGGCACCGATTTGATACTGGTTGCAAATAGAGGTGCCACCAGCCTGTCCACTGATGGTGGGGTACTCCACGCCGTAGGTGTTCACCCAATTGAGACAGGCGGCATCACTGTCGCCTGTGGCGATTTCCATATAGAACACATCATGCATGTTGCAACCCATGGCATAGTAGGATTCCACCACTTTTGGTGTCGCCTGCTGGCAAGGACCGCAGGTGGTGAAGAAGAAGTCGATAAGCACATACTGGCCACCGTCGAGGATGTCGAACAAGTGGACTTCGGTGCCGTGAACGTCAGTAGCCGTGAAGTCAACGGCTTGTGTCAAAGGGCATTGCGCTTTCAGGCCAAAACCGAAGGCCAGCGCGAGAATAAGGGTAAATAGTTTTTTCATAGGAGTTTGTTTAATTAGGTTTTACGCGACAAAGATAATGATTAATTTGGAATGATGAATGCGGAATGTGGAATGATGAATGCGGAATGTGGAATGATGAATGCGGAATGTGGAATGATGAATGCGGAATGCGGAATGATGAATGCGGAATGATGAATGCGGAATGATGAATGTGGAATGTGGAATGTGGAATGATGAATGTGGAATGAAGCAAAGCGTCAACTCTCAACTTTAAACTCTGAACTCTGAACTTTCAACTGACTTCTATATAACATATAACTAACTTGCTGTAGCATAAAGTTTTGCGTTTAGCGCATTTAACTGTCTTTGCGTACGTTCAATCTTTCTCTTAAGGAGTGCTTCCTCGTCCATGCCGACTCGCCCCTCGTCATAGGCCACCTTGTCCCTGACCATGATAAAGAATATCTCAGCCATCTTGTGGGCCGTGGCGACAATGGCCGACATATGACCAGCTCTTGATTTGATTCGCCTGAAGTAGAACCCCATCGGGCTGTTGGATTTTGCAACCGTATTGGCACACAGCCTGAATATCTGTCCTACGGGATTCTTCCGTCTGGGAACCCGGCTGGAGATGAGCTTCCCTCCCGATATTTTGTTGTTCGGTACCAGGTTGCACCACTTGCAGAACTTCGCGGGGGTATCGAATTTGTCAACGAAGTCCGATCCGAGTTCCCCTATCAGCTGGAGCAGCGACCCTGAACTCATGCCCGTGATGGCCATCGCATTGACTCCCCATATTGCATGGGCATAGGACTCGACATCGAACGCGACCGCGTTTTTCTTGCTTATCCGCTTCTTGGCACGCATCATCTCCACCTTGTCCATGTCAATCCTTGTCACGAAGCCCGTAAGCAGTTTCTCGATCTCCTTGTCGCACTCTTCCACCATGCCTTGGTAGATTTTGTACAACTCATACGACTGCCTCAACTCGAACAGATGGTCCGCATCCCAAGTCCCCTCCAACGAGAGGGCTATCTCCTCCTTGCTCCGCTTGCAGCGCTTGTCAGCCAACGCAGAAAGCACCTGGGTGTTTCGTTCCCCGGTCAATATCGCGGTTATGATCCGTTGGCCGGACACGCCTGTGATGTCGCTTATCACGTTGGTCAACTTGATGTTCATCTGCTCCATCGCCTTCTGCATGTGCTGCACCTCCTTGCTCGCACCCTTGAGCAGGCCGTTGCGATGACGTGCAAGGTTGCGTATCTGTCGCGCGGTGTTCTCGGGCTGGAAACTGGGCTTCAGCATCCCATAGCTGTGAAGAACCAGAAGCCACTCGGCATCGGACTCGTCCGTCTTCTTCTCCGAGACGTTCTTCACCTCGCGTGCATTGCACAGCTGCACGTCAAAACCGTCATTCTGAAGCTTGAAGAACAACGGTATCCAGTAGATGCCCGTCGCTTCCATCGCAACAGTGTTTATCTTGCAGGCCTTGAGCCATTCGCTGATCTCGTTCAGGTCGCGCGTAAAGCTCCCGAAACGGCGGTTGTTGTCGCTGTCACGGTCTGCGGGGACGCATACCTGCATCTCTGTGTCCGCAATGTCTATACCTGCTGCGTTCGGGTTCACAATTTTTAATTCAATTCCTTTGTTCGTTTGCAATTTTTTCGCTTTCTTTGCCATCGGAAGTAGCTTTAAGGGTTTAACTCAAAAAAAGCTAAGCCTGCGGTCTCATGGATGGAACTAAGTAAGCTTCTATACGGCCTCCATCGGCCAATATTCATTCTACAGACTCGCAGGACCATACTAAACTTTGGACTACGAATCCAAGGGCAGAACGGTCTACTTGCTTAGCTCCATAAAGATACTTCCTTTTTTCATACCATTATTGTCCTCCTGTTATTTTCTATTCTTTCCGGTTATCACCGGTTCGGTACTAAACTCTAAACTTTCAACTCTCAACTCTCCACTTTCAACTGACTCTAAACTCTAAACTTTCAACTCTCAACTAATTATCCCGATAATCCTTCTTCTTCTCATACTTCAGATCCTTCAACGCCTGCGCCTTCACGTTGATGGTGAAGTTCCAGCTCTTGTAGCTGCCGATAGGAATCCAGTTGAAGCGCATCTCCCAACAGTGCAGGTCGCGGTAGACGCTGAGGTTGGTGTAGGTGATGTTGTTGTTCACGAAGTCCCAGCCGGTCGAGAAGGTGACTTTCCATTTGGGCGTGATGCTGATATTGCCGTTGAGGCCGATGGTATGCACTACTGTGTTGGTGGCGATGCCCATGAAGGCGGCATAGGCTAAAGATGTGGTGTAGGTAAGGTTGTAGCTTAAGGAAAGCGACCACGGCGTCGTCCAGTCGATATAGGCATTGGGATTACCCAAAATCTCGTTGAGTTCGTCGGGGTCGAACATGCCCGATTTCTTGGCGTTTTCGTTGATTTCATCGCGCAAGGCCTGGCTGCCTTTCTGGCCCTGTAGCTTCTTGAGGTCGTTTTGGCTGAAACTGTAGTTGAGACTGAAACGCCACGAGGAACCCGTCTTTCGGAAGAGCCGCTTGTTGTCGATGACTTCGAAGCGGTTGATGCGGCGGCCCAACGAGTCGGCGGCGTAGGGGTCCCATGAACTGCTGTAGGTGATGCCCAGTTTCTTGAACAAGGTGGTGCGGCCACTGATGGAGACGGGCGAGAAGTTGACCGAGTCTTTGGTGACATCGTAGCTGCCCGAGATGCTGAACGACTCCAAAATCGGGATTTTCTTGATGCCGGTGATGGTGTCTGAACTCGAGGGCACTTTGATCTCCAAGTTGTTGCCGAAGCTATAGGTTAGTAAGCCCTGCTGGTTTTGCGACGGCGTGCCATAGAGCGCCTTTTCGTATTTGTTGTATACCTGCTCCTTTCCGTCGCCATCGACATAGGTGCCGTAGACGCCCCATCGCGGGTCGCTGAAGTCGGGACGGTAGGTGAAGCCGATGGTGGGGGTGAACACATGACGGATGGCGCGGATGGGACCGTTGGCGAAGTTCACCATACCGTAGATTTTGGTGGTGAGGTTGGTGCTTGCACTGAAGTCGACCAGGTTGCGGAAGCCGTGGATGGTGTCGGTCTGCACGCTATCCTGAACCCATTGCTTTTCGATGCGTTTGAAGTACATGTAGTCGTTGAAGGTCAGGTTATTGGTCCACGAGAAGTGCTTGAACAGCTTGATGGTGGCGCTGATGGGCACCCTGTGCGAGATGCCTGTTTGCACATGGTCGCGTATCATCGTTCGGGCCCAACCGCCAAAGTCGTCGGTGAAGCCGCGGAAGAGCACTGTGTCCGCATCGTTGATATATGCCTTTCCGTTCATCGTGTAGCCCATGCTGAGGCTTTGGTACCAACGTTTCTTGCCTGCCTTGCCGACATTCTTAAGCGGATAGAAGGTGTTGACCGTCAGAGTCAACTCGGGCAACGAGGCAGTCACCTGGCGCGTCAGTGTGTTCTGGCTGTGGCTGGCGTTGAGGGTGAGGTAGACCTTGCCGCCGAAATTGGTTTGATAGGCGATACTCGACCTAAAGGTGTTGCTCAACTGGTCGGTGGTGGTCTGGGCGTTGTATTTGTTGAAGTTGTAGCTCACGATGTTCACGTCGGCAGAGAAGTTGCGCCGCGGATGCGACTTGGGGTCTTGTTTGTGGGTCCAATGGATCTTGAAGTCGGTGCTCTCCTGGTAGTCGGCAGCGCCTTTGGTGCCGATTTTGTTCACGGCGAAGCCCAAGGCCATCGAGCCGTTGAAACGATAGCGTTTGTTGTAGCGGAAGGTCGGCTTGATGCCCCACGAGCCACGGGTGTAGATGTCGCCCAAGATTTGCAAGTCGTAGTTGTCGTTGATGGCCCAATAGTAACCGCCGTTTTCGAGGTAGAAGCCGCGGTTGGCCGACTCGCCGTATGTGGGGATGATGAGTCCCGACTTCTTGCCTTTGGTGTTGGGAATCATGGCAAAGGGCAGGGCCAGCGGCAGTGGGATGTCGGCGATGGTCATATAGATAGGGCCTGTGACGATCTTGTCGTCGGGGATGACCTTGGCCTTGGTGAACTTGAACTGGTAGTGGGGATGGTCCTTGAGGTCGCAGGTGGTGTAGCCGCCCGTGCGGATGTGGATGGTGTTGTCGTCCATGCGCTTGATGCGTTCGCCATGGAGGTAACTGCCGCTCTCCTCGGTCCACACCTTGGTGATGATGCCTTTCTTCGACTTGAAGTTGTACTGCATCTCCATGGCCTCAAAGGTCGATTCCCCTTGGGTGAAGACGGGACGGCCTTGTATCTTTCCCAACGAGTCGGCCACGCCACGCGCCGTGCAGGTGCTGGTCTCGAGGTCGAATTCCAGATAGTCGGCCTTCAGGACGATGTCGTCGTATTTGGCCTCGGCATTGCCGTAATAGAAGATCTTCTTCTTGTTCATGTCGCGATATGACGAGTCGGCAGCCGAACAGATGACCTTGGTCTCGATGGCCGATTCTGAAGTGTGGGGGACGATGCGACGCACCTCGGTTTTTTGGGGCTCGTTAGGCAACGAATCAGATGTAACATCTTGCATTTCCGCGATGGAATCCGATAGGGGGAGGGTGTCCAACACAGGGACCGTGTCGAAAGCAGCAATGCTGTCTTGTGTTATCGTGATGGTGTCGACGATGCGTTCGGGGACGACGAGGACACTATCCACCGATGGGGTCTCGAAATCGTATTTATCTTTCTCTGTATGAGACAGTTGTTTACATCCATAAAACAACACGACCATGGCAGCGAGTAAAGAAAAGGCCGCCTTGTGAAAATAATTCTTATGTGTCGTGCGTTCTGACAAGGTGAAAACGATTACTTTTGTGCGATTGAAATCCGCTGCAAAGATAGTTTTTCTTCGCGCATAAATAAACGAACTCAATATGATAGAACGAAAGATTTCCACTGGTGCCTTGGGCAAGGTGACGACCGAGAAAGCGCTGAATCTGGCCGTCGCGCTTAAGTTTGGCGCCTATATCGAAGAGAACCTCCCCGACGTGAAGGTGATCTATACGCGCAAGACCGATAAGTTCATCGAATTGAGTGAGCGCGCTAACATCGCCAACCGTAACAACGCCGATGTGTTTGTCTCGATCCATTGCAATTCGACGGAGACGCCCAACTCGGCCTCTGGCGCCGAGACCTTTGTGATGGGTGAGTCGAAAAACGAGAAGAACCTCGCCGTCGCAAAGAAGGAGAATGCCGCTATCTTGTTGGAAGACAATACCGATGCCTACGACAATTTCGACCCCAACAGCACCGAGGCCTACATCATCTTCTCGCTGACGCAGAGCCTCTACCAGAGCCAAAGCCTCGATTTGGCAGGCAAGGTGCAGAACCAGTTTGGCAAAAAAGTGGGTCGCCACGACCGCGGTGTGCAACAAGCCGGTTTCCTGGTGCTATGGAAGACGGCCATGCCGAGCATCCTCGTGGAGTTGGGCTTCATCAACAACAACAAGGAAGAGCAATTCCTCAACTCCGAGAAAGGCCAGACCCAAATGGCGCTCGCGCTTTACCGCGCTTTTGAAGAGTATAAGCGGGAGTTTGAGTCGGAGAACCACACCTCGGGCCAGCCTGAAGTCAGCGAGAAGCCTGCCAACAGCAATGTCGGCAACACCTATTTCACCGTTCAGTTTGCCAGCCGCGATAAGAAAGTGGCATCCACCAACAAGGCCTTCAGCGGCGTGAAAGAAGTCGATGTCTATGAATACAACGGCGCTTTCCGCTATGTCTCGGGCAAGTTCACCAGCAAGGATGCGGCTACCAAGCGCCAAAACGAGTTGCGTTCTTTAGGCTACAAAGACGCCTTCGTCGTCGCCTTTGTCAACGGTGAGCGCGGCACCATCAAACAGGCCGAGGAGGCACTGAAGAAATGATTTGTTTAAGGCTGTCGTACCGCGGCAGAGCCGCTAAACTGACCTGCGAGCGCCAAGCATCTACTTATTTTGATTTGTAAGCAATAAACGGCATATCAAGCCGTTTATTCTACAATTCAAACATTATTGTTTCACATTAAACCATTAAACAAATGAAAAAAGTTCTCTTAACCTTAGTCCTTGCCTTTACAGGCATCTTCGCGGCCAATGCCCAAGTATGGTTGGGCGGCAGTTTGGCTTTCAACACCAACAAGTATGAGGATACTCGTGGCACGTATTATTTCCTCGGTCCCGAAGTGGGTTACAGCTTCGGTAACTGGTCAGTGGCCACCGCGCTTGGTTACTCATCAGGTATCACTTCGCATATAGGAGGCCCGACAAACAAGTATATTGTCAATGCCTTCTATGTCATGCCTTATGTGCGTTACAATGTCTACAATATTGAAAAGTTCACTTTGTTCCTTGACGGAGCATTCGACTTCATTGGTTGGAGAGACAAATACAACGTTGATGGAGAAATCACATACGGCAGAGATTTACAAAAGACGTGGCAGGCCGGCATCAAGCCAGGCATCGCCTTCCATCCCACAGAGAAATGGGCAGCCGTGTTCCATATCGGGTTCATCGGCTACAGCAAAGGTAGCTTGGGCGGTATTGACAATTTCCCCTTCCCCTA
Organism: uncultured Bacteroidales bacterium; assembly: GCA_900318085.1. Classification (GTDB taxonomy): domain Bacteria; phylum Bacteroidota; class Bacteroidia; order Bacteroidales; family F082; genus Limimorpha. The sequence goes on from ONJF01000051.1 coordinate 23,390, forward strand.
TGACCCAGGCTTTAGTGTTGATTTCTCAGCATCTACAGCCACATTCGGCTTGTACTATAATTTCTGATAGTCTCAGCAGAAATAAGAAATACAAGAAGAGGATGACCGCGCAAGTCATCCTCTTCTTTTTTGTTCCCTTTATCATAGAAAAAAATCACCAAACCGGGAAACTAATCACCTTGTCATTGCTGCCCGCCACAAGGCCAAAACCGTTCTGCACATTGGAATATACACCAACAGGCTCGCTATAGTATTGCGATAGGTTATTGCCCGAAGTGATGGTAGTGTAGTAATTGTATGCCCCTTCGGTCAAATGCCGCAACTTGATTTCAACAAAGGCATTGATGCTGTCGTTGGCCTTGAAAAGCGTATTGGTGACCATCGGGATTTCCATTCGATAGCTGCCCCCGTCAAAAGTGGCATCGTTGAAGGTGCTTCTTGAGCGGTTGGTCAAGCCGACGTCAATGCCGAATTGGTCTTCCAACTCCACCGTCGAGGTGCCGATGATGGGGTCGTTGAAATAGACTTGGTGTAACTCAGCGGGCTGTTCATGGTGTTCCAAACCATCGGGGAAGGTCCAGTCGCCTTCCGTGCGCATCGATGCTTCAAGGCAATAAAGATCCAACGCGCCGGGATTAGGGTCTGTGATTTCTATCGTGACGGTGAGGTGTTTTCGGTAGTTTTTCAGCCATACCAATATGGTTGAGTCAGTGCCAGGTACGGGAACATTATAGCCGCTCGCGCTCGTAGTGTCCCACTTCGTGAGGCGGGCATCTTCAAAACTACCTATGGGCTCATTCGGTAAAGCCTCCGAACTACCTTCTATCTCATCAAACCCAGGTGCCGTCACGCTGATTTTGACCACATCGCCGATTTGCGGCACATAATCGTGAGTGAAATGATATTTGACAAAGAACACGGGAGGATTCAGATAGTCATAATAGGTTGTGTCACTATTCAGCTGCATTTCGCCTTTGCTTTCGCCGTTTACGAAAAGGAAGGCTTGTGTGCCCTCTGGCATGGCGTAGTCGGTGATGGTGTCGAAAACGAAGTCGCTTTTGTAAACGACCGCCTTGATAGGCTCGCCAGGTATTGCGATGCAGTTGACAACCAATTTTGGGTCAACGTATTCGCCTTTGAATTTCAGAGGTTTGGTGCAGGCTGTGAGAAGTGTTATGGCTGTGATGGTTATTAGGGTTAGAATGTTGGTTTTCATTGCTGTATTGTGCTTTTTTGACCCAGACCATTGACCCAGACCATGACCCTTTGGAATGGTCAGGGTCAGGGTCATCGGTCAGGGTCACGAATTTAAAATTTATAACTATAACTCACTGAAGGAATAATCGGGAAGATGCTGACCTGCTGCAGCTGCGGCAGCCCTGTGTGTTGGTCATAGCCACGAATGACAATAAAGGGATTTTGGCGGTTGTAGACATTATAGATGCTGATGTTCCACACGCGCTCGCCATGTTTCTTCTGCTTGCGGAAGTTCATGCCGAGGTCGAGGCGGTGATACACGGGCATCCTGAAGTTGTTGCGCTCGACATAGCCGATGTTGGGCGTGCCTACGACACTGCCACCGTATTGAGAATAATAGGTGATTGGAATACCAGGATAGGTCTGTGTGGACAAGGTGCCGCAATTGCCGCTGCTAATGACCCAAGTGCCACTGATATCGAAGCGGTCGCTGAGCTTGTGCTGCACGGTGATGCTGAAGTCGTGGCGACGGTCGTATTTGGCGGGGAAAGGATTGCCGTTGTTGATTTCCATGCCTTCGCGGTCGAATTTGCGCATGGAACGCGACCAGGTGTAGCCAATCCAGCCCGTAGTCTTGCCAAAAGAGCGTTGCACGAGCAGTTCGATGCCGTAGGCCCAACCTCTGCCGAGATTCACCTTGTCTTCCCAACCTTGGCTGGTGCCAAAGAAACTGGTGCCATCCTTGTACTCCAGCACATTGTCCATCGTCTTGTAATAGCCTTCAAGCGAGACGTCGAACAGGTTGGGCAATTCATAGAAGCCACCGAGCGAGAACTGGTGTCCACGTTCGGGCGCAATCCGTGCCGTGACGGGCACCCATAGGTCGGTGGGCATGGTGATGTTGCTGTTGGAAAGCAGGTGGATGTATTGCGTCATGTAGGCGTAACCCGCCTTGAGTGAGAAATGGGGTGCCACCATGGCGCTCATGCTGAGACGGGGCTGCAACGAGTGGTAGAAGTTGCCTTGCACCGCAAAAGCGGAATAGTGCAGTCCGACATTCATCTTGATGGCTTCGCTCAAGGCTATGTTGTCTTCAACGTAAAGCATGGCTTCGTGGGCATGCACGTCGCCCGTGTTGGCCACGGTGTCCATATTGGATTCCGCTTCGGTGAAGTTGATCTTCATCGACTGCACCTCGGGACGGAAGAAATGGTAGGTGTAACCGCCTCCGAAGCGGATGTCGTGCCTCGGGTTGGGCGCGTAATGGAAATCGGTGCGTGCCGTAAGGTCATGGATGCCTGAATGGAAATTCATGGCCATCTCGTCGGTTGAGGTGTAGGTATTGGGCTTGAACTCCTCGTAGGTATAGTTCTGGTCCATACCGAGGTCGTGGCGATATTGGGTGTAGCTCGCCGAAGCATCCATGAAGAGTTTGGGCGAAATGATGTGGTTCCAACGCAGCGCACCCACCTTGTTGCCCCATTTCCAGTTGAGGCCAAGCTTCTCGTGGTCGGCGTACATGTCCTCATAGGCGTAGTCCCATTTCACATTGGCGTAGATCTTGTCGTCGCCGCTGTACCAGCTCAGGTAGAGGCGGTCTTTGTCGGAGATTTTCCAGTTGAGCTTGGCGTTGAGGTCGTAGAAATAATAGCCCAACGAGAACTTGTCGATGCTCGGGTCGGCCCACTTTCCGATGAGGCCGTAAAGGTTAGTGAGGGCATCGGAATAGGTACGGCGAAACGACAGGTTGAACGACAATTTATCTTTCACAATCGGGCCTTCCAGATTGAGTTTTGAAGAAATCAGGCCGATGCTGAAGTTGCCGTGATACTTTTGCATGTCGCCGTCTTTCATGCGCACATCCACCACTGAAGAGATGCGCCCGCCATAACGCGCTGGGAAACCACCTTTGTATAAGGTGACATTTTTCAGCGCATCAGGGTTAAAGACGGAGAAGAAGCCGAACATGTGGTTGACGTTGTAGAGCGGCACACCGTCCATGAGAAGCAGGTTCTCGTCGGGACCGCCGCCACGCACATAGAGTCCGGCCGAGCCTTCCGAGCCGTTTTGCACGCCTGGCAGCAGCTGGATGGCTTTCAGCACGTCGGCTTCGCCCATCAGGGTCGGAATGCTTTTGATTTGCTTGATGGGAAGCTCAATGACACTCATTTGGGGATTGTTGGCGCCCACCGTGGCGCGGTTGGCCTCCACCGTGACTTCCTGCAACTGGATGTTGCTGCTCATCTTCACCGTGATGAGGGTGTCGGCAACCAAGTTGAAAGCTTGGTTCACGGCGTCATAACCCACAAAGGAAAACTGCAGGTCGACGGGACCTTCGTCCAAGGTCAGGGAATAATAACCGTAATTGTTGGTGGCGCAACCTTGTCCGGAGTTGCGGTCAAGGATAGTCGCCCCAATCAAAGTCTCGCGGCTGGCGGCATCCATCACATAGCCGCTGATGCAGTGCTTCTTCTGTGCCATCGCCGACAATGACAACAGCAGAAGGAAAAGAAAAGGAATTGTTTTGCGCATGAATGCTTGGTTTGATTAATTGTCATTTTAACCCCTTTACCTAGCATATTATTGTCTGAAAACGGCAAAATAGTTATTTGGGTGCATTTCCAACGGTCAGCAACCACTCAAGCGAACAGGAGCCATGAAAGTGGCTGGTCGTAGAGCAGTACCAACGGAGAATAACGGAGCGAGTTTCCTATTATAATGATGCTTCAGGGTTCAGCAAGAATTCCTGCAAGCCCATGATGAGTACTCCTTGCTCGTCACGATGCTTCATGACTTTGTCTGCTGTGATAATTACTTTGCGGAAGGAATCGTCCACCGAAATGAGGGATCTTTCCTCATTTTGTCTTTTCTCCGTAGATGGAATCGAAAATGCAGACTGAATGTAGATGCGCTCGTCAGCTTTATTGCACACAAAGTCGATCTCCAGTTGTTTACGCACATACTTTCCGTCGGATTGTTTCTCATTGACTTCGACTACTCCTACATCGACGGAAAAACCACGTCCACACAATTCATTGTAAAGGATATTCTCCATCAGATGGGTCTTTTCCTGCTGACGGAAATTAATGCGGGCATTACGGAGCCCCGTATCAGTGAAGTAATATTTCGAAGGTGTGGAGATATACTTTTTCCCTTTGATGTCGTATCTATCGGCTCGTTCCAAAATAAAGGCATCGGTCAGATGGTCGAGATACTGCTTGATGGTTCTGTCGGAGAGCTTTTCGCCACCCAAGCTCACGAATGTATTTTCCAGTTTCTTGGGATTGGTCAACGAGCCGATGCCAGATGAAATGATGTTCATCAGTTGCTCCAGCTGGTTGGGATGCTGGATGTGATGGCGTTCCATGATGTCACGGACATATACCTCTTCAAACAGACGTGTCAAATAGTCGGCTTTTTCCTCGGCTGTTGGCAGCAACGCACAATAAGGCAATCCTCCATAGGTGATATATTGGAGCCAAGCTGAATCGAAGTCAAGAGAAGGGCAAGTGGTCGCAAATTCACTGAAACTGAGAGGACGCAGATAGATTTCATCGCCACGGCCTCGAAATTCGGTGATGATGTCGGTGGACAGGAATCGTGAATTTGAGCCAGTCACATAGGTGTCGAGGTTGCTGATATGCAGGCAGGAGTTCAATACATCCTCAAACTCGGGCATGAGCTGTACCTCGTCGATAAGCAAATAGTAGGGTTTGTTGTCTTTCACGCTTTTGCGAATGAAAGCCAGGCAAGCATCAGGATTACGCAACTCCATGTTGATGCGGTCGTCAAGTTGAATCTCAATGATGTGAGAAGGCTTCACCCCCGAATCCAGAAGGTGTTGCTTGAAGAGGCGGAACAGCAAATAGGACTTTCCTGAGCGGCGTATTCCAGTAATGATCTTGACGCGCTGGTTTCCTTGATGAGCGACCAGACGATTGAGGTATTTGTCACGTTTTATTTCCATGTTTCGTTTCGAATTTTTGCAAATCTTGCATTTTTGCGAAATGCGATGCAAAAATAGAAAAACTTCTCATTACTACCCACCAAGCGGGTAAAAAAACTTGAAAAGACTGCGGCAGAAGCTTCCCAAATGGGATAGGACTGGGAACCCTTCTTTTTTATCGCTCTCCCACCTACTCATCCCGCCGTGCAACACATGCCACCGCCGCATTTGCTCGTAGAAGGCATTCTCTGTGGCTTATTTTATTACCGTGATTCGTTCCGTTTGCGAAACTCCCATAGCATTGGTAATCCGTAGCAGGTAAACCCCTTGCGGCAGGTCTGAAACGGGGATTTCATTCGTGTTCCGCACAGTCTTCACCATCTGCCCAAGCCCATTATAAACCTGCACCTCGGCAGCCTCAACGCCTTCTATAACAACCTTCTCCCTGGCAGGATTAGGATAAACAGTCAACAAGCTTCCAGGTTTTTCGTTCAAGCCTTCACACTCGGAATAATAGAATGTGGTGGTATAGCCATCATCGTTTGCACGCAACTCCCAATCCAGCAACTTGTTATGGATGGGCAGCTCGTCGTCCCAAACCATCATGATACCCGCAACGGTCTCCACTGGTACCGAGAGGTCATAATTGTAGGTCATCGTGCTTTCCAGTTCCCAATCCCTTAAATCGTCGTTGTAGTAACTCGCTGAAGAATAGCAATTCCCGTTAGCATCGTAAAAGTATTCCGTCATATAGGTATAAACCCAGTCGTCAAGCTCATAGATGGTTGAAGTGGTTTCTGTATGCCGGTTGCCAGCTTCATCATATTCGTATTCAACCTTCCAGCTCTCTGTCCAGTCTCCTTCCCAATTGCTTTGTAACTGTTCTCGGCAGAGACTTTCGGCGTTGTAATAGTAATCGTTCCTTGTGAGTGGATTCCAGCTGCTCTCGCCATGGTAATAATAGATGTCGTTCTGAAGTTTCCCATCCTCGTATTCCCATGTCATCTTGTTTTCGGGCACCCAATCCTCATCAAGAGCATAGCCTACCGACAGCACCATGTGACCGTCCGCATCGTATTCGTAGGTGTATTTGCCGATGGCAATCCACTCATCACCATCAAGTTCGTATTCGTATTCATCTGAAATCCATTCGCCATTCTCATATAGGAATACTGATTTACTGGCATGGCCTTCGGTGCTATCCATGATCATCGTGATACGGTCTTGCTCATCATAGGCATACTTCTCGGTATAGTCGTACATCCAACTGCCATCAAACCAGTAATAGTCGATTTTCACGCAGTTGAAGCGCTCGTCATATTCAAAAACACTTTTTTGAAAGTCACCGTAAATGCTATCAAGTTCCTCGCTGAAGGTGTTGGCGTAACGGTTACATTTTTCCACCTGCCTGATTTTGCTTTGCATCTGTTTGAGCAATTCTTGTCCATCTCTGGTTTGTTGTGCAGAGGCCGAAACCATGCAGCACATGGAAACTACAAATAATACTACTTTTCTCATTGTTGTTATCATTATTTAATGCTATCAGTTTATTTAAACATCTCCTCCTTCAGAATAAGGGTGTAAGTCCTGTCTTTTTCCGTCTCGCCTTCGGGGGTGCAGCTCCATGCCTCGCGTGTGAAGAAATAGCGTTGTGCATCCGTCGCGTTTTCATCGTGGCGGTAGATGATGGTTGATGCTCCGTCTGAACGGCGGGTCAGTTTCACGCTGTCGTAGTCATTGCATAAACTAGCGAAAGCCTGCTCTTCCGAAATGGCAACTGAGGGTCCGCCCATGGCGCCAGCCATACTTACAGTTACGTGATCCATGGCTTGCTCCCATTCCTGACCTGGCCGATTGGTGTATGGTGTTGTCATATTGACCACCCCAGTACCTTGCCACCCTATAAAATCAATGGTGTCATTGGTGGGGTTTTCGACGTTAAAATAGACATCTACAAAATACTCGCACGAAGTCAAGCAAGGAAGGGCGAAAGTCATTGCCGCCAAAAACACCAGTAACGTTCCGAATCTGAATTTTCTGTTGTTCATAATTCTTTAATTTTTAGGTATTGATAATTTGATTTGGATTTATGATGCAAAAGTATAGCAAATTTTAGCTGTTTTTTCAATTCAAAAGGCCATTACAAACATTTGCAAAGTCACTTCGTTGTTTTACAATATGTTGTGATTCTAGATTACAACATTTCACTTATCGCTCTCCCAACTGCTCATCCCTTCTATTTATTTCTTTTGCTGAATCGGACATTGATTTCCTTCGCAAACATTCAGTCCTTCAAATCTATCGAAATCCAAATCAAGTCGATAGATTGAATCGAAATCAACGGATTGGATGCTGTCGAAATCAATCTGCCACAGTTGGGCGGTCTCAATGGCCGAACCCGAATGAGGCGTAGTCGTCAGCCGCTTCAAGACGCGGTTGTCCTTGCTAACGATGAACTCACAAGGTAATCCGAAGTTTCCAGTCACTTCAGGACCATTTGCGAAAATATGGTTGGTCAGATTGTTGAGGACTTGAATGTTGGCATCCTTACCTTGGTTTTGGTTGTTGAATTGCGGACTTTCGTCAAGGAAACACAGCACCTTGCCGTCATACATACCTAACCGCTCCAACTCTTCACGACAATACTTGATGCCTCCTGTGCTTTCGCTGATGAAGTAGAACTTCACATCGCCACGATGCATGGCGTATGCTGGTGCGTAGGTTCTCCTCAAATGCTCCATGCAAGCACCGCACCCTGAACTGTAAACCATCACGATTTTGTAATGTGTCGTGTCCGAGGTGATCAAATGTTTCAATTGGTCTGCATCCAGGCATTCAATGTAATCATGGCTTTTGGCGTAGCGTTCGTTCCATTGGTTAGGAATAGCCACCTGAACCCTAAGGCATGATTGACACAGTATCATAATAATTGATGCGATAGCGATTCTCGTTTTCATCATATTGGCATTATTTGATGTTCTAATACTATATCGTAGGATATGCTTAAATCTTACTTGTTTTGCAACAATTATTCCTCCAATCTTGTCCCTCTCATTTATCGCTCTCCCACCTGCTCATCCCGCCGTGCAACACATGCCACCGCCGCATTTGCTCATTGAAGGCCTCCACCGAGTCCTTTTTCAGGCTGTCGGCAGGCTCCTTACCGCTTTGGATAGCGGTTTCGGCAGGCCCCTTTTGGTCACTTCGCTGGCAGGATGCCAGCAACAGGATGACCACCACAGAAACCAAACTGAAAACCCTTTTTATTCTCATAGGTTATTGTTAGCCAAACTTTAGCACTTTTAGTCACACTTGAACACTACAGCCTAAACATCACCGTCCCCACAATAGGCCTGTTGATGCGCAAAGGATATCCCATATACTGCGCTGTATAGTCCTTATCGAAATGGTTCAGCAAGCCATAACCTGACGAGATCTTGAAGCAAATGTCGTTGTATTGGATTCCGATACCGAAATTCCACGACAGACCAATCCAATGCCATGTGGGTTTCCCGCTGTTTTCAAGCGGACTCCCAAAGATATAGCTACCGCTTCCCGATATGACTCCCGAGGCATCCGTCTTGCGGAAAACCACCAAATCCAGACTTGGACCCGTAAAGAGCTGAAGCTCGGTGTGGTCGCCCAACTTGTCATGGTATTGCAACATAACAGGAATCACCCCAGTAAGGTCGTGGGCTTTCACCTCGAGAGTTTGTCCCTCTTCCTCGAATTTGGCGTAGGGGCGGCTATACTCCATGCGGATGCC
>ONJF01000049.1 GCA_900318085.1 uncultured Bacteroidales bacterium
CAAGGCGTTTCTTGGGTTTGCTGCGCAAAACCTCGAACATTTGCTCTAATTTTCTGATTTCCATGATTCTGTATTTAAGATTTAAAATTTAAAATTCAAGATTTGAACTAGATTTTGCAAAAGTACAAAATAATATGGTACAAGTCAAAGGAAAATACAGAATAAAAAACGCCTTGTGGCAGGGCGCTTCAGCAGGTTCGGCAGCCGTAGCCAAAAGGCGTTATCCCAATCCGTAAGGATGGTATCAATAATAGATGATATTCAAATCCAACCGTTTCTGCTGCAACGACTCGACGGCGCGCTTCTTCACTCTTGTGTTATACACTTTCAACTGCTTCAGCGAAGGCATGTTCTCCACAGGCGAGATGCTACGCACATTGGTGTTGTTGACGAAGAGGTTCTCCAGCTTCAGCAAGCCCGACAAGGGCTTCAGCGATTTCACCGGAGTGCCACTGGCGTTGAGCGTGACGAGGTTGTTCATCTTGGAGAGCGGAGCCAAGTCGCTGACTTGTGTGTTCTCTATGTTGAGCAGTTCGAGCAGCACGCTTTCCTCGATGGGCTTCAAGCTGCTGATGGGGTTGTTTTGTGCATTGAGTTCCACCAAAAACTCCTTATAAGCCAATGGGGCCAAGTCGCTCACACCTTGGTTGTTGATGGTAAGGCGCTCAAGCCACCGGAGACTGGTCAGCGGTTCCAAGGAAACGATGGGGAACTCGGGACTGATCTCGAGTTCTCTCAAGTCCAAAACCTGCTGGAGTTGAAGGGGTTCCGGGGTCTCCTTCTGGGTGCCAATGGCGTTGCGGAAGACGGCTTGCCAGATGGCGTCGAGACCGTTCCACCAGTTGTTCAGCGATTCAGACTGATACACCACGGTGACTTGACGCTGGTGTTCCTTCAGCGCCACGACTTGGCTCTTGCCGATAATGGTGCTGTCGGCCAAGATCACCTCGATCTTGTCGTCGTTGACCAATGCCGTAAGGTCGTTGACAGGGGTGTTCATGATGTTGAGAAGCCTCAAGTTCGGCATGTCCTGCAAGGGCTTGAGGTCGCTGATATAGGTATGCTGGATGTTGAGCGACTCCAAATTGGCCAGACCTTGTATGGGCTGCAGGAAGCCGATTTCAGTGTTGGCAATGTTCAGTGTGCGCAGGTTGGTCAATCGGCTGACCGGCATCAGGTTTTGAACATAGGTGTTCCCCGACAAGTCGAGTTCCTGCATGTTGATGATTTGGTGCAGTTGCTCGGTAGTGGGTTCTTTATCCACCTTTATCTGTTTGGAGAACAAGGCTTTCCAATACACCGGAAGACCGTTCCACCAGTTTTTCAAAGCCTCGGTGTCGTAGATGACGAGGGTAAAAGGATTCTCCTTGGTGAAGGCGCTGGCTTCGGCATCGTGGATACCGGAGTGGTCGCAGTAGATCTTACTCAATCGGCGATTGCCTTTCAAAGGCGACAGGTCGCTGATGGAGGTGTTGCTGCAATACAACTCGCGCAGGTTCTCCATCTCGCTCAAAGCTTGCAAGTGGCTGATAGCCGAGCCCGAAATGTTGAGGCTTTGCAGGTTTTTCAGGTTGCTGATGGGACCAAGGTCGCGCACCGAGGTCTTGCTGATGTCAAGGTTACGCAGTTGCGCCAAGTCTTGCAGCACTCCGATGTTGGCGATGCGCGTACCACTAATGTTGAGCGAGGTAAGCTCGGGACAACTCTTCAATTGCGTGAGTCGGTTGACTTGGGTGTTGGCCAAGTTGAGCTTGGTGAGGTTGCGCAACGAAGCAAGTACAGAGAGGTCGTCGACGGTAGTATTGGCCACTTCAAGTTCCTCAAGGGTAATGTTGTATTTCATGGCCGAGAGGTCTTCAGCCAGAGTGGAGTTGGCGCGTAGCACCTTCAACTTGTTAAGGTTACGAACGGGCGACAGGTCTTCAACTGAAGTCTCGGAGACATCGAGCCAAGTGAGATCCGACAACTCGTTGAGAGGCTCCAAAGAGATGATTTCGCGGATGCCGGAGAGGTCGAGACGCTGTTTTTGGCTGACAAGTTTCAGCTTGGCATCGAGCTCGGGCATATCGTTCTTGAAGATCTTGTCCTTGAGTGTGGTCTCGCCAGTGACGGGGTCGACGATGGGATAGGAACCCATGAAATCGTTGGCGGTAATCATGCCCACATTGGACAAGGGGATGCTGTCGTAAAGCATGACATCGGTGCCAAGGCGGGTTTTCCAGTTCTGCGAGAGGCTGTTCCACCAGTTGCGGAGCGCTTCCTTCTCGTTGATTTTGCTGGTATAGATACTGGCTATCTTAAGGCTGTTGTTCTGTCTATCGAGGTTGATTTCGACGAAGCGGTTTTTCACATTGTCGACAGCCTCATCGGTGATGGTCTTGGCGGTCAGGTGACGGGTCAGCGTGGCCTTGAAAAAGACGCTGCCGTCGTCGCGGGTGCTATTGCTGATGCTTTGCACATCGAACTTGAAGGTAGCCCACTTGAAGAAGAAGTCGATGTCTTTCAGATAGGCTTGCACATCCTTGTTGATGGGGGTCTTGCGGTTCACATCAAGGTCATCCTCAATTTGCACCTTGTCGTCGGTGAAGACCTTGCTCCAACTCTCGGTGAACACAATTTCCTTCTCCAAGGCGGAGGAGGTGCTGTCGCCCAAGAAATTCATGGTCTCCTCAAGATAGGTGACCATCGACTTGATTTCATTCTCATATTTGGTGAGTTCTTCTTTCGAGAGTTTCTGGGCTTGTGCACTCATGGCAAAACCCAGCAATACAATGAAAAGTAAAGCTACCTTTCTCATGGTTGATAGAATTTGATGAGGTTGATTTTTTCCTTTTCAGGCATGTAGATGACATTCGACATGAGCCAACCCGAGTTGAGTCCCGAGCGGTTGAACCACGACACTTCGAAGTACCAATCCTTGATTTGCAGTACATGGAACTTCACCGAATCGACATGCTGGAACACCAGTTTCCCTTTCTTGATCTCATAGAAGAACAAGGTCAGATAGTCGGGTTGGTATTCCTTCGAGGCGTAATATTCGATGACATCGGGGTCTTGGAAGGCCTTGTAGATGTTCATGAAGTCGAGTTCGTGGCTCATGGGATGCAGGAAATGCTTCTCGCGTTCGGCCATCTCGCCATTGGGGAAGAGTTTGTTGAACTCCGAAAAATACACATTGGTGAGCACCCATTTCGAGCCCAAGCCTTCCTTTTCAACAGCCAAGAAGAGTATCACATTGACATCGCGACCGTTGTAACGGAACGTACAAGAGACCTCGGAATACCAGCGGCCGCCGAGGAAGGTCATAAAGGTGGAGTCGCCCTTGGTGACATCCTCGATGAAATAGCGTTGCAACTCGGTCTGTTTGCCATACTTTTCCTGGTCGAAGAGGATAGGCAACGACTTGCGGCGCATCTCGTTGTTGTGATATTTGGGGTCTTTGGGGTTGAGTTGGTTGCCAAACTGGTCCTCCTCGTAGTTGAAACGGCGCATAAACTGGCCCATCTGCTTCGTCATGGCATAGAGTTCGGTCTCGTCCATCTTAAAATCTCCTATCGTCTGGGCTATGCCGTTGCAGACCCATAGGAGAATCGTGACCAGAAGCGCGATATGTCGAAGATATGCTTTCATTGTCGTTTACCTTGACCATGAAACCTGACCCTGACCTCCGTTGATGGCGGATAGTCAGGGTCAGGGTCATCGGTCAGGGTCAATATTTTATCGATTCGTCGTTTCCTTCACGCGCATGTCGCCGAGCAACACATCCCAGAAGCCGATGGTGCGACCACCGATTTGGGTCTCTTTGCGCTTCACATAGACGGTGATATCTTTCTTGGTGGTGTCTTTGTAGGCCAGGTTGCCTTCCTTGTCGTAGCCGCGGAAGGTCTGGAAGATGGTGATGACGCCCACATAGGTGCCGTCGGGTTGGCGTTGCAGGTCGCTGACATACTCGATGTTGTACCATTCGATCTCAACGCGGTCGTAGTTCAAGCGCATCAGGTGCTCGAAATACTTGCGGACGCGATAATAGGTGATTTGGTTGGAACCCAGCGACGAAACACCGATTTCGGCATCACTCATGAAGAGCTCCTCGGCGCGGTCGATGACGCGGTTGGCCTCGCTGAAAGGCGTTTCCTTCGAGCCGACGATTTTGATGTATTTGCTCAGGTCTCTCACCTTCTCCAAGGCGAGGCTGTCGATGGCTTGCTTGCGTTCGTAGCTCAATTCGTCTTGTGCCATGGCGCTTCCCACGACGCACAAGGCAATCACTAAAGTGGCGATGATCTTTTTCATTTCTTTATCAGTTCAAGTTCGTTAATCTTTCCTTGGTCATTGTATTTGATTTCATGCACCTTCTCGGTGGCTTTCTTCTGGTCCTTCACATAGTTGAGATACTTCTCGATGGTGGTCGGACGGTCATAGTCGTTGAAGCCTTGGTTTTGCTTGATGATGATGAGCACGGGGGTGTTGGGCGACTCAAACATGCCCAAAGTCTCATTGATGACACGGTTGGCTTGGCTGGGGCTACCGGCATTGGCAATGCTGTTGAAGTTGCGCCCCAACACGGCATCTGCGGCGTTGGCTTTTTCGCGTTCCTCGCGTTCGCGGCGCTCCTCTTCTTCCTTCTGGGCACGCTCGCGGGCGAGTTTCTTCTCCACTTGGAAGAGCAGGTCGTCGACCTCAGCGTTCTGCAGGTTCCAGTCCTTAATGGTCTGCACGCGGGCTTCCTTCTCTTCGAGGCTCCAGAGGGTCTCGTCGTCGAGGATGGCGTTCAGGTCTTTGACGGCCTGTTCCACTCTTGATTTGTACTCGGCCTCGGCAGCTTCGCGGGCCAATCTCTTCTTGCTCTTACAGCTGGTGGTGCCTCCTATCGTGATGAAAGCGGCCAAGAGGACCATCATGATGGTTGTGAGTTTACTTTTCATTTTTTTATCGGTTTTTTTCTAATAACTCCAATAGCGCAAATAAATTGCAAAAGTAGTGCTTTTTTTCGTTGCAAAGCCTGATTATAGGCAAATTTAATGCCAATCAACCCAGTGGTATTTTCTTTATGACTTTATAGATGGGTCCGGTGGGCTGCAGGATGCTCTGGTAATACACCAATTCCTTGACATCGGCATGGAGATAGGTCTTGGGCTCGATGCCATCGTAGACCTTCATGAAGAACTGCTTGTCGACCAACGACTTGATGCGGCAAACGGTGAGGTGAGGCACGAAGTTCTGGCGGTCGCGCAGATACCCCAAGTCGTCGAAGGCATCCAAGAGGTCGGCTTCGAGGTCGAAGAGCGCCTGCGGTTGGTTGTTCATGCCGAGCCAAAGCACGGTAGGCACACGGTTCTTGCCAAAGAAGCCTGTCTTGTCGAAGTCCATCGTGAACGGCTGATGGCGTTTGGCTACCTTTTGGCACGACTCGATAATGGCGGGGATGTCGTCGACGGGCGTGCTGCCTAGGAATTTCAGTGTCAGGTGGATGTTTTCGGGACGACAGTAATTAATGAATTTCTCGTGGGTCAGGTTGTTTTTCAACCGAGTCACCATCGAGGTATACTCCTCGCTGCTGGGAATCTGAATGGCCAAAAAAGTTCGTTTGGTGTACATATTGTCTTGATTTTGGCTGCAAAAATAGGCTTTTTCCTCCCAATCCAACATTTTTCTGTATTTTAGCACTTTCAAAACATGAGGACGCGTGTCTTTTTCGACCATGACCATTGACCATGACCATGACCCAGTTCACCCAGGCTGGAACGGTCAGGGTCAGCGGTCAGGGTCAAGGGCTCGTGTCAATAGTTATTGAAGTTTAATTTTGAATTGAAACACATAAAATTATGAGCACTTATTCCATAGGAATCGACATTGGAGGTACCAACACCGACATTGGGTTGGTGCGCGACGACGGCCGTTGCCTGGCCAAGAAAAACCTGCCTACCAACCGTTATTTCGATGCATCGCTATATGTCGCGGACATCTGCGACCAGATCCGATCCTTGATGGCAGAACACGATGTGGCGACCATCGACGGCATCGGCATCGCGGCACCGGCGGGCAACTATTACACGGGCTGTATCGAGAATGCCACCAACTTGAATTTCAAAGGCGTGGTCGACCTTGCTACGCTGTTCCATGGACACATGGATGTGCCTGTTGTGGTCTCCAACGACGCCAACGCTGCGGCTTACGGCGAACTCGTCTATGGCGGTGCCAAGGGGATGAAGAACTTCATCACCTTTACCCTCGGCACGGGTGTGGGCAGCGGCATCGTGGTCGACGGCAAACTGGTACACGGCAAGACGGGCGGTGCTGGCGAGTTGGGCCATGCCATCCTTATCCCCGAAGGTCGTCCATGCGGTTGCGGACGCAAAGGCTGTCTCGAGACTTACACCTCGGCCACGGGCATCCGTCGCACGGCTCTTGAGATGTTGGAAGCCAATCCTGGCTACGACGGACCTTTGGCCCAAGTTAACCCTGACGCTTTGACCAGCAAGATGGTGGGTGATGCAGCCCAACAAGGCGATCCGTTGGCGTTGAAGGTCTTCGAGAAGACAGGATATTGGTTGGGCATCGCCTTGGCCAACGCGGTGGCGTTCAGCGGCCCCGAGGCCATCTTCTTGATGGGCGGTCCCGTGAAAGCCGGCAAGGTGCTGATGAATCCCGTGTGCGAGTCGTTCAAGAAACACTTGTGTTTCGTCTACGACGGCAGTGTCGAGGTCCGCGTCAGCGAACTGCCGGACAACGACGCGGCCATTCTGGGTGCTGCTGCGCTGGTAAAGGCATAATTATTCCTTCACCACTTTGCGCACGCATTTCCGTCCCTCCTTGTCGGTGATGTTGACGAAGTAGACGCCAATGGGCAATTCGGAGAGGTCGATTTGCATCGTCTCGCCCTCGCCCCTTGCGGTGGCCACTTTTTGGCCGAGGGTGTTGAAGACTTCGGCGGATTTCAGGTCCTGTCCTATGATGGTGACGAGGCCAGTGGTGGGGTTGGGATGGAGAGTGGCAAAGGAGGTAATACTATTTTCATCAACATCATTAAGAGAGGTTTGACCCCACCTTAAAGGATAGTTAGGAATTGTGCAAAAACAGGTTTTTGAAATATGCAGTAAAGCTTTAGACGAACCTTCGCGGTCTTCTTCAAATTCCAACCATCCATAGTAACAATCCTGTCCGTCACAATACTTCAATCCTACCTTATAAATCAAAGGTGGAACCATGCCATAAGTATAATATTCTGCAAGACAACGGTCCCCAAACACCAAAGTAGTGTCATTGAAGGGAGTGGATAAATCGTAAAAGATGTTGTTTTGTCCAACAGGTTCTATGCAATGGTTGCATGCTGTCCATCCATTAATCGCAAAAGCGTAGGAGGCTAATGCTACGGATCCCGACCCTCCGAAGAATGTCTCATAACTAACATCAGGAATACCATCTTCATTGATGTCTATTCCATATTGTTGGTCGACTTCCAACACAATCCAGCTGGAATCATATTCTTTGTAGACAAACCCATTGGACGATTGCGCCTTTGCTATTTGAAAACTTATCATTAACATGATAATAATACATAAATGCCGTTTCATATCTTTATTATTATTTGATGGTTAATGTAAACAATATCACTCTGGGCAGCTTTGCATGATGACCGTCATTTTACCACCGATGTTTGTTATTCCAGCGGATTTGTGATTCCTCAATCTTCATTCCTTCACCACTTTGCGCACGTATTTCCGTCCTCCCTTGTCGGTGATGTTGACGAAGTAGACGCCAATGGGCAATTCGGAGAGGTCGATTTGCATCGTCTCGCCCTCGCTCCTTGCGATGGCTACTTGTTGGCCGAGGGTGTTGAAGACTTCGGCGGATTTCAGGTCTTGGCCGGTGATAGTGACGAGGCTCATTGTGGGGTTAGGCACAATGTTCACTTCGTTGTCTAAGGTAGTCTCACGGAGGTCATCGTAATCATATATGTCGGTCACCTTCAGCACCCAGATGTTGCTGCCTGAATTTGGCAGGAGCGGGTTGTTGCTGCATTCGACCATGCCGGAAGTGATTCCGTCGAACCACATGTTGTAGCCTGCGATAACATATTCTTTGTCGCCAATTGTTACCACATCGGCAATCTCTTCCGCGAGCCCCAACTGGCTGCCGATGCACAACTCCCAAAGCAGTTTGCCATCGGCATCCACGTGGAATATCCAGATGTTGCCCGCCTCGGTGCCAGTCACACCCAAATTGGAGAAACTCTCCACGTCGCCGTCGGTTGACTTGGAGTTGGCAAACACCGAGAAACCGTTGTCGATGTTAGTGCGGAACACTTTCTTAATCTTGTCGTTGCACGACCCTCCGTAGTCCTTTTCCCACATCACATTGCCTTCAAGGTCACACCTTAAAAGAAAACAGTCGTAGGTGGTGATACCATCGCCGCAGTTCCCACCGGGATCTACCGTGTAGCGCTGGTCGCCAGCCAAGAGGTATCCGTCGTCCATCTCAATGATGCTGCGCACCGAGACCCTCTCAAAGCAAAGGTCCCATAGAATTTGTCCCGAATCGTCGAGCTTGACGAGCACTCCTTTCTTCTCGGGCTCTCCGCAGCCGATATTACCACTGCCTGTTTGGTCGGAATCAACCCACAGGAGGATGCCTCCGTCACCCGACTTCTGGATGCAAGTCACGACATCATCGCCTGTACTGCCGATGGTGGTTTGCCAATCTATGAGGCCTTCATCGTTGACTTTCACCACCCAACAGTCAGTGCCTCCATAGTATTGGTTGACATCACCGCTCCTCTCAAAAATATCCGTTGCCACAACAATGCCATTGTCAGAGGTGGGTATACCACAGACATTTTGACTATAAATCATATTGCCGTCTTCCGTGCCGAAGTATTCTTCCCATAGCACATTGCCTTCCACATCGGTCTGTATGACCCTCATTTTTGGGAGACCATGATTGTCGTTAGCAATTCCTGTTATGTAATATTTGTCGTCTCCCATGCACTGCAGTTTTTGTTTTAATCCATATGAATTGCAATGCTGCCAAACGAGAGATGCCCCGCCTTCGGCATCGATTCCAAACATCCAGGTAGCTATTCTTGGTATAAAATAACTGCAATTGTGTTCAAACATTCCTGACGAAGACTCGGCATTCGTTTGTCCCAAGACAGCATAGCCTGCGACGGACGGGGCGACACCGAAAGCCCCGTCGTTTTCCAGACTGCCATAGCTTTGTTGCCAATCAATGACGACCTGGGCGTTGGCTGGCATGGATGCCGCCATCCCAACCCATAGTGCTGCCATTGTGAAAAGTGTAATTCGTTTTCTGCTGTTTTTCATGTCGTTATGTTTTTTAAGTAACAATTCGTTTTAGCTGTTTCAAATGGTTTTTAATTGGCAAATATAGGAATTTATCTGACAATGACCAACTTTCTGGTGTTAATTTGTTTACCGGACACTCACGACTTTTCCAGAAGGTATTATCAACTGAATGGTACGCGTTGGTAGTTCTGGTTCTCCAAGATTTATAGTGTAATCATAATAATTTGCTAACTTTACTTTAGTGTATATATTACTATCCGCTGCTTTGATGGTATCAAGCGAAAGATTACTAGGGCTGAAAGTAGCTGTGAAGGTAATCTGTGCATGTACCACTACTACAAGCAAAACAATGAATAAAGTTAATATTGTTTTTTTCATTTTGTGTTAGTTGTTAAAGTTAATGATTTGTTTAGTTGTTTACTCATGTTCAAAATCTCCCTCGGCATAGCCAAAGGCATTGCTGAGTTCGACGGTGTAGGTGCCACTGGCGGCAAAAGTAATGGGGATGATGACCACCTGCTGCACAGAGGTGTTTACCACAGCGCTGTAGACCAAACCTCCCATGCTATTGTAGATCGAAATGTTCACGAGACCGAAGTCCTGGTTGAAGCCAATATAGACGGCATCATCGCTGGCACCGGCTACAATTGAATTGGGGTTGATGCCAAACATCAGTGTGCCATGCAACACGATTACATCATATCCATGAGGGACATTGTCTTCCATATCCCTATTATTAATGGAGCAAATGTTCTCCACGTTGGCGGCTTGGATTTGCCATGAGAAAAGGCCTAATATGCAAAGACCCACAAGAATAAGTACGTTTTTCTTCATTGCTTCTGTGATTAATTGTTTATTGTTAAGTATTGTGCTGAAACGTTTCATGGTGCAAAAGTAACACGACTAATTTGTTTGTCAATAGAGATACAACTCTGTTTTCGCCATGTACAATTTTTTCTCGCATTTAAAATCGCAAACTGTTGATACACAACAAAAACAAAAAACGGATGGTACAATAATTATTTGGTTCAGATGCAAATACGTGACGCCTAAAACGGCACGAAAATTCGTTTTAAAAGCTACAAGGAACAAAGAAGGTCAATGGGAGATGACTTGGCGAAGCTGCTCCTTCATTTTTTCAGGCTTCAGGTTTAGTTTGTCCCGTAGTTTGCTCCGATTCTTGTCGATGGTAAATTTGCTTATTTCCAGTATCTCGGCCATCTCCTTATTGGAAAGATCAGAAAACGACAACAGGCAAACCCTTGTTTCCGTCTCGTTCAGTTCGGGATATTTCTGGCGCAAGACATTATAGACGCCAGGATACACTTTTTCTATTTCCTCCAATACTGCATCGAAGACCTTCTCCTTTCCATTCATCAGTTTAAACACAATAGGACTCCATTCCTTATTTGGGTCTTGGGCTTGTTTTTTTGTGCGGTAGGCGGCAACAATCAAACGGAGACGCGAAGAAAGCTCTTGTTCCTGATAGGAAGTCTTGACCGCTTCCTGAAGGTCTTTTTTCAGATTGTCAATTTGCCTTTTCATTTCCGCTTCCGCTTCCATCATTTGCTTGTGACGCAATTGCAAAAAAATAATAATGATGGTTGAGGAAAGTAATAATAAACTAATAATCAAGATGATTCTATGTCGTAAGATAATTTTTCTATTCAGTTCATTTTGAAGGTTGTCGTAGTCATATTGCTGTTGGATGCGATATATGGTTTGTTCCTGCCTTTGCTGCATTACGGCATAGAGGATGTCCTCGTGTCTTTCCCTATACAACAATGCCAATGAGTCTTCGTTTCGACTTGTAGAGAACTTATACAAAGCATCGAATACGGCCAATTGTGTTTCAAGTGTTGCTTTTGTGGTTGGAATTAAGGCTTCTGTTTTCTTGTAATAATAATTGGCAGAATCCATCTGGCCCTTGTCAAAGTATACATTGCCCAGATTCAGGTTGACTAACAACAATTCTTTTCCATCAAAACTGCGATTGCCTTCAATTTGTCTCAAACACTGTATGGTTTGGTCATATTTGCCCTGAATACGGTATAGCACAGCATGGTTGTAGAGGATTTTTCTTCTGACCTTGTCAGAATGCCCTTTCTCGGCGTGAACTATACTTTGTTGAAGACATAATTCTGAACTGTCATATTGCTCCTTTATCATGAAAACTACCGCTTTGCTATTTTCTATAGAAGCCCTTTCGAGAAAATGATTCCCGATAAATCGCTCAGATTTTTGAAGTAAATCCATGGCTTCTTGCTCCATGTAATCATTATAAAGCATCTTTCCCATGCAATACTCAGCAAATGCCATGGCAAGGCTGTCTCCCGCAAGCTCTCCATATTCCTCCGCCTCCTTAAACGACCGCATGGCGGCCTCTTTCTCGTCGTAGTGCTGCTGCACGAAACCGCTGTAGAGCGCGGCGTGGGCGGCCTTGCCGTATTGCTTCTTGCGGGCATAATAGGCAGCAGCACGCTCCAGCTCGGGGCTGGTGGAGAGGTTGGCGTGGTCGTCGAAGAAGTCGTCGTCCATCACGGGCGAAATCTCCTGCCCGCGGTCGCCGAAGAGGGCCTCGGCCTGCAACAGGGCCATGTCCATGCGCTCGCGCTCGCTGAAGCTCGCGGGCATGCGCAACACGCTGTCGATCAGCCGCGCGGTGCTGTCGGGCAAGGTGTCGGCCAACCGCTCGGCACGCTTCACCATACGGCGCGCCTCGCGCGTGGTGGTGTCGCAGGCGGTCAAGACCAACAAAAACAATAATACTATCCAACAGGATCGTTTCATGCCTGCAAAAATAACACAAAAAAAGGAATTCCGAAGAATTCCTTTATTGGGTTATTCCTTGAAATACCTGTCCAAGAACTCCTGCGCACCTTCCATGCCACCGTCGCGGGCCTTGGTCATCAGCAGTTTGGCATAGGTCTGGTCTTGCTGCACACCCTCACCTGTGTAATAGAGGACGCCCAAGCGAAACTGTGCGCTGCTCACCCCTTTTTCCGAAGCGGGTCCATAGTATTCTATGGCCTTTTTCAGGTCTTTCTCCACGCCGAGACCGAAGAAATAACAGTCGCCCATCTGCGCCATAGCAAAGGCATTTCCGGCGTCGGCAGCGTCGTTCCACCATTTCACGGCTTTTTGTGTGTCTTGCTCTGTACCCATGCCGTAAAAATAGCAGTTGCCGACATTGAGCATGGCCTGGTCGTCCTTAACGGCCGCACCTTTCAGATATAACTCGAAAGCCTTATTCGCATTGGCCGTCACACCGATGCCAGAACGGTAGAAATTGCCCAGAGAGTTGTAGGCAGGACCATTCTCTTGGTCAGCCGCCTTCTGGTACCACGCCAAGGCTTCCTTTGCATTCTCTTCCACGCCCCAGCCCTTCTCGTAGCACACGCCATAGGCATATTGGAATTGGGCATCGCCATGCTCGGCCTTGTAACGGATAGAGTCGATCTGCGAAGCTACACGGTCGCCTACCGATTGTCCAGCATTGTTGAGCTGGCTGAAGTCAAGCGGCATACCCTCTTCCATCTTCAACACAGGTCCATTCGGGTCGCCCATGGCGGTAGGATCCGCACCACCTTTCTCGGGGACTATGACTTGCTGCACCGGAGCCACTGGCACACCCGGGAAGACATACGGCTCTTTCGTTGTGTCGTTGGTAGTGCTTGTCGAGGGGTCTTGCCCGTTGTTGTCTTTCTGTCCGCAGGCCGTCAGCAACAACGCTGCGGAAAATATCAAAAGGAGTTTCTTCATTTTCATTTAGGTTTGAGCTCGCAAAAATACATAATTTTTCACACGCAGAAATCGCAGAAGTTTATAAAGCGCATAGCGACGCGTATTTATGCACGCAGAAATCGTAGATTCAACGAAGTTAATCCGCAGAAGTTTATGAAGCGCATAGCGACGCGTATTTATGCACGCAGAAATCGTAGATTCAACGAAGTTAATCCGCAGAACTTTGTGAAGCGCGATGCGACGCGTATTTGTGCACGCAGAAATCGTAGATTCAACGAAGTTAATCCGCAGAACTTTATGAAGCGCGAAGCGACGCAAAAAATGCGTCCGGCAGGCTTCTGCGTTTTCAGCGAATTCTGCGTGAAATATTCTAATCCGGCAGGCTTCTGCGTTTTCAGCGAATTCTGCGTGAAATATTCTAATCCGTTTTCAGCGAATTCTGCGTGAAATATTCTAATCCGGCAGGCTTCTGCGTTTTCAGCGAATTCTGCGTGAAATATTCTAATCCGGCAGGTTCTGCGTGCAATAGTCAATTTCCTTGGCGTGATCCAATCACTTCACCGAGAACCTCACGCCCAGATAGGCTCGGATGCCAGAAAGCGGTCCCCAGACCATGGAAGCATCGAAATCCTCGCTAGTGGGGTTGTCGGCCGAGATGATGGGGTAGTTTTGCTTGTAGTTGGTCAGGTTTTCGCCGCCGACATAGAGTTCCCAGCACTTGCCCAACTTCTTGGTGACCTGTGCGTTCATGATGACATAGAAAGGCGAGCGCTCGATGTTCTGACCGTTGGCCACGGCGGTGGCGTTGCCGCTCAAGTCGGGCACGCGGCTGTCGCCGTTGAACTGCGCCGTGAAGTCGAACTGCCAAGTGCCTGGGGCGTACGACATCGAGACCAAGCCCTTGTAGCGGTTGACGAAAGGCTTCTCGCGCAGCGTGTCATTGATGGTCATCTTCACATCGTTGTAGCGGAAGGCCAAGGTCAGGTCGAAGTCCTTGAAAATCTCGCAGTTGGCCTCGATTTGGGCGCTGTTGGAATATGACTTGCCGTTGAGGTTGTAGATGCGAATCTGGTGGGCGTCGGCATCGCGGTCGAGGACGATTTGGTTGATGAAATCGGTGCGGTAGAAGTCGGCTTGTATGGTCAGTTCGCGCCAGCCGAAATCGATACTTTTGGCCAAGTTGATGCCATAGTTCCAAGCCTCTTCCATCTTGGGCGTGTCAATGAAACGGATCATCCTCGACGAAGCCAGCATAGTGGAGTTTTCAGCCAAGATGTTGGGGGAACGATAACCCTTGCCAGCAGAAAGGCGTACGGCAAATTCATCGTGAGTTTTGAATCTCACATGCAGGCGGGGTGTGTAGAGCATCTTTTGGTAATAGGTGTTATAGTCGGCACGGAAGCCAGCGATGATGTTCCAATGGTGATCATCGGCAAAATTGTATTCCACAAAGGCTCCCGGGACTTGTTCGACACGTTGGAAAGTGCTGTCATTCAAATGCTCATCATATTTGTCGTAGGTATAACTGGCGCCTATGGAATAAGTGTGGTGGTCATTCACGAGGTAGGAGTCAAACAACAGATTACCATAGTAAGAGAGTTGGTTGGCATTGTAGTCGGTCAGACCATAATAGGAGTCCATCTTGTGGTAAGTCACCTGATGTTGCATTCCGAGGCTTGTGTCTTTACGGTCAAAATGGTAGCCGCCTTTGGCAAAGGCCTCATAGCGCTCGGTATTGATGCCGATGCCATACAGATTGTAGCCTTCGTCATGCCGATGCTTGGGATCGAAGGCCATTTGTCCGCCGAGTCGGGTTTCTTTCAAAGCCTTGATGCCTAACTTACAACCGAAACGGCCCGTATGGGGATGGTTATAACGCAAAAAGACATTGTATTGTGTGGTCATCGGATCGTCAAGAAACGAGTCAGCGTTTTCGTCCATTTTCATGTGGCTATGACTCACATGGCCGAATAGCATGATACCGTCGTTCTTTCCCACTTTTACGCG
>ONJF01000050.1 GCA_900318085.1 uncultured Bacteroidales bacterium
CATATTGGCAGGTATGGGCGAATTGCACCTTGACATTATTTTGGACCGCCTCAAGAGAGAGTTTGGCGTTGAAGTCAACTCCGGCCGTCCGCAGGTCGCATACAAGGAAGCCTTTACTCAAACAATTCAGCATCGTGAAGTCTATAAAAAACAGACCGGTGGCAAGGGAAAGTTTGCCGATATCGAGTTCACTATGGGTCCAGCCGACGAAGGTGTGCAGGGATTGCAGTTTGTCAACGAAGTGAAAGGTGGTGTCCTCACTGCCGAGTACATCCAAGCCACTGAGAGAGGCTTCAAGGGTGCCCTGTCCAACGGCGTGTTGGCAGGTTTCCCCGTCGAGAACCTCAAGGTGACCTTAACCGACGGTTCGTTCCATCCGGTGGATAGCGACGCCCTCTCGTTCGAGAGTGCTGCGCACATCGCCTTCAAGGAGGCTGGCCTCAAAGCTGGTGCCGTGTTGATGGAACCTATCATGAGAGTAGAAATCCATTGCCCCGACGAATACATTGGTGACGTCACGGGCGATTTGAACAAAAAGAGATCAATATTGCGCGAAGTCATTGCAGAGATTGGTTTCCAGACGATCAAGGCAGACGTGCCGCTGGCGGAGATGTTCGGTTACATCACGCAACTGCGCTCCCTGTCTTCGGGCCGTGCCAACTTCAACATGGAGTTGAGCCACTACGCCCCCGTCCCCGAGGCCATTGCCGATGTGGTGATTAAGAAGGCAAAAGGACTATTATTCATTTAAGCAAACAATTCAAATAATAAATATTGTGAGCCAGAGAATTAGAATCAAATTGAAGTCGCACGATCATAACTTGGTTGACAAGTCGGCCGAGAAGATCGTCAAAACCATCAAGTCGACTGGAGCTGTCGTCAGCGGTCCCATCCCGTTGCCGACCAACAAGAAAATCTTCACGGTTCTGCGTTCGACTTTCGTCCACAAGAAATCGAGAGAGCAGTTCGAGCTTTCGACCTACAAGCGTTTGCTCGACATCTACAACTCGACTTCGCAGACGATTGACGCGCTGATGAAGCTGGAGCTCCCCAGCGGTGTTGAAGTAGAAATCAAACTGTAATTAAAAACCTATCTAGTACAACAAATTAAAAAGCTAAAGTAGCATGTCAGGATTACTAGGAAAAAAGATTGGTATGACCCACATCTACGACGAGGCCGGAAAGATGGTTCCCGTCACTGTCATTGAGGCAGGTCCGTGCGTGGTCACCCAAGTCAGAACGATTGAGAAAGACGGTTACAGCGCCATCCAGTTAGGTTTCGATGAAAAGAAGGAGAAGAACGCCACTAAGGCCGAAATCGGGCACTTTGCCAAGGCCGGCACGACTCCCAAGAAACTGGTGCGCGAGTTCTCGCGTTTCGAAGAAGGCCACAGAAAACAATTAGGCGAAACGCTCACCGTCGACGTGTTCATGGAAGGCGAGTTTGTTGATGTCAGTGGCATCAGCAAAGGTAAGGGCTTCCAGGGCGTAGTGAAACGCCATCATTTCAATGGCGTTGGTCAAGCAACTCACGGTCAACACAACCGTTTGAGAAAACCGGGTTCCATCGGTGCTTGCGCTTATCCTTCGAGAGTGTTCAAGGGATTGCGCATGGGCGGCCAGATGGGCAACCGTAAAGTGAAGGTGACGAACCTCATGATTATGAAGGTCGTTCCCGAGAAGAATTTGTTAGTGGTGAAGGGCGCCGTTCCGGGCCATAATAACGGATATTTAATGATTGAGAGATGGAGTTAACAGTTTATAACATCAAAGGAATGACGACATTTACGCTATCGAACCCAACGAGCATGTTATGTATCTGGCAGTGAGACAATACCTGGCCGATCAGCGCCAAGGCACTCACAAGTCGAAGGAACGCAGCGAGTTGTCGGGCAGCACCCGCAAGCTCTTCCGTCAGAAGGGTACGGGCGGTGCACGCCGCGGCGACATCAACTCACCCCTGTTGAGAGGCGGTGCCCGCGTGTTTGGTCCCAAGCCGCGCGACTACAGCTTCAAGCTGAACAAGAAAGTAAAGGTTTTGGCCCGCAAGTCGGCCCTGTCGAGCAAGATCACTGACGGCGCTATCCGCATCGTCGAGGATTTCTCGTTCGACGCCATCAAGACGAAGCAGATGGTCGGTGTGCTCGACGCCTTCAAGGTGAACGGCAACCGCAACCTCTTCGTTTTTGCCGAGCCCAACAACAACGTGGTGCTGAGTGCCCGTAACATCCAGCGCACCGAGGTCATGCTGGCCCGCAACCTGAACACTTATGATATTCTGAAGGCCAAGAACATCTTCCTCACCGAGAGCGCTCTCCAGCCTATCGTGGAAGTCTTGAACAGAGAGTTTTAACCCTTAAAATGCACGAGAGATGATTATCATAAAGAAACCCGTCATTACTGAGAAGATGACCGCCATCAGCGAGAAGCTGAATCGGTTCGCTTTCATCGTCGACAAGAACGCCAACAAGTATCAGATCAAGGACGCTATCGAAAAGCTCTACGATGTGAAGGTTGAGTCCGTCAACACGATGAACTACGCAGGTAAAAAGAAGTCACGCTATACGAAATCCGGTGTCATCACCGGCCGTACTGTCGCTTTCAAGAAAGCCGTCGTGACATTGAGAGAAGGTGATACAATTGACTTTTATAGCAACATTTGATCATGGCTTTAAAGAAATATAAACCAACGACACCAGGTCAGCGCTTCAAAGTTATTAGCGCTTTTGACGAAATCACGACCGACAAACCCGAGAAGTCGTTACTGAGACCCAAGAAGAGCACGGGTGGTCGTAATTCATCCGGTGAAATGACCGTGCGCTACAGAGGCGGCGGCCATAAGAGAATGTACAGAGTCATTGACTTCAAGCGCGACAAGGATGGTATTCCGGGCGTTGTGAAGACCATTGAATATGACCCGAACCGTACCGCTCGTATCGCCCTTGTGTTCTACAAGGACGGTGAGAAGCGCTACATCATCGCTCCTGCTGGCCTGAAGGTCGGCCAGGAGGTCCTCTCCGGCAAGGGCATCCAGCCCAACGTGGGCAACACGCTTTATCTGAGCGAGATCCCCTTCGGTACAATTATCCACAACATCGAGCTTCGTCCTGGCCAAGGCGCCAAGATGGCCCGCAGCGCCGGTAGCTACGCTCAGCTGATGAGCCGCGACGGCAAGTACGCCATCCTCCGCATGCCTTCAGGCGAGACCCGTATGATCCTCCAAGCATGCAAGGCTACCATCGGCAGCGTTTCGAATGCCGACCACAACCTTGAGAAGTCGGGTAAGGCTGGCCGCAGCCGCTGGCTCGGTCGCCGTCCGCACAACCGTGGCGTTGTCATGAACCCCGTCGACCACCCGATGGGTGGTGGTGAAGGTCGCGCCTCTGGTGGTCACCCGCGCTCACGCAAGGGCTTGCCGGCAAAGGGTTACAAGACCCGTTCGCCCAAGGCCGCTTCGAACAAGTATATCATCGACAGAAGAAAGAAGTAATTTAATCAGGAAAATCGCATAGCACTATGAGTAGATCACTTAAGAAAGGCCCGTACATCCACTACAAACTCTATCAGAGAGTGATGGAAAATGTCCAAAGCGGCAAGAAGACCGTCATCAAGACATGGTCAAGAGCATCGATGATTTCTCCTGATTTCGTCGGTCAAACGATCGCCGTCCACAATGGCAACAAGTTCATCCCTGTCTACGTGACTGAGAACATGTCGCTCCGACCCGTATCTTCAGAGGTCATGCCGGTAGTAAAGATAAAGGTAACAAGTAATACTAGGTAACAATGGGAGCAAGAAAACATAAAAGAGCAGAAGCTTTGAAGGAAGCTCGCAAGAATGTCGCCATCGCTCATCTGAACGACACCCCGACATCACCTTACAAGATGCGCCTTGTGGCCGATATGATCAGAGGCCAGAAGGTTGAGTTGGCACTGCACTCGTTGCAATACTCGACTAAAGACGCTGCCAAGCCGATTTACAAGCTGCTCCGTTCGGCCATCGCCAACTGGGAAGCCAAGAACGAAGGCAAGCGCGTTGAAGAAAGCAACCTTTACGTGAAAGAGATTTGGGTCGACGAAGGCCGTACGCTGAAGCGCATCCAAGCCGCCCCCCACGGACGTGCATTCCACATCCGCAAGCGCTCGAACCACGTTACGATTATTGTGGACAGCAGAATTGCTAACGATGCTAACGAAGAATAATTGGAGAATAAAAAGATTTGAATAATGGGACAAAAAACTAATCCTATAGGTCTTAGATTGGGAATCATCAGAGGATGGGATTCCAATTGGTATGGCGGAAAAGACTTTTCGGCCAAGCTCGTTGAGGACGACAAGATTCGCAAGTATCTGAACGCCCGTCTCGGCAAAGCCGGCATCTCAAAGATCGCCATCGAACGTTCCTTGAAATATGTCACTGTCACCATCTTCACCGCTCGTCCGGGTATGATCATCGGCAAAGGCGGCGAGGAAGTCGACAAGCTGAAGAAAGAATTGGTGAAGCTCACCGGCAAGGAAATCCAAATCAACATCAACGAGATCAAGAGACCTGAGCTCGACGCTTACATCGTGGCTAGCACCATCGCCAAGCAGATTGAAGGCCGTGTGTCGTACCGCCGCGCCATCAAGACCGCTTCGTTCAGCACCATGAGAATGGGTGCCGAAGGCATCAAGATTTTGATTTCGGGTCGCGTCGGAGGTGCTGAAATCGCACGTTCCGAGTCGTACAAGGAAGGTCGTATCCCGCTGCACACGCTGCGCGCCGACATCGACTACTCCCTGGTGGAAGCCCATACCTCCTATGGCCGTCTCGGCATCAAGGTGTGGATCTGCAAAGGTGAAATCTATGGCAAGCCCGAACTGGTTCCCACCACTGTCAACGCTCCTGCGAAGAAGCAAGGCGGCGCCCCGCGTCCTGCCGGCCGTGGTCCCCGTCGTGGTGAAGGCAAACGTAAATGATCGTGTTTAATCTTTAAAAGTTGACTGAATATGTTACAACCTAAAAGACAAAAATACAGAAGGCCACAGAAAGGCAAGATGAAAGGTAACGCCCATCGCGCTCACCAGCTTGCTTTCGGTTCTTTTGGAATCAAGACACTTGAAGAGGCTTTGATTACTGCCCGTCAGATCGAGGCCGCCCGTCAGGCCGTCACCCGTTACATGAAGCGTGAAGGCCAAATCTGGATCCGCATCTTCCCCGACAAACCCATCACCAAGAAGCCTTTGGACGTCCGTATGGGTAAAGGTAAGGGTGATCCCGAATACTTTGTAGCTCGTGTTACCCCGGGTCACATGCTGTTTGAAGCCGAGGGTGTGCCGTTGGCCGTCGCCAAAGAGGCTCTCCGTCTGGCCGCCCAAAAGCTGCCCGTCACCACGAAGTTTGTTGTTAGAAGAGATTACGTCGAATAATTTGGAGGATAATAAACAATGAAAAAGCAAGAAGCAATCAGAGAGATGAGCACCGCCGACCTGAACGATCGTTTGGACCAGGCCCGCGAGCAGCTGGTGAAGATGAGACTTAACCACGCCGTTTCGCCGCTCGACAATCCCAACCAGATTCGTGAGACTCGCAAGAACATTGCCCGTTATCTGACCGAACTGAGAAGACGTGAACTTGAAGGTAATAAATAATTAAACGACGCAGAACAATGGAAAGAAACCTTAGAAAAGAAAGAATCGGCGTGGTTGTCAGCAACAAGATGCAGAAATCCATCGTCGTGGAAATCGAGCGTCGCGAGAAACACCCGATTTACGGAAAATTCATCAAGAAAACGAACCGTTTCATGGCTCATGACGAGAAGGAAGAGTGCAACATCGGCGATACCGTGCGCATTATGGAAACCCGTCCGTTGAGCAAGAGAAAACGTTGGAGACTAGTAGAAATTATCGAAAGGGCTAAGTAAAATGATACAACAGGAAACCAGACTCGCAGTAGCTGACAATAGCGGTGCAAAAGAAGTTCTTTGCATCAGAGTGTTGGGTGGAACCAAGAAGCGTTACGCCCACACGGGCGACATCATCGTCGTCACCGTGAAAAGCGCCATCCCGAGCGGCAACGTAAAGAAAGGTACCGTCTCGAAGGCAGTCGTAGTCCGCACCAAGAAGGAAACCCGTCGTGCCGACGGTTCCTACATCCGCTTCGATGACAATGCTTGCGTGCTGCTGAACCAAGCCGGCGAACTCGTTGGCACCCGTATCTTCGGGCCAGTGGCCAGAGAGTTGCGCGAAAAGCAATTCATGAAAATAGTTTCGCTCGCTCCAGAAGTGCTTTAATTAACATTTAAAAACTGAAAGAAATGAGCAAATTACATGTAAAGAAAGGCGATATCGTGTTGGTCCTCTCGGGCAACGATAAAGGCAAGCAAGGCAAGATCCTCAGGGTCGATGTGAAGAAGAGCAGAGCTATCGTCGAAGGCGTTAGAATCATCTCCAAGCACACTCGCCCCAACGCGGAGCATCCCCAAGGTGGCATCATAAAGCAAGAAGCCCCTATCCACATCTCCAACCTCATGGTGGTCGACAAGAACGGCAAACCCTCGAGGATTGGGCGTAAGAAAGATGAGAACGGCAAATTGGTCCGTTATTCAAAGAAAACAGGTGAAATCATTAAGTAACTATGAACTATCAACCCAGACTTAGAGGACAATACAAGAGTGAAATCGTGCCTGCATTGATGGAAGAATTCCACTACAAGAGCGTGATGCAGGTTCCACGACTCCTGAAAATTTCACTCAACCAGGGTATCGGCGCAGCATTGGTCGACAAGAAATTGATCGATGTGGGTGTGGAGGAAATGTCCGCCATCACCGGCCAGAAAGCCGTACCGACCATTTCCAAACATGACGTCAGTAACTTCAAACTGCGTCGTGGCAACCCGATTGGCGTCCACGTGACGCTGCGCGGCGACAAGATGTACGAGTTTCTCGAGCGCCTTGTCTGCGTGGCTCTCCCGCGTGTGCGCGACTTCAGGGGTATCAGCGACAAAGGCTTTGACGGCCGCGGCAACTACAGCTTCGGCGTCACCGAGCAGATCATCTTCCCCGAGATCGACATCGAAAAGGTGGTGAAGATGAACGGTATGAACATCACCTTCGTCACCTCAGCCAAGACCGACCAAGAGGCTTTGGCTTTGTTGAAACATTTTGGTCTTCCTTTTAAAAATCAAAACAAGTAAACTATGGCTAAAGAATCAATGAAAGCGCGCGAGCGCAAGAGAGCAAAGATGGTCGCGAAGTACGCTGAGAAGCGCGCCGCCCTCAAGGCTGCTGGCGATTACGAAGGCCTGCAGAAACTGCCGAAGAACTCGAGCCCCGTCCGTCTGCACAACCGTTGCAAACTGAGCGGCCGCCCGAAAGGCTACATGCGTCAGTTTGGCATTTCGCGTATCGATTTCCGTGAGATGGCCCTCAAAGGCTTGATCCCGGGCGTTAAGAAAGCTAGTTGGTAAACATTTTAAGATTTAGTGAAAGATGAATACAGACCCTATAGCAGATTATCTGACTCGCATTCGCAATGCGAATAATGCCAAGCATAGAATCGTTGAGATCCCCGCTTCGAACATGAAGAAGGCCATCACGAAGATCCTCTTCGAGAAGGGCTACATCCTCAACTACAAGTTCGAAGAAGGTGAGAAGAAATCACAGAATGTCATTAAGATCGCTCTTAAGTACCATCCTGTGACCAAGCTGCCCGCCATCACGACCATCGACCGCGTCTCGCGTCCTGGTCTGAGAAAGTATGCTGACAGCGAAAACCTGCCCCGCGTGATGAACGGCCTCGGTATCGCCATCATCTCCACGTCGCAGGGTGTGATGACCGACAAGGAAGCCCGCAAGCTCCACATCGGCGGTGAAGTGATTTGTTACGTTAGCTAAAAGAATAGGAGATAGAAAGTATGTCAAGAATTGGTAAATTGCCTATCGCCATCCCCGCTGGCGTCACGGTCGACATCAAAGACGGTGTCATCACTGTTAAAGGTAAGTTAGGTGAACTTTCGCAGAAGTTCGGCGACGCCGTCGTTCTCGAATTGGAAGATGGCCAACTGCATGTCAAGCCCAATGAGGCTACTACTGCCGGCAAGCCCGGTGCCATGCACGGACTCTATCGCGCCCTCATCAACAACATGGTCAAGGGCGTCAGCGAAGGTTTTGAAACGGTGCAGGAATTTGTCGGCGTCGGTTACAAGGCCGAGGCTAAGGGACAAATCCTCGAAATGTCTCTGGGCTTCTCCCACAACATCTTCATGGAGATGCCTCCTGAGATTAAGATTGAAACCATCAACGAGAGAGGTAAGAACCCCATCTTGAAGATGCGTTCACACGACAAACAACTTCTTGGTCAGGTGGCCGCAAAGATCCGCTCGATGCGTAAGCCTGAACCTTATAAGGGTAAGGGTATCAAGTTCGAAGGCGAAGTCCTGAGACGTAAGGCAGGTAAGGCTGCTGGTAAGTAAGATTAATACCTCAGTAAGAAAAGTAACACAATGGCTAAAACTAAAGAAGAGAGAAGACAGTTCATCAAGAAGAGCATCCGCAAGAAGATTTCGGGTACCGCTCAGCGTCCGCGCATGTCTGTCTTCAGAAGCAACAAGCAAATCTATGTGCAGCTGATTGACGACGAAGTCGGCAAGACTCTGGCTGCCGCCAGTTCCCGCGAGAACGGCATTGAAAATGAAAAGATCACCAAGACCGAACAGGCCGCCAAGGTCGGCGCCCTGATCGCCGAAAAGGCCAAAGGCCTCGGCATCGAGACCGTCGTGTTCGATCGTAATGGTTATTTGTATCACGGTAGAGTGAAGTCGCTGGCCGACGCAGCTCGTAATGGAGGACTTAAATTCTAATTGTCATGGCAGAAGTTAATGTAAAAAGAGTAAAGTCTAGCGAAATCGAGTTCAAAGAACGTCTCGTTAGCATCAACCGCGTCACCAAGGTGACCAAAGGTGGTCGTACTTTCACTTTCGCAGCACTGGTTGTCGTCGGCAATGAGAATGGTGTCGTCGGTTACGGTCTTGGCAAGGCCAAGGAAGCCACTGCCGCCATCCAGAAGGGTGTCGATGATGCCAAGAAGAACCTGGTGAAAGTTCCGGTTCTGAACGGCACACTGCCCCATGAGCAATACGGCAAGTATAGCGGCGCCTACGTTTTCATCCAGCCCGCAACGCCCGGTACCGGTGTTATCGCCGGTGGTGCCATGCGTGCCGTGCTCGAGAGCGTCGGCGTGAAGAACGTGCTGGCCAAGTCGAAGGGCTCTTCCAACCCCCACTCGGTGGTGAAGGCCACTTTCGACGCTCTGACCAAAATGCGCGATGCCTACACTGTCGCACAATTGAGAGGTGTGGATTTGGATACTGTGTTTAACGGATAAAACTTTTGAAAAGATGAAGAAAGTAAGAATCACCCAAGTCAGAAGTGGTATCGGAAGACCACAAGATCAAAAGGACACTTTGAGGTCACTCAAACTGAGAAAGATGCACCAGTCTGTCGAGGTCGACATGGATGACCCCGTCATGGCCGGTATGGTGAACAAGATCGCCCATCTCCTCAAGATCGAAGAAATCTAATTGTTGAACTTATCAAATCTACATCATCATGGATTTAAGTAATTTAAAACCAGCAAAAGGTTCTACAAAGGAAAAGAAAAGATTAGGCCGTGGCCAAGGTTCAGGAAGAGGCGGCACGTCAACGCGCGGTCACAAGGGTGCTCAAGCACGCTCGGGCGCGAAGCGTAAGATCGGCTTCCAAGGCGGTCAGATGCCTCTCCAGCGTTTGGTTCCTAAGTTCGGTTTCAAGAACATGAATCGTATTGAGTATACCCCCGTCAACCTCGCAACTTTGCAGAAGCTTGCTGACAAGGGCATCACGGTGATCACACCTGAAGTGCTCGTCGAAAACGGCGTCACCCACAATAAGGAACTTGTCAAGATCCTTGCCAAGGGTGAATTGACTGCAAAAATGGAAGTTAGGGCTCACGCTTTTTCTGCCAAGGCTAAGGAAATGATCGAAGCCGTCGGTGGAACTTGCGAAAAATACGAAACGAAATGAAAAGATTGATTGAAACCATAAGGAATATCTTCAAGATTGAGGAACTGCGTAAGCGTATCCTTTACACGATCCTCATCATCTTGATCTATCGCTTCGGCTCGTTCGTCGTGATTCCCGGCGTCGACCCGACCCAGCTGTCGGCACTCCAGAACAGCAGCGACAGCGGCCTCCTCGGCCTGCTTAACATGTTCTCGGGTGGTGCTTTCGGCAACGCTTCGGTCTTCGCCCTCGGTATCATGCCTTACATCACCGCATCCATCATCATCCAACTGCTCGGCATGGCTGTTCCTTACTTCCAACGCCTGCAGAAGGAGGGTGAGAGCGGCCGCAAGAAGTTGAACCAGATCATGCGTTACCTGACCGTGGTTATCGTGGTCATCCAAGCTCCCGGTTACATCAAGAACGTGCTCGTTCAGATGCCTAAGGCAGCTGTGACTCCCTTTGACGGAATTCACGATCCGGGTATCTTCTTCTGGATTTCGACCGTAATACTGCTGGTCGCCGGTACGTTGTTCATTATGTGGCTTGGCGAAAAGATCACCGATAAGGGTATTGGCAATGGTATCTCTCTGATCATTATGATTGGTATCATCGCCCGTCTGCCTGGTGCCTTTGTGGCCGAGTGCGGCGCCCGCTTCAACCAAGGCGGCACTGGCTTGCTGATTTTGGTCATCGAGCTCATCGTGCTGTTCTTCGTGATGGTGGGTACCATCGCCCTCGTGCAAGGCACGCGCAAGATCCCGGTACAGTATGCCAAGCGTGTGGTCGGTAACCGTCAATATGGCGGCGCCCGCCAGTACATCCCGCTGAAGGTGAATGCCGCTGGCGTTATGCCGATCATCTTCGCACAAGCCATCATGTTCCTGCCCATCACCATCGCCGGTTTCAGCCAGTCGGAGAGCCTGACAGGTTTTGCCGCTGCGTTCACCAACATCAACGGCTTCTGGTACAACCTTGTGTTCTTCCTCCTCATCATCGCCTTCACCTATTTCTATACGGCTGTGACGATGAACACCAACCAAATGGCGGAAGACATCAAGAAGAATGGTGGTTTCATCCCTGGTGTGAAACCTGGAAAGAAGACGGCCGAGTATCTCGACACCATCATGTCGCGTATCACCCTGCCGGGTTCCATTTTCCTGGGCTTCGTGGCTATCATGCCCGCCATCGTGGCTTCTCTCATGAATGTCACCACGGGATTCTCCCACTTCTATGGCGGAACCTCACTGCTGATTCTTGTTGGTGTCGTCCTCGATACCTTGCAGCAGATTGAGAGCCACCTCTTGATGCACCACTACGATGGTCTTACCAAGACCGGTCGTATCAAGGGTCGTGTCGGCAGAATTTGATTGTAAGAATCAGTCTCCAAACTCTTTGGGAAGCCTTCGGTTATTATGTCGGAGGCTCCCCGAAGAGATGGGGAAAACTGGTTTTGTAGGGTAGGGGTGAATAAATTTGCGAAAAACATCCTGCAATTGGAAAAGAATTTGTACTTTTGCAGCCCGAAAAATCAGGTCCTCGTATTGGAAGGACTGAAGTGAGTAACAACAAAATAGTATTTGAAAGGAGAAAATATGGTTAAACAAATGTCAATCGAACAGGAAGGCACGGTAGTGGAAGCGTTGGGAAACGCCATGTTCCGCGTCGAGTTGGAGAACGGCCTGGTGATCATCGCCACCATCTCTGGCAAGATGCGCATGCACTATATCAAGATCCTGCCTGGCGATAAAGTCAAGCTGGAAATGTCTCCCTACGATTTGACCAAGGGCCGTATCACCTTCAGATACAAAAGCTAGAGAGCAAACAACAAAATCATATTGAAATGAAAGTTCAAGCATCTGTAAAGAAAAGATCTGCCGATTGCATCATCGTCAAGCGTAAGGGCAGAGTGTATGTGATTAATAAGAAGAACCCTAAAGAGAATCAGCGTCAGGGTTAATTCTGGTCGATAATTTAAACTAAAGAAATAAGAAAATATGGCAAGAATCGCTGGTGTAGATATCCCGAGCAACAAAGCCGGTGAAATCTCGTTGACCTACATTTACGGCATTGGACGTTCGTTGTCCAAGGAAATCCTGAAGAAAGCCGGTGTCGAGCCCGCCAAGAAAGTCCAGGACTGGACCGATGATGAGCAGAAGACCGTTCGTGACATCATCGCCGAACAGTACAAGACCGAAGGTGAGCTTCGCGGTGAAGTTCAGATGAACATTAAGCGTTTGATGGATATCGGTTGCTACAGAGGTGTCCGTCATCGTGCAGGCCTTCCCGTTCGCGGACAGAGCACGAAGAACAACGCACGTACCCGTAAGGGCCGTAAGAAGACTGTTGCAAACAAGAAGAAAGCTACGAAGTAATACGTAGTTGGATCATCTCAAAATTACTAAACCACACAATTAAAAAATGGCAAAAAACAACAAAGTTACAAAGAAACGTGTTGTGAAGGTTGAAGCGACGGGTATGGCATTCGTGAAGGCTTCCTTCAACAACGTGATCGTTTCTCTGACCAACAATGAAGGACAAGTCATTTCTTGGGCATCAGCCGGTAAGATGGGCTTTAAGGGCTCGAAGAAGAACACCCCTTATGCCGCACAAATGGCCGCTGAAGAGTGTGCCAAGACTGCCTATGACTTGGGATTACGTAAAGTTAAAGTGTATGTAAAGGGACCTGGTTCAGGACGTGAATCTGCCATCCGTGCCATCCATTCGATGGGCGTTGAAGTGACCGAAATCATCGACGTCACCCCGCTGCCTCACAATGGCTGCCGTCCTCCAAAACGTAGAAGAGTGTAAGTTGAACAATTAAAAACGTAGAATTATGGCAAGATATACAGGTCCAAAAACGAAGATCGCTCGTAAGTTCGGAGAACCTATCTTTGGTTCCGACAAGTACTTCGAAAAGAGAAATTATCCTCCTGGAATGCATGGCGCCAACAGCAGAAGAAAGAAAGTCTCGGAATACGGCACCCAGCTGAAGGAGAAGCAAAAGGCAAAATATACTTATGGAGTTCTCGAGAGACAATTCCACAAGACCTTTGAGCATGCCCGCCGTAAGGAAGGCGTCACCGGTCTCATCCTGATGCAACTTTTGGAATCGCGCCTTGACAATGTAGTGTACCGCTTGGGTATCGCTCCCACCCGTGCCGCTGCCCGTCAGCTCGTGAACCATCGTCATATCGTCGTCAACGGTAGCGTCCTCAGCATCCCGTCCTACCTCGTGAAGGTTGGTGATGTGGTTGGCGTCCGTGAGAAATCAAAGAGCTTGGAAGTCATCACCAACTCCCTCGAAGGCCGTCAAGGCAGCAACTTCGCCTGGCTGGAATGGGATTCTGATAAGATGTGCGGCAAGTTCATGAACTATCCGGCTCGTGAGGAGATCCCGGAGAACATCAACGAACAGCTCATCGTTGAATTGTATTCTAAGTAATTGTTGATTGTTAACCTGGTAAATAATATAAACATGGCAATTTTAGCGTTTCAAAAACCCGATGAGGTTATCATGGTTGAAGGCTCCGACACCAAAGGCGTTTTCGAGTTTCGACCTCTAGAACCAGGTTTCGGCATCACCATTGGTAATGCGCTTAGAAGAATCCTGCTGTCTTCACTTGAAGGCTTTGCTATCACTTCTATCCACATCGACGGTGTCACCCACGAGTTTGCTTCCATCGACGGCGTTATTGAAGACGTCGCTGATATGGTGCTGAATTTCAAACAAGTGCGCCTCAAACAGGTGGTCCCCACTGAAGTCCACGAGAAGGTCAGCTTTACTATCACCGGCCAAGAGCAATTCAAGGCTGGCGACATCAACAAGTATCTCTGCTCCTTCCAAGTGCTCAACCCCGATCTCGTCATTTGCAACCTTGAGCCTTCGGTGAAGCTCAATATCGAGCTCAACATCAATAAGGGCAGAGGCTATGTGCCTGCCGACGAGAACAAAGTGGCCGGCGCCCCTGTCGACACCATCGCCATCGACTCCATCTATACGCCCATCCGCAATGTGAGCTACAAGGTGGAAAACTGGCGTGTCGAACAGAAGACCGACTATGAGAAGCTGGTCATCGAAATCGACACCGATGGTTCTATCAATCCTAAAGATGCCTTGAAAGAAGCCGCAAAGATCCTCATCTACCACTTCATGCTCTTCTCCGACGAGAACATCAACCTCGTTCCCGATGAGAAGACCGTCACCGAAGACTTTGATGAAGGCTCGTTGCATATCCGTCAGCTCCTCAAGACCAAGCTCGTCGACCTCGACCTCTCGGTTCGTGCGTTGAACTGCTTGAAAGCTGCTGAGGTTGAAACGCTTGGTGAACTTGTCGCCTTCAATAAGCAAGACCTGCTCAAGTTCCGCAACTTCGGTAAGAAGTCGCTCACTGAACTTGAAGAACTGGTCAGAAGCAAAGGCCTTGAGTTCGGTATGAATGTCAGCAAATATAAATTAGATAAGGAATAAGAAAGATGAGACACAATAAGAAATTCAATCACTTGGGAAGAAAAAGCGCTCACCGCAAGGCCATGCTCTCCAATATGGCTTCCTCGCTGATTCTTAACAAACGCATCATCACGACGACGGCCAAGGCCAAGGCTCTTCGTATGTACATTGAGCCCCTGATCACCAAGGCTAAGCCTGAGAATAACACCACGACCGAGACTGGCTCGAGCAACCGCCGTGTTGTTTTTGCTTACCTGCAAAACAAGTACGCTGTGACCGAGCTGTTCCGCGAGGTGGGTCCGAAGGTGGCTACCCGTCCCGGTGGTTACACCCGCATCATCCGTATGCCGGAAAACCGTAAGGGCGACGCCGCTGAGATGGCTCTGATGGAACTCGTCGACTACAACGAGGTTTATACCCGCGAGGGTCAAAAGCCTGCCAAGGCTAAGAGCACCCGTCGTAGCACTAAGAAAGCTGCTCCTAAAGCTGAAGCAGCTGTCGAGGCTCCCGTCGAAGCTCCCGCTGAAGAAACAGAAGTGAAAGAGTAATGTTTTTTCAATAGATGAAGGAAGGTCGTCATTTCGATGACGGCCTTCTTTTTTTTGTTATCGGGCACTTTTTTTTTCGCTTTTTTTAAAAAAATAGGTAATTTTACCTATGGATATTTTGTTTTTTATTCCTAATTTTGCCCTATCATAATCATTTGAAATGATAGTTCAACCTAGTACTAACTTAAAAAACTAATCATTATGAACAAATCAATCAAAAACTGGGGCAAAGTCCTCATGATTGCCTGCTTGGGCATTGGTCTTATGACCTTCTCTTCCTGCAAAAAGGATGATCCGGTGAATCCGACTCCAGATCCTGTCAATCCTACTCCCAACCCTAATCCTACACCAGGTCCCTCAAACTCTGGTGATTCATGGGCCAATCTCATCAACGAGACTCCTCATGAGGCTATTGTCAATGGCAATACTTTGACTTATGGCGACCACACCTATACCGTGAGCGGTGAACTGACTTACGATCAAACTTATTATGACACACCTACTGCATTCGTGACCTTTACCAACATTCCTTCGGGTGTCACCGAGTTCAAGGCCGTTTATGACAATTTGTTGGGCAACACTCCTCAAGGCGCTGCCGCTATGGTGCCCATGGCCATTGAAATCTACGCTCGTGATGCCAATGTGGGTGAACAGTGCTTCAATGTGCTCTGCAACAGCTCTTCGACCGTCGCTGGTATTGTGCGTACTCTGAAGACCAAGTTCAACTATTCACAATACAGCCCCGAGAACGACCCATACGTTCAGCGTTATTTGCCGGCCGCTTTGCTGAAAGGCGCTACCTACACCAACGGTTACAAGCCTGAAGAACCCTACACGGTCAAAATGAGTGGCAACCCCAATGGTATCCAAGACGCTCCTCTGACTGGAGGCACTGTGTACTATTCTTACATCTTGACCGATGGCGGTTGGGACACTTTCCAACGTGGAGTTGAGATCTTCCAACCCTATGGATCCAATAAATATCAGGTGTTCAACTGCCCTGCCACCTACACGCAGTGCAGAAACATCCAAAACGGTCCTTGGCAAGGTCTGAAGTAATTGGTTCAATACACACAAAAGGGACGAGAAACCTCGTCCCTTTTTTTGTGATTATTACATGTAAAAAAAGCCGCTGATAAGTCAGCGGCTTTCATTTTTTCGGATGACCGATGTTTAATTCTCAGCCTTGATGTTGTCCATGCCAACCTGCACGGCCTGCATGTTCAGCGGGATGAGCTTGTGGGCACGCTCCGGCAAGGAGTGACGCAGACCCTCTTCGACGTTCTTGTTGTCGATGATGGGACGCACCTTCAGGAAGGCACCCAGGATGATCATGTTGAACACCTTGCTGTTGCCCATATCGGAGGCGAGTTGTGCACCTTCGATGCTGTAGATGTGGATGTCCTTACGGGTGGGCTTGTGGGTGATGCCGTTGGGGTCGTAGATGAGGTAGCCACCGGGCTTCACTTTGTCCTCAAACTTGTCGAGCGACTGCTGATTCAGAATGACGGCAGTGTCGAAAGCGTTGAGGATGGGGGAGCACACGCGCTCGTCGCTGACGATGACGGTCACGTTGGCCGTACCGCCACGCATCTCCGGGCCGTATGAAGGCATCCAGCTGACTTCCTTGTCCTGCATGATACCACTGTAAGCAAGGATCTTACCCATTGACAAGACACCTTGTCCGCCGAAACCGGCTATAATAATTTCTTCTGTCATTGCTTTGTCGTTTTTAGCGTAGTCCCGCAGTCTCATAGTCCCGTAGTCATTTTATTTTTTAATCAGCTCGAAATTGTCCTTGAGGTCGCCCAAAGGATAGACGGGCAGCATGTTGTCTTGCAGCCACTTGTTGGCATCGACGGCGCTCATCTTCCAGTTGGAGTTGCAGTTCGAAACGATTTCAACGAAGTTGACACCGTTCTTGTTCTCAATCTGGTTCTGGAAAGCCTTCTTAATGGCCTTCTTGGCGTTACGCACGGCGGCGGCGCTGAACACAGCCTGACGGGTGACGTAGCGGGTGCCAGGAAGTTGGGCAAGCAGTTGGGTGATCTGGAGCGGGAAACCGTTGTTAGGTGTTCCGTCGGGCCACTGAGGCATACGGCCGTAAGGTGTGGTGGCGGTCTTCATGCCTACGAGGGTGGTAGGAGCCATCTGGCCACCGGTCATGCCGTAGATGCCGTTGTTGACGAAGATCATGGTGATGTTCTCACCACGGTTGCAGGTGTGGATGGTCTCGCAGGTGCCGATGGCAGCGAGGTCACCGTCGCCTTGATAGGAGAACACGACCTTGTCGGGCCACACGCGCTTGATACCCGTGGCGCACGCCGGAGCGCGGCCGTGGGCAGCCTCGACGAAGTCGACGTCGAAGTAATCGTAAGCCATAACGGCGCAACCCACGGGGGAGACACCGATGGTACGGTCGTCAACGCCAAGCTCTTCAAGCACTTCAGCGATGATGCGGTGCACAGTGCCGTGACCGCAGCCGGGGCAGTAGTGGAAAGGTTTTTCAGTCAGCAGCTTTGATTTTTCGTAAACCAAGTTTTCAGGCTGGATGATATCTTGTAATGTGATTTCTGCCATTGTCTTATTCTCCTATAATTTGTTTCTTCATAGCTTCGAGAACTTCTTCCGGGGTGTGGATGATGCCACCGACGCGGCCAAAGTGTTCGGCCTTGGCGCGGCCGAGGAATCCCTTGACACCCTTGTCGATGAGGTTACGGATGGCTTGGGTGGGGTAGGGCCACAGGGTGATAGGACGGAGCAAACCGACCTTCAGGCCAGCGGCGCGACCGAGTTGCACCGACTTCTGGGCGATACGGGCGCTGGAGCCGTAGGCGACGAATACGTATTCGGCATCGTCGCAGTCGATCATTTCGTAACGGACTTCGTTCTTAGTCACTTCGTCGTACTTGCGTTGGAGGTGACGGTTGTGCTCTTCCATGCGGGCGGAGTCGAGGTCCAAGGAGGTGATGACGCGGTGTTGCGTGCCACGCTTGCGGCCTGTCAGTGCCCAAGGATACTTGGCTTTGATTTCCTCTTCGGTGAGGCGGGCCTTCTGTTCGGGCAGGACGACCTTTTCCATCATCTGGCCAATGGCACCGTCGGAGAGGATACACACTGCCATACGATACTTGAAGGCGAGGTCGAAGCCCAGCGGCACGAAGTCAGCCATTTCCTGGACGGAAGCGGGGGCGAGGACGATGTTACGATAGTCGCCGTTGCCGCCACCCTTGGTGTTCTGGAAATAGTCGGCCTGTGAGGGTTGGATGGTACCCAGACCCGGGCCGCCACGGACGACGTCGGCGAAGACG
Source organism: uncultured Bacteroidales bacterium (assembly GCA_900318085.1). Taxonomy (GTDB): domain Bacteria; phylum Bacteroidota; class Bacteroidia; order Bacteroidales; family F082; genus Limimorpha. The sequence continues at coordinate 18,328 of ONJF01000050.1, forward strand.
CAAGGCACCTCGGCGCCAGCGATGTAAGCCAAACCTTCTTGCTTCAGGCACACGCCAGGGCTGGACGAGGAGGTCATGACACGCTTGCCAGCTGCACCAGCGGCATACACCATGTTGATGGCTGCCAATTCACTTTCAGCTTGAAGAACGACCATACCGGTACGTTCGTAAGGGTTCTGTTCCGACAGATACTCGATCACTTCCGACTGGGGGGTGATAGGATATCCGAAATAAGCATCAGCGCCGCAGCGGATGGCGGCTTCGGCCAATGCCTCGTTACCCTTCATCAATTTTAATTCTCCCATTATGTAAGATTTTTTGATTTGTTAGACAATAGGTTTTGATTACAGGGCTTTCTTGTAAACCTTGATGACGCCGTCGGGGCAGGT
>ONJF01000048.1 GCA_900318085.1 uncultured Bacteroidales bacterium
GCCCTCGGGATAGCCCTTGAAAGGTGCTTGTTTCTTGAGGTAGGTGTAGAGCGGACTCTCCGCCTCGCCGTTGACGTCAATCTTGTCGAACAGCGGGAAGGTGACGTTGTAGTTCAGCGAGCAGAAGCTCTGGATCTCCTCGTTGGTGCCAGGCTCTTGTTCCAAGAATTGGTTGCATGGAAAGGCCAAAATCTCCAAGCCTTGGTCCTTGTACTTCTGATACAGGGCTTCAAGGCCTTCGTACTGCGGGGTCAGGCCGCATTTGCTGGCCACGTTGACGATGAGCAGCACCTTGCCTTTGTAGTTGGCCAAGGATACATCGCTTCCATCCATGTCCTTGACCGTGATGTCGTAGATGCCACTAGTCTGTTCGACCACAGGTTCAGGTTCGGGCGTCACTTGGGCGGTTTTGTTGTTCTGGTTGTTGCAGCTCGTGGCCATCATCAGTGCCACTACTGCGAGAAAGAATAGTTTTTTCATAAGTAAGTGTTCAAAATTAAACTACAGTTATTCTTTTGACACGGGACTCGGGACTTCGGGACACGGGACAAGCCAATGTCTCGCGTCTCGTGTCTCGCAGTCTCGCGTCAATATGTAAACTAAATATGCTCATCTACTTATTGAATAGAATTTAAGTTCATTTCATACACATCTCAAAGATCTTCTCCACGTCGGCCTGCTGCAAGGGTTTGAAGCCAGGCAAGGTACCACCGCCAACGGCTTTCTTGGCCATCACTGCGAAATGGGTTCTGTCGATGCCCACCTCGGGGAAGCTGCGCTTCAGTTGCAGCGTATTGAAGAGGAAGTCGCTCAACTTGTCGATGGCTTGATGAGCGATGTCCATTGGAGGCAGGGTCGGGTCGATGCCGAAGACGTTGGTGCCAAACTGAACGTATTTCGACACAGTGGTTTCGTCGAGGCAGTACTTCATCCAGCGTGGAGTGAGGATGGCGAGGCCGAGGCCGTGGGTGATGTCGTAGAAGGCCGAAAGTTCATGTTCCATAGGATGGCAACTCCATGCTTTGCGTTTGCCACCGTTCACGAAACCGTTGATGGCCCATGAGGAGGCCCACATCAGGTTGGCACGCGCCTCATAGTTGTCAGGTTCTCGCATGGCGATAGGGGCGAAGCGGATGACGGTCTTCATCAAGCCTTCCATGAAGCAATCGAGCTTGTAGAGGTCTTGGTCCATGGTGAAATAGACCTCGAAGAGGTGCGAAAGGGTGTCGGCTGAGCCACAAGCGGTCTGATAGGGGCTGACGCTGAAGGTAATGCTCGGGTCGAGGAAGGATGCCTTGGGCAACATGTTGGGATCCAGACGACCGATCTTGTCGTTGGTCTCGGGGTTGCTGATGACGGCAGCCGTGTCCATCTCTGAGCCTGTGGCAGCGAGTGTCAGGATGCTGACGATGGGCAGGGCGCGCTCGATGGGGGCACGCTTGCTGAGGTCGAGGAAGTCCCAGGGGTCATGGTCGACGCAGGCGCCGGCGGCCATGATCTTGGTGGCGTCGATGGTGGAGCCACCGCCCACAGCTAACAACACATCAATGTTGTGCTCTTTGCACATCTGCACACCTTTGCGCACAGAGCCGATGCGTGGGTTAGGTTCGATGCCCGAGAGTTCGAACAGTTCGAGTCCGGCGTCTTTGATTGCTGAAACCACACGGTCATACAACCCCATCTTCTTGATGGAGCCGCCGCCGTAGGTCATCAGCACGCGTGTACCGTATTTTTTGAGTTCTGCGCCAAGGTGTTTCAGTTGGTCGCGTCCGAAGTAAATCCTTACGGGAATGTCATAAATGAAATCGTTGATCATTGTGTTTATATTTTGAGATGAATAATCATAGTTTATTTCAGCACCTTCAAAACCTGCTTTCGGGTAGCCGTTCCATCTGTCAGCTTCGTGATGTGGTCGACTAAGAACTCCAGCGACTCCTCGGGGGTATGGTCGGTGTGGAGCGTGGTGAAGTCTTCGAACAGCGACTCGGGTGTGCAGAAATACGACACTTGCCAGCCGTTGTAAACCTGCTCGGGTCCTCAATATACCCGCTCGATGGCTCCCGTGACGACACGGCACCGCTGCATCAGCTTGCCTATGGCCGCATCGGCTTGGCCTTTTTTCACGCCGAGCAAAGCGCGCACCTCCTTGATGGTGATGCTTCCTTGCTTTTCGAGATACTCCATGATGCGCTCGCCATTCTTGTCGGGAGATGTCGTGGCGCGGCGGACGTTCATCAGTTCGCGGTAGAATGGGACCGTCGCGAAGGCGGCTTTTCCCCCGCAGAGGAACTTCCCGTAGGCTATGCCGCCGTTTTGCAGGCAGTCGATCTTCCAGTCCCACGGCCCGAGCGAGTCCTCCTCGCCGTCAAACCAAAACCCAGGCTGTGTGAGTTCCTTGATGGAATAGCCCGGGATGGCGCTGGTGAAAAACGGCACGATTCCAAGCTCGCAAATGGCTCGCTCCATTGTCTCTGGACTGGATATTTGGTAGTTTAAGACCATGAACAGAATAGTTTAGATGCGATTTTTTGGCTGTCAGCCAATCAGCTTTCAGCCTCGGTGCAAAGATAAGAATAATAGTTAAATCTGCAATTTGGTCATACGCTACTTTGTCCGTCTGTTTTAATTATTCATTTACAGCGAACTATCCGACAGCAAACGACAACAAACGACTGCTGTCGACTACAAACGTTTGTTCAACGGCTTTTTCTTGACAAAGGTTGTTTATTTGCTGTGTATTACACAAAAGCAAGAAAACATGGATAAAAAAGCCGAAAAAAAGAAAGCTATAGCAGCTTTGAATAAAGTAATAAAGAATAAAATTGACATTGACGATGCATTCTTTTGTTCTCTCGGTTCAGTTTGCCTAAAATATGGCAATCCAGGACTGAGGGACAAAAACTACAAAAAAGGATTTGGTGTTTCGCATATTATTTCCAAACGCGACTATGAGCATGCGAAAGACCCTAATGCGTTCCCAGAGACAGGCCTCCAGGTTGTAAAAAAGCTCATGGATGTGATAGTTTATGGAACTATAACCAAGACAATCCCTGCCAAGCAAACTGTCCATTTGCAAAAAGATGGCTTTGAGGCGGTCATTTCGCAAAACTGGAATGGCGATAAGGTAAACTGGTTGTTGACGGGTTGGAAGCAAATAAAAACTCCGACGGTAAGTAATCCTTAAAGGTCTTTCTCGTCGGAGTGTTTTTATTTCGATGTACCAAACCAGGTTAGTGCTGCTTTTGGCCTACACATCCGAAGGTTATATTTAGTCGCCAACGGACGGGAGCGAAACTGCTGCAAAATTACAACTTTTCCATGAACTCGCAAGGGAAAAGCCTAAAAACTCTTATTATTTCAAGTCTTAATCTGGCGTAACGGAAATTGACGAAAGAAAAAAATGAGAGTTTGAAGTGCCATTCTGGCACTTCATGTACATCGGTGCAGGCCTTTGCGCCGTCACTGAAATGGCCACCGCGCCAGAGGTGATTTTGGGGATGGTGAAGTGAAAATGGATTTTTGTTTGATGTTATCTTTTTGATACTTTTTCCCATTTTTTCCGAACAAAAACAGTCTCCCGAGCCGCACAATGCCAATTGTCTATAAGGTTTTGAACTTTTTTGTTCAACATTTTCCAAAGTTTATCTATCTTTGCCCTCATCAACCCAAAAAGAACAAACCAACACAGAAGATAACTGATTAAATAACATATTGATATAAAGCGTTTTTGCCTAGTCTACATATTAATGAACAACCCGATAACGACATATAGAAACGACTTTGAGGCCATATACAAAATCATTACCCTCCATCGTGACCGAGTGGTGCAGCAAATCAATGGAGATACGGTAATGATGGTATGGGAAGTAGGTGGGTTTGTTTCTGGCAAACTGAAAACTTCGACTTGGGGCAGCGGCGTTGTCCGTCAGTTGGCGGAATATATCCACACACAAGACCCCACGGTGAGAGGTTGGAGCTATCGCACCATTTATAAGATGGTTCAGTTTTATGAAACTTATTCATCTCATGCCTTTATCGAGCTGATTGGCCATGTTAAGCCTCAACAAATTGTTCCGTTTGAAATGGCGCAAATTCCCAATCGTCAAATTGTGACAATCCAATCGGCACAAATACAAACCAATCCAATTGTGCCAATCCAATTGGCACAAATTCCAACTATTTTGTTTTCAACAGGTTGGAGTAATCATCAGCTCATAATGAACTATTGCAAGACTGATGAGCAACGGTTGTTTTACATGCTGTATGCGGGTCGTGAGCGTTTGGAGTACAAGGAATTGGATCGCGCCATCAAAACCAATACAATGTCAGCTATATTAGGCAGTCGCGATGTTCAGTCACAAATGCTGCAAGCCCAGTATCCCCAGGCACCGCTATTGTTCAAAGACCGTATCAGTTTGGACATGTTGGGGTTGCCGGTAAGTTACAAGGAAACCAAGCTCCGAAAGAGTATTGTCGATCACATGAAAGACTTCATCTTGGAGTTGGGAAAAGACTTCCTGTTTATTGATGAAGAGCATCGGCTTGCGGTCGGTGGCAAGACTTTTAAGGTTGACTTATTGTTCTACCACCGTCTGCTGCAATGTATGGTCGCCATTGAGTTGAAAACCACGGAGTTTCAGCCCAAAGACCTTGGGCAGTTAGAGTTCTATTTAGAGGCTTTAGATCAGGAGGAGCGTCGTTCCAATGAGAATCCCAGTATCGGCATCCTGTTGTGCAAGGAGGCTAATATGGAAGTGGTGCGTTTTGCGTTAAACAGGAGTATGTCGCCCACCATGGTGGCGCAATACAAAGAACAGTTACAGGTGGGAGGTGTGATACAACGCAGCTTGGTGGAGTTTTGCAAACTAATTGGAGAAAAGAAATAATCCCGTACCTTTGAGGTACGTTACAACAAGAAATATCAAAAAGTAATTGATTAAAAAATAGCTTAATAGAAGACAACTGATTAAATAACATATTGATATAAAGCGTTTTTGCTTTTCAAGTAAAGTCGAAATCCGGAAAATTTAGACAATGCTACTCGAGAAAGCAGAAATGCTCACGGAATATCCGTGGGCTTTCTCGTTTGTAGCATAGGCAATTTCCGGAGCCTCGACTTTAGACAGAAGTTCACGGATTCTTTTTGTGACCCATCAGAAGGGCGAAGCGCTCAAAACGCCAAGCCATAATGAGTACCAAGTTCTTTAATAATACCGAGACGAGGCTGATGGATAAGTTCCACGGCATCGCCTCTGCCATGGCCAACTTCGACATCTTTCATGCCGTGGTTGGCTATTTTCGTTCAAGCGGCTACTTCAAACTGCGCAAGGAATTGGAAAATGTCACCGAGATACGCATCCTCGTCGGCATCAATATCGACAACCTCTTCCGCCAATCGCAACTCACCGGTAAGTTTTTCTTCGAAAATAAAGAAGCAACGCTTGAACAGTATTGCGAGGACTTCCTTCGTGATGTCTATCAGTCCGAATACTCGTCAGAAGTCGATGAAGGCATCCGTCAGTTCTGCGCCGACATTGCCAACAATCGGTTGCAGTTACGTATTCATCCTACCAAAGACCTTCACGCGAAATTCTACCTATGCTTGCCCAAAAAACACAATGAGCATAGCGACGGCTGGGTCATCATGGGAAGCAGCAACCTCAGCGCACAAGGTCTCGGCACCACCGAACCGCCACGCTATGAATTGAACGTGGCCATGAAGGACTACGACGATGTGCATTACTGCGAGGAAGAGTTTCAAAGCCTTTGGAAGGATGCCATTCCAGTGACCATGGACGATGTGAACCATATCGTTGGCAAAACCCATCTGACTCCAGAAGAACATCAGCCCACGCCATACGAACTTTACATGCGGATGCTCATCGACCATTTCGGCGATCAGGTCGAAGACGACTTTATTCCTCATCTGCCCGACAATTACGACAACCTCACTTACCAACGTGACGCAGTAGTGCAAGGCTATAATATCATGATGCAGCATGGTGGCTGTTTCATTGCCGATGTGGTGGGTCTGGGCAAAACCGTGGTGGCTGCCATGATTGCCCAGCGGTTTATCGCCGCCAACGGCAACAACACCCGTATTCTTGTCATCTTCCCTCCAGCGGTGCAAAGCAACTGGGAAGACACTTTCCGCGATTTCCAAATCAAAAACAACTATAGTCAGTTTGTCAGCAACGGAAGCTTGGATAAGGTCATTGAGGGCACCAAAAACTACAGCCAGCCCGGTTACTACGACCTCATCATCGTTGATGAGGCGCACAACTTCCGTCACGACAGCACAGGCAATTACGACCTGCTGCAACGCATCTGCAAGTCGACACGATTGAACAAAGGTAATGTCAAAGGCAACAAGCGCGTGCTGCTGCTTTCGGCCACACCGCTCAACAACACACCCGAAGATATCAAGAACCAACTGCTGTTGTTTCAGGACACTGCCCGTTGCACGATTGATGGTGTCTCCAACATTGCCGACACCTTTGCCCCTTGGATTAAGGAATTCAAGAGCCTCATGTCGCAACGCCGCACCGTGAGTGCCGAGTTTCTTACCAGCCGCATCGACGCCATCAATCAGGAACTTCGTCACAAGGTGCTGGAAAAGGTGATGGTGCGCCGTACCCGTAGCAACATCCAGCATGAGCCTCGCTATGCCGATGAGATACACTTCCCTCAGTTGCTTGACCCTACCGACCGCACTTACCAGATGTCGCCCGAATTGCAGCTGCTTTTCTGGGATACTTACAAGAAACTTGTGGACACGCCTTCGGCCAACTTGAAAGAGGCGAATTCCGACATGTTCGACGGCAGCGGTTTGCGTTATGCCCGTTATCGTGCCATTGAGTATTGCCCTTCCTACAAAGTTCCTTCTGGGAAAATGGCAAAGCACATGGCCGATTCGTTGGCTTCCATCTATCAGACCCACATGGTCAAACGCTTGGAAAGCAGCTTCGATGCTTTCAAGAAATCGCTTCATACCCTCCTTGATGCCACCAAGGGAATGATTAAGATGTTCGAGGAAGACAAGGTCATCATCGCCCCTGATTTGAATGTGAAAAAGCTGCAAGCTGACGGCATAGAGTTGGACGAAATCATTGAATTGGCCATCGGCAAGGGACTCGACCAAAAAGAGATTCTCTTCCACGCTGCCGATTTCCTGCCCGATTTCCTGCCCATGTTGGAGTACGATGCCGAAGTATTGGACAAATTGTGCAAGCGATGGGAGAAAGTGAAATCCGACCCCAAACTGGAACTCTTCATCACCATGTTGCAAGGCGAATTGTTCGACAAGAAGTGCAAGGCGAATTGTTCGACAAGAAGAAGAACCCCGGCGGCAAGCTCGTGGTGTTCAGCGAAAGCGTGGATACCGTCAATTATTTGGAAAGGGAGTTGAAACAACGATTGAATCGCAACGACATTCTTGCCGTTTGCGCCAAAAGTCGCAACCGTCTGCGCGACACCATCAAAGCCAACTTTGACGCAAAGTATAAGAAAGAAAGGCGCAACGACTATAACATCATCATCACTTCCGATGTGTTGGCCGAGGGTGTCAACCTGCATCGGGCCAATGTGATCGTCAACTACGACAGTCCGTGGAACGCCACCCGACTGATGCAACGCATCGGGCGTGTGAACCGTATCGGATCCACCGCCAACGCGATTCACAACTATATGTTTTATCCTTCCGACCCAGGTGATGCCATCATTAGCCTGAAGAAAAACTCCCTCATCAAGTTGCAGAGCTTCCATTCCGCCCTTGGCGAAGACACAAGAATCTTTTCACATGATGAAATGGTGCATGAGTTCAAACTCTTCAATGCCGATGTCCGCGACGAAACCGACCGTAGCCTGGAACTGCTGAGCGAAGTACGTGTACTTCACGACACCAATTCCGCACTATACCGTAAAATCAAGCAGTTGCCTCCAAAGAGCCGTTGCGCGAGAGTCTCGGAGAGACTCAATCTCAATAACCCCACGCAAGGAACGCAGTGTGGGGCTACTGAAGCCTCGGTCGAAATGCGTCTCGGAGAGACGCTACCATGTACCGTATCATACCTGTCCTCGCCTCAAAAGAAAGCCTATTACCTCGTGGGTAAAACCACCCGAGAGCTCTCTTTCCTCGAAGCCGCCGACCTCTTCCATGCAGAACCAGATGAAAAATCCGTACCCTTTGGGGATGACTTACAACTCCACTATGAGCAGGTACAGAAAGCTTTGGCGCAATACACCCTCGACCAGCAGAGCGAGGTTCAAGAAGAAAAGCTCAAAATCGGCAGCAAGGACAACGATGCTAAGAAAGCCGCTGCTTTCCTGCGTGAGATACGCCCCTTGTTTGATGATGAAGGTCGCCATACCGTTGACCGCTTGAAGCAAATAGTGGAACGCGGAACCTACAATCAACTGGCCGATGCCTTGAACCGCATTTCAAAAAAGCAAAAGAAAGAGCCTTCGCCATCCATAAAAATCCTGGAACAACTTGAGGAGTTGGACAAACGCTACAGCCAGCCCGAAACGCCGACTGCCACCAAACAAGTGGCACTCACCACAGCCGACATCATTCTTTCCGAAACTTTCATTTAACACTCAAAAACATGAATACCTCTATCATACGACAAATCTTCCAGTCGAAGTTCGATTATCCAACCTACTGCAATGAAATAGTCCACAATGTTTTCGGTTGCAACGATATTTCCACCCATCCCGAATTGCTTGATACCACAGCAGATGGCGACAACAGTTATTACATAGGTCGCCAAACCGATGCCGATGGTCGTGAACTCGGCTTTTTCTACACCCGTGTTGCCCAAGGCAGCGATGTGCGCCGCAAGCGTGTAGGGCTGCGCAAGATGATCGCTCCTTATCTGAAATATGATGTTGATGCCGCCATCGCTGTTTTTGTCGATGAAAACCACTGGCGTTTGTCGTACATCTGCGACATGAAAGAAGGTGTCACCAACGCGAAACGGTTCTCGTACATCTTAGGCGATGAGCAGGGGCAGTATAAGACACCCTTGGAGCGACTTGATACCATTTACGCCAAAAGAGGAAGGTTTGTCTTAAATGACTTGCGCGAAGCTTTCTCCGTCGATGCGTTGAGCGATGAATTCTTTGATGAGTACCATATCCATTACGACCGCATCGTGGCGGAATTGGCGCGACAAGGAAAGGCGGGAGCCGTGTATCATGATTATGTGAAGAAACTGATGGGGCGCATTGTCTTTCTGCATTTCCTGCAAAAGAAAGGCTGGCTTTGTGGCGATACCAACTTTATGCTCAACACCTTCAGCCAAAGCAACCGCAGGAGCGACTATTTGGAAAGCGTGCTTGAGCCGCTTTTCTTTGGCATTCTCAACACCGAACCCACCAAACGCGAGCAGGTTTTCAGCAGGAACGGTTGGCAACAAGGTTTGGTGGAAAAATGGGCGACCATCCCTTACCTCAATGGAGGTCTATTTGAACGTGATGACGTTGACAACCTGAGGATTGTTCTGCCCGAATCCATCTTCAGCAATCTCTTCGCTTTCTTGGCTTCCTACAACTTTACCGTCGATGAGAACGACCCCGATGATGCCGAGATTGGTGTTGACCCCGAAATGTTGGGCAAGATTTTTGAGAGCCTTTTGGAAGACAACAAGGCCAAAGGTGCCTTCTACACCCCCAAGGAGATTGTGCGCTATATGTGCAAGGAGTCGCTGATAGCCCATCTCGCATCCAAACTGCCCGATGTTGCTGATGGTGTTGTTCGTGCCTTTGTGGAAAGCCATGAGATGCAGCCTGAGTTGGAGCCTTACCGCGACAACCTTGAAAGTGCCTTACGTGAGGTAAAGATATGCGACCCGGCCATTGGTTCAGGTGCATTCCCTATGGGTTTGCTGAATGAGTTGTGGCGTTGCCGCGAAGCCTTGGGTACGCAGATGTCGCGCCTGCAACTGAAAAAGGAAATCATTGAGAACAACATCTATGGCGTGGACATCGAGCGTGGTGCCATCGACATTGCCCGTCTCCGTTTCTGGTTGAGTATCGTGGTGGACAGCGAAAAGGCGGAGCCTCTGCCCAATTTCGACTACAAGTTTATGCAGGGCAACAGCCTGATTGAGAGTTATGGCGGTTTCGACCTCAGCCGTATTGCGGGAAAGACCGTTGGCCGTCCATCCACCTCCACGCAGTATGTGATAGGCCTCGACAGCGATTTGAGCCAGAAGAACCTGCAACGTCTGTTGCGCGAATACTTCTCTGTCACCGACCATCAAAAGAAAGCCACAATGCGAAGCGCCATCAACGATGAGGTGAAAACCCTCATCCGCGAAAGCGTTGGTGGCACTCCGACCTTCCTCGCCAAGTTGGAGCAACTCGACCCTTCCGCCAACCAAGATTTTTTCCTTTGGCACACTTGGTTTAAGGATATCTTTGACAAGGGCGGGTTTGATATTGTTATTGGGAATCCGCCTTATGTAAATATTGCAAATCTCACAGACGATAATGTCAGAAAACAGTATCAAAAAAACTATAAAACTGTAAAGAACAAGAGCGATTTATACAGTATCTTTACAGAAAGAGCTCATCATCTTTTAAAGCCGAGGGGGATTTGTTCGTACATTTTCTCAAATAGTTGGTTGGGAACAGATAGTTTTTCATTGTTCAGGAAATTTTTAGTCGAGGAAACAAGAGTTCTTAAACTTGTGGATTTGCCAGATAAAGTTTTCGAAAACGCTACTGTAAAGACATGCATCATTCTGTTTTCAAAAGATAAAGCAAGTTCAAATACAATCGTTTTAGAAAACTGGGACGGGACCTCGTTTTCCATTATGAATCACAGTCTAACGTACCAAAGTATTAGACAATACGAGAATTTTCCTTTTTCATTCGAAGAGAACATTGACTTGTCAAAGGTTAATGTGATTAAATTGGGAGAAATTGCGCATTTTTCTTTAGGAATAAAGACCAGCAATGACAAACGTTTTATTAGCAATGAGCCTTTTTTGGAAGACAGTTATCGCCTCATTAGAGGAAGAAATATTCAAAGATACAACACCCCTCAAAGTTCAGAATGGATTTGGTACAGACCAGATTTGTTTATGGAAAAAGTTGGTGCGGGTCCAAGACAACTTGAGTTTTTTCTTACTTCACCTAAAATCATCATCCAAGACATTGCCACAGAAATATGCGCAACTATTGATGAAAACATGTACTTATGTAATGATACCATTAACCTAATTTACAAGTTAAACAATTCATATTCATTTAATTACATATTGGGACTAATTAATTCCAAAGCCGTCCGTTTTTGGCATAAAAAGGTATTCCCAGAAGGACTACATGTAAAGATATATCAGCTGAAGGAAATACCGATTCCAGTTGTTTCAGTGACACATCAGAAACCAATAATAGATATTGTAAATGAGATAATAGAGACAAAACGAGACAATCCTTGTGCTGACACATCTGTCTTGGAAAAAGAAATAGACAGGTTGGTTTACAAACTCTATAATCTCACGGATGAAGAAATTGGGGTAATTGAGCAATAAATGGAAAGACATTACATTATTATATAATAATCAATATAGAGACGCTATGTATAAAGAAATGAGAAAACTATCTCCTACGGAGAAAGAATTTGTTGAAGAATTGCTGGTTTTTACTGCTGGAAATAATCTTGAAAATCTCCAAATGGGGCGCATTATTTCGAATTTGATTAGTTTTCATGGTGTTAAGTGCAGTGCGTCCACAAAAACCGTCGAGATTTATAAAACTGATGAGGCAGATGCAAATAGAAGCTATACCATTCTTATGGGTTTGTTTAGTTTTCTTTATGATTTGAAAGAAAACGGATACATAGGGATTGACACCATTGTCGATGAGAATGGTACAATTGATGATGCAATAGGAAAAGAGACGTTTTGGATTTATAACCATAGAACACACGCTATCGATAATGATATTCTTTTTGTCCGAATGGACAATGATGTACTTGCTGGGCTAAAAGAAGGTACGCCAATAGAACGTTTTCACTCAAAAGAATTGTTTGATGCAATGAGAGACTTGGTGTACAACAAAGTCATATATCTTCGTCCTGCCTTAAAAGAGCTTAAGGAGAATCGCTTTCGCTCGATTGAGGAAAAACGTCATTCGACAAATGTATGCCTACAATGGTGTGCTATTGGAGCGGCTATTGTTGTTCCCATTTTAGTTACGCTCTATTCTACTTTCAAAGGAACTCAAATTCATTCGACAAAGTTGGAACTTATAGAGAAGAAAATAGACAATCTCAATCAAATAAGTGTTATTCATCCTGACACCATCCAAATAGAGTGTGTCTCTGGCTCAATAATAAACCGAGATAGCACAATAATGCCAGATCAAATAGAAATGAAGACAAAGTAAAAAAAACATGAACCAGGTTGATAAGAATAGACTGACAATTATTACAAAACAAATAGAATCTATCATCGATGAGATAGAGGAGATTCAAAACAACGAAGCCAGCAAGTATTATGGCTTATCTATTGAAAAGAAGCAAAGTGCGGCTGGGCTTACATTAGAGAATAATTGCTGGTTGCTTCAGCCTTTGCATGATAAGCTGGAGGAAGCGTTGTCAAAATACGATGCAATAAAAGATCTAATTGACCCATCAGAAGAAAACTATGAGATGGCTAATATGATGGCTAACGATTATAAAAGAATGTGCGAAAAAAAGTGAGTTTATGAATAAATTTGGAGATGTATTTATTGGACTGCCCCAAAAGGGGAACTTTCAAAAATTCCTGAATAATATTGTCTTTGAAACTATAGACGATATAATCGAGTTTTATAATTATCTTTCTGATAACGATGACACTGTAACTGTTATGGTCGCAAAAGGCCCGTTGAACTATAATTATGAAATCTATCTCTCATTGGCTAATACGTTAGAATCAATACAGCAATTACTGAAACAAGGTAGAATGAGTGATGCTTTTGCGCTAATTCGGAAATACAATGATGCTGTAATACTTCATACATATACACTTACTTGTTACGAAAAAGAAGAGAACAATTTTTTTAATGAAAACTACTCACTATATAACAACGTAATCAACGAATGGGTAAATGGCAGAAAAGTACTTATAGAAAAAAAGAAAGAGGAGGACAAAGAGCAAGCATATCTTGCAGTAATAAAAGAAAGGGATAAAGAATTGTATAGATTACTCATTAATAACAATTCAAAACAAGTGTATGGAAAACTGAGAAGCATCGAAAACGACAATGTTCATCATAATAATTGGAACGCTTTTAGAATAAACGATCCACATATAAGAGATTTTCCTATAAGTTTGTCTTTATTGACTGAGGCGAATGAAGCGATCAAATTAGTTTTTACCATACACTTCTCATATCTGATTCTAACAAAGTCGGAGGCAATGTATTCATATGACTATATATATGCACTTGAGGAAGGAATAACCTCAGATGAAAATACAAGAGATTGTGCCGCTTCAATAATAAGCGAAATGTTTGAAAAGTACATAGAAAAACACAGCAAAAAACTTGCAGACTATTTGTGTGGTTGTACAGCATTAGAATTAAGGGGTTGAATAACTGCCGGTTCTGAAATTGTGGGTGCTTCAGCTGAACTGTGTCAGCATTGTTGTTTTTACCAGCCAAGAGGCTGCTGGGGGACAAGCCTGAGCGTCGTTTTTTCAGCAAACTCTTTACACCATTCCTTGTTGTTGTCATTGATATAGGGGACAAAGCACAATCTGCTTTTTCCAAAAGGCTATCGCAAGGTCTGTTGTTCTTCCGCATTTGCTATATGAAAAACGGAAAAATTCGTCTGCTGTTACGACGGTTTTTACTTTTTTCACCAAAACACTTGCGGTGTAAACAAAAAAGTTCATATCTGTGTAAAATCAATCTGAGGATTGGCTATCTGGGCAGAATCCCGAGAGGGCAAGACTATATCGACACTACCCATTAAAAATAAAGCCTCGCAAGAGGCTTTTTTGTTATCGCAGATAGTGTTTCATAAACATCTTGACATAGTTTTTGCATTTACCCAAAAACAGCCTTAGTATGATAAATGGCCTCGCAGAACAAGCAGCGCAACAAATGTATCACTTCCGATAAGGGATGCTTGCGGCAGGACAGAATTCGGGTTGGATCATAAAATGTTTTTGAACTAAAAAATGCCATTATTGGCACTTTTTAGTAATAAACGGCTGGTCGAAAGTTTAGACAACGGTCCCACCGACCCTCTCCTCAATACAACAGCAGTAATACTCTCATTCAAGAAAGCTTATTGATTACCTCCTGAAGGCTGTTGAGGAAACGGGCGGCTTCGAAGCCATCCATCTGGGCATGATGAAACTGGAACGAGATGGGCAAGGTCGTTTTGAATAGCCCTTGATGGTATTTGCCCCAGGCCAAGAAGGGATTGGTGAACAGTTCGGAATAGACACTCACCACACCGTCAATCTCGCATTCTGCCAAAGCCGAGGTGTCGATAGCCATATAGTCCTCTCCAAGAAGGTGGTCTTCATTTGTTTCGTGAACCTGGCGCGTCAGGCTCAAATAGTCTTCATTGAACTGGCGATGATCCGCTGAAAACGGGATGTCACAAAGGTGGACGTCACCGCTCGTGGTCTTCACGACAGTCATCACTGCCAGACGGTCGTACTGCCATAAGTGCCCTCCGGCAGGCAGTGTATAGAACTCCTGGATGCCACTGGCCGCTTGACCGATACACCAGCACATCAGCATGTTCGTCTTCATCCCGCTTCGTTTGGCGACCTTTATTAGCCTGCTGACATCAAAGGTTTTGACTATCGTCACTTTCGGCATGCCAGCCGTTTTCCACAACTCAAACGCCCGTCCGCGCGGTGATTCTTTAGGATCAATCTCTTTCTTCATTGCTGTTGTTTTGCCGCAAAGGTACAAAAAATCCGCAACCCAAGCCTTCGCCCAGATTGCGGATTTTTCATGGAGCCTTGTCCAATTATTTCAAAGTGTCATATTGTTCGTCGCTGACAGGCTCCAGCCACTCGTTGGTGTTGCCAGGTTGGGCATCGGCATGGTAGGTGAGGTGCTGCATCCAGCTGTCTTTGGCTGCGCCATGCCAGTGCTTCACGCCCTCGGGAACGGCGATGACGGTGCCAGGGACCAACGGAACGGCTTCCTTGCCCCATTCCTGATACCAACCACGACCGCTCACGCAAATCAACATCTGCACGGCACCGTGGTGAACGTGCCAATTATTGCGGCAGCCAGGCTCAAAACTGACATTGCAGAGGCCAGTTGCAGGGTCGAGGACGGCGAGATAGCTGTTGCCAATGAAATATTGGGCGTATGCGGTATTAGGTTCGCCAATGGGCCAGGGCGATTGGGCGCACGCCACATCATTCTTGCCTTCCACAGCGGCAGCGATGGCCGCCTCACAACGCAAAGCCTCGGCTTGCAATTCTGCTGCTTTCAAAGCCACTGGGATGCTGCGCAACTGCTCCTCAGTGACACCCATGTTCAAGGCACCGCGCACATGCGCCTGCAGCTGCGGCATCACGTTTTCCAAACCGCTCAACGCACTCACGGTGATGAGTTCGCGGTCAGCGTGGGTGAGGTTGTCGCGGGCGAAGATGTCGCCGAAGAGATGGGCTTTCAGATAGTAGTCCTCGGCAGGACAAAACGCATAGTTGAAAGGTTGTCCAGAAAGTTTTGTTTGCACCTCGGTGCCTTGTGCCAATGCATTGTAATGGCTCGGCAGCGGTGATGCCTCAACACCTTCTTCAATGGCTTTGCCTTCGCTTTGGCGTTGCTCCAAAACCTTCTGCAAAGTGCCTAGGGCATTCAGAGAACGCGGAAATCCCGTGTAGGCATAGAGTTGCGACAGGGCTTCCTTGATTTGGCTGACCGTCAAGCCGGCATCCAAGCCGCCGTTGATGGCCTCGGCCAAGGCGGTATAGTCGGCTTTGGCCTCGTTGCAGGCGTTGCGTTCCACAGGCGGCCATTGTCAATGCGATGGCGAATATCATCAATGTCTTTTTTTTCATCATTATTTGTTGGTTATTTTGTGATGACCTGTTTTTTCCCGTTGATAATGTAAATCCCTGCCGGCAAAGACTCTAGACTTGTAGCGTTGTTTAGCACCTTTTTACCGTCGATGCTGAAGACGTTGTAGCGCAGACTCTCGGGAGCGGGATGCTGTGGGTCAAACTCCTGAAGACTCGTGGTGTTGATGTCGATGAGGTTATAGGCTTGTGTGCCTAGGCCGATTTCCTCGGCATATTCCACTGTGTGGGTACCGTGGCGTTGTGTGATCCGATTTTGGAGCGGAACGGCATTGTCGCCTGGAGTGGACTCATAGTTGAAAATCAGGTCGAGACAGGCCTTGTCCAAAGCCACGGGGTCGGTGGAGGCGAGGATTCCGATGTCGTTCATCTGTGGTGCGGCGGGATGTCCGTCACAGTCACAGTCCACTGAGAGGTTGTTCATCACGTTGATGTAAACGATGTCTTTGCCTTCCTGCTTGAAATAGTTGTGGACAGCTTGCGCGGCAGCGGCCATCGATTCGAGAAATGAGTCCTGGTTGTTGTTGCCCCAAGGGTTTGTGGTGCTTGTTCCTGCTGAGTGGATATAGCATTTTCCGCTCTTCGAAGCCACGCCGATGCTCTGGTTTTTCAGCACGCCACCAAATCCGCCCATGGCGTGACCCTTGAAGTGGGCCAGGTTGATCATGAAGTCGTAGTTGGTTAAATGCGAGCCAACGATGTCGTGTTGTAGCCATTTTGTGTCGGTGACAGGAATGTTGGTTTCGCCTTCAGCGTCCATGATGTCAACATTGGCGATTTCGTTGAAACCACGTTCGGCGATGGCTTGCAGGTGTGATGCCGTCGTGCTGCGATTGCCGCCGTAGGCTGTGTTGCACTCCACGATGGTGGCATTGGTCATGTTGACCAAATCAACGATGAACTCGGGGCGGAGATAGTTGCTCTGCGCCGATTCTCCCGTGGAGATTTTCAAGGCGACATTGCCTGTGGCATTAACGCCCAAGGCCTGATAGATTTTCACCAGCGATTCGGGTGTGATTTCGTTGGTGAAATAGACATTGCTCTGTGCCGATGCCGAGAGGCCCAGGGCAACCATTGCGATCATGACAAGTGTTTTTTTCATAGTCATTAGTTTATCCGTAATTTTCAATCAAATATTTCACAAAGTTCATGTCGTTGAAGTTGACTGTGCCTGTGTCGTGCTGGTTCATTGTTGCAATTTGGGCCATGTCATCGTCGGTGAGGGCAAAGTCGAAGATGTCGAGGTTTTGCTGCATACGCTCCTTGTGGGTGGACTTGGGGATGGCCACGATGCCGCGCTGCGTGAGCCAACGGAGGGCCACCTGCGAGGCGGTCTTGCCGTACTTTGCACCAATGCCGGCCAGCAGGTCGCTCTTGATGATGCCGTCCACACCTTGTCCGCCCAGCGGTCCCCATGCCATCATCTTGGTGCCGAACTCGTTGAGCGTAGGCTCGATTTCGCGTTGCTGAATCATCGCGTTGCACTGCAGTTGGTTCACCATCGGCTTCATATCCACATAGTGGGCGAAGTCGAAGAAACGGGCTTGTTGGAAGTTGCTCACGCCGATGGCGCGCACTTTGCCGTCGCGGTAGGCGTCCTCCATTGCACGCCAGGTGCCGAACACATCGCCGTATGCCTGGTGTATGAGTAGCAAGTCGATGTAGTCCGTTTTCAGCTTGCGCAGGCTCTCGTCGATGCTGCGGGCGGCCTTCTCTTCGCCGTTGTTGCTGATCCATACCTTGGTGACGAGGAACAGGTCCTCGCGCTTGATGCCCGACTTGGCGACGGCCTCGCCCACGCCTTCCTCGTTGAAATAGGCTTGTGCGGTATCAATTAAGCGATAGCCCACACTCAATGCATCGCTCACGCAACGCTCCGCCTCTTGTGGAGGCACTTGGAACACGCCGTAGCCCAAAACCGGCATCTCAACGCCGTTGTATAGTTTGATGTTTTGCATAGTTTTGAAGTTTTTTGATTACTATATTTTTGACAATGCAAAACTACAACCATCATTCATCATGGCTGTTATGGATTTTTCGGGAAAAGTTTCACATTTTGCGGATAATTTGAATAATCCACAGCCAAAATACAAACTTCACGGTTTAGAAAAATCTCGAATAAGGCAATGACTGGATATAGTGCTCCATAAATTCAAAGTCTGGTGTTCCGTCTGCTTTTGCAGGTAAGACTATTTCAGATTGCTCCATCAATTCCTTGGTCCACTTGTTGTTAAAGGCATATTTCACGCTTTCGTTCTTGATGACCGTGGCGATGAAAATGGCAATATAGGGCGTAATCTGGAATTTAGGCATCAACACATTCACATCATCTGTAGCCCAGTAGGGTTCGTCTTGATAGAATGCTTCGCCAATGGAGCCATTGTAGCAAACCGAAATGGTACGAGCCTGACAGAGTTGGTCGTCGTTGCCTATATGGTTGGTAATACCATTGTTGAAGGCAGATGCACCCACATAGTTGATGCGTCCATCACGTTGGTCAGCTTTGGTCAGGCGACTACCTTTTGCAATGGTAAAGAGGCCTTCTTTGCCTCCAATGCGGAAACTTTTCCAATGGTCGGTATTGAGCGGAATCTCGTTTTCCTTGACAGACTCAAAAAATGGTTCGTACTCTTCGGCCAAAGGAGTGCCATATAACATGTGATCCTTGGCGTTTTCGAAAAACTGCTGTTCCTCAATTTCTTGCTTAAACAGAGCGTATGCTAATGTGCGCTTCATAAAATCGGCACGAGTGGGCATCGGCACTTCAATATCCTCTTGATAGCTCAGATGTTCATCGGGGCTTATCCATTTGATAGTGTCGCTACCTGCCTGTTTGTGGACAATGTCCACCCACTGTTGCTCAATAGCTTCCCACCGACCACGAATGTCATGACGGCCTTGGTTCTTGATGGTCTCCAAACCGTCCTCGGCCATATAGCAGGTGAAAATTTCCTGCTTGCGTTGGGGTGTGCCAACCATAAACATAAAGATACTTGTGGTAACCCCTGAAAAGATTTCTTTGGGCAATTTGATAATCTTTGTCAGTCTGTGGAATTGCATCCAACGGCGCACACGCCCACGAGCTTTTTCAAGCTTGTTATCGGGAAGAATGAACGCACACACTGTTCCCGCAGGCACATTGAAAAGCACATTCTCCACAATATCCAAACATCCATATTTGTTCTCGAATGGCGGATTCATCAGCACTCTTGTGATAGGTTTGTCGCGCATCCACCATCCAGCATCCACCGAACGGCTGTCCATGTGTTCCAGATTGGTCTTCCCGTCCTTGTGTATCAACATATTGGCACAGGCTAATGCGAATATTTCACGGTCGAATTCGATACCGTAAAGTTGTGTTTGGGCAATCTCTCGGGCTTCTTGGGTGCGGACACCACCAGCCTCCTTGATCATATTGCACATTGCTTTCACAAGAAAAGCACCACTGCCACAAGCCGCATCAAGCACAGTGTCTTGTTTTGTCGTATCGGTAATCTGATACATGAAGGATGTGATGTGATCAGGAGTGAACACTTGTCCTGACTCCGATTTGGCTTTATAGCGGTTAAACTCGTTGAAGAAAATGGCCATCACGTCCTCACCATTCCAAAAATCAGAATTGATGTTGTCAGAAATCTTTGAAACATCTTCAATGAACTGATTGATAGCATCTTGTTTGCATTGTGTGTTCAGTTTGATTTCTGAAAAAACGTCTATCAATATTTGAAGTTTCTGGTTCTTTGCCAAATCCTCCGACAAAGAACTCTCCAAGGTTTCACGAATGGCAGTGGTAAACAACCTAAAAGACATGCCTTTCACCAACACGGCACCATAACGTTTGGCCACCAATGCACAAGCGGTGAATATCATTCGGTGATAGAGGTTCTTGATGAGGAAATCGAAATGCAATGTGTCATTGATGCTGTGTGTCAGTGAATAAATGAGCATTTTGTTGATGCGGTTGGTGGAGAACAGCCCCAAATAGTGTTCCTTGTCCATCAACTCGTTCTCTCCTTCAACCAACTCGCCATCTTTATAAACCTCTAACTCGTACCCGTTGTAAAGTAACCCAACTACCTGTTTGTATCGGGTTTGAACTATACGAATGTTTTTCTGTAGTTCTTCACGCTCCTTTTCGCCCAACTTGATGTTAC
This sequence comes from uncultured Bacteroidales bacterium, assembly GCA_900318085.1. GTDB lineage: Bacteria > Bacteroidota > Bacteroidia > Bacteroidales > F082 > Limimorpha. The sequence goes on from ONJF01000048.1 coordinate 20,207, forward strand.
TGCCTTTAACTTCAAGGATAAGAGCAGGATAGTGTGTTTCGTTTGGCAAATACCATCCGTCAGGACGATCCTTTACTCCCCGAAAGCCCAATTGATTGAACGAAGTAAGTTGACCGACACCTGCTTGTGCAGATTCCGTTTCTTCCAAATGGAGCTTCGTCCGAGCTAAGTCGCGAACCTGATCTTCCGTATAAGCAGCATTTGCCATATTCGAATAATTCTACTTTTTTAACCTTGCAAAAGTAGTATTTTTTTCACAACAATAGATGTTTGGGAAAAAAACGATTCAAGTTCACTCCCTAAACGAACTCGGCGAAGCCCCGAGATTGTTCTGGACGTAGCGCGAGAAGTGGCTGAGGGAGGCGAAGTTGAAGCGGTCGGCGATGTCGGTAAGCGTGAGGCTTCGGTCTTTGAGCAGGTGCGAGAGTTCCATGGCGGCGTAACGGTTGATCCAGTAGTTGGCTGACTGGCCGCTGACGCGCTTACAGATTTCCGAGAGGTACTTGGGCGTGACGCACAGCTCGCTGGCGTACCATGCCACATCGCGATGCTCGCGGTAGTCGCTGCGCTCCAGCATCGCCACGAAGCGGTCCATCACCGATGCAGTCTGTGCCGACAGATCCGCCTCGCCGTAGATGCGCGAGTGGAACTCGAAGAAGTCGATAAATAGCATCTGAAGCACGGCAATCATCTCGTCGCCGTGAAAATACTTGTGCGGATGCCTCATGCGACGGAACACCTCATCGAAGTCGCGTTCGCAAAGCTGTTGTTCCTCCTCGTTGAGATGCATGATGGGGTCGATGTATAGCGACATACCGCCTCGTGTGCCGTAGTTGGAATGTGTGGCGCAGACGTTGATGAAGTCGAAATCCACATAGACAACGCTCACACGAAAGTCCGCCGAAGGCTTCATTCGCGTCACCTGCCGATTGGCTACCACAATCATGCAGTCGCCCTTCCGGAAGTGAAGCTGGCTGCCGCCGTACCACACCTCGCACTCGCCCACCGAGCAGTAGGCATGGGTGATATAGCTTTCCATACCCGCCTCCGCGATGCGATTAAGACTATTGTCGATGATGATATTTCGCTCGTTGAGTTCCACGATGCAAAGTTATAAAAAATCCGCAATCCAAGACCGTGCCTGGATTGCGGATTTGTTCACCAAGACCAATGCTTAATCTACATCGGCACGGGCAAGGGCGTCTTTATAGTATTTCTGGTTGACGAAGACGTCTTCCTTATAAGGATTGATGTGACGTTTCTTGGAAACCGAGATGATGTAGCCAAGAGCAACGATGTTCACGATCAAAGCGAGTGCGCTGATTACCAACATCATGGTAGGATTGGCCGCCACGACGGAAGGATCTACCGTAGTGCCCACAACGCCGTCAACGGCAGCCTGGCCACCTGCGGCGTACAGCTTCTCAATGGTGGTGACACCTTCGGGATAGAGAACGGGAAGCGTAGCCCAGCTGAACCATTGACGACCGTCTTTGAAGGTCTCCTGGAAGAGCGGGAACACCTGTGCGAACATGCACCAGATGGCCAAGGTATTGGCACGGTTCTGGATCCAGCCACCACGGTTCCACAGCAAAGCAGCCACCGTAGGAGCAAGCAGCAGGGCGACACCGCAGTACCAGCTGTGCGTCGGCAAGCAGTTGTAGGTGTAGGCAAAGTTCCAGATGTCGTAGATCACAATATACACCCAGGTCATGTCGGCCCAGATCATGTCTTTCTTGTCCTTAGAGGCGTACACATTCCACCAAGCAGTCATACAAAAGATGTTGAACAAACCGGCAACACCATTAAAGACATTGTGCCAGCCACCGTATTGCCAAACGCCTTCGGAGGTAAGCCACCACTTGTTCCATCCCATCACAGCGCTCTCGAAGTCGGAGACGCATGCAATCAGGATGTTGATGGCCACGATGATGAACGGGAACGGCTTGAACCAATGCTTGGCACCGATACCCCATTTGTACTTGATCATCATAAAGCCGATACATCCGGCTGTGGCTGCATAAAGCTTGGCGTAGTGGAACCATCCCTGCATGTAGACATGGGTCTGGTTTTCCAACGCCCACTGTGCTCCGCTGCGGACGCCAAGCCAGATGGCGAGAAAGTAGGCTGTCAAAGCAACGGGAACAACCAAAAATGTAAAGATACCGCCGAATTTGGTGCGACGGGCAAACTCGTTAAGTAAGATTAGGCCTGCGAGGACAACGAGCATCATTCCCCACTGAGGCAGCGCATTAGCGCCATAAACTTGGAAAAACATAATAATTTGATTTTAGGATTCAGAAGTAAGGAATTATTGGGCGACAGGGGCTTTTTTGCGTTCTTTTAAGAAAGCGTAAACAGCCCATATCGCAGTGATGACGAGCGACATCGGGACGCCTACGGTGAGCATCTCGCGAAGCATGACGGCACCGCCTCCTGCATTCTCAAGTGCGGTGAAGAACGGGAAACGCCAAGTGAGTTCGCCGTTGATGATATGGTCCACGACCAACATCACCGAACCGCCCCAAAGCATCTTCTCCAAAGCTGGCAGATGACGTGCAAAGGCAGAATGATTGCTTCGGTTGTTTTTTTCATTGGATTTGCGAATGGCACTCGTGACCACCGCTTGTGCTAAAGGTACTACAAAACAAGACATATACTTGATTATTTAAATTTTGAATTTTGAATTTTGAATCTTTAATTACACAACAATGCTGTTGATTTCCACTTCATTGCCTCGAAGTAGCCAGGTGTTGTTGCTGTTGCAATGTGGACAAGTCTTGCCGAACTTAACGGTCTCGTATTCCTTCTTGCAGTTGTCACAATAAGTCACCGCTGGGATGGTGTTAATCTTCAACTCACATCCTTTGAGCATCTCTTCCTTGTCAGCCGCCCAACGCCAACAGTCGGTGAGCAGATGGGGCACCACGGTCGACACCTCGCCGATGTCCATCACCACGCTGGAGACATGATCCACATGATTCTCCTCCGCCACTGCTTTGACGTCCTTGATAATATAAAATACGACTCCGAGTTCGTGCACTGTTGAGAATTGATAATTGAGAATTGATAATTGATAATTATTTCTTGCCGAAGATGATTTTTCCGGTGCGTTTGAGCATATAAGGCAGGATGCCACCGAACTTGTCCTCTGAGGTGCGCATGATGCTGGCATCGGGATTGTCGCGGAAGAGGTGGATGGCGTCGAAGCCGCACTTGGTGGTACAGATGCCACAGCCGATGCAACGGTTCTCATCGACCACCGATGCGCCGCACGAGAGGCAGCGGGCTGTCTCTTTTCGTACCTGCTCCTCGGTGAGGGTGACCATATATTCGCTGAAAGGATTCTCGTTGGCTTTATGGCCTTCCACTTGACGCGAACTGTTGTCGTATGATTCCACGAGGATGTCGTCCTTGTCCAACTCAATGAAGTCGCGGCGGTTGCGACCGATAGTCATGTGTCCGTGTTGCACAAAGCGGTGCAGACTCTCTGCAGCCTCCTTACCAGCGGCAATGGCATCGATGGCGAACTTTGGACCCGTGAAGACATCGCCGCCCACGAAGATATCCTCCTCTGCAGTCTGATAGGTTAGTTTGTCGGCAACGGGATACACGCCTCTGAAGAACTCTACCTTGGTATTCTTGAGCAGGTCTTTCAGAATGACGGTCTGTCCAATGGCGAAGATAACCATGTCGGCATCCAACGTAATCAGTTCATTCTCGTCGTATTGTGGGTTGAAACGATGCTCGGCATCATAGACCGAGGTGCATTTCTTGAAGACAATGCCACTGACTTTGCCATCGCCAAGCACTTCCTTCGGTCCCCAACCTGGGTTGATGACCACGCCGTCTTCGCGAGCTTCTTTGCGCTCTTCAAGCGATGCCGGCATAATGTCTTCGGTCTCCAATGACAGCATTGTTACCGATGTCGCACCACTGCGTTTGGCCACACGTGCGGCATCGATGGCCACATTGCCGCCGCCAACGACTACTACGTTGCCAGAAACCTTCACCTTGCCGCAGTTGGCGTCGTGCAGGAAGTCGATGGCGGTGATGGTACCGGGAAGTGTTTCACCCGAAATGCCGGGCAGTTTGCCTCCCTGGCAGCCGATAGCCACATAGAAGCCCTTGTAGCCTTGTTCGCGGAGTTGTTCTATGGTGATGTCTTTGCCGACCTCCACGCCCGTACGAATCTCCACGCCAATCTCGCGCATGATGTCGATTTCGGCCTTGATGACGTCTTTATCCAGTTTGTAGGAAGGGATGCCATAACGTAACATGCCGCCAGGCTCCTCGCTCTTCTCAAACACAGTGGGCTTGTAACCCATAGTGGCAAGATAATAGGCGCAGCTCAATCCTGCGGGACCGCCACCTATGATGGCAATCTTCTCCTCCCATTGTTCCTGAACATTCGAGCAGATATTCACCTCTGGCACAAAGCGTGTCTCAGCGTTGAGGTCTTGCTCGGCGATGAACTTCTTGACGGCATCGATGGCGATGGGCTGGTCGATGGTGCCACGGGTGCAGGCATCCTCGCAGCGGCGGTTGCACACGCGACCGCAGACGGCAGGGAAGGGGTTCTCGCGTTTGATGAGCTCCAAGGCTTCGGTATATTTGCCCTCGGCAGCTTTCTTCAGGTAGCCTTGTACGGCGATATGGGCAGGACAAGCGGTCTTGCACGGGGCCGTACCTGTCGGGTAGCAGTTGATGCGGTTCTTGTCGCGGTAGTCTTCCGTCCACTTTTGCGGCCCCCATTTCTTGGCATCAGGTAACTCCTGCTTGGGATAGGTCTGCTCGCCGTGTTTGGTGCATAGTTTCTGTCCCAAACGGACAGCACCTGCAGGGCAGTATTCCACGCAGCGACCACAAGCCACACAATTCTTCGGGTCAACATGAGCCACATAGGCACTACGCGACATGTTCGGGGTGTTGAAAAGCTGTGATGTACGCAAAGCATTGCATATCTTTACATTACAATTACAAATGGCAAATATCTTTCCTTCACCGTCAATGTTAGTGACTTGATGCACGAAGCCGTGGTCTTCGGCCTTCTTCAAGATGGCAATCGCCTCGTCGTAGGTGATAAAGTGGCCTCGGTTAGTCTCCACCAAATACTCGGCCATGTCGCCTACGCCGATACACCAGTCGCGGTAGTCGTCGGCACAGCCTTCATCGAGTTTTTTGCGTCCGTAGCGACAGCTGCAGATACCTACTGCCAGGTGGCCTTCATAACGCTTGAGCCAATAGGAGATATGCTCGATGTCGGCTGTCTCGTTCTCCATCGAGATGGCTTTTTCGACGGGGATCACATGCATTCCGATACCGCTACCGCCCATAGGTACCATTGGGGTAACCTTTTCCAGAGGCAAGAAGGTCATGCGTTCGAAAAACATGGCCAGTTCGGGGTGTTTGTCCATCAGCTTCACGTTCATGTTGGTATATTCTGCTGAACCTGGGACAAACATCGGCACCCAGTAGATGCGTGCGTCGCGTTCAAACGAAGTGCCAGCCACCGGTCCTTCCTTGGTGTATTTGTCGCCGTAGTCGTACTCCAACATGCCGAGATAGGCCAGCTTGTCCAGAAGTTCATCAAATGACTTGTCGTCGGGGGTATAGTGTTTCTTGGCGTTCAACTCATGCAATTCGGCATAGCTGTGATGCTCTCTCACTTTGAAGAAGTTGCCAGGAAGCATATCCAAGAGCAAATCCAACGAGGCCTCGCGGGTGGCAGCATCCATCTCGTCCTCGAAGATGCAGGCGAGACCCCAATATTCCGGGGCATCGGTGTCCATCTTGATTTTTCCGGGGATACGATCCGTGACGTGACGGACGAATTTCAACAGTTTCGGGTTCGGGTTTTTGTCGCCTTTGTGCTTGGGGACAAACTTGGTTGACATTTCGGGCATAATATAATTAGTTTGGAGTTATCAGTTTGCAGTTGTTCAGTTGTCGCTTCGCGTCATTGCGAGGAACGAAGCAATCCAGTAAGACAATTATCAGTTAGTTTTCCAAGAGTTGACTTCATTGAGGAGCCATTGGACGAAGGCATCTACGCCTTCACCGGTTTTTGCGCAAATGGGGATGACTTGTGCTTTGGGGTTACGCTGGCGGATGTAGGATTTGCAGCGTTCAAGGTCGAAGTCAAAATAGGGCATGACATCGATCTTATTGATAAGCACTAAATCGCAAACCGAGAACATCAGCGGATATTTCAGCGGCTTGTCGTCGCCCTCAGGTACAGAGAGGATCATGGCGTTGCGCACAGCACCTGTGTCGAACTCAGCGGGACAGACCAGGTTGCCTACATTCTCAAGAACGACCAAGTCGGCATCTTCCAATGCCACATTGTCCAAGCCCTGTCGGGTCATCTCCGCGTCAAGGTGGCACATCCCTCCCGTATGCAGCTGGATGGACGGAATTCCCGTCGCTTCCTTGATCTTGACAGCATCCACATCGCTATCGATATCTGCCTCCATCACGGCTACACGAATCTTGTCCTTGAGGCGATTGATGGTCTGGATGAGGGTGGTGGTCTTCCCACTTCCTGGCGATGACATCAGGTTAAGAAGATACACTCCTTTGGTTCTCAGTTCTTTGCGCAAATTATCCGCATCTTTGTCGTTTTCGGCAAAGACGCTTTTCTTGATTTCAATAACTTTGACTTTCTCCATAGGCTGCAAAGATAGGGGTTTTTTGGACTGTTACGACACTCAATGATAGATTTTCTTGGCAATTCATGGGTGTAAAAGCACAAGAAATCCGCAATCCACGCATTTCGCCTAGATTGCGGATTTCATCGTTTCATTCCGTCTCTTATCTGATCATCCGAATCACCTTGGCAGGAACGCCGCCCACGATGGTGTTGTCGGGGACATCCTTTCCAACCACGGCTCCGGCGGCCACAATGGCGTTCTCACCGATGGTGACACCCGCTAATATCGTGGCATTGGCACCAATCCAAGCATTCTTCTTAATGACGATGGGCTTGGTGAGCAACGAATGTCTTGTCTCCGGGTCTTCGGGATGGTATTCTGAGGCCAAAACCACATGAGGCGCAATGAAAACGCCTTCCTCTATCGTGATGCCACCAAGTGCCAAGAAGGTGCAGCCGAAGTTGACGAAACTGCCCTTGCCGAAGGTGGTCTTCTTGCCATAGTTGATGTTGAACGGTGGAAACACACGCACGGTGTCGTCGATGTCAGAGCCTGTGATTTGTCGCAGGTACGCGCGTACCTCGGCCTCGGTGTGGTAGCCAGTGTTCATCTCGGCAACCAGTTTCATGCAACGCTGCACATCGGCATAAAGCTCATCGCTGCCGACGTATGTTTTTCCTGTGGGTTGTTCGTTCATTTTGTATTATTCCAGGTTTTTGGTGAAAAACTCGGCCAACTTATCCCACGGAATGTAATTGCCCTCGCCACCGTCGTACAGGTCGCAGTGGGTGGCACCGGGGATGATGAGCAGTTGCTTGTTTTCGGGGTTGGGATTGGGTTTGCCGATGAAGTTGTAGCCTTCTGCCTGGCCTTCTACCATGTATTTGTAAGCGGCCTCACCGAAATAACGGGAGTGGGCTTCCGAGCCATGCATCACGAGGACGGCAGAGCGGATCTCGTTGATGTAGTAGAGGAAACGGCTGTTGGCGTAAGCCTGCGTGCCGATGACGCGCCAGCCGTCGTTGCTGTTGCCGCTGCGCTTGTGATAGCCGCGAGGAGTTTTGTAATAAGCGTGGTAATCTTTCACGAACTGCGGAACCTCATCGGGCAGCGGGTCGATGACACCGCCAGCCATTGCCATTGGGTCGGAGAGGCGTTGCTTGCCCATGGCCTCGCGGGCAGCGTGGCGCGACGCTTCTTTGTCTTCGCTGTCGAAGTAGCCATTGCCGTTGACACGGGTCATGTCGTACATCGTCGAGGCAACGGTGGCTTTGATGCGGGTGTCGGCGGCGGCAGCGTTGAGGGCGATGCCACCCCAGCCACAGATACCGATGATGCCGATGCGTTCGGCATCTACGTTGTCTTGTTTCGACAGGAAATCAACGGCAGCCATGAAGTCTTCGGTATTGATGTCGGGCGAGGCTGTGCGACGAGGCTCGCCGCTGCTTTCGCCCGTATAGGACGGGTCGAAGGCCAGTGCCACGAAGCCGCGCTCTGCCATCCGCATGGCATAGAGGCCGCTTGATTGCTCCTTGACGGCGCCAAAAGGTCCGCTCACGGCAATAGCCGCCAATTTGCCTTCGGCATCCTTCGGCGAGTAAAGGTCTGCTGCCAAAGTCAGGCCGTATTGGGTTTCGAATGTCACCTTGCGGTGGTTCACTTTGTCGCTCAGCGGGAACACCTTGTCCCACTCCTGCGTGAGGTTCAGTTCTTGTTTCATTTCTTCTTTTTTAGTTTCTGTTGCTTCTGTTGTTTGCGTTTGATTGTTGCAGGCAGTCATAAGTGCTAACACTGCTGCGTAGATGAGAATTTTTTTCATGGTATCAATAGTTTATTCTTTTTTTCCCGTTTTGAATCACAATGCCTTTATAGCCTTTGGGAGCAATCTGCCCAGTAATGGTGTAGGTTGTCCCTTCGCTATTTTCGTTAGGTGATAGTTCTTGAACCCCTGTATAGATGGGCTGCAATGAAAGTGTAATAGTCACTTCGCCTTCACCTGCCTTGACGAAACGACGCACCTCGTCAGCCGACAAGTTGTCGAGTTTGCCAATGCGGGTATAGGACCAAGAATTGCTACCGTAGAAAATGCAGATGTTGTCGCCATTGTATAATACAATGTCGCCCGCAGAAGTGGTGGTTTGGTGGTCTGCCGTGGGGAACGACTGCCCGACATAGCCCACCTTCTCAAAGTTGCCGTAGTCGTGTGCCATGTATGTGATGTTGCCCGTGTGCAATGCGGCTACCAAGGCTCGTGTACCGACATTGTCTTCAAGCGTGACGGTATGCGTCTCCTCTCCGATAGTGATATACATGGTCTCTGCCATTGTCTGTGCAAAAGTTTCGGTGTTTTTAGAGCAACCCATAATCAGTAGTGCTGCAATTAACCAAAGCATCTTTTTCATTTGGCCTAATTCTAATTTCGTTGGCAAAAGTACACTAGTTACTTAAAAGAGGTATTACATAAATTGGCTATATATTTACCAATTTCGCAGAAAATGTATAATTATCATGTAAAAAAGTACCATTTTTATCTCTTTATTTGTATTCTTTGTACCTTTGCCTCGCGATGAAGAAGATTCTGAAAATAGATAACCCCAACGATTTTGCCCGATTTGTGGATGCTCCCGAGCTGCACCCATTGGTCAGTATTATCCACTATGACGAACTGGCTCCCTTTCGCCATAGCCTGAACAACTACGGTGTCTATGGACTCTTTATCCAACGCCAGTTTCCCAAGGATCTCTCGTATGGCATGAAGACCCTGCAGGTGAGCGATGCCTCGATTATTGCTGTTGAGCCAGGACAGATTGGCGGCTTGGAGGACAATGGGGAGCGCATCTCGCTGAGCGGATGGGTGCTTCTGTGAACTGGAACGTCAGATTAGCCGTTACCAGTATTTCTCTTATTTCTTCACCGGCTCGCTGCGGATGGAGCCTGATGAATGGCTCAGCATCACACAACTGCTTTCCCAGATGCGGCAAGAGTTGATAACTCACGATGACTCACCCTCGCTCAGAAGCATTTTGTTGGGCTATCTGCATCTGATACTAGAATACTGCAACCGAATCTACCAGCGTCAACTCTCTGAAGAAAATAACGGCGGCAGTGACCTTTTGAAACGCTTCCACGACCTGCTTCAACAGTATTTCCGCGAGAATCGACAACTGACGCAAGGCCTGCCCACTGTCGCCTATTGCGCCTCAGAGCTGGCTTATTCGCCGCGTTATTTCGGCGACATCGTCCACAAGGCGACAGGAGGAACGGCCATCGGCTACATCCACAATTACGTCATCAACCAAGCGAAGAGCCTGCTCATGAACGGTCACAACATCAGCGAGACCTCGCGCCTCTTGGGTTTCGATTTTCCCCATCATTTCACCCGCCTCTTCAAAAAGATGACTGGCCTTACGCCTAGCGAGTATTTGGGGAAATAAGACTTGAATTGAAAAATCCGCAAGCCAAGGCTTTGCCTGAATTGCAGATTCATTTTTGTAAATAATGCCCAATACTTCCAAAACCTCACAGGCATCAATAATGCCTTGGAAGAAGAAAGAACATAAAAAATGGCGACAAAAGTCATTGTCGCCATTAACTAGTGCTAAAGCATGTAAGCACTCATTTAAACCAGCCTTGATTTAAATGCTAATTCCCAATGGCTATCTTTCCATAAAAAGGATATGCCGTTTATCCATAAATAAGGCAATCCATCGGGTTCAATTCTACTAATATACTTAATTAAACTTTCCATACTTTTATTGGTATAGGAGTTATGCAAAGATAGAAAGTTTTGGGGGATTTTGCAAGCTTATAAGTGTTTTACTTGTTCCGAAATAAGTCTTTTCCAAAATTAGTTTTTCGAATAACCTACAATATTTACATCGTTCGCCACTCGGTCGGCATAGTCCAGGAATTCTAAATATGTGAAATCAAGTTTGTGGCTTTTCCCGTAAGAAGACCTATAAGTTACACTTGTTGAGTTTGGCGGCAATCGGAACATGAAACTATTCTCATTATCATTCCAATAGAAATACTCATTTGGTTTGATAAGCAATCCTATTGGTTTGTTAGTATCAGAACCGTCTTTCGTATACTTAACACTATATTTTACGAGATCTTTTCCTGTATCATTTTTGTATACACCTTCTCGATTGCGATAAACAGTATCATTACCAACAAATTCGCTCTTTGGTACTTTTATAGTTTCTCTTGAACTAACAAGGGTAACTGTCACAAAATGATTTTTTTTGTTTGATGGTCCAGTGCAGCCCACCGCAAAAAGCAGTGTTACGGCCATCAAGATGAGATTTTTTGCTTTCATGATGATTATTTGTCTTGAGATTTATTGAAAAGAAACGAAATAAATGCAACATGGAACTTATCTAAATTGCGGTTTGTATTACAAAAATTGAAAGATTAAACATTCTTTTATATGAGATTATCAAACATCCCTAACAATTCTACCGAGAAATATTTCCGTCGATGAGAAGTCAAATTTGTATACAATGTTAAATGGAACGACCTTGCTGCTGTTTTTTTCGTAAACAAAAGCTATTATTACATCTGCTGGTCCGCTATCTTTCTCACAATTTCGTCCAAAATATCTAACATATTCATAATCCCCATATACATAGGATTCTTTGGATAGGATTTCTGCATAGTAAGAGTAGTCTGTGCCAATCACAATTGTTATTAATTCCGCTGACTTTTTGGTTCCATTTAATTGTAAATAGGTGACAATTGCATGATTTTCATTATCATCAAGAGATGTTTTATCTTCTGTATCATATAAGGACACAGAAAAACATTCATATTTTTCAAGAATCTTCCACGTTCCTTGTGCAAGTGAAACAGAATTAACCATTACCAAAAACAATGTACTAAACAAAAGAAAACACATTTTCATAATAATCAAATCTTATTTATTGCCTTAATATTTTCAGTTTCAATAGAATATTCGCTAGCTTCAAATGGATTCTGCCCATTCACGAATGCCAAGACTTTTATTTTTATGCTATTTGTATTAATAGTACGAGTCGCATTTTTAATCAGCAATTTCTCTTCTTCCTCTGATATGATTACTTTCAGAATAAATAACTCATCGTATTCTATTCCATTACGAATAATAGGTAACTTTAATTCTGCACCTAAACAATGCCCATGGACATTACACTCTAAAAAGATGTACTCTAAACTGAATTTTTCCATAACTTAATGAATTACACCAAAACAACAAATAATGTATTTATTTCGTTTATAGTTTTTCAGATTCTTTTTCTATTTCTACAAATTCTTCGTATGTAAGCTCTTCTTTGTTAATCCGTGAGAACAACTCGTTTGCTAATGACACTTTTTCAGCATCATAAGGTTTCATGTATCTTTGTGGATTGACTTTTTCCTTTAATCTTTTCAATAGCTGATCATCAATGAGTGCTATTCCAAGTTCATTAACTGCTTGCGCTTGTAATGCCATCAGCTTCTCGTTGTCTAAATTTCCAGTCAATAATTGTTGATAAATCGCGTTGGCTTTCTCAACTTTATCTTTGTCATATTGCTTGATAAAGTTGGCTGGATTACACAGCCTTTTTAATTTGTCTTGCAATCCTTCGTTTGCGGTTTTCTCCTCTCGTTTGTATAAAACTGTCAAAGGTATTATTGCCCCAAGCATTAAAAGGGTTATTCCAATGCCAAACCACAACAAAAGTTTCTTTTTTTCTGATTTTTCAGGATGCCAAGGCTGTCGGTAAACCGAATATGTGATGGGCTGTGTTCTCCCTACAAATACTCGATAGTATCCATTGTACATATATGTATACTCCATCGGAGAAGTACGTTCTTCATAGTTCGAGTAATCTCCAAAAAGAGGTTTCCCCCAATGCCAATAGTCTGCTTGGTCATCTTTCTTAATCCAATAGTATTCATTAGCTGCTTCGCTCATCGCATTTCTTATTCTACTATAGCAGCCTCTTTCAAGCTTTCCATTATAAAACTGATCTGTAGAGTTGTCACTTAAAAAATTGGATTTAGGGTTTGATATGAAGAACTCAAAAGCTTCCTCAACGGCAGTTTCAACAGAAGGGATAAAGTCATAGTAATACGAACGTTCCTGCCGTTTCAAGCCTACCGCATACGGGAAAATCCATTCAATTGATATTTGTGGGCCACCAACTTTATCTAGCCATTCTAGCTTCTGGCTATATTCAACATTGTTTATTCTAACAAGATTCCATCCATCTTCGTGATATCCGTGCCATGCTCCGCTTTCATCATTTGAGATTCGGTATAATTTGAATAAATCGCCATAGTTGTCTTTCCAATCTGCATCAATGTCTATATCAATCATGGAGTTTCCTTCAATGTCAAATGATCTCGCCCTTGGTATTACGTCGTCTGATGATAGTTTTTTACTTGGACGTTCGGGAATATCCATTTGCTTATAAACGACATTTTTACCATGATAATCCACATCTACAAGATTCAATCTGTCTCCACCAAACATTTCTGATATGCTATTGAATATTTCTCGACGCAGTTTTTCATCTTTTGTTTTGATGTGTGCATTGATAATAAAGTACGCAGCAACTAGCAAGGCAATATATGCTGCAATAACAATGATAATACCTTTTTTCTTGTTGTTCATTTGTTTATCTATTTTTGGAAGTGATGGTTTATCTTTATGGCTTGCAAGTAATTTTAGAGCAAAAAAAGCGCGGAACATTTTCTTATCCACGCTCTGAGGCTCTGCAATGCCCGTAAAAGTTGATAAGTCCACGCCCGCGCTAACGCACGAGCGTTCGCAGACTTATTCGCAACTTTTACTCAATGGAATTTGCAGATTTCAGAGCAGTGCCGAATAAATAGCAAACGCTATGATTTTTAATATGTTAGTTTAACTTCTTTTCTTTGCTTGTTTTGTTTTTATTGTTTTGATATTCAATTATTTGTTTTCTTGTTGCAATCTATACAATTCCTTTTGTTGTATAAACCTAAAATATCTCGACTTCTGTCGTTATGTTACGTACCCCTCCACAACGAAGGTTGCCTTTCCGAGTTCGCATTCTTCTATGAAAGTGAGTTCTTGCGAAATTCCTCTATCTGCCGCAGTTTCTGCTCCCGCGAGTAGGGATGCAATGACATGCGTAGCACCTCCCGTTGAGCAGCCATACTGTTCTGCCGATGAAACTCGTTTATATACAAGCCGTTGTGTGATGAATTGTTCTGCATACGACTCCAATTATCGTCCAATGATGCGCAAAAATACAACTTTTTTCAAAATGTCGCCATCGGTTCGTTCATTCCCTGAACGAGCACGGTGAATCCCTTTTTTTGGCAGTCGTCTTACTGCAACTAATATGTACTGGCTTGCGATGAGGTGAACCTCCACTGGCCATCTTGTTTCTCAAGAGTAAAACGCAAACGTAATCTCCAACTACTACGACTCCCACCAAACACTGCCGCTGTCACGCGACTTTTGCCTGTCAGCGTTGCGGTGTTGCCCTTTATGGCGATGTCCATCTCTTCATGCTCTACCGAATAATAGTTGAGCGTGCCGTCGGCAATAGCCCGAATATATTCTGCTTTCGACTGCCGCATGCCGGTCATGTGGATGAGCACGAAATCGTCGGCATGGACACGGTTTAGCATCACCGTGTCCTTAGCCACCATAGCATCATACATTTCTCGGTAAAGGGCTTCTATTTGCTCTTTGTCTGTCTTTGCTTGCATGATTATTGTCGTCATTCCAAGAAACAGTATCGTAATAAGGCGGTTCATTAATGTGTGGCCTTGAGGTATTGTAAGTCTCCATACCAGTAGGAAGCCGTACATCCACCGTCAATCAGAAAATCGGCACCGCTGATGAAACGCCCACGGCTTGACATCCGTGGACCATGAAGTTCGTCGTTGGCCAAGGGCGTGATGATGATGCCCGGGGAAATAGAGTTGATGGTAGCGCCTCGTCGTCCCCAACGGGTAGCCTCGTACATCACGCGAAGCACATTGCAACGCTTCGAGTATTGATAGGCTTTTAGCGTGTCGTTGATTTCCTTCAGGAATGGCAAATCCAACAGTTTGTCAACAGAAGTTGTGGCTAAGGCGTCGTTTTGTTCCTGTGGTAAGGCTGACAGACGATGGCCGCTCTGTGAAGAGATAATCACACCTGAACCATCCTCGGCAATCACCTTTCCAAACTCCTCCAGCAGCACGCTTGTGCCATATAGGTCAACGCGAAGAATTTCTTCAACGGGAGCCTGCGAGGGTGACACGCCAGCGGCATTCACAACATTCGTTACAATACCCTTGCTGGTAGCGAACTCCACCAACTTCAGAATATCTTTCTTTGAACCAAGGTCACACTTGATGGTTGTGCACTCAAAGCCAGCATCCTCCAGAGTCTTTGCAGCTCGCTGAGCGTTCTCTATGGAAAAGTCAGCCAGCACAATGAGCTTACCAGCCGACACTCGGCGGATGATTGCTTGCCCGATGCTTCCAGCACCCACCAAAACGGAAACTTGTTTCTTCATTTGTCGATGCTTATAATAGTGTACTTGCGGCTACCGAGGCCGATTTTCTCAGCGTGTTCAACGGTGTGGATGCCATGACGGCTCTCGATGCGCTCTTTCATTGAAGCTACGTCGTTGTCAGCGGTTTGCTCTTGACCAAGGACAAGGTCGATGCAGGCCTGGTCGAGGGCTACGGGGTCGGTGCTGGCCAAGATGCCCATGTCTTGCAATGCCACAGGGGTGGGATTGCCGTTGCAGTCGCAGTCGATGCTCATGTTGTTCATGACATTGATATAGAGGACTTTCCCCTTGAAGTAGTCGTGCACAGCAGCGGCAGCATTGGCCATACATTCAAGGAACTTGTCTTGATTTTCAGGCTGGATGTAGTCCCAAAGATGGGTGTAGTCCTCGCATTGGCCGTTGGTGTGGATGTAGGTCTTGCCGTTGCGCGAGGCCACGCCGATGCTGGCGTTCTTCAGCACACCGCCGAAGCCGCCCATCTGGTGTCCCTTGAAGTGGGCAAGGTTGATCATGAAATCATAGTTTTGGATGTTCTGTCCCACGATGTTGTAGCGCATGTAGGTGGTGTCGCGCACAGGGATTTTGATTTCGCCTTCGGCATCCATGATGTCCACGCCACCGATGGTGTTGAAGCCGTGTTCCTCGATGACCTTCAGATGGTCTTCGGTGAGCATGCGCTTGCCAGCGTAAGCAGTGTTGCATTCCACAATCTTGCCGTTCACCAACTGTACCAGAGGCCCAATCAAGTCAGCCTTCAAGTGGTTGTTGTTGCCGGCCTCGCCGGTGGAGATTTTCACGGCCACACGGCCTTCGGCTTCTACGCCAAGTGCCTTGTAGATGTTAATGAGTGCTTCAGGGCTGATTTCGCTGGTGAAATAGACTTTCGATGTGCTTTCCATGTTGGGTGTTGTTGGTTCGGTTTGTTCTTGTTGTTCGGTTGTTGGATTGCCGTTTTTGTTTTGGCAGCTTGTGTTGGCCATCACCAATGCCATAGCAGTGAGAACCAATAGTTTTCTAACTTTCATGTTGTCAAGTGTTTAATTTGTTTTTAAAGGCTCTTCAGCCATTTTTCAACCTTTGCTTTGCCTGTGCGAACTTCGTGTCCGTAAATGCTGAATTCACCCGTGACCTTGGCCTTCGGGAAGGCTTTCTTCACATCGCTGGCGCAGGAGGCCAGACCGCTGCCTTCGTGGGTGGTGAAAGGAATGACGGTTTTGCCGTCGAGATTGATGTCCTTGAAGAGGGTGAACATCACCTGCGGGTAGGTGCCCCACCACACGGGACCGCCGATGAAGACGGTGTCGTATTGCGAAAGGTCGGGAGCGGTGCCTTCGTAAGGCGGCAGTTCGCCCTTGTTGGCCTCTTCCTTGGCCAATTCGATAAGGGGCATGTAGGCCATGCCGTCGTACTTGTGGGTGACGATCTCAAACTGGTCGGCACCTTTGATTTCGCTAATGTAGTCGGCCACGATCTTGGTGTTGCCGACCTCGATGTTGCCCACGCTGTAGTTGTCGCCCGCATGGGAGAAGAAAATGACGATGGATTTGTTCATAGAGACGCACGGCCGTGCGTCTTTACGTCTTGTCCGTTGCAGCCAGTGGCTATGAGGAGTGCTAGTGCTGCGGTGATGATGTTTTTGATTTTCATTGTTTGAATGTTTTCATCTTTAATTAGATGCAAAAATACAGCGACTTCCCGACAAACAAGTTTCACAAAAAGCACCACTATTTTCACAAATTTCACCATTTTTTGCGCTGACAAGAGGAATAATTTGTAATTTTGTGCCATGAAGATTGATTTTCAGTACGCTACGGATTTCTTCGGAATGAATGACCCCAAATTGAGTCACACTTGTATGCATCTTATTTGCACTGCTGGTGAAGGTAGTTTTGTGTTCAACGAAAAATGTTACCACATAGCGAAACTCCAGGGATGGAGGTGGAGTGGTTCGCCGCCGACAACAAGTTCCTTGGAGGATTGCTTCCGTCGAACAACTACAGCATCGGGGGCAGCATCAGCCTTAACCAGAACCCTGTCATTAAGCTCGACGACCGCCAGGCGGAGATTCTGCTGGAGGACTTCCATCGCCTGCGCGACCACCTCGACGACCGCTACCTGCTCTTCTACCGTGAGATGATGGGGAGCCTCTGCCTGACGATGATGTATGACATCTTCGAGCTCCACGCTCGCCGTGAGGCCACCGACACTCATAGCGACCGCACCGCCTACATCGTCCGTCAGCTGACCGACCTGCTCGCCACCGGCATCAGTCGCACCGAGCGTGAGGTGAGCTATTACGCCGAGCGGCTGAATGTCTCGCCGAAGTACCTCTCCGCCACGGTCAAACGCGTGACGGGGCACAGCGTCAGCAGTTACATCAACCGTGCCACTGTGCCCATCCTGAAAGGCTTTTTGGATGACGAACGTCTCTCGCTCACCCAAATCGCCGACCGCATGAACTTTGCCTCATTGAGTTATTTCAGCCGCTACTGCACCAAACATCTCGGCCAGTCACCCAGCGAATATCGACGGAGTCTGCAACCTAAAAATTGACATAGGATTAATCATGCCGAATTGGTGATGAATAACCTATATGCTAACGGATTATTTGTTTTGTTTCAAGCCACCATTGAAGTCTGGGAGCAATTCTCTTGGGTTTTGAATTACGGTGCAAAAGTACAGTTGCTTTCCGAGGTGAGCGTTACGCAGATTTCTGGAAAACTTTCAAATTTTTAGTGAGCTATATAGCGCTCTTGACGGGGTGGCCACAGGCCGGGGGGGCAAAAAACGCACCACTTCATTAAAATTCCCCATATTTCTCTATATTTGCGCTTTCAAAACTGTTTAAATTACAGGTTGTCTTTATTTCTTCAAATTGGGTAATTTTCCGTTGAAGATTTTAAGACAACTGCTGGTTTTTAATTATATACATTAGGGCAAAATGACAATTGTTTTTTTTGATACAGAAACCACAGGACTTCCTCGGGATTACAATGCACCAAGTTCTAATCTTACTAATTGGCCCAGATTGGTCCAACTTGCGTGGATCGTTTCGGATTATGATGGCAATGTTATATCTAGTGAGAACCATATTATTTCCCCAGATGGTTTCGAAATACCCTCAAGTTCAGTTGCAATACATGGAATTACAACGAGTATAGCAAAATCCAAAGGTGAAAAACTCATTGATGTCATTGATAAGTTTCTTGAAGTACTTCAAAATGCAACAGCGATCGCAGGACATAACATATCTTTTGACCAGCATATTGTTGAAGCCGAGATTCTAAGATGCGGTCGATCTAATATTTTAAAAAACATACCTGCATATTGTACAATGAAACTGTCGGCAAATTATTGTAACTTTTTAATTTCAAATAAAAAAGTTAAATGGCCGACTTTACAGGAACTGTATTTTAAGCTTTATGGGAATAGTTTTGAAGACTCTCATGATGCAATGGCTGACATAAAAGCCACTTATAGTTGTTTTTTCACGTTAGTCAAACTTGGAGTTATTAAGTTTGGAGATGAGTGTGTTGATTGTTATCGAGGGGGGAAAGTAACAAATAAGCGACCATTCACAGATGAAGAGATAAAACTGATTAAAGAAGCTTTTGTCGTTCAAACAAATGCAGGATATTCTGTCAAATTCATTTTGAATAATTGGAGCACAACATATATACCTGTATATGAAAAAAGCAATGTTAGTATCTGTGAAATTATTGATCTTGAAAATGCGATGTTACTAACTTTAAATAAACCTGAACATGAAGACATCTATCGAGTACAGCCTATACAGGGAGAGGCACACAGTACAAAATACGAAACGTCATGGTCTTCTCTTTATGAAGAAGATGAATATAGAAATGAGTATGGACGTTTTTCTCGTGATGGTTCTATCATGTTTCAATACAACTTTGATTTAGATGTGGAGGAATATGAAATACCTGAGGGCTGTAAAGTATTAGTGGATTCTTGTTTCTGCCCTCCTTACGATGGAACATCTGAACCCCCTAGCTTTAAGAGTCTCATAATTCCTGATAGTATAGAACTCATCGGAGATTGTGCTTTTAGTTGTTGCTCGAATTTAAAATCTTTGCATATTCCTGCATCTGTGAAACATATCCAGGGAAATCCATTCCCTGATATGTTGCCAATAACCACAGATAACCCATTGTATGTGGTTAAGGATGATATTTTATATGACAAAGAGTATTCTAGATTAATACACGCGTTTTCTAATTCAAAAACAATTGCAATTGCCGCTTCTGTAAGAAAGATTGAACATAGTGCTTTTAGAGGGAACAATTATCTATTCAATATCATTGTTCATTCTGAAATAAATGAAATTGGGATATATGCTTTTTCATATTGCCACAATCTCAACAATGTTATCATAAATGCCAAATTGGAAAATATACCTGATGGACTGTTTCGTGGTTCTGGTATTTATGAATTTGACATTCCTACCGAAACTAAAAAGATCGGTTTGGCAAGTTTCGCAGATTGTAAGCGCCTCCAAAAAGTTGACATTCCAGAAAATGTGACAGAGATTGATGCATTTGCTTTTGAAAACGACAAGTCCCTAAAATATGTAACAATCAATGCGAACATTCAAGCAATCGAGCATGAAACGTTTCAAGGATGTTCTTCGTTAAAGGAAATAATAATCCCGGAGAGTGTAAAGTCAATTGGAAATGAAGCATTTAAGGATTGTACAAGTTTGGAAACTATACGTCTGCCATACAGCTTAGAGGAATTAGGAGATGCAGTATTTGAAGGTTGTACAAATCTAAAAAGAATTGAGTTGCCTCATGGCATAAAGAAATTAGGCCGCAAATTATTCCACGGTTGTAAAGCTCTAAGGGAGGTTGTTTTGCCTTCCACTATAGAGATTATTGGATTCTATGCATTTGAAGGTTGTGATAGCCTTTATTCAATCGTTATACCTGCTGGAGTTAAAGAAATATGGAGCGATGCGTTTAGATATAGCGGTTTGCGTGATGTCATTATTCCTGATACAGTAACTGAGCTTGGAGAGTCTACTTTCTGCGAGTGTAGAAATTTACGTTCTGCATTTATTCCTGGATCTATAAAGACCATTCCTAAGTTTTGTTTTCATGGCTGTAGGTCATTAAGTCAAATAACGATTTGTGAAGGTGTAGAAAGTGTCGAAGATTCGGCTTTTAGGGTATGTCCATCTTTGAAGAAACTCTTCCTTCCGGAGGGAATGAAGAAATTTGGATGTACTTTGGAATACTCTTTAATCAATGATTTATTTGTACCCTCAACATTAGAGCGTATTGTTCCATTTAATCGTGGAAATGGCTCTGGATATACTAATCTATACATTCCTCTTGGTATGAAAACGATAGCAGAAAAATACATAGAAGACACTAAAAAGAGATATGAGGAAGATGGATATGATTATGAAGAGCCATTTGAAATATTCGAATATGCTGTTATCGATAATTTAATCGTAAAAGTACATGATAAAACAAAGAACACCCTTACTATTAAAGGACTTTTAAATTCGTATGTTACTCATGACATTTTAATACCAAGTTCTGTGCTTATCAAAGGCAAATACTACAGAATAGTAAGAATAGGAACCAATGCATTTTACAATGTCACGTCTTTGAATTCGATTAAAATCTCTGATGGTATTTCGTCAATTGGAGCCCACGCTTTTTCGTATTGCTCCTCGCTTAAAAAAGTTGAGTTCCCCGCAAGTTTAACAGATATAGAAGGAGAACTGTTCTATGGCTGCAATAATCTTGAATCAATCTTTGTGGACTTTGATAATACTAAGTTTTTGTCTGTGAATGGTGTGCTATACACAAAAGATCATAAGAAAATAATTGCTTATCCAAATGCAAACGGTAATGATTATAAGATTATTGATGGAACTGAGTATATTGAAAACTTTGCATTCAAATCATGTATAGATTTAGAAAATATTAGATTGCCCAAATCTATACGTGTAATTGGTGATAATGTGTTTTATGGATGTTACAAATTAAAAAATGTTGTTATTCCAGATGGTCTTGAAGAAATAGGTATATTACAAGAAAGGACTAAAACTGTGTTTAAATACAAAGATGTTGATTATACTATAACCCAGCTGGTGAACCTTATACACAAAGACACAAAGGGTAATTAAGTGAATAAGGTGGGTACTTATAGATCCGCAATTTTTGCGTTCTGCTTGACGTTGGGCCACCATTTTGTCAGGAGTAAGATAAAAGCCCAATCCAAAATCCTTTCCGACACGACTTTGAGAAAGGTCAATGTTTTGGATAACCGCATTTGTGCCGTGATAAAATATCATGCCAATGTTCCTCCCATACGTTGGCAATAGGCAGTCAGGTCCTCCACAGTGTTTTCAAAGGAATAGGTGTGTTCAACGTCATAGAATTTGTCCACGAAATCAAGCCCTTTGTATTGTTGCAGATATCGATAAGCCTGTTGCGTGGTGATATGATGCGCAGTGGCAAACTCTGTTATCAATGCCACGATATAATTGATTTTATCTATGATGGACTTGCTCATTTGGTTTTTCTTCGATGCAAAAATACAAACATTTCACAATATGGCAACAATAATCGAAGATTCAATTTAACAAGGTTGCCTACCTCTGCCTATATTCGCTCGGTGTCTTCCCTAGTAGTTTCTTCGTATAGGTCGAGAAGGCGGCGGGCGAGCTAAACGTCATCAATTCAGCGATTTCGGATAGGGTTTTTGAATTGTCGTCCAACAAGGCGACCAATTCGTAGGTGGCGCAGAAGCCAATCCATTGCGAGGCGTGCAATCACGTGAGCGAGCAGCTTATTTCGGAGTGGTATTTGGAGGCGTTTTAAAAAAGTTGAGTTTTGCAAAAAACCACTATCTTTGCCGCCTTAAAACCATTCTATGAGTGCACAAAACCCCATATTCAACCGTTTGAACCTGCTTTTGGGCGAGGAGACGATGGAGCGTATCATGAGCAAGCGCGTCATCATCTTTGGCGTGGGGGGCGTGGGCAGTTGGTGTGCCGAGAGCTTGGTGCGAAGCGGCATCAGTCACCTCACCATCGTGGATAGCGACCGCGTCTGCATCACCAATGTCAACCGGCAGTTACAAGCCACCACCAAGACGGTGGGAATGGTCAAGGTGGAGGTGCTGAAAGAACGCCTTTTGGAGATCAATCCGCAGGCCGAAATCAACGCCATGCAGGAGATTTATTCAGCCGAGAACGCTGAGATGTTCCAGCTCAAGACCTACGACTACATCATCGATGCCATTGACAGCCTCAAGGACAAGATACACCTTATCTTGCATGCCACCGAATGTCCAGGCAAGTTGTTCTCCGCCACTGCACTCAAAATGGATCCGACGAAGATACAAGTAGCCGAGTTCTGGGAGGTCATCGGCTGTCCTTTGGCCAGCATGATCCGCAAGCGTCTCAGAAAAGCGAAAACCTATCCGAAGAAAAAGTTCCTTTGTGTGTTCTCGCCCGAAGTGCTGCCTAACAAAGGTGCTGAAACCACCTGTGGCACCAATGCCTGCATGTGTCCCAAGGCCATCATCGCCGCTGGCAATCCTGACCTCGTCAATCACGAGTGGTGCTCGTCGAAGGCCCAAATCAATGGCACCTCGGCCCACATCACGGCCATCTTTGGCTTCATGCTTGCCGGATTGGTGATGAATGACTTATATGCTAACGGATGATGAAGACAGCCATTATCATAGGAGCCACCTCTGGCCTTGGCAGGGAAGCTGCCGCAAGACTCGTGGCGGAAGGTTGGAAAGTCGGAATCGCTGGCCGGCGCACTGCTCTTCTATGTTTCGGGCGTTGGCTTTCAGAACCGTGACCTTGATGAAGAGAAGGAAATACGCATCATTCAGACCAACAGCGAAGGGATGGTCAGGATGGTGGACCACTTTTTCAACTATGCGAGGACACACAACTACAGTAAAAGCCACAAGGCTCATATAGCCGTCATCACCTCCATCGCCGGCACCAATGGGATGGGGGCTTCTCCAGCCTACTCCGCGACCAAAAAGATGCAAAGCACCTATCTTACGGCTTTGTCACAACTCTCCCGTATGGACAAGATTCCCGTATGCTTCACCGACATACGACCCGGTTTTGTCGCAACGGATATCCTGAATCCTAACAAGCATTATCCGATGCTGATGTCAAAAGAGAAGGCGACCGACCATGTGATGAAGGCACTTCATAAAAAGAAGCGCGTTTATACCTTTGATTGGAGATTCCGTCTCGTCGTAGGGCTATGGAAAATGATTCCCCGTTTCGTTTGGGAACGCATCACTTGGGTGCAAAACTAGAAGCCACATAGAATTAGAATTCAAAACGCTCCACTTTCATCTGGCCACATTGGCGCATCATAGGCGAGTATTTCTTGAACTCCGACGTGGCGGAATGTTTGTCGAGAGACGCTTGGTCTTCCCATGTCTCGCAAATTAAAAATACATCCTGTCTGGTGGCACTTTGGAACACATCGTAGGCGATGCATCCTTCATGTTTCTGTGAGTATTCAGTAAGGGCTACCGCTGCTTGCATTGCGGTCTTGAACTGTTCACCGTCATTGGCCTGGAAAAAGCAGTTTAATCGTATCATATTCAAATATTTATACTTTTGGTGATGCAAAGTTATAATCAAAAAGGAATAATTCGCCAATCTGACAAGTGATAAGCTGGAGCCCGTATTGCTCGGCAGCCTTGCGTTCGTTTTTCCTGGGTTCGTCCCAATGGTGGTTCGAGAGGCAGAACTTGGAGTGGTGGACGGTGACGAAACACTTTGCACCAAGGTCGGCAACGGCTTTCCCCAATTGCTCAGGCATGGTGTGGATCTGGCTCCAGTTGGCATCGTATTGACCGTTCTCCATGATGGCGAGGTCGATGTCGCGAAACTGCTCCCCGAAGCGTTTGAAGCGACTGTTATAGCCTCCATCGCCAGAGAAAAACACCCTTCTCGATGGTGATTCCATCAGCCATGAAGCTGGCATGGTCTTGGATTTCCAAAAACCGCGACCCGAAAAGTGTTGGGTGGACAGACAATGGAAAGTCAAACCATTGGAGGTGGCACTTTCATACCAATCCAACTCGATGAGTTGGCGCTTGTCGTAGCCCCAATATTCAAAATTCTCGCCTACGCCCAAAGGACAAACTACCTTCTTCACTCGTCCTTTCAGCTCGATGACCGTCTGGTAATCCAAGTGGTCCCAATGGTCGTGCGAGATGAGGAGAAAGTCGATTTCCTTGGGCATGTCTTGGGGTTTGTAGAGGTTCGTCCCCGGAAAGGCCCGATTGACGAACGAAACGGGTGAGCCTTTGTAAAAGACGGGGTCGGCAAGGATGGTCTTCCCATCCAAGCGGAGCAAAAAAGAGCTGTGCCCGAACCAGAGATAGAAGTCTCCCGATTCAGGCAAACAGCTCAAGTCGGTCTTGATAACGGGTATTTCACCCAGTTTTGGGATCCTGTTCTTTGGCTTTTTCCCAAAGAGGAACTTGCCAAGATTCTTCAGCATTCCACTGGTGGGTTCCTCATTTTGGAACTTGTCGTTCACAAAATGAGGTGACTTTCGGATGCGTTCAAGGCGTTCACCACGAGCGGTGCGTCCAAATTGCTTAATGAGGTCAGATGGCTTCACTTATTTGTCAATGCTGACAATGGTGTATTTCCTGGTTCCCAGTCCGATGGCTTCAGCGTGCTCGATGGTGTGGGTGCCGTGTTGCTTGTCGATGCGGCTGAGCAGGTCGGTGGGGTCGTTGGTGGCGGTCACCTGCTGGTTGTTGATGATGTCGACGCAGGCTTGGTCGAGGGCGACGGGGTCGGTGCTGGCGAGGATGCCATAGTCCTCAAGCTTCACGGGGGCGGGATGGTCGACGCAGTCGCAGTCGATGCTCATGTTGTTCATCACGCTGATGTAGATGATGCCCTGTCTTTTTTGGAAGTAGTTCGTTACGGCTTGGGCCGCTGCTGCCATGCTTTCAAGGAAGCCGTCCTGGTCGCCGATGTATTCAGGAGTCCATAGCTTGGCCATATCGAGTTTCTCCATCTTTCCCGAGGAGTGGATATATGCCTTGCCGTTGCTGCTGGCGCAACCGATGCTGAGGTTCTTCAGGGCACCGCCGTAGCCACCCATCGGGTGACCCTTGAAGTGGTTGAGGGCAATCATGAAGTCGTAGTTGGCCATGTGTCCGCCCACGATGTCGTATTTGATGTGTCTCTGGTCCTTCACAGGGATGCGGATCTCGTCGTACTCGTCCATGATATCGACAGGGAAGTAGTCGGTGAAGCCGTGTCTGCGGATGACTTCCCAGTGGACTGCCGAGTTGTTGCGCTCGTCTTTTTCGTCACCAGGACC
Organism: uncultured Bacteroidales bacterium; assembly: GCA_900318085.1. GTDB lineage: Bacteria > Bacteroidota > Bacteroidia > Bacteroidales > F082 > Limimorpha. Next base: position 45,749 of record ONJF01000048.1, read on the forward strand.
GTTACCGTAGGCAGTGTTGCACTCCACGATGGTGCCATCTACTTCATGCACAAGGTCTTTGATAAGTTCAGGTTTC
>ONJF01000033.1 GCA_900318085.1 uncultured Bacteroidales bacterium
GGGAGGTCCGATGGAGGCGGCCTTGATTCTTCGGTTCCTTCCCATCAAGGAGAAGGAACAAAATCTATTTTCTCAATTAAAATGCTTATCTTTGCGCCAAAATCCACTCACTATGAAACTCGCAGAAGCATTAAGCATCAGGAAAGACCTGCAAAAGCGCATCCAACAGCTAGGACAACGCATACAGAACAACGTGAAAGTGCAGGAGGGCGACGCGCCTTCGGAAGAACCCACGGAGCTGATGAAGGAACTCGACGCCTGCCTCACGCAGCTCGAAGACCTCATCTGGCGCATCAACGCCACCAACATGAAGACCACCAACGCCCAGGGTGTCACCCTCACCCAACTCATGGCCCGCAAGGACGTGCTGACCATGCGCGTCAGCAACCTGCGCAGTATCTTCGACACTGCCTCGGCGGGACAGGACCGTTACTCGCGCTCGGAGATCAAGACGGTGACCGTCGTCGACGTGAAAGCCATCGGCAAGAAGGTGGACGAATGCTCCGCGCAACTGCGCCAACTCGACATGGAGATACAATCACTCAACTTCCAGACCGAGCTGGTCTGAACCACAAGGCATCCGCATTTGTAGGGCGAACCGAACCCCCACCACTGATCGTTGCCCGGAGCCGGCAGCACCCGTTCACGATGAACAGCACGGCGCAGGCTCAGCACGTTGTCAGTCGAATGCACGGCTTAGGCCGCACGGCGCACTACCGACCGGTTGACTATGAATGTCGGATGCCTTCTTCCACTACCCCGTAGCAGTCAAAATAATCCGCCTGGGTGATTTTGACTTGGTAGAAATGTCCGATTTGTAGTTCTTTTTCAGCGGGGATGAGGATCTCGTCATCCACTTCAGGGGAGTCGTATTGCGTGCGGCCGATGTAATAGTCGCCCTCGAGACGGTCTATCAACACCTTCTCGGTCTTGCCCACACGCTGCGCGTTGATCTCCAACGAGATGTTCTGCTGGATGTCCATGAGCCTATCCACGCGCTCTTGCTTCACCTCGTCGGGGACGTCATCAGTCATCTCATAGGCGGGAGTGCCTTCCTCGGGCGAGAAAGCGAACACCCCTGCCCTCTCGAAACGCATGTCCTTGATAAACTGGCAGAGCTCCTCGAAATCGGCCTCGGTCTCGCCAGGGAAGCCCACGATGAAGGTGGTACGGAAGGCGATGTCGGGCACATGCTTACGCACATTCTCCACAAAACCGATGGTCTGCTCGCGGTCAACGCCACGGCGCATGTCCTTCAGGATATGGGTGCTGATATGCTGCAAAGGAAGGTCGATGTAATGGCAGATCTTGGGATTCTCGCACATCAAGTCGAGCAACTCGTCGGGGAAGCCCAGCGGGTAGCCGTAATGCAGGCGGATCCACTCGAAGCCGTCGATGCCAGCAAGGGCCTTCACCAGCTCCACGATGTGCGACTTGCCGTCTATGTCGTGGCCGTAATAGGTCAGGTCCTGGGCGATGAGGATGAGCTCCTTCACGCCTTGCTTGGCCAAGCCTCTCGCCTCCTCGATGAGGTTGTCCATCGGCACAGAGACATGGACGCCACGGATGAGCGGGATGGCACAGAAGGCGCAACGACGGTTGCAGCCTTCGGAGATCTTGAGATAAGCGTAATGCTTCGGGGTGGAAAGCACACGGCGGCTGCAATAGTCGGGCTGCACCTCCTCTTTCAGCAGGTCGGCGGCGATGAGGTTGACACTCTCCACACCGTAGAAGGCATCCACCTCGTGGATCTCCGCTTGCAGGTCCTTCTTGAACCTCTGCGAGAGGCATCCCGTGACGTACAGCTTCTTGATCTTGCCCTGCTTGCGGAGCTCGGCATATTCCAGGATGGTGTCGATGGACTCTTCTTGCGCGTCACCGATGAAGCCACAGGTGTTGATGATGACCACGTCGGAGCGGCGTTCGTCATCGTGGCGAATCACATAGCGGTGTTCCAACAAAGCGGCCAGATGCTCCGAGTCGACTTTGTTCTTGGAGCAGCCGAGGGTGACGATATTCAAGGAAGGTTTTCGCATTACATGTCTTTTTTCTATCAAGAATTAGAGAAAACAGAGAATTGTTTTACTGAAGTCTTGCACCTTCGGCGTTGAATTCGCGAAGTGAAAATCGCTCGCGATTTCCTCTCAAATTCCTCTACAATTCATAAGTGAAGACCCGAAACGGGAAAATCTCAAATTCTCAAATTCTTGATAAAATAACTTGATCAACACTATTCGAACAAGGAATCCACAAAGGCCTTGCGGTCGAAGACCTGCAGGTGGTCGATGCCTTCGCCGACGCCGATGTACTTGACCGGGATCTTGAACTGGTCGGAGATGCCGATGACCACGCCGCCCTTGGCGGTGCCGTCGAGCTTGGTCAGCGCGAGGGCGTTGACCTCGGTGGCAGCGGTGAACTGCTTGGCCTGTTCGATGGCATTCTGACCCGTGGAGGCATCCAGCACGAGCAGGATCTCATGCGGTGCGTCGGGGACGACCTTCTGCATGACGGTCTTGATCTTGGTCAGCTCGCGCATGAGGTTGACCTTGTTGTGCAGACGGCCGGCGGTGTCGATGATGACGACGTCAGCATCCTGGGCCACAGCCGACTTCACCGTGTCGAAAGCCACGGAAGCAGGGTCGGCGCCCTGACCTTGTTGGACGCAAGGCACGCCTACCCTCTCGGCCCAAATCTGGAGTTGGCTGACGGCAGCGGCACGGAAGGTGTCGGAAGCACCGAGCACGACCTTCTTGCCCGCATTCTTGAAGTTATAGGCCAACTTGCCGATGGTGGTGGTCTTGCCCACGCCATTCACGCCGACGACCATGATCACATACGGTTTCTTGTCAGCAGGGATATCGAAGGTGGTGCCGTCGCCCGACTCGTTCTCCTGCAGCAGGCCCATGATCTCCTCTTTTAATATGGTGTTGAGCTCGTTGGTGCCCACATACTTGTCGCGGGCCACGCGGGCTTGGATGCGGTCGATGATCTTCAAAGTGGTCTCCACACCCACGTCGGAGGTGATGAGGATCTCCTCCAGGTTGTCGAGCACCTCGTCGTCGACAGTCGACTTGCCGATGATGGCTTTGGATATACGGGAGAAGACGCTGGTCTTGGTCTTTTCAAGTCCTTTGTCGAGGTCTTCCTTGTTTTCTTTTTTCTTGGTCAGGAATGAGAACAGGCCCATGGTTCTTTATTTTTGACGTAGGACTGAGGACTGAGGACATTTTGGCGTCCTAAGTCCTTCGTCTTCAAGTCCTTTGTCCGATTATACAAACACAAAAAAGCTCTCCCATAATGGTTATGGAAAAGCTCTATTGTTCTGCGGTTAACGCAAATTATCTCTTAGCAAGGAACTCCTGCACCTTGTCGGCGGGAACGACGGTCTCCTCGAAATAGTAGGCACCGGTCTTCTCAGAACGCTTCATTCTGATGATCTTGCTATAGGTCTTGTCCAAGCTACGAAGGGTAGCAACAGCTTTCTTTGCCATAACTCTAAATTATTTAATCTCCTTGTGGAGGGTCATTCTCTTAAGGATCGGGTTATACTTCATCAACTCCAGACGATCGGGAGTGTTCTTCTTGTTCTTCATGGTGTAGTATCTCGAAGTGCCGGGCATGCCGCTGGCCTTGTGCTCAGTGCATTCGAGAATGACTTTCACGCGTGCATCTTTCTGTTTCTTTGACATTGCTTATACTCCTTTCAAATTTGGCTGCAAAAGTACAACTTTTTCAAATACCCACAACCAAAATTTCAAAATTTTATTCTCCTGCGATAACCTTGTTCACAATTTGCAGAATTTCAGCCTCTTGCACAAGGGCAGCAGCCTCAATCTCGGCGGCTTCCTTCAAGATTTCGGCCTTGAAAGCCTCGTCTTTCAGCGAAGAAGCGTTGATTTTGACGTTCAAATGGGCACCCATGACGGCCGAACGAGCGCACAAAGCACCCACTCCGGCGTCGGTGACGGAGTTCGGATTGCCGGTCTCGGCCATGGCGCGGACGACCTCAAAAGCCTTGAAGGCGACCTTCATCGTGCGGAAAGGCACCTGGGTGGCATACTTGGTGGCCTCTTGGATGGCGGCACTACGTGCAGCCTTCTCCTCGTCGGTCTTCTTCGGCAGGCCGAAGGCATCCATGATCTTATTGAAGGCATTGGTGTCCTCGTCAACCAGCTCAAGCAACTCGTCCTTGATGGCCTGACCCTTGACAGCCCAGTTGGAGAACTCCTCCCAGCGCTCGTCCCAGCCCGGCTTGTGCGACGACAGGTTGGCGACCATCGTGGCCAAAGAGGCACCGAGAGCACCCATATAGGCCGAGATGGAACCGCCGCCAGGAGCGGGGCTCTCGCTAGCGGTCTCGTTGGCGAAGCCCGTGCAGGTCATGTCGACGAGTTTCTTCTGGCTATGGTCTTCGATAAGGTATTCGATGACCTTTTCCTTCGGATCGAAGGGCTTCAGGTCGTCGAGGCCCATCGACTTGATGGCGATCTTCATGATTTCCTCTTCGCTCACACCGAGGCTGCGCTGTTGCTTGGCGAGATAGAACCTACCAGCGTCCATCAGCACCTTCTTGGGCACGAGGCCAACGATCTCGCAGCCAGTGACGCGCACGCCACGGGCAGCGGCCTTGGCGCAGACCTCCTCGAAGCAGACGTGGACGGGCGACACGCTGATATTGGTGATGTTCATCGACACCTGGGCGATGCCGTAGTCCTCGATGAACCAGCCGATGGCCTTGGTAGCCTTCAGCGTTCCAGGAATCATGATCGGTTTGCCGTTTTCGTCCTTCATCGGCTTGCCGGTCACCTTGCCGCCTTCGCGCATCGGGCGACCCTTCTCACGCACGTCGAAAGCGATGGCGTTGGCGCGGCGCGTCGAAGTGGTGTTGAGGTTATAGTTGATGGCCACGAGGAAGTCGCGGGCACCCACTTGGGTGGCACCCGTGTGGGCCACGTATTCGTTCCATTCGTTGGGGCCGAAGTCGGGCTTCCACTGCTCGGTGCCGAGGCGTGAAGCCAAGGATTCATATTCACCTGTGCGGCAATAGGCCAAGTTGCGGCGCTCCTTGATGTAGGCGGCCTCTTCGTAGCAGTAGATCGGGATGTTCAGCTCGTCGCCGAGGCGCTTGCCCAGCTTGTGGGCATACTCGACCACCTCTTCCATGGTGATGTTGCTCACGGGAATGAGGGGGCATACGTCGGTGGCGCCTTGGCGCGGGTGGGCGCCGTGGTGCTGGCTCATGTCGATGAGCTCGGCGGCTTTCTTCACCACGCGATAGGCAGCTTCGCACACAGGCTCAGGCTCACCCACAAAAGTGATGACAGTGCGGTTGGTGGTCATGCCTGGATCCACGTCCAGCAGTTTGACGCCTTCCACTTTCTCGATTTCAGCGGTCACTTGGTCAATGATATTCTTGTCGCGGCCTTCGCTGATATTCGGCACGCATTCGATGAGTTGTTTCATATCGGTTGATTAAATATTTAAAATTCAAGATTCAATATTGCTTCTGGCTGCTGGCTATTGGCTACTGGCTGTCCCAGGCCCAGGCCTCATTGCGGGCGCAGACCCGCAATCTCCTGAAGACGGGAGGACCGCCAGAGGCCAGAAGCCAAAAGCCAATGGCCATATTGCGGCTGCAAAGGTACGGCTTTTTTCGATACGAAACGAAACAGAAATCAATCCTGTTTGTCTTCCAACTTGAAAACGATAGGAATTTGGTAAGACACTCTAACAAATTCACCTTTATGCATCCCAGGCTTCCATTTCGGCAAGGATTGTATTACGCGAATAGCTTCGGCATCAAGTTCACTATCAACACCACGCAAATTTCTAACATTGGAAATGCTACCGTCTTTTTCAACAATAAATCCAATAAAGACACGTCCTTGAATGCCTTTTTCCTTGGCTTCTTGGGGATAGCGAATATTCTTGGAAATATAGTGATACAATTCTGCCTCGCCCCCCGGAAATTCAGGCATCTGCTCGACAATCTGATAAATCTCGTTCTCAGGAGATTCAACCTCACCTTGTACTTCTGTAGCAACGTATTCATCCAAACCTAACTCGACAAGACCTGGAGTAACATAATCCTCCTCAATTTCTCCCACAATCTCCAATGGCTCATCCTGTGTCAGGCAAGCTTTCTTTTTCGTTTCTATAGTATCCAGCTCCGGCGCAACCACATCGCCTTCGAGCAGATACGGCTCGTCCACACTATCGTTCCTGAGGGTATCCGTGGCGACGACAGTGTCATTGGGGTCCATAGGCATTCCTGCATTGGGTTGAACCAACGGGCCACAACCCGCAGCGGTAATGGCTGTTCCAATGGTCATTCCGGCAAAGATGGCCGCCTTGCCCATGCGTTGGCGTTTCTCCAACTCGCGCTCCAGATAACGCACTTCGGCCTCGCATTTCGGGCAGGTGCCGAGGCAGTCGCCTTGGTAGGTACATTCCTCGATGACCAACTTAATATCGTTCTCCGCCGCAATCTGCTTGCGGATTTCCTTCAGGATTTTGCAGGTTTGTTTGCCTTTTGCCATGACGTGTTTTTTTTAAACATTAATTCTCATCAATTTGTCACGAATTGTTCATTAATTCGCCTTTCGTTTTTAGTGTGTAATCATCGGAAAATGCAGTTTCTGCACGCATTGACAGGCGAATGGGATTTTTTCTCCCGAGTTCAATTCCCAAATGGCAGGCTTCCATTCCATGAACTTGAACAGCGCCGCGACTTGAGCATCTAATTGCTCATTGACACCTTTAATAATATCAATGTGCGACAATTTGCCATTGGGTTCCACCGTAAAAGCGACCTCCATATCGCCGTATGAACGTCCATCGGCATTTTCGCCTAAGTTTTGAGAAATGAACTCCAAAAGACCTGATTCTCCGCCCTCAAACTGAGGTGCATAAAGATGTGTCGTATTTTTCAGCAAAGAATCTGCCTTAAGATTATCATCATTGTTCACATACAATTGATATGCAATTCCATAATTCTCATATTCAAGCACATCAGGATGCCTCAAATCACCACCAACCACGACTAAACTCTTCATTTCAGAAACAAGCAATTTGCTGATTTCCAATTGTGTAAGCGAATGATGAAACAAATAAGATTTGGGAGGGACAACATATCCTTCTGTAATTGTAATTCCACGCAACGTCTCCTCATCCAATTTGTTGATATCCAAAGTATCGGATTGCTGCGCCAAGGCCACTTGACTTGCACCCAGCAAACCTACGGAAAGGCCAGCAACGACTGCAGCCTTGCCCATCCGTTGCCGTTTCTCCAGTTCGCGCTCAAGATAGCGCACTTCAGCCTCGCATTTCGGGCAGGTGCCGAGGCAGTCGCCTTGGTAAGTACATTCCGAAACGACCAAGTCAATGTCGTTCTCCGCAGCAATCTGTTTGCGGATTTCCTTCAGGATTTTACAGGTTTGTTTGCCTTTTGCCATGATGTTTTTGTTTTGCTTAGTTTCTCAGTTTTTTGGACTCTGGGACCATCACGGTAGGCCTTCTATGATTTCTTCTTCAATATAAAGATCATCTAACGTGGCAGGCTTCAGCGGAAACCGAATCGTCATGACGCAATCGCAGCCCATCCGCATCCGCTTCATCTCGCCACTTTGCGTCATATAAAAGCCGTTTTCCCAACTGTAAGCATTCATAGCTTCCATCACCTCATTATCAGTCTTGGAATCGACGCCCCTTTCGACTTTAACCATCGACACAACTCCATCTTTGTCCACCTTGAACGACAACTTCATTTCGCCCTTAAGCTTGGTTGCCTTTTCACCCAAATTATAAGAGATGAAAGCCAATAGTTTTTCCCGCCCACCTTTTGCGACAGGGGCATAGAAAGCCTTGGCCTCTTTCTTCATTTGGTCGACCTCAAAATCATTGACCTCAAAGCCCAACACTTCAAAGTCAATCATTGAATACCTAAGTTGCTTTTTGAATTCAGGATTCTTTGACAACTCTACATAATACAATTGAGGCTCCATTGGTATTATACCCATCAAAGGTTCCGTTATGACTTCAGTCTCACTCGCATCGAGCGTGTCGGCGACAGGCGTTTGTGCCATCGCCACAGGAGCAGCACCCAGCAAACCGACGGAGAGCCCGGCAACCATGGCCGCCTTGCCCATCCGTTGCCGTTTCTCCAGCTCGCGCTCAAGATAGCGCACTTCGGCCTCGCACTTTGGGCAGGTGCCGAGGCAGTCGCCTTGGTAGGTACATTCCGAAACGACCAAGTCAATGTCGTTCTCCGCCGCAATTTGCTTGCGGATTTCCTTCAGGATCTTGCAGGTTTGTTTGCCTTTTGCCATGGTTATTTCTGTTTTTCGTTCTCTAATTTGAAATTGAATGGAAGCTGGTATTGCACACGAACTGGTTTACCCCTCTGCGTTGCAGGCTTCCATTTAGGCATTTTCCTCACCACATCCATCGCTGCCTCATCGCAACCGTAGCCAATCCCTCTCAGCAACTTGATGCTTGACACACTACCATCTTTCTCAACAACAAAACCGACAAAAACCCTGCCTTCAATTCCCGCATCTATCGCCTCTTGAGGATAAACAAGATTGGCATTAATGAAATCGAACATTGCATCAAAACCACCAGGATACTCTGGCATATTTTCAACGGCATTTATTATCTCATCAACGACTTCCTGTTTATGACCAAAAAAGACTGGCACCTCATAAGGATAACAAATTGCCTTGCCACGTTGTATGGCTGGCATCCATTTGGGCATTCCCATAAAAACCTCCAAAGCCGCCTCATCACAACCATAGCCCAATCCTCTAAGCACCTTGAAGCAAGCCAAACTACCATCTTCAGTCACAACTACTCCAACAAAAACGCGTCCTTCAACGCCTGCATCCTTCGCTTCCTGTGGATAAACCAAATGCTCAGAAATGTAATTCATCAGCGCAGTCTCTCCACCAGGGAAATTGGGCATTTGCTCTGGGACTCCCAACATGACTTGCTCGTCCTCGGGCCACCAAAAATCACAATCAATGGTATCCGTTGTTTGTGCCATTGTGCCTTGGACCAGCAAAAACAGAATAAACCCAAAAATGAACTTCTTAATCATGGCCTTATGTAATTAATGTGTAATCATCGGAAAATGCAGTTTCTGCACGCATTGGCAAGCGAATGGGATTTTCTCTCCCGAGTTCAGTTCCCATAAGGCAGGCTTCCATTCCATGAACTTGAACAGTGCCGCGACTTGGGCATCCAGTTGTTCGTTGATACCTTTTATAATTTCGATATGCGACAGTTTGCCATTGGGTTCCACCGTGAAGGCCACTTCCATGTCGCCGTATGCGTTGCCATCGGCATTCTTACCCAAGTTTTGGGAGATGAAATCAATCAACTCTGATTCACCGCCTGAAAATACAGGGGTATAGAAATTCTTCGTGTTTGCCTTCACCAATTCCATGAAATCATTCTCGCTCGTCCAATTCCAATCATCGGGTGCATTCAAATTGAAGCCAACGATATCCAAGTTTTTTGTCACGGAAGGGGCGAACAAATCCATCACTTCACGATGAGCAAACAGGTCAATTGCAATATACCTAATCGGAATTTCACCAAGTATCGCCACTTTTTCCATTAGCTCTTCACTATAGTTGCTCTTTGGAGTAATCGTATCCGGCTGCTGCGCCAAGGCCACTTGACTTGCACCCAGCAAACCAACGGAAAGCCCTGCCACCATGGCCGCCTTGCCCATCCGCTGCCGTTTCTCCAGCTCGCGCTCCAAATAGCGCACCTCGGCTTCGCATTTCGGGCAGGTGCCGCGGCAGTCGCCTTGGTAAGTACATTCCTCGATGACCAACTTAATGTCGTTCTCCGCCGCAATCTGCTTGCGGATTTCCTTCAGGATTTTGCAAGTTTGTTTGCCTTTTGCCATGATTATTCTTTAGTTTTATCGTCTAACTTGAAATTGACAGGGATTTGGTATGAAACTCTACTGAACACTCCGTTTTGCTTGGCAGGCCTCCACTTGGGCAACGATTTAATAACACGAATGGCTTCTTCGTCGCATCCTCCTCCAATTCCTCTTAACAATTTCACATCGGTTACACTACCATCTACGTCAATGATAAAACCCACAAACACCCGACCTTCAATGCCTTTCTCGATGGCTTCCTGTGGATAGTTGAGATTCTTGGCAATGTATTCCACAAGTTTGACTTCGCCTCCAGGAAAACTCGGCATTTCTTCCACCATCCCAAATATCTCTACATCTTCCGCCACCTTTTCGATCGTATCCATTCTCAACGTATCCGGCTGCTGCGCCACGGCCAATTGGCTCGTTCCCAGCAAACCTACAGACAAGCCCGCCACTATAGCTGCTTTACCCATACGTTGCCGTTTCTCTAATTCTCGCTCCAAATAACGCACTTCTTCCTCGCATTTTGGGCAAGTACCTATACAATCGCCTTGATAAGTGCATTCCTCAATGACCAACTTAATGTCATTCTCCGCTGCAATTTGTCGGCGGATCTCCTTCAGGATTTTACAGGTTTGTTTGCCTCGTTTCATGATTACTATTTTTTAGTTTAACGCGGCAAATATACAATTTATTTTGAATAAAAAGCGATTTAATCGAAATTATTCCGATTTGTTTTCTTCTTCTGTCGTTTCCGGCGTCGGTGCCATCACCTCGCCTTCAAGCAGGATGGCGTCGTCGGGGATGCTGTCGCCCGGGATGCTGTCGTTGGGGAGCTCCGTGGAATCGGGGATGTAAGGCACATCGCCTTCCAAAGGCCGAGGTAGAATCTTGTCGCACGAAGTGGCAGCGAACATCGTTCCCACAGCCATTCCCGCGATAACCGCCGCCTTGCCCATGCGTTGGCGTTTTTCCAATTCGCGCTCCAGATAGCGCACCTCGGCCTCGCATTTCGGGCAAGTGCCTTTGCAGTCGCCTTGGTAAGTGCATTCCTCAATGACCAACTTAATGTCGTTCTCTTCCGCTATTTGCTTGCGGATTTCCTTTAGGATCTTGCAGGTTTGTTTTCCTTTTGCCATGATATTAGTTTTTTGTATTCAATTATTGTGGCAAAAATAAGAATCTATTTAACAAAAGTTTGTTTGAATCAACTTTTTTTCAAGGGTGTCCTTCACAGAATCTTGCAAGACTGTTTGCCTTTTGCCATGACCGTATTGTTTTATTTGTCTATTTCGTCTTTATCGGGAAATGGATCTTCTGCACACAACGGCATTCGAAAGCGCCGCCAATGATGTCGGCATCTTTATAATCATAATAAGCCGAATTCCAATCCATTTGCGTCATAGCTTCCACAACGGCCTCATCCAATGCCTTGCTGATCCCCTTCACAACCTCAACGTCCTTCACATCGCCCCAGGTTGGCACCGTAAACGCCACTTCCATATCGCCTTTGTATTTGCTGGCATCCACCTTCAAAAGGGCGGCGAGGTCTTCCAGCATCTTTTGCTCTCCACCGGAATAATAGGGCGCACGGAATTCCTCTACACCTTGGATGAATTGCTCCAAATTCTCATAGCGTTCGCCATCGCCAACATGACGGTATTCAATGTTGCCACTTATTACAGACAAGTGTTGCATCTCGGGGAACACAAACTTATCCTTCATCAAGGCCTGATAGTCTTCGGCATTGAACTCGAAAAGGTTGGTATACATCATCACCAATCCCATGATATTATTGTCAGTAATGACGAAATTATTCGTGTCGGGTTCTTGGGGCTCACGCACATTAGCCACCACATCACCTTCGAGGCGCCGTTCCGGGACCGAGTCACATTGTGCCACATCGCTTCCATTCGGACAATTGGGGTTTGACGCCACTTTTGCCGTGGTATCGCACGCGGCAGTGGTGAGCAAGGTGCCAAGCGACATGCCGGCAAAGACAGCAGCCTTGCCCAAGCGCTGGCGTTTCTCCAATTCGCGCTCCAGATAGCGCACCTCGGCCTCGCATTTCGGGCAAGTGCCGAGGCAGTCGCCTTTGTAGGTGCATTCCGAAGTCACGAATTCGATGTCGTTCTCCGCCGCAATCTGCCTGCGGATCTCCTTCAGGATTTTACAGGTTTGTTTTCCTTTTGCCATATCGATTAGATTTTATAGTTCAAAGATTGGATACTGTCTGCTGGCTACTGGCAGACGCTTTATTTAGGAGATTGCGGTTTCCTCATTCCGCGAATGCGGAACCGCAATGACGCTTTGGGAAGAGGCTGCCAGAAGCCAAAAGCCAGAGGCCAGAAGCCCATTCCTCATTCAGCATTCCTCATTCAGCATTCAGCATTCAGCATTCAGCATTCAGCATTCAGCATTCAGCATTCAGCATTACCTTATTATATACTCAAACTCCTCCACCTCCACCACCCCCATCGCCTTGAGGCGTTCCACACTTTTCGTCACATCTTCATCGGTATTATACTCAGGAATATGGGGAACACGCACCTTGATACGCTTTGGGTCTCCATGCTGCAAAATCCATTCCAAATTCTTCAAAACCAGTGGATTTTCTTTCCCCGTATAGGCCAAATAGATTGCCGGATTCAGGTCTTTGATGTCGACGATGTAACCGTCCAAGATTTCATTCATCTCCTGAACGGTCTCAAAGGGCACATGGAGGCTAGTTTCGACCACAATCTGCCATTGCGGTCCGCAAAGTGCACGAAACTCCTTGATGAAGTCCTTATGCAACAGGGGCTCTCCCCCACCAAAGGTGACGCCGCCATGCGTGGCCAAGAAATACAGCTGGTCGATTTTCACCTCCTCGAAAAGCATTTCAGGGGTATAATCACGGCCTTTGTCCATGTCCCACGAGGTCTTGTTGAGGCAATACTTGCAGCGCAAGGGGCATCCATTGAACGCTACCAAGGTGGTAACGCCTTCGCCGTCGACGGTCAAGCGGTGACGGCCTATTCCGAATATCTTAGCCGTTGTCATCCAAAAACTGAGGTTTTCCAGATTCGTCGACATAACGTCGCTCGGGAATCCAAAGGTTGAACACGATGCCCACCTGGGCATTAAACCCACTCATATTCAAAGGCCTGAACAGTCCTATAAGATTATTGGTAGTCAGATAGATGTTGCAGGTCTCAATCATCGCCGAGACGCCCAGACCGATGTTGTCGTAGCTGTGGGGCATCATCGTATAGGTGGCACACACGTTGAAGTTGTTCCAGAAGGAGCCGCAGTAGGCCAACGTCAAGGCGGGACGGAAGCCACTGCCCAGGAAGCGGCCCTGCACCTGCGCACTGAAGCGGTTGCGTGCATCGAGGTCGTAGTTGCCGCGTAGCAGGAGGCTGGTATTCAAAGCGGTGGTGTACTTATCCATGGGTGAGAACCCCACTTGGAAATAGCGTTTCAAGGTATCCAAGAAATGCTCACGATAATAGTCGTCAGAGAAGATACGTTGCACCTCGTTGACACTCAAACCATCGAAGAGGAAGTCACCGTTGTCGTAGAAGTTGCCCATGTCGTTCACTTGGCCTGTCAAGGCAATGTTATGCTTGCCCCAATGGATGAACCCCAAGTCGCGAACGGCGGCCACGGCGCTGAACTGCTCGTCGAAACGGTATTCGGCGGCCAAGTCGACGCCGAAGCCAGGGTTGCGGAACAACTCGCCCATGCTGAAGGGACCGTCGGCCTTCAGATGACCCGTCTCGTCCACATAGATGACATTGGGCAGTGCGGCTTTCATGGCGATTTTTTCCTTCATGCGAAGCGCATAGGAATCGGGGTCAGTGTAGAGTTGGGCATCGAAGGCATCGGTTTTCACATTGGCCACGCCAAAGAGGAGTTTTGCCTTACTGCCCAACGAGAGCTGCTCCGTGACATTCCACTGATAGCCCACCGCCAGTTCCTGATACCCCATGGCGTTGATGTCCATATTGACCTTGGCTGGGTTGTCGTAGCCAACGAAAGCCGAGTTGCCGTAAGCCGCCAAATTGAACAGTCCGTCGTTAAAGGCAAAGTCACCTTGGGCCTTCACGCCATAATTGATGGTGATCATACCTTTCTTGAGGCGCTTGTACAAGGTGAACAGGTCGACATGCATGTCGAAGCCGAGATAGTTGTCTTCCTTCAGGCTGTTGGCCAGTTGTCGCAAATTGATCGTTGCGGGGCGGCCTTGCGCGTCGAAGTCGAAGCAGTTGTCGAAACGCAATGTCGTGTTTTGCACGTCGATGCCGATGTCGCCGATGACGAGCGACATGACGCTCGAATAGGGCAAGTCGGTGGCTGGATTGGCGTTCATCTGATAAGGATTGTAACGCATGAAGTCGACAGGCGACACTTGTTGAGCCATGACAGACCCAAACGCCAACGCGGCAAATAATGCTATAATTATTGTTTTCTTATTCGTGATCATGGCTGATAATCGCTAAAAATCCACATTCCCTTTGTATTTGGCACGGCCTTTCAGTGAGAGGTCGAGCTTTTGGTTGATGTTCAAATGCATTTTATGATTCTCTGTATCAAGCTCATACGACATAATGATACGGTCGGAATGCAACACGTTTTCGACACGGTCTTCGTCGACAACGAGCGTCACCTCTGTCGTGGTAGGCTTGCCATCGAACGAAGCCTTAATAACCTTGGACTCACCGAGCAAGGTGTCTGTGACCATACCTGTCTCAGAGTTATACATATAGAAACTTGCATTCAAATGGAAGGGCAGCACCGAGTTGAAGGTCAGTTCGAGCGTCAGCTCCTTGATGAGGTCAGGCATCTCGAGGTTGTCAATGTTCATATTGACCGTGTCAACATATTTGAGATCGCCTACTCTGAAGGAGAAGGGAATCTCCACATCGGCACAAAGGTCGATACGATTGGTGTCGGAAATGGCCACCATGTCCGTATAGTTCTCGGGATTGACGATGAAATCGCCCGAAGCCAGGAGGCGTCCTCCTTCGGCACTAATCCGGCCGTCGACGACCTTATTGAGCACCTCTATTTCTTGCATCGCCGGAGGCATTTCAATCGGCAACGGCAACGGCTCAATGATGGAAAAAGGCGCATTCCCCTCGCTACTCAAGGTGAGGGTGTCGACAATGAAACGGGCTCCCATCGGGAATGTGTTACGTTCGGTGATTTTAAGCCTGACACCTTCCAATCCGAGCTGACCATCAATCAATCCGGGGAACAGCGTAAAAACCGTGTCGACGCGATCGCGGCTCGAATAATTCTCCACAAAACCCTGCATCTCCCTGAAGGCCAAATCGCGTCCCTTGATGTTGAAATTCAAATACAGCTCCGGTTCGGTCGTCGCTTGTGTGCCAACCGTTACTTCACAGTTAAGGGTCAGCGTATTCACCTCCTCGGCAAAATAGCGCAAACCCGACAGGTCAATCCCGAAAGTATCGGCTTGGACGGGCGTGTCGAGCACGAAGTCATGACCAGCGGCATCCTTGAGGTTGGGAGAGCGCAACACCACATGCTGCACATGGCCAGCATTGGACTCCGTAATGAAATTAAGGTGTCCGGACTTGATGAATCCCTCCCTTACGAAAACATGCTCCGACTCGAAGGTGATGGTACGCTCAAAGCTCAGCACCGTGTCGAGATAGGGGGGCGTTGTGGTTGGATAGGGATTGGGGTAGGTATATTGCTCTTCATAGTCCAAATCATTGAACTTCAATATTTCAGCGCCTTCCAGAACGCTATCCATCTGCATTGTGTAGTGCATGGCCAAGTCGCCATCAGCAGACCAATAAAGCAGATCCAGCAAGTTGAAGCGTTCCATCATGTCCATCATAGAAAACGAAGCCGAAGCCAGCGGGGCCAACACCTCGCCTTCGGCATTCACGCCATGCACATTGCCCACATTGTAATGGTCTTTCTTGCAGGAGGCAAAAAGAGTCACGACAAGTAGGACAGGTAATATTATTTTACAGTTTTTCATCACTTTGCCATTCATTATTGACTGTTTTCCTTTTGTCAGGAGATTGCGGGTCGGAGCCCGCAATGACGACAAAGAGAAAAAAGGTCATACAAATTTACCATTTAGGATCATCTTGGCGACTTTATTGGCGCCATAGTAATAAGGCATGAACTCGAGCTGCGTCATCGGTTGGGTGACGATGAGGTTGGCGAGTTTGCCCTTGGTGATGCTGCCCACCTCGTCGCTCACGCCCATGGCGTAGGCCGTGTTGAGCGTGGTGGCGTTGAGTGCCTCTTCAGGGGTCAGGCGATAGCGGATGCAGGCCATCGACAGGATGAGCTGCATATTGCCCGATGGCGAGGTGCCAGGGTTGAAGTCGGAGGCCATGGCTACGGGCAGGCCTGCGTCAATCATCTTGCGTGCCGGTGAGAGCGGCAGGTTGAGGAAGAAGGCGCAACCCGGCAGTACGGTCGGCATGGTCTCGGTATCTTTAAGGGCCTCGATCTCGGCATCGCCCATCTGCTCGAGATGGTCGACGGAGATGGCGCCATATTTCACGCCCACCTGCACGCCGCCCGAAATGGCCATCTCGTTGGCATGGATCTTCGGCCTCATGCCGTATTTGATGCCCGCCATGAGGATGCGTTCGGTGTCCTCGACGGTGAAGAAGCCTTGGTCGCAGAACACGTCGATGAAATCGGCGAGGTCTTCGGCAGCCACGAGCGGAATCATCTCGTTGATGACCAAGTCGACATAGTCCTCCTGATGGCCACGATACTCCATCGGGATGCCGTGTGCGCCAAGGAAGTTCGACTTGATGGTCAGGGGCGAGTTCTCCTTCAGGCGCCGGATGACGCGGAGGAGCTTCAGCTCGCTCTCGGTAGTGAGACCATAACCGCTCTTGATCTCGATGGCGCCCGTGCCCATGCGCATCACCTCGTCGAGGCGTTGCTGGGCCATGTCGTAGAGTTCGTCTTCCGATGCCGCCGCCGTTGCCTTGGCCGAGTTGAGGATGCCTCCTCCCCTCTTGGCGATCTCCTCATAGCTGAGGCCGCGGATCTTGTCGACGAACTCCAGCTCACGCGAGTTGGCATAGACGAGATGCGTGTGCGAGTCGCAGAAGGCGGGCATCACCACGCTGCCTTTCACATCGTAGACACGATGGTTTTCGGCGAGATACTTGCGGCAGGCGTCCGAATCCATCGGGCCATAGTCGGCGATTTTCTTGCCTTTGATATAGAGGAAAGCGTCCTTGATTCTTCCTGTTTCGGCCATTTCGGCACCACGTTTCAAAAGTCGGCCTTGTTCTTCGACGCCGACGAGTTCTTTGATGTTGACGATGAGCATATTCATTGAAAATTTTGGCAAAAGTAATGAAAAAAAGACCCATTAGCACGATTTTTGTTATTTTTGCCCACGAAAAATAGAAACGCTATGAAAAAGAGCATCCTCATCGCCATGGCCGTCATGGTTTTCGGCCTCACCGTCAATGCGCAAGAAGAGAAAAAAGAATCGAAAGTCCAGCATTTGACTTATAAGGAATTCCTGAAGAAAGTATGGGACTTCGAGAAAAGCCCCAATACCTTTGTCTATAAAGGCAAGTTGCCCGCCATCGTCGACTTCTATGCCGACTGGTGCGGTCCCTGCCGCCGCGTGGCACCCATCATGGAGAAACTGGCCGAGGAGTATGACGGCAAGTTGTTGATCTACAAGGTCAACACACAGAATGAGGCTGGGTTGGCAAGTGCCTTCCAGATACGCAGCATCCCTACGGTGCTCTTCATCCCCATGGAGGGACAGCCGATGATGCAGGTCGGGGCATTGCCCGAGGAAGGCTATCGGCAGGTCATCGAACAGCACCTGGTCAAGTAAGGATCTAGAATTCGAGATTCAAGATTCAGGATTTGAGTTTGATTTGAAGGGAAGCCATGAAGAGGTTTTTTGTTTTCTCTTTTATGCTGCTGGTGGTATGCGCCACTTCTTGCTCTTTGGGGAGAGAAAAAAAGGCCCGGCACATCACCTACCAAGAATACATCGATAAAATCTGGGATTTCGAGAAGCATCCCGACACTTTTGTCTTCAAGGGCAACACTGCCGTCATCATTGACTTTTACTCCAAAAATTGTCGTCCCTGCATGATGCTGCTGCCCATCATGGAGAAAACGGCTGAGGAATATGAGGGCGACTTAACCATCTACAAAGTCAATGTGGATGAAGAGACCAGGCTAGCCCATGTATTTAATGTAAAAGGCCTCCCCGTTGTTTACTACATCCCCGCATCGGGTAGTAGCATTAAAAGGCAAGATGGCCTCCCATCCGAGGAAAGTTTACGGACAATCATCGAACAGGAACTGCTCGACAAGCCAAAGCAAGAGGAATGACCCTTTTCACCACAGCATATTTCCCGAGCATCAGCTACATGGCGCGTTTTCTGAAAGAAGACGCGCCCGTCATTGAGGTGTGGGAGACCTATCACAAGCAGACCTACCGCAACCGCTGCCGCGTGATGACGGCCAACGGCGTAGAGTGCCTCAGCGTGCCAGTGGTAAAGGTCAATGGCAACCACACCATGACCAAGGACATGGCCATCAGCCCCATCGAGCCGTGGCAGCACATCCACAGCCGTTGCTTGGAGTCGGCTTATAAGGCGGCGCCTTACTTCGACCATTATTATGACTACTTGCGGCCCATCTTCGAAGGCCATTTCGAGCGCCTCATCGATGTGAACGATGCCGCCTTGCTGGCGGTGTTGAAGATGCTGAAGGTGAATAAGGAAATCGTACACACTACGGACTATGTCCGCGAGGCGGAGAACGACTTGCGCGAGGCGTTCAGCCCGAAAAAGGCTTTTGAAAACACCCCATTCCCAGAATACTACCAAGTATTTAGCACCAAGTTTCCCTTTGCTCCTGATTTGAGCGTGTTGGATTTGGTTTTCAATGAGGGGCCGGAGGCGGTGGAGTATCTGAGGATGGTTTAGTTGGATTCCCTTCGGGAATGGAATTATATAACGTTCATTCTATATTGCGGCGGCTTGTGTCGTTTACGTAGCATAATTGTTTCCTGCCGCCGCGGTATACATAAAACCGGATTTCCATTCCCGTAGGGAATCTCTTTTTTACTACCTTTGTCGCATTAAAACCTCATGACTTTGAAATTCGCTTACACATATATTATGACGAACAAAGGGCATTCAGTTTTATACACAGGATGTACAAACGATTTAATACGTAGAGTTGCTGAGCACAAAAGCCATCATTATAAGGGCTCGTTCACCGACAAGTACAATTGTGAGTATTGTGTTTATTTTCAAGAATTTACAAGTTATCAATCAGCAATTGACGAAGAGAATAGAATAAAAGGACTTTCTCGGAAAGCAAAAATAGAACTGATTGAAAAAAAAGAATCCCGAATGGAAAGAACTGGTTACAGACAAAGGATTTGTTTACGACAAAACACCTTGGAGCGAGAAGGTAAAACAAGTCATGGACGACTTAATGAAAGACTTATGAGATTCCCTGCGGGAATGGAGTTAACGTATAAGTAATATTGCGGCGGCATGAAGAATCTACTTAATAGTAAACGCTCGTTGCCGCCGCTTTAACACACTCATCCGCTTTTCCATTCCCGAAGGGAATCTCTTCACATTTTATTGACTCGCTTCGCCTCATTGCAAGGAGGAATGACGAAGCAATCCAGAAAACGAATTCTTTCGTTCGGTCGAATATGCGCAATATTTTAGGTTATTTTCCATTCATATTGTTGCAATTAAGAAAATATGTGTATTTTTGCAGCATAAATCTACATATTTGTAGAGTTAATAGCATTTTTATGACTTAATTCAACAGATAAATTAGTTTATAATGGAAGATTATTCAGAATATTCGGTGACCGAATTGGTGAGGCTTTTAGGCTCCCGTTTCAAAGAGTATCGGTTGAAAGCCAACATGACGCAGAAAGAAGTGGCGGAGATGTCGGGGCTGTCGCCACAGACAATCTACCGATTTGAGAATGGTGCCATCAAAAACATCTCGCTTGGCTCGTTTCTTTTGCTTTTGAAGGCGATTGGAAGCATCAACGACCTGCATGAACTGATGCCCGAACAGCCAGAATCCCTTTATTTATATAAAGACAACCAAAAAAAAGCGCAGCGTGTGCGACATAAGAAATGAAAGAAGTCTTGAAAATATTCCTTTGGGGCATGGAAATCGGCCGGTTAGCGTGGCACGAAGGCAGACATTTGTCCTATTTCAACTACAATCCGGAGTTTCTTCGCGGGAACCTCGACGTTGCACCTTTGACAGCCTCCATCCATAATCCTTTAAGCACCCGTGCCATTTTTGGTGAAGCGGAGCGTATCTACCAGAAGCTACCTTCTTTCATCGCCGACTCGCTTCCCGATGCCTGGGGCAACCAACTCTTTGACCAGTGGCGCAAAGAGAACCACTTGTCTGAAAGAAGCGTGACATCGTTGGAAAAACTGGCGTTCATTGGCAAACGAGGCATGGGAGCGTTGGAGTTTGTGCCAGAGATAGACCGAGGTGCGATGACGAACAAAATCGACATCAAAGCCTTGGCCGCGTTGGCTGAAAAGATTGCCATAGAGCGCGAAAATGTGAAGATATTGCCCGACGAGTCGCTTACCCTGCAATCCCTGATTTCTGTCGGGACATCGGCAGGAGGCCGGCAGCCCAAGGGAATCATCGCCATCAATAAAAAAACTGGCGAGATTCGCTCGGGACAAATCAATGTCGACCCTGACTATGATTACTATCTATTGAAGTTCGGCGACGAGAAGCGTTCGTCGGCCGAGTTGGAGCAGACCTATTACGAAATGGCTTTGGCGGCTGGCATCAATATGATGGAGTCGCGTTTGCTCGAAGTGGATGGCACGAAGCATTTCCTGACCAAGCGCTTCGACCGAAACGAGACAGGAAAGCTACACACCCAAACCCTTGCAGCGATGGACCCAGAGGCCGACAGTTACGAGAAACTGCTGACCATTTGTCGGAAACTGCATCTGCCCGAAGTGGATTGCCAAGAAGTGTTCCGCAGGCTTGTGTTCAACATCCTAGCCAACAACACCGACGACCACCACAAGAACTTCACTTTTATCATGAACCGCCAAGGATTGTGGAGGCTCTCCCCTGCCTATGACCTGACCTATATCTTCGATATGGGAGGCTATCTGCCCAACAAGGAGCACTGCCTAATGATTGGTGGAAAGATTAAGGATATTAGTTTTGAGGATATTCTCTCATTTGCTGGCGAAAACGGCATCCGTACACCTGAATCCATTATCAGAAAGGTCGCGTCTGCTGTGGCTACCTTTGGGACATTGGCACAAAAAAACGGTGTGAAAGAGGATTGGATAGGCCGTATAGAAAGCTGTCTGTCCGAACATCTTTCCTCATGGGGATTTGCGGCAAGCCAAAAGACATTTTCATTCACGACTCCGTCAGGACACACAATTGAAAACGCACACATCGAAGCAGCTTACAAAGGCAATTTTCATCTCCAAGCCACCATTGACGGCAAGGCATACAAATACATTCTCCGCATGAGCACCCAAGACCATAACGAGATAACCGAGACTGGCCTGTCGAACCTAACTGAAGATATGATGAAGGAATTAGTCAGCCGCTATTTGCTTCCAAAAGTCTAATCCTTTCGTTCGGTCGGATTTGCAATCCGACCGTATTGAACCCGCGGATTTGGAATCCGCATTGCATTGCTTGTTAACGGATTACAAATCCTTATACTCCAACCAGGCGGATTGCAAAACCGCCTAAAACATGGTAAAACTACTTCTCCGGATAAGCAATCCTCACATGATAGATGCTCATCAACTTCTTCTTCAAGACCTTGCGGCAGGTCTCGATGTCACGCAGAGTTAGGTCAGTGTTAAGGAACTGCCCCGCCTCCATCTGCTTGTTGATGATGTTGTCGACCAAGTCACTGATTTTCTTCTCATCGGGGTCTTTGAGGCTATGCGATGCGGCCTCGATGCTGTCGGCCATCATCAGCACGGCGGTCTCGCGCGAGAAAGGTGCTGGACCGTGATAGGTGAACGGCGTCGGGTCGATTTCCTCGTTGGGATGCGCCTTCTGCTCGTTGATGTAGAAATAGTCGGTGCGTCGCGTGCCGTGGTGGGTGCGGATGAAGTCGATGATACGCTCGGGGATGCGGTTCTTGTGCGCCAGTTCGATGCCGTCGGTCACGTGCGAGATGATGATCCCGGCACTTTCCTGATTGGTGAGGTCGTTGTGCGGGCTATAGGCCCCGTGTTGGTTCTCGGTGAAATACATCGGGTTGTTGATCTTACCGATGTCGTGATACAAGGCACCCGTACGGGCCAGCACCGTATCGCCGCCAATTTCGAACAGCACCTCTTCGCAGAGGTTGGCCACCTGGATGGAGTGTTGGAAGGTGCCTGGCGCCGTGGCTGCCAACTCGCGCAGCAAAGGACTGTTGGTATTGCTCAAGTCCATCAGCGAGAGCGAGGTGGTGAGACCGAAGATACGCTCGAAGAGCAGGATGAGCGGCTGGGCCAGCATGGTGAACAGGCCGTTGAAGAACAACAGCATGACCACCGTCCAATCCACAGAGGAGGTGGTCAGGAAGGTGAAGGCCAGATAGACCAGCAGATAGCCGAAGAACACGAGCAAAGCCGCCTGTATGAAGCGGTGGTGGGTGCGCGTGTTCGACATGCCGAACACCGTGACCACCGTGGCCACCAGCTGCATGAACATAAACTGGAAGGGATTGGGCACCGCCAACGAGATGAGCATCACGGCGAACACTTGGGTGGAGAAGGCCAGCCTCAAGTTGAAGAAAGAGCCCACCATGATGGCCAAGAGGCACACGGGCATCATATAGATCAACCCTGGGGCGAACTTGACCAACACATACGACGGGATGACGACCAAGAGCACAAGCGTCAGCAAGAGGATGATGTTGCGCAACTGCGAGAAGACCTTGGCGTGAAGCTTGTTGCCATAGAGACCCATCAGCGAAAAGATGAGGCCCACCAGAAAGAGCTGGCTGAGCAGCACACGCAGCGATTCATCACCCGACAGCGACTTCGAGTTGTACTCGCGCTGCAACGAGTTGAGGACATCGAAGGTGTGTGCGTCGACAATCTGACCTTCCTCGATGATGGTCTCGCCTTTCTGCACAGCGCCATAGGTCAGCGAGATGGCCGAAACCACCTTGTCAGACTCCGCTTTGGTAAGGTCGGCATTGTAAAACACATTCTGGCGCAACGCACCGTTGAGCAACTCCGAAAGCAGCTTTTTGTCGTATTGGCTTCCCGCGTGTTCCAATAGATTCGAAACGGCATCGGCAGCCTCGTTCATGCTATAGAAATCACCATAGCGCGTCGAGCGCATCACCTTGTTGCGCACAATGCTCACCTCCGATTCAGGTTTCAAGTTGGCGGTGGCGTTGTCGTAGGCCACGATACCACGGCCTTCGATCGAGTCGAACACATTATAGAGGCAATCGAGGTTGAGGTCGCGGTCGAAATGCGAGGCGGCATCCCATTGCGCTTCAAAACCGGCAAACAGCTGGTTGCGCGAGGCTGCCATCTCATTGTCGTTGAAGACGAAGATAGGCTTCACATGGGCCGTGGCGGCTTCCGTCTCGGCGTTGAGGGTCTCGTAATCCTTGTAGATGGGGAAATCGAAAGGGGCATACAAGGTCTCATGCTGCCAGGGCTTCGAAAGCTGGTATTCGTATTTGAACTTGCCCGTGCGCGGCATCTGCCACCACACCAGAGCGATGGCCACCAAGAAGGCCATCACCTTTCCAATACCGTAGTAGCTATGGCGTATCTTATTGAAAAAATCCTTTATTCGACTCATAATCAAATGATTAACAATATAGCACCCAATAAAAGTTTGTGCTAAATTAAAAATAAAAGTCCAAATGCAAGTCAAAATCGTGAAAAATGCGCTAATTTAGCGGCTCAAACCGACACGAAAAAAGAACCATTATGACATACGGCATCTGCAACCTTACCGCCATCGCCATGCGCAAAGAAGCACGACACGCTTCGGAGATGGTGAGCCAACTGCTCTACAACGAAACCTATACCGTCTTGGACACGACCAAAGAATGGTTACTGATACAGACCGAAGACAAGCCTTCGGCCATTCATCAAGATCACGAATCGGGAATCGAGGATTCGGGCTCCTATCCCTACCAAGGCTGGATACAGGCCAAGCAGTTTTGCGAAATCAGCGAAGAGGAGTTCAACGCCATGAAGGGCAAGACGCCTTACCTTATTAATAAGCCTGTAGCGAATTACAACGGTCTGCTCCTGACCATGGGCACGCCGCTCTACGAGCCGCATCCCGACGCCGTGTTGATGCCCTCCGAGTTCCATCCCGACCTTATGGTCGACTATGCCAAACAACTCCTCGGTGCGCCTTACCTCTGGGGAGGACGCATGTCGATGGGTCTCGACTGCTCGGGCTTGACGAAGGTGTGCGCCCGCTTGGCGGGTCTCGTCCTGCCCCGCGACGCCTCGCAACAGGTGAAGTGCGGCGACCTGGTGTATTTCTTGCAGGAGACACAGACCGGCGACCTGGCCTTCTTCGGCGACGAGGACGGCGTCATCACCCATGTGGGCATCCTCATGGACAACGAGCAAATCATCCACTGCTCGGGTCAGGTCCGCATCGACTATATGGACCAGACGGGCATCTTCAACAAGGAGAAGAACGAGCACACGCACAGGTTGCAGGTCATCAAGCGGATGAAATGATATGATTCCCTTCGGGAATGGATATATCGCTTGTGTTTCCTGCGGCGGCTTGTGACGCTAACGAGAGTAAGCTTTACTTGCCGCCGCTGGTTAACGAAAAAAAAGTTACATTGGAGTTTTTAGCAATGAAATATTCTATATTTGCACCGCGTTTATCTAACAGAAACTTCACAATAAAAAACATAACAAAATGAAACAACTATCATTATTTGCGATGGCGCTACTGCTTGTGGCCAGCATCGCTTCATGCAAGAAAGACACAACAAACGGCAAAGTCGTTTTCGGCGACAGCAAAGGGATGTTCGTTACCTCATGCCAAGGCTCTTTATTCCCAGAGCAATATGGCCATTATTCCTGGGGCAACATGGTTGACCTCAACGGCGACGGACAAGGCGACATCCAATTCCATTGGTGGGATTGCGATTCAGAAGGACAGGGACACCATGTAGAACATGAACACGACATTGTTATTACGCTCAAATGCCCAAACGAAAACGTTGGATTGTTGGGCAACATCGTCAACCAAGAATTCTCGCTATGTGCCAATAACGCCAATGACAGCTTCGATCACAACAACACTTTCAAGTGCACCGACGCCAGTCTCAACGCTTTCCCAATGGACGAAGTGAAATACATTGGTTTTAAGCTCACCGACAACAACCAGAGCCGTCTAGGATGGATGAAAGTCAACCTTCACCACGACCATGTTGAACTTTTGGAAACTGCTATACAGAAATGATGTCTAGAATTCCCTTGAGAGGGATAACTATAAAAGAGAAACCAATTAAAACCATAATAAAATAATATGAAAAAGCCATTATTGATTGTATTGGCATTGGCGGCAATCAGCCTCATGCCATCGTGCAAAAAGTACGCTTCCGAAATCACTTTCGGTGATACTGCAGGGATGCGCGTCAAAACTTATGACAGCACCGACTTGCAGACATCTGATTACAAGAAATACTACGACATCGACCTCAACAAAGATGGATGGCCTGATATTACACTCACTTCAGAATGCATTGCTTCAGCGTTTTTGGGCAATCCGGTAGTTTCATACATCAAATGCACGAACGAAGATGTCGCCTTATTGGGAGATATCATCAT
The DNA here is from genome assembly GCA_900318085.1 of uncultured Bacteroidales bacterium. GTDB lineage: Bacteria > Bacteroidota > Bacteroidia > Bacteroidales > F082 > Limimorpha. The sequence goes on from ONJF01000033.1 coordinate 25,756, forward strand.
GCAAGAGCATTACGTTCATTCAGACACAACCGTCACGTTTAATGGAGGGGTTACTTTCCAAACAATCACGAAAACCCATACCTGCGAAAGGGTTGACAACACCGACATCATTGAAGAAACGGAAGAGAAATTGTCGCTCATAGCCGCCAACGCCGGCGAATCATTCGGGTTAGAAGACAGTTTCTTAAGCACTGAAGTTACCTTGAATGGATACTCTTACGGGTTTTGCGATTCCCCACAAGAAATAAGCGCCAACTACTTCTCCCAAGTATGCAACAATTACAATAACGACTGCGACTACTTCCCCCTGAACAAAGAGCAATACATTGGCTTCAAGTTCAATAAAGGCGGAAGAGACCACTTGGGTTGGATGAAGATCATCCTTGAAAAACGCAATGGAAATGAAGTCTATGATGTGAGACTAATTGAATCTGCTATACAAAAATAACCCTGGATTGCTTCGTTCCTCGCAAATCGAAGATTGGCTACGCCGAATGCGGGGCATTTCGACGATGCAAAGCGAGTCAATGACGCGAAGCGACCGTAATCTTGAAATTTTAAATCTTCAAATCTTTAAATCACAAATAATGAACAACGCACTGATCACATTTGCGAAGCCGGACAACGAGCCTGTAAAAAGCTACAAGCCAGGCAGTCCGGAGAGAATCGAACTCCAGAAGGAACT
>ONJF01000017.1 GCA_900318085.1 uncultured Bacteroidales bacterium
ACGCCTTTCTTGGTGGCATCGAGCATAAAGTCGATTTCCTTGGAGAAGCGGTTGGAGGGAATCTCGATGTCGCGCTTCTCGATGAGGCGACCGCTTTCCTTAAGGGTCAGTTGGGCCTTGCGGCCAGCCAAATCGCGGGCGGCCACCGTCACGCGGACGGGGAAGGTTGCGCCGAGCGACACCACCTTATTATAATGCACATTTCGGATGGCGAGGTCGGGATAGGACACCGTGTCGCCCAAAACAACGGTATGGATGGGGAACGGGAAGTTCTCCGCCACCAACTCCGGTTCGAAGCCACGGTTGTAGATGCCATCGGAGAAAAGCAGCACCGCACCCACATTGCGCTTGTAATATCTTCTGTCCAAGGTCTTTATAAGCGACGACAAGTCTGTCAGTTGGTCCGAGAAATCGAGTTGCTCAAAATCGCGGACTTCCTCGCCAAAAAGGTATTCATCGACTTGGAAATCAGCGTTCAGGTCTTTCCTAAACTGCTCAAATTGGGTCAAATAATCGTTTTTGTAAAAGGTCGAATCCTTACAAAGGACGACAGACGAGGAATTGTCGTGGGCAAGGATAATCGTAGGTGTTTCCACCGAACTGAACTTCTGCCGTATCAGCGGGTTGAAGAGCAACAAGACTACCAATCCGACAATCAAGGTTCGTAGTGCAAACAAAATGATTGTCAATGCTTTGCCATAGTGCTGTTTCTTGTTTCGGAAATACAACACCGTGGCCGCCGCCAGACCAGCCAGCAGCGACAATGCTAACATCCAAATGGGGATTCCGATGTTCATCTACCACACAGATAAGGGCGCAAAGATAGGGAATTTTCGGGAAAGTAACGATGCGGATTACAAATCCGCTGGTTCTTCACGGTCGGATTGCAAATCCAACCGAACGAGTTTTTTTTGGAAAAGTGATGTTGTGGACAACAAAGACGACCATACAGAGTTTTTTTCTATGAGTTGATCGAAATACGATTATCTTTGCAAGCAAAAAAGATCCAACATGGAGAATCATAAAGATAACACAACCAGTTATAATGACGACTTTTGGAATGCTTTGGACGAGCTGGTGCACAATTCAGAGATAATCATTGACAGGCCAAAAGGAACGGCACACCCAAAATTTCCCGACTTCCTCTATTGTGTTGACTATGGCTATCTGAAAAACACGACTTCGATGGATGGAGCTGGAATAGACGTATGGGTGGGAAGTGGAGAAAAGCAAATTGATGCCATCATGTGCATAGTAGACTTAATGAAAAAAGATTCCGAGATTAAAATACTGATAGGATGTACGGAAGAAGAAAAGAGAATGGTCTATAAGACACATAATCACACTCCGTACATGAAAGGCATCTTGATACGTCGACAAGCGCAAAGATAGGGAATTTATGGGAAAGTAATGAAGCTGATCACAAATCCGACAAAGCAATCGCACCTACTGTCTGTTCATAATCTCCATCAATCAACACAACCTTCTCTCCCGCCCACCGAAAGCCTTCAACGTATTTGCGATTATCCTCTTTCAGGCTGTCAATTGTACAATCATCATACAGCCTTGATTCAATATCGGAGGAATGGCTCTTGATCTCCTCGAAATGCGTCTCAATATAGCCATCCGTCATGGCAAGACAAACGAACTGAATGGAAGATAGGTATTGCTCGTCAAAATCATTCCTCCAATCGAACGAGACATAGCAACCCTCTATGATTAGATGCTGCCGATTTTCAATCGCCGTCTTGATCATCTCCCGAACAATCGGCCACAGATAATCGGTAAGGGCATCATCGTCCTCTGGTGTGAGGCTCGTATTCCCACTGCGAATCAAGCCCATCTTCAGATGGTCGATGGACAAATAGGGATACTTGTACTTTTCAAGCAGCCGCTGGGCGAGAAGCGTTTTCCCCGTGTGTGATGCGCCCGTTATCAATATAATCATAGCCTAGCCTTGATTTCGTTTCTGACTTTTTCCAAATCTCCACATGAGAGAATGGGCATCAAATCCTCAATCTCCTCAATGCTTTTATCCCACCATTTGAATTTGAGCAACAATTCTATCAAATCATCGTCAAAGCGTTTCCTAACCATACGGCAAGGATTGCCGACAGCAATCGAGTACGGGGGAATGTCTTTGGCCACGACCGAGTTGGCACCGATAATGGCTCCATCGCCGATATGCACACCAGGCATCACCGTCACGTTCTGGCCTATCCAAACATCGTTGCCAACAACAGTATCGCCTTTCAGGGGCAGTTCATCTTTCACTGGAGCCATCGCCGAACCCCAATCTCCACCCATGATGTAAAAAGGATATGTAGTCGCACAATCCATCCTGTGATTGGCACCGTTCATGACAAACTCCACGCCCTTGGCAATGGAGCAGAACTTACCGATAATCAGCCTGTCGCCGATGAAATCATAGAAGTGGGTGACGTGCTTCTCAAACTGGTCGGCACCGTCCACATCATCATAATAGGTATAGTCTCCAATGATGATACGCGGATTCTTGACCACGTTTTTGATGTAACAAAGGCTCGGAATCTTCGGATTCGGGAATGCCTCGTTGGGATTGGGTCTATTCATAATTAGATCATCGAATTGTTTGACTTTGTTATAATAATGGCCAGTATCTATCACCCTGGTCAATCGTGATAGTCACTGTCTTTCCATTCGAACTTCACTGTCTCTGGCACAAGGTATTTGCCTATCTTGTAGTCAATGTTGGCTTTATGGGCCTGGCTCAACTGGTAGCATCGCGGCACACGAAACATCTTTCCATCCTTGATGAAATGGGCACCCGTTTGATGAAAGCGAAAGGCCACATCTTTTGCGACACATTGCTCGCGAAGGGCAAGCACCCAGTCGTAGTCGCATGGTCGTGCATCCACCCCCGACTCACCGCCCACCGACACTTCATCTATCGTTTCATTCAGATAAGGGGTAAGATCCATGGCTGTAATCAGCGGAGAGGCAATGATGCTCTTGTGTTTGATGGGGAGTGACAAGAAAATGGGCAAACGATAATCCGCCATCTCCTGATTCTCCACCGTGCAACCCACGATGACATTGTCGTAGCCGTCGCCCCAGTCGTCGGGCACACACTCCATGAAACGGTCGATGCGCTTGGTAAAGAAGAAAAACCAGAGATCGCTCCGCTGTTTCATCATCTGCCAACATTCCGGTCGCCATTCGTCCGCATCTTTCAGAAGGAAATCAGAAGTAAAGCAGGTGAGCACCAACTTGCCGCTCTCAATCTTCCACGACTTGTCGCGTTTCCTCTTGATCGGGAGGTTGAAGTTGCCTGTCTTTCTGCACTCGCTGCTCGAAATCTCGCTGCCGTACATCTCATCTTGGCGATACACATAACAGTACTTGCATCCAGGGCTGATCTTGGTGCAACCATGCCAAGGATTCCAGTCGGCGTATATTTCCCAGTGCTCGGACATAAAGTCTCATGAAAAGTCCACAAAAATAAGAAAAAAGTCTATTTTTGCGCAAAATTTGAGCCATGCAAACCCTTTCGGTCGTCATCATCACCTTCAACGAGGAGCAGAAAATCGCGCAATGCCTTGAATCTGTAAAGGATATTGCCGACGAGATCATCGTTGTGGACTCGCATTCCACCGATGCGACCGAGGCCATCTGCGACCGCTATGGTGTGAAATTCTTCAGCCAAGACTGGCTCGGCTACTCCGACCAGAAAAACCTCGCCGACGAACTCGCCACCTGCGACCTCATCTTCAGCATCGATGCCGACGAAGCGCTCTCCGACGAACTGAAGCAGTCTATCAAAACACTGAAAGACAAAGAAATCGCCGAAAACGAAGTCTTCGCCATGAACCGCCTCAACAACTATTGCGGCCAGTGGGTGAAAGGCTGCGGACTCTATCCCGAAACCAAGATCCGTATCTGGCGGCGCGGCTTCGCTGAGTGGGAAGGCATCATCCATGAGTGGCTGAACTACAAGAGCGAGCCAAAGAAAACCCTCTTGCACGGCGACCTGCTGCACTACTCTTGGGACACGCCCGAGGCCTTCCGCAAGCAGCAGTTCCATTTCGCCGAACTGGGTGCACAGTCATACTACGAACGTGGCAAGAAGACGGGTCTCCTACCCTATCTTTTCAGCCCGAGCATCAATTTCATTCGCACCTATATTATAAAAGGAGGCTTCCTCTACGGCAAGACGGGCTTCAGCATCTGCCGCGTGATGATGCAAGCCAACCGACACAAATACAACCTATTACGAAAGAAAATCAAAGAGAAACAATAATGGGATAACGACGAAAGAGCCTTTAACCGTCATGGCGGACAAGGATCCGCCATCTCCTGAACGCGAAGGATTACTCTTGTTTTCAGGAGATTGCGGGTCAATCGCGGTTCTGAGACCGCGATGAAGACCGCAATGACGGTCAAGGGTTAAGGTTGTAACCAAAGTAAAAACAGAACCACCATGGAAGAAGCATTTGAACAAGAAATAGAACGCACTGTTGCGGCGCTGAAAGCCGGAAAGACCATCCTCTACCCCACCGACACCATCTGGGGCGTGGGCTGCGACGCCACCAACAACAAGGCTTGCCTGCGGGTTTACGCCGTCAAGCAGAGGCCGCTCAACAAGAGCCTCATCATCCTCGTTGATTCGGTGGAAAGGCTTCAGGATTATGTAGTCAACGTTCCTGCCATTGCCTATGACCTCATCAAAGGAGCCAAAAGTCCGCTAAGCATCATCTATCCCGAAAGCAAGAACTTGGCCAAGGCCGTTTCCGACGACAAGAGCATCTGTATCCGCGTGGTCGACAACGAGTTCTGCAAGGAAGTCATCCGTCGCCTCGGTAAGCCAATCACTTCCACTTCGGCCAACCTAACCGGGCAACCTTCATCGATGATTTACAACGACATCTGCGACGAAATCAAAAACGCGGTCGATTATGTGGTGCAGCTCTACCACGACAGCTTCTGCAAGCCCAAAAGCTCGACTATCATCAAGCTCAACGAGGACAACACTTTTGAGATTTTGAGGCAATAACCATTAAACAACAACACCATGACAAGCAAAGCATCCTTTTCTGCATTCATCCTCATCGTCGTTCTAGGGTTGTTTAGCGCATGCAAAAAAGACAACAACGGCACCCAAGACCCCATAGAACCTGACACACCTGTTGTTACTGAACAGATTCCTCCCATCGACGAGTATATGCCAGAGCGTCTGCTTCAATTATTTGACTCGCTCAATGTTTTACACCGAGGTGACACTCCTCCAACCATCAACGGTTCTTTTATGACTGAGTTGATGAATATATCCATTATCGACAAAGTACCAGAAAGCAATTATATGGGATCCCCTACGACATTACCCTTCCCACATTATTATGAATTCTATGAACAAAGCGATGCCTATTATCATTTGAAACACATTAAGCCCACTGGGACTCCTGGCGAACCAGGCTTTTTCATCGAACAATTCGATACAGACAGTACCTATTCCCGTATCAAAGACAACACAGCGCTTTTCGCCAATGACCCCATTGCTCCACCCTATTTCAAAAGCAGCAACTTTACGGCTGAAGACTTCAAGCACGCATACATCATAGGAAATGGCGACTATTTTACGCTCTATTTCTATGAAATACGCGATATCTCAAGTGGCTATCTTCCACTAAATGCAATCCTCATTTCCGGCAAGATGTCCAAAAACACAGACGGCAACCCGACTATCGAAAACTTCTGGTGCGGTATAGAGGCCATGAAATACTATACTGAGAGCACAGCCCTCAATCTACTCATCCAATATGGCCATTTGCCCACTCCTGGTGATATTATCGTCATGCAAAGCCCTAATACCCTAATACAAGGTAGTTATAATCAAAAATAAACCCTCTTATCAATGAAATCCCTAAAAATGTTTTTCTTGGCTGCCCTTTGCCTCTTTGCAATGGCAGCAACAGCCCAAAACCAACCACAGAAGCCCCAGACGAAGGCGCAGATGAACGCCCAAAAACTGGGTACCGTCCTATATCTCATTGAGAATTTCTACGTCGACACCACCAATATGGACAAGGTGACGGAAGACGCCATCGTAGCCGCATTGAAGGAACTCGACCCACACTCGGCCTACATCTCGAAGAAGGATGTGGAGAAAGCCAACGAGCCCCTCGTGGGCAGCTTCGAGGGCATCGGCGTGACTTTCCAACTCATTCGCGACACCATCACCGTCATCAGCCCCGTGGCAGGCGGTCCCTCGGAGAAGGTGGGCATCATGGCTGGCGACCAGTTCATCAAGATTGACGGCGAGGAATGCTTTGGCAAGAAGGTCGACAACGAATATGTGCAGAAGCACCTGCGCGGCAAGAAAGGCACCAAGGTCACCGTCAGCGTGAAGCGTGGCAACAGCCCCGAACTCATTGACTTTGAGATCACTCGCGACAAGATTCCGGTGAACAGCATCAACGCGTCCTATATGCTCGACAACCATGTCGGCTACATCAAACTCGACCGCTTCGCCCAGGAGTCGACCCAAGAGTTTAAACAAGCCTTCACCAAGCTTCAAGCCCAAGGCATGGAGTCGCTCATCTTCGACCTGCGCGGCAACACGGGTGGCTACCTCAACACTGCCATCGAGTTGGTGGACCAATTCATCACCGAAGACAAACTCATCGTCTTCACCGAAGGCACCCACTCACCTCGTCAGGAATGGCGCAGCACCAAGGCAGGACTCTATACTCTTGGAAAACTGGTTGTCTTGATTGACGAAGGCTCTGCCTCGGCCAGCGAGATCCTCTCGGGTGCCATCCAAGACCATGACCGCGGTGTCGTCATCGGACGCCGTTCCTTCGGTAAAGGTTTGGTTCAGAGACCTTTCAACCTCCCTGACGGCTCACAGATGCGCCTCACCACCTCGCGTTACCACACGCCTTCAGGTCGCTGCATCCAGCGGCCTTACGAGAACGGTGCAGACGATTATGCCAAGGAGATGAAGAAACGTCTCGAACACGGCGAATACTACCATGCCGACAGCATCCACTTCCCCGACTCGCTGAAGTTCAAGACCGACGGCGGACGCACCGTCTATGGTGGTGGCGGCATCATGCCCGATATCTTCATCCCCGTCGACACGGCCTACAACAGCAAGCTCTACACCAACCTGGTCCGCAAAGGCGCCTTGAACCGTTTCACCACCGACTACGGCTTGAAACACCGTGACGCCCTCAAGGCACAGTATGGCGATTTCGAACACTTCAACAAGGACTTTACCGTAGGCAAAGAACTCATCGACGGACTCAAAGCCGCCGCCAAGGAAGCCAAGGTGGAATGGAACGATGAGCAATTCGCACACTCCGAGAAGTTCATCCTTTTGCAGATAAAAGCCTTGATTGCCCGCAATGTTTGGGATACGCAGCAATACTACCAAGTGATGGCTTCCGTCGACCCCGGCATACAAAAGGCGATGGAAGTGCTTGGTAATGAAAAAGAATACAAACGCTTATTAAAAGTCAAATAAGTGTTCTCGACTTTTTTTGTTCCAAAGGGTAACTTTTTTGGCCTTCTCTCGTCTTACACTTTGGAATTATTCTTATTTTTGCCGTTTAGAAGTCTGCTGTCCCATTAGACATTCAGAAACAATTAATAAATTAAATATCAACTTATTAAAAACAAAAAATGAAGAAATTTGGTTTACTCACTGCAGCATTCCTGATGATGGGATTGCTGTTTGGCACCCAAGTGATGGCCCAGCACATCGAACTCGGCGCTGCCAAGTCGGCACAAAACTGTGCCCAAGTAACTGACAATGGCTTCACGGCCTCCTTCTCCTTCAGCAGCATCGATGCCACTGAAGTTTCCACTGAAAAAGGTGCGTTCTCCAGCATCACCATGGACAACACCTATCCCGCAGGCAATGTGGGAGAGCCTTCATTGCCCGTTGCCAACAAACTCATCGCCATCCCCTATGGTGTCAAGGACGTCACCGTCGAGGTGAAGAGTTACAACACCAAAGTCTATGCCCTAGCCGACTACGGCGTCAAGGCCCTCTATCCCCAGCAGCCTCTGCTCTTCAAGAACCAGAAGCCCGAGGATGTGCCTTTCGCATACAACGAGAAAGCCTACGCCCACAAAGGCTTTGCCGAGCGTCCTATCGCCGAGGTGAAGATCCAAGGCACGATGCGTGGCATCCAAGTCGGTGCCCTGACGGTCAATCCCGTGCAGTATGACGCTGCCTCCAACAGCATCCGTGTGTTTAACGACATCGTCGTCGAGGTGCGTTACAGCCAATACGACAAGTCGACCGCCTACAATGAGTTTGCCCGCACCTTCAGCCCGTATTTCGCTGGTGTCTACGGACAGATGTTCAACTGGCGCGACGACGTGTACGACCAACACCCCGACCTGTGGCAGGCTCCCGTGAAGATGTTGGTCATCGCCAACCGCATGTTCGAAGATGCCTTGCAGCAATGGCTGGCTTGGAAGACCACGAAGGGCTTCTACCTGAACGTGAACTACACCGATGAGATTGGCAGCAACGCCTCAGCCATCCGTGCCTTCATCCAAGAAGAGTACGACAAGGACGCCCCTACCTTCCTCGTGATTGTGGGCGACAAGGAACAAGTGCCTGCCAGCGCCACGGGTAGTGAGACCAACTGCGTCACCGACCTCCAATACTCGAGCATCGACGGCGACCAGTTCCCGGACATGTACCACAGCCGTCTGTCGGCCACAAGTGCCGCCCAACTGACCGCCATGCTCAACAAGGCCTTAGAGTATGAACAATACACCATGCCTGACCCGAGCTACCTGAACAACGCGCTGCTCATCGCCGGTGCAGATAACGGCTATGGTGTTGAAGTCGGCCGTCCCACCATTTGGTATGCCTCCAACTACTACTATAACACCGAACACGGATTCGACAATGTATACGAGTTCAGCCACGGCTCCTACACCAACTGCTACAGCTATCTGAGCAGCGGTGTCGGTTTCGCCAACTACACTGCCCACGGCAGTCAAACCAGCTGGGCTGACCCTGAGTTCAACGTTAACAATGTCAACAACCTTACCAACGAGCACAAATACTTCCTCGCCATCGGTAACTGCTGCCAATCTGGCGACTGGGGCTACGGCACCTGCTTCGGCGAAGCCATGGTGCGTGCCGAAAACAAAGGTGCTTATGCCTACATCGGCTCTTGCCCCAACACCACTTGGTACAATGACTATTACTTCGGCGTTGGTGCCACCAACCGTCACGACGGCACCATGCCTACCTATGAAGAGACCACAATGGGTATGTACGATGCCGCTTGGGTCGACGATGCCTACAACACCGTTTGCTCCTACATGTTCATCGGCAACCTAGCTGGTAACGCCGCTCAAGCTCTGGGATACCAGATGCACAGTGCCACCCTTTACTACTGGCAAGCCTACCACGTTTTGGGTGATGGTTCTGTCATGCCCTTCCGCGTTCAGCCTACCGAAAACAACGTCAGTCACATGCCTACCCTGCCTATCGGCATGGATTTCTTCACGGTCAGCGCTGACCCAGGTTCCTATGTGGGCATCACCAAGGACGGCATCCTCTATGGTGCTGGCATGATTGGCGAAAGCGGCACTGCCGATATCGCTATCAGCCCCATCACAAGCGGCGGTGATGTCACCATCTGCGTGACCCACCCCCAACGCATTCCTTATACCAATGTAATCCCTGCCGCTGCCATGGAAGGCGCCTATGTCGCCATCGACAATGTGGAGTGCGAGCAGCCTCTGGTCACCGGTGCCTATGTGACTCCTACTGTCGCCCTGAAGAATGTCGGTATCGAAACCGCTGAAAACATCAATGTCGTGTTGAGCACCGAGTCGGAATATGTCGAATTGGTCGGCACCACTGCCACCGTTCCTTCGCTGGCTCCCGACCAAGTCTACCCGATTGCCGATGCTTTCTCGTTCAACACCGATGTCAACATCCCCAACAACACCAAGGTGCGCTTCTTCGTGACTTGCACTGCTGGCGATGACACCTGGGAAGGCAAGTTTGACCTTACCTTCGGTGCTCCTGAATTCGCTGTCACGAACATCAGCAACACCGAGCTCGCCCCCGGAGGCAACGGCACTATCACCTTCGACATCGCCAACAACGGCGGCGCCGATGCCGACAACGCCGTTCTCGAGGTCTACACCAGCTCTAGCGACCTCACGCTTGCTGCCAACAGCTTTGACCTCGGCAACATCACCGCCGGCGCCTCCATCAACTTCCCAGTTGATGTCACGGTCAACAGCGGTGTTGAAATCGGTTCGACCTACGAAGTGAACTACCTCGTAACCGCCGGCCACTATTCAACTTCAGGCTCCTACATTATCACTGTGGGTAACATCGTGGAAACCTTTGAGACTGGTGACTTCTCGCTGTACGATTGGCAGTTCAGCGGCAGCACCAACTGGACCATCGTGAACGAAGGTGCTTATGCTGGCACCTACTGCGCCCAGTCAGGCAGCATCAGCCATAGCCAACAAACCGACCTTATCCTCACCATCGACATCCTTGCCGACGGCGAAATCAGCTTCTATAGGAAGGTGTCTTCCGAAAACAACTGGGACTGGCTCCGTTTCTATATCGACAACGTACAAAAAGGAGAATGGTCCGGCGATGCCGCTTGGAATCAGGAGGCCTATCCTGTGACCACGGGCACCCACACCTTCAAGTGGAGCTACCAAAAGGACGGTAGCGTGAGCAACGGCAGTGACTGCGCTTGGGTCGACAACATCCAATTCCCGCCCACCAATGTCATCCTCTCGCTTAATCCCGTCATCGACCTCCAGGCCAATGTCAACGGCAACGATGTCAACTTGACTTGGAACGCCCCTGAAGGTGCCACGGCCTACCTCATCTACCGCAACGGTGAAGAAGTGGGTAACCAAGCCAGCACCACTTTCATGGATATCGTGAACGATGGCGTCTACTCCTATAGCGTCGTCGCCACCGACGGCAATGGCCGCTATTCGGCACCCGAATACGTCTCCGTCAGCGTCGGCACCGTCGATGTCGAAGAGAACACCCTCGAGAGTGTGAGCATCTATCCTAACCCCGTCAACAGCATGCTGACCATCGACGGCGGCAACGCCGAATACAGCTATGCCTTGTACAACGGCATGGGTCAGATCGTCGCCAATGGCAATGCCCAAGGCATTGAGCACGTCAATGTCAGCGACATGGCCAAGGGCGTCTACTTCCTCCGCCTCACCACGGGCACGCAAGTGCGCGTTGAGAAGGTCGTCGTGGAATAACCACTCTCGCTGAAATGCATTAAGAAAGGTCGTCCGTGTGGGCGACCTTTTTTTGTATCATGCAGAGCTTTTAGTTTCTGCGTATTCAGCGGGTTCTGCGTGAAAATAACTCACATCCCACGTTGCTTCTTAATGGCCTCGTAAGCCGCATTAATTTCCTGGAACTTCTTCTCGGCGGCTTTCCTGACATCTTCGCCAAGATTGCTCACCAAGTCGGGGTGGTTCTTCTTGGCCATCTCTCGATAGGCTCGTTTCACCTCCTCATCGGTAGCCGTTGGCTCGATGCCGAGAATCTTGTATGCACTGTCGGTCTCCTTGATGAACATGGCCTTCACCGAAAGGAAATCGCTGTTGGTGACGCCCATGTAATCGGAGATCGTGTTGACCACGCTCAACTCTTCAGGCGAGATAAAGCCATCGGCATTGGCGATGCCAAACAGATAATGAAGCAATTGCAGACGAGAGGAATAGTCCATATAGCGACCCACCTGCTGGCTGACCTCGTAGATGTTGTAATCCTGCTCCAGAATCTCACGGAGCATCTTGACATACTTCTCCGCCTGTTCCTGACCAAAGTTCTGCAAGAAGAAACGCTTCACATAGTCGAGTTCGGAGCGTTTGACATTGCCGTCGGCCTTCATTACGGCAGCCGAGAGCACGAGGAAAGTCACATTGAAATCGCGTTGGGGCTCGGTATTACCAAAAGTTTCGTTCACCTCTGTACGCAACACCCGAGGTCTCCGGCCTGAAAAAATGCTGCCCAGGACCACTGCGACGATGCCGCCCAACGGGTTCTGGGTGAACGCCCAGCCCAAGCCAAACAAGACGATTTTTGTAAAACAACCCATATCTTTTTGATTGAATCGAGCGGCAAAGGTACACAAAAAACCGGAGTTGAAAATAATTCATCTGAAAACTACCTATGACAAGAAAAGATTTGTATTTTTGCAACCTTTAATCGATTAATGTCAACTAATCTTAATTCACACATGAAAAAACTATTCTTTTCCCTCCTGTTTGTGGCTATGTCAGTGATGGCACTTGCCCAACAATGGAATGCCATCAGCAGCAATGCTCCTGTTAGCCCCGAGGTCACTTTGGTCTCGAGCAGCGAGGAGCAAGTCGTTGTCGACTTCTCGCTTGGCGGTTTCAACCTGACCAGGGTGAACACTCCGAGCGGCACACAGCAAATCGTATCGGTCCCGAAAATGGCCGCGATGCTTGAAGCCGGTGCCCCCGACCTTCCCCAGTTCCCTGTCCCTGCCATCATCGGCGACATGGCCGAGATGACGGTCAGCGTGATCAAGAGCGAATTTACGGACTATCCGAATGTAGAAATCGCCCCTTCTAAGGGCAACTTCAGCCGTCAGATCGACCCTGAGAGCGTGCCTTACACCTATGGTGCGATGTACAACCAAAACGCTTTCTATCCTGCAGCACAGGCTTACCTTGAAACGCCTTACATCATCCGCGACTACCGTGGCCAAAACATCATGGTGCGCCCCTTCGCCTACAATCCCGTGACGAAGACCTTGCGCGTCTATCATGACATGACCATCGCCATGAAGAAGGTGAGCAACAACGGCGTGAACCAAAAAGTGGGTCGCAAAGCCGCCCAAAAGATCTCCCCCGAGATGAAGGAGGCCTACAGCCACCGCTTTATCAACTACAAGGAAAGCAACGCCAAGTACAATTTCCTCCAGGACCGCGGCGAGATGTTGGTCATTTGCCCCGACCAATATGTGGAAGCCATGCAGCCTTTCGTCGATTGGAAGAACCAATCGGGCCGTCCCACCACGATCGTGAGCCTCTCCGAGATTGGTGGCAACAACGAGAACCAAATCAAGAACTACATCAACGGCATCTACACTGATCCTGAGCGTAACTTGGTCTATGTCCTCCTCGTTGGCGACTATGCCGACATCACACCTCACTCGATGAGCGGCGGCCGCAGCGACAACTGGTTCGGCCAACTCGAAGGCAACGACTACTACCTCGAAGTCCTCACGGGCCGTTTCTCGGTGCAAAGCGTGACCGACGTCAACACCCACGTCGAGAAAGTGCTGTATTATGAGCGCGACATGAAAGGTGACGTCACTTGGGTCAACCAAGGCATTGGTATCGGTGCCAACGAAGGCGCCGGTCAAGGCCACTTCGGCGAAGCCGACTATGTGCACATCAATTACATCCGCGACACCTTGATGCACTACACCTATGAGAATGTGACGCAACAATACAGCGGCGTCGGCAGCGGCACCAGTGCCAACGCCATCAGCGCCGACTTCAACGCTGGCAAGAGCATCTGCAACTACTGCAACCATGGCTCGCAACAGAGCTGGGCTGTGGCCAACTACAGCATCAGCCATGTGAACGCCTTGGTCAACGACGACAAATGGCCTTACATCTGGTCGGTGGCTTGCAACAACGGCGAGTTCAACGGCAACTGCTTCGGCGAGGCTTGGCTCCGCGCCACCAACAACGCCACGGGACGTCCCACCGGCGCCATCGGCGGCATGTTCAGCTGGATCTCACAGCCTTGGACGCCTCCCATGTACGGCCAAGACGAAATGGTCGACATCCTCACCGGATGGAGAAGCACTGACCTCTTCTGCCACACCTTCGGCGGCGCTTCCTTGAACGGTAATATGTATGTCCTCGATGCCGCTCCTAGCGACAATGGTGCCACCCACAACACCTGGATCCTCTTTGGCGACCCGAGCCTGTTGGTCCGCACCGACAACCCCAGCAGCATGAATGTCACTTGCTCTCCCGAAGTGCTGATGCTCGGCATGAGCGAACTGGAAATCACCGCCGAAAACACCGCTTACGGCATCGCCACCCTGATGATGGACGGCGAAGTGATTGCCACGAGCGACATCATCGACGGCACCTGCACCCTTAGCTTCGCCCCGATGACCAATGTGGGTAATGCCACCCTGACCGTGATCGGCTACAACAAAGTTGCTGAAGTCTTGGGTGTCTCCGTCCTTCCTGCCGAAGGCCCCTTCGTCACCATCTCCAACTACACGCCCAACTTCGCCCCTGTCAACCAAGAGACGAGCCTCACCATGGTCCTCAAGAACGTCGGCGTTGACCCGACCAACGGCAACACCAACGTCAATCTGACTTGCGCCGACGAGCGCTTGACCCTCACCCAAGGCACCGCTCAATTTGGTGTGTTGCCTGCCGAGGAGACCGTCACCCTGCAAGATGCCTTTAGCTTCATCGTAGCAGAGGGTGTTGAAGACGGCACGCGCTTCCAAATCGATGTCGAGATGACCGATGGCCGTCAGACCTGGAGCGGCAAGATGTTCATCACCGCAGGCCAAGCCATCCTCGACTACGGTGGCACCGACTGGGCCGAAAGCTTCGCCGCTGGCGAAACGCTTACGCTCGTAGCCAACTTCAAGAACACCGGTCATTACATGGCCACCAACGCCATCGCCAGCATCGCTTGCGAGAGTGAATATGTCACCCTGCTCAACCCCACCATCGAGATGGGCACCATCGACCCCAACGGCATCAGCACCTGCGTGTTCAACATCCAAATCGATGAGAACTGCCCCGAGACCGAGGTAATCGTGGTCAACTTCGCCATGCAAGCCGACGGCGGCCTCAGTGCCGAAGGTTCCATCACCATGAGAAACACCTGCGATGTCGTCTTCGAGATGTCCGACTCTTGGGGTGATGGCTGGAACGGCGCTTCATTAACGGTCAGTTTCAGCGACGGTACTCCCAGCGTGAATCTCTCCTGTGAAGGCAACTCACAGACGGAAGTCATTAAGATTGGCAAGGGCACTCATGTCACCTTGACCTGGAACCGCGGTAGCTACGACAACGAATGCTCCTTCGTGGTCAAGTACCAGAACGGCGCCCAGATCTATCAAGCCAACAATCCCTCTCCTGGTGTGCTCTTCGAGTTCGACTGCGACTGCGTCAGCATCCCCAGCGCCACCTTCGATCCTGTTGAGAACCTGGCTGCAGAAATCGGTATTGGCACTGTGACCCTGACATGGGATCCTCAAGAACGCGCCACCAACTACATCATCAGCCGCAACGGCATCGAGATTGGACAGACCACAGAGCCTACCTATGTCGACGAGGTCTACACCGAGTTTTTCTACACCTACTGTGTCGTCGCCGAGTATAGCCAAGGCGTCAGCACTCCCGAGTGCGTCGTGGTGAAGTCTGAACTGGGTGTTGAAGAGGATATGGCCGAGTTCTCCGTCTATCCCAACCCCGTCAGCGGCACGCTGCACATCGACGGTGGTAACGCCGAATACAGCTACACGTTGTTCAACGGCATGGGACAAGTGGTGGCCAACGGCAAGGCAAAAGGTGCTGAACATATCAGCGTCGACGGCCTGACCCAAGGCGTCTACTTCCTCCACCTCACCTCGGGCACGCAAGTGCACGTCGAGAAGGTGGTGGTGAAGTAATCACCCACCAAACACAACATGAAAGGCGACCTCGAGTTTCGGGGTCGCCTTTCTTATGGCATGTCCGGCAAATCACTCCTGAAAGATATCCTCATGATAGATGCCTTCGCCCTCAATGACTGAAGTGGCGTTGAACCATCCTATCGCGTCGCAGTTTGAGAAGACATTGGTGAACATGGCGGGGAAAGCCCCCATCACCGGATTAACACCGACGGCCAGCTTCTGGCCCACAAGGAAATACATATAATCCCTAGAGATGCTATAAAGCCTCACCTTCACCACATCACCATCGCGCAAATACGACTTATTCATGATGCCTACGGGAACCTCGACATTGTCTTGCAACATCTCGGGACCGTTGAAATAATAGCCTGCATAGCCACTCATGGGGAAAAGGTTGAACAGTTTCGAAGGACGGTTCTTGAAGAGTCTGCCATTCAGATAGAGTTCCACATTATAGACGATGGTAGAGTCGGCTATCGTCTGGAAATACGGGCACACGCAGACGGCAGCTCGGTCATCAACAAAGGGGACGTCGTTCTCATCGAGTTTGGGCACCAAGACCACTGAATCGATGCCTTGTGCGTTATTCGCCATTTTGGTATCGACATACAGACGGAGCGGCCTTGAGTACAACGGATTCTCACCTATATTCACCTCCAGGTGATACCAGCGGTTTTTGCGTCCCGCCACCGAGTCGGAGAGATAATGGCCCGGCTTGTTCTCCTGCTCGCAAAACCAGATGGTGTCGTCACCCGTAGCCACATACACCTCGGCATGCGAAATCATCTCGCGTCCAATGGTATCATACAACGCAGTGGAATAACTGAGAATCACCTCGTGACGCTTGTATTCATCCGTGATCGAGCCTTCCACAACAGGCACACGCCTACCTTGCGGCACATCTACAACGATATCCTCGGTACATGAGGCCAACAGGCCAAGCACCATCATCATACCCATATGCCGTTTCCACCTTGCCATACTTTATTTCCTGAAAACCGTGCTTCCCGTGACGACTGATGCGGTAAAGAACCATCCGACACCCTCGCCTTCCGGCTGAATGTTCGAACTCACATTGGCAGGAGCTCCCAGCATGGGATTGCTGCCCGTCGACATCAATATACTGTAGAAGTAATAATAATAGTCTGGCGTAATACTATACAAATCCGCACGGATCTCGTCTCCGTCATTTAGTTTCGAGCGAAGGAAATAGCCTATCGGTATCTCCTTGTTCGACTCCAACATCTCGGGGCCGTTCACATAATAGCCTGCAAATCCGCCTTGGGGAATCATCAAGGTCAGGCTAAGGCTATCCGAGACCAAGGTGTCGTTTTTCCAAACTTTGGGCATGTAGATAATACCTGGGTCGGGAAGACTTTGGAAGTAGGGATAGACCCATTCAACGGTATCGATAAGGAATACGGAGGGAATAGAGTCGTTACTGCCATTGTAATGCTTGATAGCCAAGCTGTCGATGCTCTCCACGTTGTCGGGAATCAAGCCTTCGGCAAAAAGGCTTTGCGACTCACCATTAAGGTCAACGGCTTCCACACTGAGGCGATAGACCGTGTTTTTGCGTCCTGCAACAGAATCGGTGAAATAATGCCCTGGCTGCTCCTCGTCCTCATAATAATACATCGTATCGACGCCATCGGTGACATAGACCGTGGCCCCACTGACCATTTGGATCTCATTCTGATTGTAGAAATCCGCCGTATAGCTCAAGATGGTCTCATGGCGTTTCATCTCGTTGGTAAACGAAGCCTCCACGCCAATCCTATGGTTGCCTTCCTCCACGTCGATCACGATGTCCTCTGTGCAAGCGGCGAAGAACGCCATCGATGCAAAAACCAATATCTTAAGAAGTTGCTTCATGACGTTCAGTATTTGAAG
Source organism: uncultured Bacteroidales bacterium (assembly GCA_900318085.1). Lineage (GTDB taxonomy): Bacteria > Bacteroidota > Bacteroidia > Bacteroidales > F082 > Limimorpha. The sequence continues at coordinate 17,607 of ONJF01000017.1, forward strand.
TTATAGGTGATGGAAGGAACTGCCGAGAACAGATACATGTTCTTGGTGACGATGTTGCCGTTAGGCCCTTGGTCGAAGGTAATCGCCCAAGTATTATGACGAGCATAGGCGTTATAAACCGAGACATTCAGCTCATGCTGCCAACGGCGGCTGTCAAGCTTGCCCAACTTGCAGGTGAATGACAGGTCGAGGCGATGATAGTCGGGATAACGGCTCTCATTGCGTCTGCCGTTGTATACGGCATAAGTCACTCCGTTGATGGTATATTGTCCATAGGGGAAAGTCACGGGCTGACCTGTATTGTAGATCCAGTTGGCGGCGAGGGTAATGCGCGGTGTCACATCGTAACTGCCCACGATGACGATGTTGTGCGGGCGGTCGTAAGGCGAGCGGTATTCCCTACCGAGACTGATTTCGGGAATGGTGCGGAACGTACGTGAATAGGTGTACGAAATCCATCCCGTGAACTTGCCCACATTCTTCCTAACGAGGAACTCGGCGCCATAGCTTCGGCCTTTGCCCACGCGCAACTCACCGTCAATCAGCAAATAGCCATAGGTGATGGCGTTATCCTTGAAGTCGATGACGTTTTTCATGTCCTTGTAATACACCTCCACCGAAGTCTCGATGGCGTCATCGGCGAAGTTGCGGAAATAGCCGAGGGCAAACTGGTCGCATTTCTGGGGCTTCACATTAGGACTGGTCGGGAACCACACGTCGAAAGGCAGACCGCCTGTCGCCGACGAGGCCACTTGGGCATACTGCACCGTGCGCGAATAAGAGGCCTTGATCGACGAATGCTCGTCGATTTGGAACATGGCCGCCACACGTGGTTCGGGATTGACAACCGTATTAAACACCTCTCCTCTGCCATAATAAAGGGTATCCATAGGAGAATGGAGGATAGTGTCAAACACATACAACTCTTCCTGTCCTATGTTTTGGAAGCACGACAGTCTCAAACCTGCACGGAAAGTGAGACGAGGCACGGGTGTGTAGTCATGGGTAAAATATACGGCATGCTCCAACGCCTTACGGGCCACCGCTTTCGACTGGTCAATCTGAAGATATTGCGAGAGGGCTCCTCCCCTGTCGTTAATCTCACCTTGCAGGTAAGATTGTATGCCCGTGGTAAGGCCGAACTTCGACGTGTGTTCATCGTTCCAATGCATCGCGAAGTCGTAGTTGAGGCTGGCGGCATCGGTGCCCGCCTTGATGGCGAAGTCATAAGGATTGTAAGCGATATCGATGCTGTAGCGATAGCGCGAACCTATCAGTGAGAGGTTGGAGGTGAAGCGGTCGGAGAAGATGTGACTCCAACGCAGTGTGGCGCTGCTATTGCCATAGCCCAAGCCTATCATCTGCTGCATCGAGAACTGGTCGTGGCCGTTATAGAATGACAAGAACAGGCGGTCTTTCTTGCCGAGGCTTTGCGACACCTTGGCGTTCACGTCGTAGAAATTGATCTTCGATTTGTTGAGGTCTTCACCCAGGAAAGGCAGGATGAGACCTGCATAGGTCCTGCGGCCTGCCAGCATCACCGAGGTCTTATGGTCGAAAAGCGGGGTCTCGAGCATCAGGTGGCTCGTCACCAAACCCACGCCGCCTTGAAAGCCAAAACGTTTGGGCATCTCGTCCTTGACCGACACATCGAGCACCGATGACAGACGACCACCGAAGTTGGCAGGGATGTCGCCCTTATACAGCGTGGCATCCTTCACCACGTCGTTGTTGAACACGGAAAAGAATCCAAGAAAATGCGAGGCGTTGTAGATGGGAGCACCGTCAAGCAATATGAGGTTGTGGTCGGTGGCACCACCGCGTACGCTGAAGCCCGACGAGCCTTCCGAGGCCGACTGCACGCCCGGCAACAAGGTGATGCTCTTGATGACATCCACCTCGCCCATCAACGCCGGTATCTTCTTGATGGTGATCATATCGAGCGTCTGCACGCTCATCGCCATGGCGGTCACATTTCGGTCCTTGCGCTCGCTGGTGACTTGCACCTCCGACAATTTCTCCAATTCGGGCTGCAGCTTCATGTTGACTGTCTGCGGCTTGGCGGTCACGGTCACTTTCTTGTTAAGTGTTGTGTAACCCACATACGAGACACGCAACATATGCTCGCCCAAGGGCAAATCCAGTTCGTAACGGCCTTTCTCGTCAGTTGTGGTACCCTGCTGCAGTTTCTCGACATAAACCGACACACCTATCAGAGTCTCGCTGGTCTCGGCATCCTTGATGACGCCCGAAACCCGTCCTTCCTGCTGTGCCAACACATTGAATGCCAATAATAAAAGACAGATTAAAAACAAATAAGATTTTCGACGCATTTCCTTCAAAAAATTTGCGCAAAGATACAAAAGATTAGGCATTTACAGGCCTTTTCCCCTGCAAAACCCACAAAACAACAATTATTCCAACGACTTATACCCCATCCTGTCCATCTTCTCCACCTCCAGCGATGGCTGTCCAAACTCTTCCGTCACCTTGCCCAAGAGCAGATACACCCCGTCGCCTTGGAAGGGCCATGCCTTCAGCACCTGCGGGAAATGCACCGTGTCAAAGGCCTCGCCAGTGACATCGACAAAGGTACCCAAAGCCATGGTCTCGCCCTTGCAGGTGCGCACATATTTCACCGTCACCAGCTTGCCCAGCATCCGATAGCTTTTGCCCACAAAATGTAGCATCTGCGAGGCCATCAGCTCACCTCGGAATTTGGTCTTCAGCAGGTCGAACCAAGTCAAAGAGACAGGGAAACCATACAGTTCAATCTCATCGTAGGCATTCTGCAAGGCATTGGCCTGAAAATCGGGGAACTCGAAATGCCTGTTCTCCAATGGGAAGAGCGTCTCGGGCTGTTCTTTCTTGCCTTGGTCCTTGTTGAGATGCGCTTGCCAAAGCAGCTCGGCCTTGGTCTGCTTCGTGAAGCTGAAAGCTCCGCCTCGGATGAGCAGAACAAGTTGTTCCAATGTGAAAGGCACCCGCGCGACGAAATCCTCCAAACTCTTAAAAGGCCCTCGCGCCTTGCGTTCGGCGACGAAATACTCCACAAACCGCTGCTCGATGCCTTGCAGATGCACAAAGCCCATGAAGATTGTCCGTCCGTTCAAAGTGGTGAGGTAATCGCTGCGGTTGACGCAAGGCAGATGGATTTTGGCCCCCATACGCCGCGCCTCGTTGAAGTAGAACCAGGTCTGATAGAAGCCACCAAAATTGTTGATGACGGCCACCTGAAACTCCAGCGGATAGTGGCTCTTCAGATAGAGACTCTGGTAGCTCTCCACGGCATACGAGGCCGAATGCGCCTTCGAGAAGGAATAGCCCGAAAACGACTCAATCTGCCGCCACAACTCGCTCACCAAGGCATCGGGATAACCCTTGGCCTTGCAGTTGTCGAAGAAACGCTTCGTGACCTCCTCAAACTCCGACTTGTCGCGCATCTTATGTCCCATCATGCGGCGCAACACATCGGCATCGGCCAAGTCCAATCCCGCAAAGTAATGCCCCACCTTAAGCACATCCTCCTGATAGATCATCACGCCATAGGTCTCGGACAGCAGCTCTTTCAACAGCGGATGCTTATAGTCCACCGTCTCGGGATGATGGAAGCGATGGATGTATTCGCGCATCATGCCCGAGCGCGCCACGCCAGGACGGATGATGGAGCTGGCCGCCACTAAGGTCTTGTAGTCGGAACAACGCAACTTACGCAGAAGGCCACGCATGGCTGGGCTCTCAATGTAGAAGCATCCGCAGGTCTCGGCTTTCAACAGTTGCCGTCGTATCAGCTCATCCTGTTTCAGCGCGTTGATTTGATGGATGTCGATGCGGATGCCACGGCTGTGTTCCACCATCTCCACCGCGTCGCGGATGTGTGCGATGCCGCGCTGGCTGAGGATGTCCATCTTGACGAGGCCCATCTTCTCGGCTGAATACATGTCGTATTGCGTCGTCGGGAAGCCCTTGGGCGGCATATCGAGGGCGGCGAAGTCGGTGATGGGGCTCTCGGTGATGAGCACGCCTCCGGCATGGATGGAGCGTTGGCGTGGGAAGTCGCGGAGGCGCTCGGCAAACGACAGGATCTGCTGACCGATGAAATACTGCTGGGCAAATGCCTTCGGATTGCGCTCCATCTGGTCGATTTCGCCTTTGGGCAGGCCAAACACCTTGCCCAATTCGCGGCAGAGCGAGTTCTCCTGGAAGGTGACCGTCGCGCCCAACAGGGCCACATGCTCCCGACCGTATTTCTCGAAGATGTGCGCGATGACACGGTCGCGGTCGCGCCACGAGAAGTCGAGGTCGAAGTCAGGTGGACTGCTCCGCTTGGGGTTGAGGAAACGCTCGAAGTACAAGTCCAATTCTATCGGGTCCACATCGGTGATCTTCAGGCAGTAGGCCACCACGCTGTTGGCCCCGCTGCCCCGCCCGACATGATAGAAGCCTTGTGACATGGCAAAACGAACGATTTCCCAAGCGATGAGAAAATAGGCGCAGAAGCCCATCCGCTCGATGATGTCGAGTTCCTTTTCGATGCGGCGGTAGGCGGTCTTGTTGGCCGTGCCATAGCGGTAAGCCATGCCGTCGAAGGCCAACTTGCGCAGTAGTTCGCGGTCATCATAGGCGTTGCCCGTGAAGGTGCGCTTACTCTTCACGCTCGCATCGATGCCGATTTCACATTGTTCCAAGATATGTTCCGCGTTTTCAACCAATTGCGGATAGAGCGCATAGGTGGTCCTCATTCTTTCGGCAGGCAGCAGGATCTCATCGGGGGCGGCACAAGCCTTGGGGTCGAGGCGCGAGATCAGCACATTCCCGTCGATGGCGCGCATACACTGGTGCAGTTCGAAGTCGGCCTCTTCAGCAAAGGTGATGGGTTGCATGGCCACGAGCTTCTCGAACGAATCGCAGGCGAACATCTTGGTCAGTTGAGAGAAGCGCACGCCAAGGTATTCATTCGCTTTCAGTTGGTTTGGCCGACGCTTTCCGAAGGGGTAGATGACGAAGACCTCCTCCCATTCGGGCGCCATCTCGGGATAGGGTTGCTTGGTGAGGTTATGCTGGGTCAGGAAACGGTTCAGCTCGGCGAAACCCTTGTTGTTTTTGGCCAAGGCCACATAGAGCAGTTCGTTGCCGTTGCGCACCTCTACGCCCATAACGGGCCGGACACCTTTCTTCTGGCATTCGAACACGAAGTCGGCGGCACCCATCGTCGTGTTGATGTCGGTCAAAGGCAAGACGGCATAGCCCATCGCGGCGGCCTTACTGACCAGGTCCGCAATCGGCATCGTGCCGTAGCACAGGCTGTTATATGAATGGACGGCGATCATTTAAACGACTTTGATTAGTTTTTAATCAAAAATCTCGCCGTAAATTTAATCAAAATATTTGGGATGCGAGTTAATATGAAGGCAAAACTTTTGCTTCATACAGAAACTAACGGCACAACCCAAATCACAAGAACATCCCCATAAAAGCCGGCACCAAAACAATGTCGCCGTCTTTCTTTACAAAAACAATATGCCGAAGGCTTAATTGATGTCTTTCAGCAACCACTTCCAACAAGGAATCACCTCAATATTGCCGTATTGGTCAGTCAGAGTGCCTTCCTCGTCGTAGGTTACGATGATACGTCGGCGGCAAGGATAAAGGTGGGTGAGTTTGGTAATGGCGCCGACCTCTCGTTCGGCTGTTTCTGGATCGGCCAACGAATAGGCGACTTGTACGGCGAGTTCGTCCTCCGGCACATAGAAATCAACTTCAACATTGGCATGATAGAAATAGACACGGTCATTGTCAAGGTCGTGTCCGTATTTCCGGAATAGAGACAACGCCACTAGATTCTCCAACAAGGCGGTTTCGCCATCCATCAGTTGCAACGAAAGGATGCCATTGTCGATGAAATAATATTTGCAAACGCTTTCCTTTTCTGCAAATGCCGAGGCTATGTTCCTCAAACGTAGCAACAGCCAGGCATCTTCGGAGTAACTGATGTAACTCGCCACGGTAGGCACACTAATCTTACCCGATATGCTGGAGAGAATCTTCGCAATGCGATTGTAAGACACTGGCTGCTTGACACTTTCAGCCATTTTCTTGACCATCAACTGAAGCAGTCGGGGATTGGAGATGCCGTTGCGCTGTGCAATGTCGCCGAGATATATCTTTTGGAACACACTGGAAAGGTAGTGCCTTTTTACGGGCAAAGGGATTGACTCGGGAAGTCCACCCCAAACGAAATAGTCGTTATATGCCTTCATGAATCTAGCCCTCGACTCCGTGGCCGTCAATGCTAGCGTATCGAATGGCACTTGTATGAAAGAAAGATATTCCGCGAAGCTAAAAGGATAGACCTCCACTGGTAGATAACGCCCTCCAAGCTCGGCCATGATTTCCTTGGACAACATTTTGGCATTGCTACCAGTAATGAATACGCTGTATTTCTTATCAGCAAGATTGCGGGCGAACTTTTGCCATCCTTCAATGTTTTGTATTTCATCAAGAAATAGCATGGGACGTTTGCCATACATCTCCTGATGACATTCGAGGATGAGATTGAAATCCTCTGTCGCAAAGCCTTCAAGACGACTATCCTCAAAGTCAAGATAGAGCATCTCGTCCCAGTGATGCCCTTCATCGAGCATCTGCCTTATCTTCTGAAACAGGAGAAACGACTTGCCTGAGCGTCTTACCCCCACAAACACCTGCGACGGGAAACTGTCGAGGTCGTAATTGCGAGGAAAGACATTATATTTCTCTATGTCTTTTTGATTATCGAGAAGCACTTGTTTTAGAATGTTTCTTGCTATAGCCATGGCACTTTTATTAAATTCAAACTTAAAAAACGCTGCAAATTTATAAATTTATATTTAATAAAACAAAAAAAATATCATCCCGCCGCCCGATGTATGATTTGCTCCCCAAACCGCGTCTTGATCTTATCCAAGGCGGCATACAGATTCGTCAACTCCATGTTGTCGTCAAACAAGGCCAGTTGCGGCGCCCCGCTGACCAGTTCGCTGAAGCGCACGCCCACCAAACGTATCATCATCCGTCGGTTGTACAGCTTGTCGAAGATGCCGTTCACCGTCTCGCGCAGCACATGGTCGAAGGCAGTGTAAGGGATGCGTTGCTGCATGTCGTGCGTGTCGAAGTTGGAATAACGCACCTTCACCGTCACGCAGCCCGTCAGCTTGCCTTGCGAGCGCAGGTCGAAGCCGAGGCTCTCCACCATGCGTGCCAAACATTGTTTGATGGTCACCACGTCGATGGTGTCCTGCTCGAAGGTGCGTTCCTTGCTGATGGACTTCCGTTCCTGATAGGGACACACCGGCGTGTTGTCCTGCCCGTTGGCCTTCTTCCAGATGTCGAGGCCGTGCTTGCCCATGGCGCGTTCCATGGCTATGGGTGGCAGCCGGCGCAAGGTGCCTATCTTCTCCACGCCCATCGAACGAAGCAAGGTGTAGGTCTTCTCGCCCACCATCGGGATCTTCTGCACCGACAGCGGGTCGAGGAAGCTATTAATATAAGGTGTGGGCACTTGCAACTCGCCGTTGGGTTTGGCCTGCCCCGTGGCGATCTTCGACACGGTCTTGTTCTCCGACAAGCCGAACGAGATGGGCAGCCCCGACTCTTTGATGATACGTTGCCGCAGTTCGTGCGACCACAACTGGCAGTCATGGAAGCGGTCCATGCCCGTCAGGTCGAGGTAATGCTCGTCGATCGACATCTTCTCGTAGACCGGCGCGCTGTCGGCGATGATGTCGGTCACGAGACGGGAATAACGGCTATAGAGCTCCATGTCGCCACGGATGAACACCGCCTGCGAACACAACTGACGTGCCATGCGCATCGGCATGGCCGAATGCACGCCGAACTTTCGTGCCTCATAGCTGCACGTCGACACCACGCCGCGGTCCGACATGCCGCCCACGATGACGGGTTTCCCGTCAAGCGACGGGTTCACCAGCCGCTCCACCGACACGAAGAAAGTGTCCAAATCCAAGTGTAAAATCGTCCTTTCCATATTTCGATAAACTCAATATTAGTCATTTTTTCTCCTTTTTTTTGCCCAAAACACTTGCATATTCCAAAAAAGTTGTAATTTTGACGAGTTTTTAATCAAATATTTCGCCATAAAACTAATCATAATATTTGGAATAAGACCAAAGACAATAGAAATATTTTTCAATTCAACTTAAAAGCATGAATAATAAACATATAGAAACTACAGATTTGACAGATAACACAGATTGGATTCTGAAAATTAAAGGGATGCAAGCATCCTATTGATACAGATGGGCTTTTGCCAGTAGGAATCTGTACTCATTTGACGCTTGCGTCCTTAAAATTTCGTTCGGACAATAATCCGTTAAATCTGTACAATCTGTAGTTAAATAAAAACCTAAATCCATGTACTTCAACACCAACATCAAATTCCTACGCAAACATCGTGGTCGTACTCAGGATGACATTGCCTTTGCCCTGCAAATGAAACGCTCCACATTGAGCGGCTATGAAAACGGCGTCGCCGAGCCCAACCTCGAGGCTCTGGTCGCCTTCTCCAAGTATTTCGGCATCGCCATCGACACCTTGGTGAAAGTCGACCTGAGCAGCATCAGCCCGAGCCAACTCTCGCAACTCGAACGCGGCTACGACGTGCACCTGAAAGGCAGCAACCTGCGTGTGCTGGCCACCACCGTCAACAACGACAACGACGAGAACATCGAACTCGTCGCCGAGAAGGCCAAGGCCGGCTATGCCACAGGCTTTGCCGACCCCGAATACATCAAGGTGCTGCCTACCTTCACCATGCCCTTCCTCTCGCACGACCGCAAGTACCGCACCTTCCAGATCAGCGGCGACTCGATGCTGCCCATCCCCGATGGTTCCTACGTCACCGGCGAGTATGTCATCGACTGGACCTACATCCGCAGCGGCCAGCCCTACATCGTGCTCACACAGGACGACGGCATCGTCTTCAAGATCGTGGACAACAAGATCGAGCACGAAGGCAAACTCACCCTCAGCTCACTCAACCCGCTCTACCACCCCTACGACCTCCCCGCCACCGACATCAAGGAAGTGTGGAAATTTGTGCATTACATCAGTGCGGAGATGCCACAACAGCGCGAAAACCGCTTCCGCGAAGAAGAACTGATGCGCACCGTACAGGAATTGAAAAAACAGGTGGAAGAAATCCAATTGCGGTTGAACATTTAAAAACGAAGACTGTAGGGCTGTCACACCGTGACAGCCGCTTGTGAAATCCATCGACGGCTACCATAATATGACAGCTCTACAGTCATTCGGCACAATTTTTGTGGTAAAGATACGTTATGTAACAAAGACAACAACCCAAAAATCATTTTTATCATGAAAAAAGTATTTTTAAGTTTGATGCTCTTCTGCGGCTTGGCCCTGATCGGCACCAGTTGCAAAGACAACAACAATGGAAACAACGGCAACGGCAATGTCACCCCTGAGGTGCAATCCGGAGCCCTGACTGTCGGCAACAACACCGACAACATCGTCACCGCCAAAACCGTCAAGTACGGGCAAAAGAACGCCATCGTCCTCGCCTCCAAGGAGATGACCGCCGCCAAGAACGAAGGTATCGCCATCATCTTCAACGGCAACATCGTCCCCGGCACCTACACGATGGGCAACAACTCGAAAGACCCCGTCCCCACTGTGGTCGGCTTCCACGAGTTCAACCTCGGCGAGCTTCCCTTCATCATGGGCGCCGACACCTTGTTCTATGGCGACACCTATTATTGGATGAACGGCGTGCTCTCCGTCACCGAAAATAACGGCACCTACACTGTCATTCTGTCACAAAGCATGGGCACCAACCACGACGGCCAAACCGTCCAGTTGGCCCTCAACTTCCAAGGCACGCTGCCGCCTTATCAGTTCGATGCCGACAACAAGTTCAAGATCAAGAACATCGAGAGCCCCATCGGATTGGCTGGCATCACCACTATCAGTGGAATGGGTATCCTCGGTGACGGCGTGAAATCCATGCTCTTCATGTCGGCCGACCACAAACGTTCTTTCATCATCAGCTATCCTAGTGGCACACCTCTTGAAGGCGAGTATAACCTCGGCTATTTAGGCACACCTTATCTGCCCTTCCTGCCTTGTGTCCATGTCGCTCTCGACGCCGACTTCTGGACCATGCAACCCCAAACTGGCTATGTGGCCAAGAGTGGCACTCTGAAGGTCACCACCAACGACGATGGCACCAAGACGGTCCTCATGGAGAACCTGAAGCTGAAGAACCTGGAACACGATAACGAGTTCTTCTTCCCCATCATCGACGGCTCACTGCAGTACCACGGCTATATGTATGAGTTGAGCCTGTAATCTTTCATTGAGATTTGAATTTATTTGTCCTCCGTGGAAAAGAATCATCTTATCTACGGAGGATATTTTTTAGATTATAAAAATCAAATAACAAACTGATTATCAGAATTATATTATACTTTATCAAATAAGACTTTAGATTTTTCCACTCAAAACTTTAGATTTTTCCACTCAAAACTTTAGATTTTTCCTATCTTTGCAGCCTGGTTCATGAAAAAAAACGAAAGAATGATAGAGAGAACTGCCAAAGATGCCTTATTAAGACTCGCCTCACAATTCGCAGTGGTTGGAATCACAGGACCGCGACAAAGCGGAAAAACGACCCTCGCAAAGATGGCGTTTCCCGAAAAACGTTATATCTCGTTCGACGACAAGAACATCCGCGAGTTGGCGGCTGCCAATCCAACGGATTTCCTATTGGCCTTTCCCGACGGCGCCATCATCGACGAGGCGCAAAAGGTGCCAGAGATTTTTGATGCAGTCAAATACCACATTGACCAAAGCACTTTCACGCCAGGCAAGTTTATCCTTACGGGATCCAACCAGTTCAACTTGAAGCAGAATATGACCGACTCGTTGGCGGGTCGCGCCGCCTTTTTGAAACTTCTCCCCTTTTCCATCGGTGAGCTCCAAAACGGCAACATGTTGGGTCCCAATGTGTATGAGATGATTTTCAAAGGATGCTATCCGCCTTTGTATGATTCGGCCAAGCACTTTTTGGGCGATGACTGGTTCAACAGCTATGTAGACACCTACCTAGATTTGGATGTAGAGCGTCAGATCAACTACAGCAACCTGTCCGTATTCAAGAAGTTCATCCAAATCTGCGCCACTTATAGCGGACAAATGCTCTCGATGGACAGCATCGCTCGTGGCATCGGCGTTTCGGCCCCGACCGTCAAACAATGGCTCTCTATCCTGGAGTCGTCTTTCATCATCCACTTATTAGAACCTGACACCCAAAACCTTGGCAAGTCATTGGTGAAAACACCCAAGTTGTATTTTATAGATTCGGGACTGCTTTGCCACTTGCTCCGCATTGAGTCCGTCGAGGAACTGATTCTCAGCGAACACAAAGGAGCCATTATAGAGAGCTTCGCCATCGCCGAAATGCTTAAAAACAGGCTGAACCTGGGCAAGCAACCCAACTTGACCTTTTACCGCGACCAAAAAGGCTTTGAGGTGGACACCATCGCCGACTGGAAACACACTTTCGCCATCGAAATCAAAAGCACCATCGAAGCCGAGCAAAACCTCTCAAAAAACACGCGCGACTACCTCGCACTTCGTGGCAACGACGGCTGCCGTGGCGCAGTCTTCTACCTTGGCGACTTAACCCTCTCCATCAATGGAATCGATTATGTTTCCTGGAAAGACTGGGGTAATTATGCAATGAAATAACCATAGAAAAACAACCTATCCGTGATCTACCCAACCAAGCGTCCGACAAATGCTCTCCAACTACTGCATCAGCCAGATGGGACTGGAACGGGCGGACAAGATGGCCTTCTCGACCAACAAAGCCTCCATCCTCAAGAGCCTGGAACAGACCGAGGAGTTCATCGGCCTGTTGCAGACCGGCGTGCCTTTCCCCATGCGCGACTTCCACGACCTGCGTGAGGCCTTCCACCGCATCCAGATCGACGGCACATGCCTCAACGTGGAGGACCTCTTCGCCCTGAAGCCCTCACTCAACGTCGTCGAGGCCATCCTGCGCTATGGCCACTCCGAGAGTGCCAACGCCACACCACGCATCAAGTCACTGATTGAGGACATCTTCATCGACCGCAACATCTTCACCGAGGTGAACCGCCTCGTCGACGACAAAGGCGAGATTCCCGACAACGCCTCCACCGAGCTGCTGGAAATCCGCCAGAGCATTCGCCGCAAGCAAGGCGGCATAGAGAAACGCATCCGCCAGATCATGGGCGACGCCAAGACGGCGGGTTGGGTCGACCCGAAAGCGGAACTCACCGTGCGCGACGGCCGCCTGGTCATCCCCGTGAAGGCGGGCGACAAGCGCGCCATCCGAGGCTTCATCCACGACGAGTCGGCCACCGGCCAGACCGTCTACATCGAGCCGGCCGAGATCTTCGACACCTCCAACGAAATCAAGGAGCTGGAGTATGCCGAACGCCGCGAGATCCATCGCATCCTGATGGCCTTCACACGACTGCTACGGCCCTACCTCTCCGAACTCCGCAAGGCTTGGCACCTTTTGGGCGAACTCGACTTCATCCGCGCCAAGGCCTTGCTGGCCAACGACATCGGCGGTGTGAAGCCCGAGTTACTGGATACACCTTATATTAATTGGCAGCAAGCCCGCCATCCCCTACTCGAGCGCAAACTGAAAGCCCAAGGCAAGCAAGTCGTCCCCTTGGACCTCCAACTCGACGAAAGCAACCGCATCCTCGTCATCAGCGGACCCAACGCGGGCGGCAAGTCGGTCTGCCTAAAGACCACCGGGCTGCTGCAATACATGCTGCAGTGCGGCTTGATGCCACCCATGCGCGTCGACTCGCAGTGCGGCCTCTTCGAGAGCCTCTTCATCGACATCGGCGACGAGCAGTCCATCTTGGACGACCTCTCGACCTACAGCTCACACCTTATTAATATGAAGGCCCTGCTGGAGAACGCCGACGGCAAGACCCTCTTCCTCATCGATGAGTTCGGCACAGGCACCGAACCCCAGCTGGGCGGCGCCATTGCCGAGGCCATCCTCCTCGAGCTAAACAAGAAGCAGGCCTTCGGCATGGTCACCACACACTATGCCAACCTCAAACTCCTAGCTGACAACCACGAGGGCATCGTCAACGGCGCCATGCTGTTCGACACGCGTTTCATGCAGCCCATGTACATTATGATGACCGGCAAGCCCGGCTCGTCGTTCGCCTTCGAGATCGCCAAGAAGATCGGCTTCCCGAGGCAGATTCTCGACGACGCTGCCAACATCACCGGCGACCAGCACCTCAAGTTCGAGAAGCAGCTGCAGCAGCTCGAAGTCGATAAGAAAGCCATCCGCAAGAAAGAACAGGACCTGCGCATCGCCGACCAGCTGCTCACCGAGGTGGTGGAGAAATACAAGGGTCTGCTCGCCGAGCTTGAGAGCAAGAAGAAACAATACCTCCGCGACGCTGCTGCCGAGGCTCAAGAGCTGATACAGAAGGCCAACAGCCAGATAGAGCGCACCATCAAGGAGATTAAGGAGGCGCAGGCCGAGAAGACGAAGACCAAGGAGATCCGCCAGAGCCTGGAGAAGACCAAGGAAGAGATCGCCCAGAAGGCCAAGGAAGCGGCCGAAGAGAAGAAAAAGGAAGAGGGCGAGGTGGTGCTTAAGGTGGGCGACACCGTCTGCATCGAGGAGATGCAGGTGGTGGGCGAGATCCTGTCCATCAGCGACACCGACGCCACCATCCTCTTCGACAGCGTGCGTTTGCGCACCAGCCCCGACAAACTCCGCAAGGTGAGCCGTGCCGAGGCCCGCAAGGCGCAACGCAACTGGCAGAAAGGCATCGCCGCCGACCTCAGCGAGAAGGCCGAGCACTTCGACCTCACCTTGGATGTGCGAGGCCATCGTGCCGAGGAGGCCTTGGACCTCGTCGACAAGTACCTTGACGAGGCCAAGCTCTTAAGCATCAAGGAGGTGAGCATCCTGCACGGCAAAGGCAACGGCATCCTGCGCAAGCTCATCCGCGAGAAGCTCAGCCACATGCACGAGGTGGAGCGCTTCTGCGACGCCTCACTCGAGACGGGCGGCACGGGAATTACCCGGGTTTATTTCAAATAATAAGAGTTTCCCGCTTCGCGGGAATGGAGCTTCTTTCTTTTTTATCAAGCGGCGGCAGCTGGAATCTACGTATAGTAAACACCACAGCCGCCGCAGTTTATGATAATACAAGAGCTCCATTCCCGCCGCCAGGCGGGAAACGCCCTACTTTCACGCGAGCCCCCGCGAGCAAATTATTTACGGTAGATTTACGATAGATTTGCTTCCAAAATAACTCAACTTCCCCTTAGCCGACCTCTATTTTTCAATTATCAATTATCAATTCTCAATTATCAGTTTTTCACCCGTTCCCATCTACTCAATATACTATTTTCCAACGATTTACAATTTGATTTAAATATATTTCCTTTTTTAGTGTCCTGTGAGAATAATTTTTATTATTTTTGCACCCGAATTCAACCCTATGAATTGGGACGGTACCCCCAGTTCTTTAACGTACGTAATTACTATAGTAAACAACACAAATTAAGGATCCTAAAATGAACAAAACCAGCACCTTACTAGGTAACTTGCTGGACACTTACCGAACCCTCACCTTGACGAGCCGCAGGCTTTCTGCCCCGCGCCGTGTCATGCGAGTAGTGTGTAAAGTGCCCACAAACGGACTATGCCCATTCCTAAGCAGGTCCCTGAGTCCTGAGCTTGTCGAAGGATCGAAGGGCCGTCTCGCGTCCCGCGTCTCTCAGTCCCGCGTCATTTAATAAGGAGTCCAAACAAAAGCAAACAATCAAGTATAAACAACAATAAAAAATCTTCGAAGTAAAATGCAAAAGTATTACAACAAGAAAAGAAAGCTCAACAAGTTAAAAACGAGCTTGTTGTTGCTGATGATGGCGGCCTTCGCCATCCCTGCGCAGGCCCAAACCCGCGCCAACGAGATCCGTATGAAGACGGGTAACGAAACCATCACCGATGAGGTGATCTACAACTTCTACGACTCAGGCGGTCCTTACATTATGGATCCTGAGGAAGATCCCAACAACGAATACAACTGGGTGACCTGGTACCAACACAACGAATCGTACCTGCTTCACTTGGTCAAGCCTGCTGGATATGACACCAAGGGCATCCAAATTACGTTCAACTATCTTCTCATCAACGACGATCACCTGAAGATCTACGAAGGCGACCTTGAGAATGAAGAGAACCTGATTGTGGACCTCACCTGCAACGATTTCTCCACGGCTTATCCTCAAGGCTACAAAGTGGTTTCGCACGGCAACATGACCCTCCGTTTCGAGTCGAACGGACAATACCGCGATGCAGGTTGGGATGCCGATGTCAGATTGTGGGACTATTCACCCCAAGCTCCCGTTGCCCTTATGGAAGCCTGCGACAACAATATCGTGTTGCTCCCTGGTAGCAAGGGCGAAGGCGCAAATGGCACTGAGATATATTACACTACCGATGGTTCAACGCCCCTCTATAACGTCCAAAACCACAGCATCACTGTCGGCACGCCCTATACCGGCCCCTTCGCCATCACATCGGCAACCACAGTGAAGGCCATCTTGGTGGAAAATGGAACCACCTCTTCGACGGTCTCCACCTACGAGTTCAACTCGCTGATTACGCCTCCTGTTCAGCCCACCATCACCCGCGTGGCAGGCACCAACAACTTCGAGATTGACGCCCATTGGAGCAACAATCTCCGCGACACCTATTATATCCATTACACCACCGACGGCACCGACCCGCAATATGCTCCCGCAAGCCAGCAACTCGTTTGCTCTGAACGCGATGCCAGCGGCAATTACGTCAACAAAATCAACACGGTGACGATGGACCATCCTGGCACGCTGCGTGTAGTGACCCGCGGCACCACCTGCACCGAACTGTTCTCGGAGGAAGCTAGTGAAACGGTTACAGAGGTGTTTGTGCCTACACCTGAGATTACCGTCTCTGGCACGGGAAACACGGGCACGGCCCAGATCATTTGCTCCTTGCCAGGCGCCACCATTTATTACACCCTTGATGGCACCGACCCCACCACGGCCACGACAACCTCTGGCACCAGCCCCCTCAGCGTCTCGGTGCCTGCCGGCTCCACCATTAAGGCCATGGCTGCCCACACTGGCACAGGCTATACCCAATCCGGCATCGCCTCCGCCATCTACATCCCCGGCGGCGACGGCAACAGCGGTGTCTTCGGCACCACCGTCCTTCTCGACGACCGCGAAGACCACAGCTGGAGCTACTACAGCGACAACACCAACCCCATCCGCAGCCTCAAGCCTGTCGATGTGAAGATTACCTATTATGGTAATGGTACTGGAACGGTTACGGCCTCAACAGATGCAAATCCTGGCGCAGGCACTTGGACACAAAATGCTACAGGCGTGCAGGTAAGTTACAACGAAACGGCCAACCAATTCGTTTATCTGAAAACCTTGGAGCGTGTTGACGGAACCACTTCAACAACCCCCACTGGCCGTTGCGAATACACAACCATTCCGAACCCCTTCTCGAAGAGACCTACATACGGCACTGGTGACACGCGTTGGCGTGGTTTCTACGGCTGGCGTATTAAATCCATTAGAGGCGGTAAGATCTATAGCGCCGCTACAAATGGCACCCAATATACTGCCTACGCTTCTGGCAACTTGGCTGCCACCAACTGGCTGAGCGCCGAAGGCACATATTATTTCGCTCCTGATGCCGAAACTGGCATGGAAGTGGAACTCGAAGCGCTCTGGGCTAGAGCGTATGTGATGGCCAGTAGAGCTAGCTATTTAGCATATTATATCAATTCAGATGACCTCCAAGGAGGCTCCTATGAAAGGAACTTTTATGTGTTTACGGGCACATACAATACAGGTGATATTAATGCAACGCAAAAGCCATTAACTATTACTTCTCGTTATCCTGATGGAACGGCAGCTGGAACTAACTCTAGGGTGCAAGGAGACTTCACATGTAATGCAGATACTAAGTTTGAGTATGTGATATTCCGTGGTGGCAATAACTATTGTGCTACTCTTACTGCCAATAATCACAATCTCGTCATTGGACGTGGTGTGACTGGGTATAACAACGGAATTTGTGCAAACACTGTTCAAGGTATCAGTGGAAATGCTTCCAACCTAGATTACACTATCCGTGTTGAAAGTGGTTCTTTCACCAATTTCGCCATGATGAGACAAGGATCTGCCACATGTACTGGTGTCAATTCTGCCAGAGCCATTTTAGGTTCCGATTATGATCGTGCAAATAATGACAATGATAAACTTAGAATTACTGGTACAATGTATGGTGGTTCTAGCAATCATGCTTTCTCTACAGCTACCAACAGAAATAATCTTACTTTCGATTGGTTAATTAAGAGCGGTTATTTCCAGGGTAATGTTGGCACGGCTACAGCTGCGCAATCTATCTATATGGGCACTCCTGGTGATGGTAATACTCAAAATAGTGTTCAATATCAAGGTAAACGTAGATTAATACTGGAAGGAGGTAGTGTTGCAAACATTGCTGGAGGTATTAATTGCTATGAAAACAATTATGCTAACTACATGGTAAATGATGGTTCTTGGGCAGTTATGATTCGTATGAAAGGCGGCACCGTTCGCGGTGTCGTTTACGGTGCGGCACAATTTGCAGGTTCTTCTGGTGACAGACGCTTTGTTTTCACTGGTGGCAGCGTTGCCGGTTGGATTGCAGGTGGCTGTAATGGTACTAATGAGGACGGTGGTGAACTCTATGGTAGCACAGAAATTTACTTTGGTGGTAAAGCCCAATGCAACAGCAATGGCAGCAACACGACCATTGGCCCCGGCCAAGCCACGGGCGGCAACATCTTTGGAGCAGGCAGTGGTAATAGCGGGGCCTCAGGCGACAATGCGACTGTAGGTCGTGTAAACAACTCAACGATTGTCGTTGCAGACGAAGCAGTTGTCGAACGCAACGTGTACGGCGGCGGTAACTATGGTTACGTCCGCAATGGCGACACCAACAAATCAGACCTTTATGTGCTTGGTGGCACAGTGAAGGGCTCCGTCTTCGGCGGTTCCAACATGCAGAAAGGCCAAAACGTCAACATTTGGATGAAAGACGGCGTGGTGGAAGGCAACCTCTATGGCGGTTCCAACACGCAAGGTACGGTCAACTACCTCGCCACCATCAACGTCTCGGGCGGTACGGTCACCAACGTCTTCGGTGGTGGTTATGGCACGGGCACGAACATGGCCAACAATACCATTGTCAACGTCTCGGGCGGCACCATTAATAATAATGTGTATGGCGGCGGTGCCTTGGGTACCGTCACCGGCAACACTACGGTGAGTGTCAGCGGCGGCACGATGAATAACATCTTTGGCGCCGGCCAAGGCCGCGCTGCCGCCACGGGTGTCACGGCTGTCACGGCCAACATCGGCGGCACCACGACGGTCAACGTCAGCGGCGGTTCCATCGCCGAGAGCGTCTACGGCGGCGGCGAGATCGGTAACGTCAAGCAAGCCACCAACCCCAGCGCCAAGGACGAGGAAGGCATCATGGCCGACCCGACGGCCGTCAGCACGGTCAACATCACGGGCGGCAACATCGCTAGCAACGTGTTTGGCGGCGGTCGCATGGGCTTCACCAACGGCGGCACCATCGTCAACATGAACGGCGGCGCAGTGGAAGGCTCGGTGTTCGGCGGCGCCTTTGGCACCCAAGGTCGCGTTTATGTGGCTGGCATGCGCGTGGTCAACATGCGCGGCGGCACGGTCAACAAGCACGTCTATGGCGGCTCGCGTAACGCCGACGACGCCTTGACGTTCAATCCTGGTGCCTTCGCCAGCAGCACCGAAACGCGCACCGCTTCGGTGGTCAACTATTCGGGTGGCTACACCCACTACCAAGTGTTCGCCTCGGGCTACTTCGGCAACGTGTTTGGCTCCACCTACGCCTTCATCGGCACCAATGCCATCCTCAACGCCCCCAACCATGTGTACGACAATACCGAAGCCAACTTGAACTTCTTCAACGCTCACACGGCGTTGCGCATCGGTGGTTCGGTGTGGGCCGGCGGCGACTTCGGTAACTACGACGGCACCAAGTTCGGTGACCCGACCGTCAGCGGTCGCTCCAACGTCTATATCGACGGCACAGGCTACGACACCGAGAGCAACAACACGACCAACACCAACTATATGTACATTGGTGGCTCCGTCTACGGCAGCGGCACCTCGTGCGATGCCGGTAAGCAAGGCCGCCATATCGTCATCCAAAACTACGGTAAGGTCATCGAGGCCAGCCAGCCCACCGCAGCCCTGCCTTACAGCTCGGCCACGCGTGCGCTCTACTCGGTGCAACGTGCCGACAACCTCGACATCGTCAACTCGCACATCGTCTTCCTCGGCGAAGGTAAGATCAATTCGTTGGTCACCACCGAGAAGTATACGATTCATGAATTCAGCAATGTGCGCATCAACAACGGAAGCTCCATTTTCCTCAACTATCCCGCCGACCAGATGAAGAGGTTCGGCAGCTATAAGGTGGACAACGTCTATAATCCTACTCCGGTGTATACCAAGGTGACTCACGAGACCTCGAGCCTCGAAGAGACGCCCAACAAGATCCGCGTGAGCAACGGTGCCTTCATTCAGATTAAATACGTTGACGACCAAAACACGGCTCAATACGGCGAGTTGGAAGGCTTCGCTTACATGATGAGCGACGATGCCAACAACACCTGCGCCTATGCCCGTCCGAAGCAAAGCACTGAATCGGGCAACATCATCCCCGCTGCTTATGACAACCCCGCTGATGGCGGCTGGGTGAGCTACGACGAAAACCTCAACGGCTACACCATTGGTGGCGCTCCTGCAACCAACAGCGACCAGATGCGCTATGAGAACCACACCGTGAATCTGAGAAACGGCGAGCAATACTTCCGTATCTGGCGTGCTGGTGGTACCTTGAGCTACCGCGAAGGCGTGTTTGTGGCACAGAGCGACGGCACCACTGGCTACAGCACCACCGACGTGGTCATCAGCCTGCCTGCTTTCGAAAACGAGGATTGCGAGGAAGGTACGGCCTTCTACCGCATCAAGAGTTCCGACGGTAACACCACCATCGATTACGGCACCGACCTGATGACCGTCAACGCTGCCTGCTACGGTGATCCAGATGAAGCACAATGGATGTACATCAATGGTGACAACGCCCAGGCCAGCTTCGTCACGGGACAAACTCAATCCCAGTGCTCGAACTTGCATTATATTTCCGAAATGCCTAATGTCAACTTCGGTCTTGTGGCTATTCCGCAAGGTGGCTTGCGTGGTGATGATAACATGATTATCTGCGAGGCTTCCGACCCGAAGATTGCCACCATGCAATGGCCCAATGCTCACAACGATGAGATGCCTCAAGTGACCTTCCGCCTCACCTACAACAACAACCTGACCAACAACGTGGTGTGGGATCCCATCCACATCACCTTCGAGCAGGTGAGTTGCGATGGCGAAACGGTTCTTGCCACTGTTGATGTGGCCCTCACGGTGACTACATTGACCAACATCGAGCAAGACTTTGTCACCCAAGCCTATGCTGTCACCAGAGGCAATGGATCGGCCACAGGTTCCTACACCGCCAAGATCGTGCTCCCGCAATATGTGATGCACGTCAACTCGGTGGGTGAAATCTCGAAGTGGACTTGCAGACAAGTTACCTTCGATGCCGAGGATGGCTATTCGGAAGACTTGTTCGTCCATGGCACCAACTATCTTAACGATGGTGATCTGACCCAATGCAACAACAAGTTCGGCATGAACTTGGTGGCAGGTCTTAACTTCGACAACACCACGGGTTGGGAGGCTTATCCTTTGACTCCTCAAGATATGCAAGGCTGGAGTAATACCACCTACGTCTTTGGTGAGACCACAGCCCGTGATCCTATCGGCTTCGACTTCACCCTGCTTTACGACGGCCGCCAAAAGGCCAACGGCAACTACAAAGTGGGTACACTCACCTTCAAGATGCACTTCACCAACTACGAAGAGGCAGGACAAGAACCATTCGAAAAAGACCTCAATATCAAGATTGAGGTTTGGTTCCTCGGCCAAGGTGCCAACTACTACATTGACGGTGTCCATGGTAACAACCTCTATAGCGGCAAATTCCCGAACGCAGCCAAGCAGACCTTGAGCGGCATCTTCAATCGTACCGACTATAAGGCAGGTGACAACATCTTTGTGGTGAACACAGTCACTGCCGACGGCAACAAAACTTTGACGTGGAACGGTAAGGCTTACGATGAAGTAACCCTCTATCGTTATCCTGGCGGACACCGATGCGTGCCTAACGAAACGGGTGCCGAATCGCACTATATGGATTATGACATCGAAAACAACGCTGCTTTCACTGGTACCTTGGTTGAAGTGGAAAGCTCCATGGAGATGACAGGTATCGTCCTCGACGGTTTCTACTTTGAATCTCAGAAGCCCGAAGGCGAGGCCGCTGGCGATATCGAAGAAGGTAGCAACCAATATTTCCACACCTATGTGCCTGCCGTAGCACCTTTGGTCAACATTGCCAACGGTGGTAGACTCTCGGTCTACGGACAGAGCCGTTTGGAAAACAACTACAACAGCAGCACCGATGGTGGTGGCGTTTATATCGCCAATGGCGGCGTGCTCAACCTGTATGACGGTTCGGCTGTCGACACCAACTTTGTCGCCACAACTAAGAATGGTGGTGGTATCTACGTGAACAGCACCTCGAAAGTTCAACTGTCAGACTTGGTCAATATCACGGGTAACCAACAAATCACCTCCAGCAAGGCGGGTGAAGGTGTCGACAACAACGTCTACCTCTCCACTTACGACAGCCATGTTGACATTGGTACCGTCGAAACTGACGACCCGTTCAACCAACTTCTTGTAACCTCCAAAGTGGGTATCACCAAGAATCCCGACTGGGGCACTTACTACTACGCTCCTGTGGCTTTCTCTGACGGTGGACAGACCTACCTTAGCAATTTGGTCACCGATAATGCTCCTGAATCGGGTGCCATCATGTGGGACGACCAAACCAAGTATGAGATCCTCAGCTTGAACAACACCCACCTGACGGATCCTCTCAACTACGTCTACTTCGTCGGTACGTGGGTCACCGAGGTGACTTCCGAGCCGGCAGGCTTCAGTGCCACCGAAATCAATACACCTCAAGAGCTGGCATGGGCCATCTCCGTGGCATCGGGCTACAATGGCCAAACGGCTGCTCCCAATACGACCTTCACCTTGACCGATGATATCGACATGAGTGCCAACATCTGGGTGCCGATCGGATCGAACGGCAATGCCTACACGGGCACCTTCAATGGCAACGGCCACGTGGTTACCGGTTTGCGCAGCCCCCTGAACAGCGAGCACATGGGTATGTTTGGTGCCACCAACGGTGCTACCATCAGCGACCTGGTTGCCCAAGCCAACTTTGCTGGCGGCAACATGAGAAGCGTGGGTACCGTCATCGGAACGATGGACGGCGGCACGCTGAGCAATGTGGAAGCCGCCGGTACACTGACGGGCACCAACACCACTGCCTACATGGGTGGCCTCGTCGGTGAAGTCTTAAACGGAACCATCCACTCGTCGTTCGGTGTCAACACCATCACGGGCGGCTCGAGTACTACCTATGTCGGCGGCCTCGTCGGTGCCAACCGCGGCGACCTCTACAATAGCTACAGCAATGCCGTATTGAATAGCAATGGCATCGTGGGCGGCCTTGTTGGTATGAACTTCGGTAATATCGAGAACTGCTACAATGCCACTGAGACCACCTATGCCTTTGCTGGCGACAACGTTGATGGCGAGTCAATCAAATATTGCTATGCCGCTCCTGGCGTCACTTCCTTTGTGGGTGGTACACCTGTTGTTCAGCCTACTGGCCACGGCAACTATGGTGCCGTGCTCGACCGCAAGGCTCTTGGATATATGTATGGCGACAATGCCATCACTCTCGTGGAAGAAGAGGAGAACCCCTATGTTGCTGAAGAGCTTTCCTACAACGGCCATAATATTGACAAATGGCCAGGCCTGCTCAGCACACTGAACCAATGGGTGGATGACAAGAGCAATGATGACGTCACCTATACTTCTTGGTTCCGTCCGACTTCGGGCGACATCAACGGCGACCTGCCGATCTTGGGCTTCCCGAGCGACAACAGTTTGGCCACTGAAGACGGCAAGTTCCTGTTCTACGGCTCCAATGTCAATGCCAACGGCCTCGACAACCTGTTTGCCAAGTCATACGAAAATACGGCCAACATGTTCCTCTATGGCAACGCCACCGACGTGACGCTTGGTAATGGTACCAACATGCTCTTCATCAACGAAGATGCCGTGCTACTGCAGTCAGGCTCGAATGCCATCAACGCCACGGTCGGCGTCACCTTCGACAACTCCGACCACGGCCAGAATGCCTATGACTACTACGGCAACAAACTGTTGTACGACTGGCACTTCATGTCGACCCCGCTGAACAATGCTCCTATGGGTATTACCTATAGTGCTGCTACGGGAAATGGCGGTGATGTCAACATCACGGCAATGGAGAACAACTACTTCCCGAACAATCTGCCTATGACTACCCCAAGCACGGGTGTGAAGTGGGATCTTTACACTTACTTCGAGCCTGAATACCACTGGATCAACCTGAAACGTAGTGGCGACAACCACTATCATACGGACGGCGGCGCTCAAATTAATTATTTGAGTGGCCAGAACGGGTTGGGTGCGAAGCAGAATGAGACCATCTTCGTCCCCGGCAAGGGCTACATGATGGCCATCAGCCAGGACAGTTACATGAGCAACTCGGGCGTGCTGAACAACGGCAACGTGACCATCACCCTCACCAACCAGGAGCCTCAAAGCTTGCAGTACAACAAGGGCTGGAACCTCGTGGGTAACCCCTACCAGGCCTACCTCAACGTCAGCACCCTCGGCACCATCTACGGCTATGACGCCGACATGGGCGTGTACGCTCCTTACACCACTGAAGCCTCCGAGAACCCCGCCATCCCGGCCAAGAACATCCACCCACATCAGGCCTTCTTCTATCACGCTACAGATGATGGCGATGATTTGATTTTCAATACTGGCATGGCCACGACGGAAAAGAATTCGAATTCCTACTACCGTGGCACCCAGGTCAACTACCCCTTGGTCAACCTCTTCGCCGAGAACGCCGCAGGCAACCGCGACCTCGCCGTCGTCGAGTTCAACCGTCCCGAACTGGGAGGCGCCACCAAGGTCGGCTTCATGACCAACGCCAACTTCCAGATCGCCGCTCACCTCGACGGCCAAAACTACGGCCTGCTCTTCACGCCTGAAAACACCGAGAAAGTGCCCGTGCGCTTCTACACCGATGAGGACGGCACCTTCACGCTGACCTGGAGCACCTTCAACGGCGACTTCACCAGCCTCCTCCTCGTCGACAACATGACCGGCACCATCACCGACATGCTCCGCAGCGACCACTACACCTTCGACGCCAAGACGAGCGACTACGCCTCGCGCTTCTACCTCACCTACGCCTGCACCGGCGTCGAAGAGGTCAACGAGGGCGACGGCTCCTTCGCCTTCTTCGGCGGCAGCGAGTGGGTCGTCAACGGCAAGGGCCAACTCGACATCATCGACGTGACCGGCCGCGTCCTGTTCAGCAAGCGCATCGCCAACGAACAGAACCGCGTCAACCTCAACAACGTCGCCCCGGGCGTCTACATGATGCGCGTCAGCGACGGCAAGGACACCATGGTACAAAAGATTGTGGTGAGATGAAATTGACCCAGACTACTGACCCAGACCCTGACTTGCCTCAACAGAAGGTCAGGGTCAGGGTCAAGGGTCAGGGTTGACAAACCAGAAAACGATAGTTAGAATTAGAAACAACAATAAAACCTAGATACGATGAAAAAACTAATCTTAGCAATCACGACAATCTTGACACTGGCCTCGGCCCCTGCCATGGCGCAGATCTTCCTGGATGACGAAGACCTCAACAACAGAGCCACCAATCCTGACGGTTTTGGCGTCATGGTCCCCGAACAAAACGTCACCTACGACCAGTACGTCCCCGTCGGCGAAGGCATCCTCCTGCTCGCAGGTCTTGCCGGCGCCTACCTCGTCGGAAAACGCAAGAAAGAAGACTGATTTCCATCAGGTACGAAAAAAAGAGGACGACGATGTCGTCCTCTTTTTTCATGCATGTAAGTCGATCATTTCCTTCTGAAGAGGGAAAGGATGAAGAGGAGCACCACAGCTCCGACAGTACCAACAAGCAGGCGACCCCAGAAGCTCGGATTCGGCGTTGCACCGATCAAGCCAAAGAGCCAGCTACCCAAGGCACCGCCAACGATACCCACGATGATGCTCAACAAAAGGCCCATGCCTTTACCCATGATGCGACTGGCGATGAAGCCTGCCAACGCACCGATAATGATAGATACGATAATACCCCACATAATGTTTAAGTTTTTAGGATTTATGATTTATTGAATGTAAACATTTCACATTCCACATTCCTCATTCAGCATTCAGCATTCAGCATTCCTCATCCATCTCCACCTTCAACCTCGCTATCCAACCCTCAACCCGGCAACAACCAAGCTTATAGCTTACGGCTTACAGCTTATAGCTCCTATTCATCAAATCCGCCACCTCCGCATTCTGCTGCTCAATATAGTCCAATATCTCATCCCTACCCGTCTTCTTCTCCGACGACGTGATGAAGATAGGCGGCAACTCCTCCCATTCCTCCAACAGCTTCGCCTTGAACGCCTCCACATTACGGTTCAGTTCTGCATTCGAGACCTTGTCGGCCTTGGTAAAGACGATGCAAAACGGCATCTGGTTCTCCCCCAGCCACTCCACAAAGCCCAAATCATTGTTTTGAGGTTCGAGGCGCGAGTCGACAAGGACGAAGGTCGACACCAAATTGCGGCGCCGCGTGATGTAGTTGTTAATCATGACACGCCACTGCTCACGAGTCTTCTTCGAGTGCTGCGCATAGCCATAACCCGGCAGGTCGACGAGATACCAAGCGTCGTTGACGATGAAATGGTTGATGGCCACCGTCTTGCCCGGCACCGATGAGGTCTTGGCCAAGCCCTTGCGTTGCACCAACATGTTGATGAGCGACGACTTGCCCACATTGGAACGCCCAATGAAGGCATATTCGGGGATGTTGTCGTTCGGCAAAAAGTCGAAGCGCGTGTTGCTCATCAGGAATTCGGCTTTCGTGATATTCATGGCGGTCTATAGTTTTAGCTGAGGTGTGACGGGGTTTGATTCTTGTCGTATTCAATGTGGCGCTTGGCCTTCTCCTCGTAGATGTCACCGATGGTCACCAAGATGCCCGTCTCCTCCACTTCACCAAACCCCGGATTGAGCGCCGTGCCGAACGACCGCAGGGTCGACGACAGGTTCATATAGGCATTGACCAAAGGCGGCACCGCGGCACCACGCTCGCGCACGCTACGCACCAGGATCTTGTAATCCTCACGGTAGTTTTCGCCAACAAATACGGAGGCCAGTTGCGCCTCATCGGTCAAGATAGGCAGGTTCAACTCGGGCCTCGGGACGACCAGACGCTCATGATCGGGGAAGTGCTTCTTCATGAAATAGAGGATCATGTCGCGCGCAGTGCGGTCGAGTTGGGGATACATGGTCACCTTACCGAAATAATATTTCGCATCGGGATAGACGTGGATCAGCGAGCCCAAGCCATCCCAAAGGTTGTCAAGCGAATATAGACCCTTCGAAAGGCTCTTGGTGGGCTGGTAGGCAGGCTGCACGAAGGAACGGCCCAACTCGATGGTGTCGGGCAGATACTCTTTCACAAAACGCTCTGAATAGTGGAAAAGCTCGCTCGTGGGCGTGTCCACCTGGCCGTGTTCGTCCAAGGGTAGCTTGTCACACAAAAGGAAACGATAGCCGCCCACAATGACACGGTCGACGGGATTCCACACAATCAGCTGCAGGAAATAGTTCTCCTCACGCGTATCGAAGTCATCGATGTCGCAATCGAGGCCTGTGCCACCGCCTGCTTCGCGGAAACTGATCTCGCGCAGACGGCCGATCTCACGCATCACATGGGGTGAGTCGTGGGCCGAGAGGATATAGATTTCGTTGCCTCCGTTATTGGTCTTGCGGAAAAACTTCTCACGGGTCAGCTCGTCCAAGATGGCCTCAACTGGCACGGGGTCGATGATATTTTGGATATTCATATCTTGTATTCCATTGAAGGGTCAAACACTAAATTGCAATCATTACCTAACTGGTAAGAGAACGTGCGCAGCTTCTCCGCCCATTGGGCGTCGTTGAAGCGGCGGTCGAAAGTCTGGTAAGGGATGGGCTTGCCGAAACTGATGGTGAGCGTCTTGTTGCGTTGCTTGAAGAACTCGTCGACAAGGAAAGCCATCTCTATGTTCACCTTGATACCCAAGCGTTTGCGCCAACGGGCAAGGTTGTAGAAAAAGTTGGAATTGCGTCCTTCGATGTGGACGGGGACGATGTCACGCTGGTAGGCCCTCGACTTGGTGACGAAGGTCTTCTTCCAATCGAGGTCCATGATCTTGCCGCCTTTGGTCTTGCGTGAGCAGAGGCCGAAGGGGAAATAGCAGAGGGTGGCGTCGCCGGCGAAAGTCTCGTTGAAGAGTTTGAGGCTCTCTTCGCGGTTGGCCGTAGCGCTGCCCACCTTACTGACCGGGATGAAAATCGGCCGGAGGTTCTTCACAAACATCAGGAAGTCGTTGACAGGCGTCAGCGTCTCCCCTCTCCGGTTGCCCACTGCACCGATGAGGGCGATGCCGTCGAGGCCGCCCAAAGGATGGTTGGAGGCCACCAGGATGCGGTCGCCCGCCATCAGGTTCTCCTCGCCCTCAACGACCACCTTGAGGTTGAAATCGTCCACCACCGCGTTGATGAAGTCGATGCCTTCCTTGTCGGCATACTTCGTCAGGATCTCGTTGATGTCGTCCTCATGCAACAGCCGCTGGATCTTACGAAAGAGCCAGTTGGGCATGTATTTCATCAGCTTGGGCACCTTGGCAGTGAAGATTTTCCTCAGGTCAATTAGATTGTTTTGTTCATTTTCCATAATTGAACAATTCTCTACAATCGGCAAAAATAGTAAAAAAGGGGGAAGATTGTCTTTTTAGGGTCAAAAAAAGCATTATTCCCCACGAGAAATGGTAGTTGCACCTGGATTTTCTGCATACCAAATCCTATGGATTCGACGGTCGAAAAACGCCACTCATACCCCCTATCATGACAGAAAATGAACAATCGAAATCTACGCTCGTCGAGTTTATTAACAAATTATCAACAAAGTTATGAACAACCCGTGTTGAAAACTTATAATAAATTTGGTGTTGAAAAGTGTCGAAAAATGGGAAAAAGTGTTTATTTTTGCCGCTGATAATCCGAAAGAAGAAAAATGAGCTATTTAGTGGGACATTATAACTGCAAATTGGACGCGAAAGGCCGTGTTTTGGTGCCTAGCGAGTTCAAGGAGCAATTAGGCGACCAGGTGGAGGAAGGCTTCGTGCTCCGCCCGGGTCTGCATGCCCACTGTCTGGAGCTCTACACGAAGCAGGACTGGAACGAGGTGCAGGACCAACTCCGTGCCAAGTTCAGCCAATTCAACAAGAAGCAGGAAGCTGCGATGCGCCGCTATGACGCCGGTTCGCGTTTCGTGAAGCTTGACGCCAGTGGACGTCTGCTCATCACCAAGGACCTGATAGAAAAGGCATCGCTGACCAAAGACATTGTCATCACCTCGGTGACAACGAAGATGGAGATCTGGGACAAGGACCTTTACGAGCAGTCGATCAACGAGGACCTCAGCGATGAGGAGTTCTTCAACCTGTTGGACGAGAACATAAAATAAACTAGGAGTACGAGTGATGTATCACAAACCGGTCATGTTGCAAGAATGTATCGGGGGCTTGAACATTAACCCCGAAGGCGTATATGCCGACGTCACCTTTGGTGGCGGCGGACATGCCCGTGCCATCCTCGACCAACTCACCACCGGACATCTCTATGCCTTCGACCAGGATGAAGATGCCGCCGCCAACGCTTTCGACGACGAGCGTTTCACCTTCATTCCACAGAACTTCAAGTACTTCAAAAACTTCATCCAACTCTATCACGGCGGCAAGATCGACGGCATCATCGCCGACTTGGGTGTCTCGTCGCACCAGTTCGACACCCCTGAGAAGGGCTTCTCGACCCGTTTCGACGGTCCCCTGGACATGCGTATGAGCCAGCTGACGCCCAACGACGCCGCTACCGTAGTGAACACCTACGACCACGCCGACCTCACCCGCATCCTACGCCTCTACGGAGAGTTACAGCAGCCCCATCTCATCGCCTCCGACATCATCATGGCCCGCGACGCCGAACCCATCGAGACCACGGCACAGCTGAAAGCCGCCGTGCAAGGTCGTCTGCCGCGAGGCAAGGAGAACAAGGTGCTGGCACAGATCTTCCAGGCCCTGCGCATCGAGGTCAACCAAGAGCTGGAAGCCCTCACCGCCTTCCTCTCCCAATGTCCCGACGTGCTGAAGACAGGAGGCCGCCTGGTCGTGATGTCGTACCACTCATTGGAAGACCGCATCGTGAAGAACTTCATGAAGACCGGCAACGCCGAAGGCAAGGAAGAGAAGGACTTCTTCGGCAACTTGCTCACCCCCTATCGCACCATCACACGCAAGCCCCTTGTCGCCTCCGACGAAGAGATGGAAAGCAACAGCAGGGCTCGCAGTGCCAAACTCAGAATTGCAGAAAGGATGTAAGACATGGAAGAACAGAAGAAAAAAGAGAAGAAGAAAAAGAGAAGAGTGATGTCGATCTTGGGAGGCAAGTTCCTCGTGAGAGAAGAAATCTCCAAGCAATTCCCGTTTATGGTCTATGTGACCGTATTGCTCATGGCCATCATCACCAACACCTATATCGCCGAAGAGCGCACCCGCGAGCTTGCCAAGACCTCGAAACGGCTCAACGACTTGCAGGTGGAATATGTGCAGCTGAAATCGGAGATCATGGAAGCCTCGAAACAGTCGGTACTGGTCAAAAGACTGGCTGGCACGGGTCTTAAGGAAGCCATCACGCCGCTGAAACGCATCGAAGTCGAACAACCCGAAAAGCAGGAGGAACAGCCATGACATTAGACCCCAGATCCGACACCCTTTGGAAGACCTACTTAGTGTATTTCCTCGTTCTCCTCTTCGGCATCGCCATCATCGTGAAGATCATCCTGGTGCAGACCAAAGACAGCAAGGAGCTGCAGCAACTGGCCGAGAAACAGGAATACCGCATACAGACGCTCGAAGCCTCGCGGGGCAACATCTTCTCGTCCGACGGCCAGCTGATGGCCACCTCCATCCCACTCTACGACGTCTTCTTCGACTACAAAGCCGTCGACTCGGCATTCTTGGCCGAAAACATCGACTCGCTCTGCCGACAAATGGCACAGCTGCTACCCAAGCGCAACCCCGACGAATGGAAGGCCTTCTTCGCCCAAGGCATGGCCAAAGGCAACCGCCACTACAAGATAGCGCTCAACATCACCCAACCCGAACTGCGCCAGATGCAGAGCTTCGTCATCTTCAACCGCGGCATCTACAAGGGTGGCATCATCGTGGAGAAGAAAATCCGCCGCGAACGCCCCTACAAGGAACTCGCCAGCCTCATGCTCGGCATGGCCAACGAAGAAAAGGGGTACTATTTCGGCATCGAAGGTGCCTACAACGACTACCTCAAAGGCATCAATGGGCAACAACTGGTGAGAAGAATCCATAACGGCGGCTATGTGCCCATCGACTCGGAGGATAACACCGAGGCGAGGAACGGTGACGATGTGGTCACCACCTTCGACGTCAAGCTGCAAGACATCGTGGAGAGTGCCCTCAACCACACGCTCACCGAAAACAAGGCCGAGCAAGGCTGCGCCATCCTGATGGACGTGGAGACAGGCTATGTGAAGGCCTTGGCCAACCTGCGTCTCAACCATGAGACGGGTGCCTACGAAGAGTCGTACAATGTGGCCCTCACCGAACGCTACGAGCCCGGATCGGTGTTCAAGATTATCTCGATGGTCGTCCTCCTCAACCAGAAACGAGACACCAAACTCACCGACCTGGTGAACATCGGCACTGGACCCATCAAGTTCTCGAACCGCGTGATGAAAGACGACCACAGCTTTGCCAAAAACGGCATCTGCACCGTGCAAGAGGTCATCGAGCAGTCGTCAAACAAAGGCACCGCCGTGCTCATCACTCGCGCCTTTGCGGCACATCCCGAACAATATGTCAACGGGCTCTATGCACTTGGGCTAAACAAAAAAATCGGCACTGGCATCACCGGCGAGTCGCAACCAGTCATCAAAGACCCGAAAGACAAGGACAAACCCGGCGGTTGGTCAAAGGTGACCCTGCCTTGGATGTCGATCGGCTACGAGGTCAACGTGACGCCCCTACAACTCGTCATGATCTACAACGCCATCGCCAATGGCGGGCGCTTGATGAAGCCACAATTCGTCAGCGAGGTGCGTCGCGGCAACCAAATCGTCGAGCGCTTCGACCCCATCGTACTCAACGAGCACATCGCCCCGCCCGATGCCATCGAGAAACTGCAGACCATGCTGGAAGGCGTGGCCATCCGCGGCACCGCCAAGCGTCAGTTCCAAGGCTGCGTCGTCAATGTGGCCGGCAAGACGGGTACCGCTCAATACTACGACCGTGTGCAAGGCTATGCCTACCACGAACCCGGCATTGGCCGTAAGCTCTACAACACCACCTTCGTGGGCTACTTCCCTGCCGAGAAGCCGCGCTACAGCTGCATCGTCATGGTAAGCCGCGCCCGTGGCCGCTTCTGGGCCGCCGGCGGCGTGTCGGCCCCTGGCTTCAGGGAGATTGCCGAAAAGGTGTACGCCATGCGTATCGGCACGCAAGACGAAGACTCCATCAAAGTCACGACACGACAGCCGCAAGGTCCTGTCATCGTGCGCCACGATAAGGAGACCAATTACCTCAAAGGCATCAACAAGTCGTACACCGACTTGGCCATCAACGGCGATTGGGTCACCGTGGAGCACACCGACGACGGCGAGACACGCATCCGCGAGGCCCATCTGGCCGACAATGTCGTGCCCAATGTGGTCGGCATGGACATCACCGACGCCGTCTACCTTCTCGAAAACATGGGGCTCAAGGCCGACTTCAGCGGACAGGGCACCATCACAGAGCAGTCGCTGCATGCTGGCGACACCCTCAAAGCCAACAGTGTCATTCACTTAAAACTGGAAAAGAAATGAAGCTCAAAGAAATATTGGTCAACTGTAACCTCTTGGAAATTGTCGGCGACAAAGACCTCGACATCCTTGACATCGCCTTCGACTCGCGCAAAGTGCAATCCGGCACGCTGTTCTTCGCCGTGAAGGGCACGCAAGCCGATGGCCACGACTACATCGACAAGGCCATCGAGCAAGGGGCGTCAGCCATCGTATGCGAGAAAATGCCACGTAAGAAATCCGAGCAGGTCACCTATGTAAAAGTCGACAACTCGGCCTATGTGTTGGGCATGGCCGCCTCCAATTTCTTTGGCAACCCCTCGGAGAAGCTACGTTTGGTGGGCGTGACGGGTACCAACGGCAAGACCACCATCGCCACCTTATTATATAGGCTCTTCACGGGGGCGGGCTATCACTGCGGACTGCTCTCCACCATCGAGAACATCATCGGGCGTGATGTCGTCGCCTCAACACACACCACCCCCGACCCCATTGAGCTCAACACGCTCTTGCAGCGCATGGTGGACAAAGGCTGTGAATACGCCTTCATGGAGGTGAGCTCGCACAGCGTGGCCCAAGAACGCATCGCGGGACTGTATTTCGCAGGCGGCATCTTCACCAACCTCACCCACGACCACCTCGACTACCACAAGACCATGGCCAACTACCGCAACGCCAAGAAGAAATTCTTTGACGGGCTGCCCCAGTCGGCCTTCGCCCTCACCAACCTCGACGACAAAAACGGCGCCTTCATGTTGCAAAATACCAAAGCCAAGAAACTGAGCTACGCCCTGAAACACGACGCCGACTTCAAAGGCATCGTCATGGAGAGCCACTTCGACGGCATGCTGCTCAAGGTGAATGGCACAGAGGTGTTCACACAACTGGTGGGTGGATTCAATGCCAGCAACCTGTTGGCCATCTATGGCGCAGCACTGTCGTTGGGCTTCAACAAGGACGAGTTGCTGGTCGAAATCAGCAAGCTGCATGGCGCCAACGGCCGCTTCGACATGGTCCACTCGGCACAGGGCATCGTCGGCATCGTCGACTACGCCCACACCCCCGACGCCTTGGAGAACGTGCTTGTCACCATCAATGAGGTACGTCATCACAAGGAGACGCTCATCACCATCGTAGGCTGCGGTGGAAATCGCGACACTACCAAACGTCCCGAGATGGCTGCCGTGGCCGTCAAACTGAGCGACAAGGTCATCCTTACCAGCGACAACCCGCGCAACGAAGACCCCGACGAGATCATCCGCCAGATGAAGGCGGGCATCGCCGAAGAAGACAAACACAAGGTGCTGAGCATCACCAACCGCGGCGAGGCCATCCGTACCGCCGTGGCCCTGGCCAAACCTGGCGACATCATCCTGCTGGCAGGCAAAGGCCATGAGAACTATCAGGAAATCAACGGAGTAAAGAACCATTTCGACGACAAGGAAGCCTTGTCGCAAGCTTTCAAGGAGGCTGAATAATGCTGTACTATCTCTTCAACTACCTCGATCAACACGACTTCCCCGGTGCGGGCGTGTTCAACTACGTCACCTTCCGCGCTGCGGTGGCCATCATCATCGCCCTCATCGTCGCAGTGTGGTTCGGTAACTGGTTCATCAAGATGCTGAAACGCAAGCAAATCGTCGAGACCCAACGCGACGCGTCCATCGATCCCTACAACACCAAAAAAGTGGGCGTGCCCACCATGGGTGGCGTCATCATCATCATGGCCATCCTCATCCCCGTGCTGCTCGTTTGCAAACTGCATAGCGTCTACACCATCCTGATGGTCATCACCACCCTCATCCTCGGCATCCTGGGCTTCGCCGACGACTACACCAAGACCTTCAAGCACAAGAAAGACGGTCTGAAGCCTGCGGTTAAGTTGGGCGGACAAATCCTGTTGGGCCTCATCGTCGGACTCACGCTACGTCTCAGCCCTGCCGTGCAAATCAACGAAAAAGTGGAGGTGAAGATCGAGAACAACACCGAGGTAGTGCAGAAGAGCCCCGACGTGAAGTCGACACGTACCACCATCCCCTTCGTGAAAAGCCACAACCTCAACTATGCCGACCTGTTCAAATGGGCGGGCGAGAAGTGGATGTACAACCTGGCATGGGTGTTCCTCGTGCTGCTCACCGTCTTCGTCGTGGCCGCCGTCAGCAACGGCTCCAACCTCAACGACGGCATGGACGGCATGGCATCGGGCAACTCCGCCATCATCGGCTTGACCTTGCTGCTGCTGGCCTATATCTCCAGTAACGCGGTCACAGCGAGCCACCTGAACTTGATGTACATCCCAGGTAGCGAAGAACTGGTGGTCTTCATGGCCGCCTTCGTCGGTGCCCTCATCGGTTTCCTGTGGTTCAACTCCTTCCCTGCCCAAATCTTCATGGGCGACACCGGAAGCCTGACCATCGGCGGCATCATTGCCGTATCAGCCATCATCATGCACAAGGAGTTGCTCCTTCCCTTGCTCTGTGGTGTGTTCCTTTTCGAGATCCTCTCCGACCTCGACGTGAAACGTTTCGTCAAGACGGGCAAGAAACACCGTATTTGGAAGAAAGGGCCCTTGCATGATCACTTCAGAACGAGCTATAGCGACTTCAAGAAAGCGTGGCCCAACTCTACCGTCACCTTCAAGGGGCACGGCGAGGGACACAACGCCGTCCACCACGAAGTGAAAATCACACTTCGCTTCTGGATTGTCACCATTCTCCTAGCCGCATTTACACTCATCACCTTCAAAATAAGATAAACTCCAACAACTGACAACTGAACAACTGAACAACTGATAACCACAATCCCCATGATTTACATTGAAGAACTAACCAATACGAGACAAAGACAACCCCAATCCATGGTAGCCAGCATATCGTCACAGATATTGCAGATAAGGAAAGAGAACATCAAACAGAGCCTGAGCGACATCGGCACCATCTGCCACCGTCAGGACTACATCGCCACCGTCGACGGTGTGATGTATTACGACGACTCACGCGCCGAGAACGTCAATGCCACTTGGTTCACTTTCGAGAATATAGTACGGCCCGTCATCTGGATCGCAGGCGGCGACGAGTGCGAGGCCGACATGAAAGACCTGCGCCGCATGGCGAAGAAAAAAGTGAAAGCGATGGTTTGCATAGGCAAAAGCCAGGCCAAGATGAAGAAGACCTTCCAAAGTGAAGTCAAAGACATCTTCGAAGCCGACAGCCTCGAAGAGGCCGTCAGGACTGCTTCGCTTTTGGCCAAGGACAACGACATCGTACTGTTCTCGCCTGCCGCAAAAACGACGGGAGAGAGCTTCGCTGAGCGCGGCGAGCTATTCACCGAAACTGTAAAACAACTGGAAAATGAGCTTCATCAATAAAATATTGAAAGGCGACAAGGTCATTTGGATCATCGCGCTGTTGTTGGCCGTCATCTCATTGATTGTGGTCTACAGCGCGACAAGTGCTTTGGCCCTCAACAAATATGAAGGCGACACCGGCAAGGCGCTGATGAAGCACCTCACCATGCTGCTCTTCGGCTTCCTGATGATGTTTGGAGCCTCCAGAATCAACTACAAACACTACGCAAAAATCGCCTGGGTACTGCTAATACCCACCTTGGCACTGCTGCTCTACACCCTCGTCTTTGGCCGCAACATCAACGACGCCAGCCGTTCCATCAACGTGGGTGGATTCTCGTTCCAACCCAGCGAGATGGCCAAGATCATCCTCATCACCTACCTGGCACGACAACTCATCATGATGGAAGGCAAGGTATACAAATACAAGGAGTTCCTTCTCAAGATAGCGGCACCCATCCTGTTTACCGTGGCCCTCATCTTCACCGAGAACCTGTCGACAGCCCTCATCCTGATCATGGTATGCATGGTGTTGCTCTTCATCGGGCGCGTCAAGATGTTGCACATCCTCTCGCTCGTGGGCATCTGCGTGGTGGGCATGGGTCTCTATCTCGCCATCGATGCTGCCAAGACAAGCATCGACAACAAGCATAGCGTCAAGGCTCATGAACAAGCCGTGGCGCTAGGTACAAAGTCGGCAGATGAATACAAGGCCAAGCAAAACCGCATCCAAACTTGGGCGAACCGTCTGAAATCGATGGGAGAGGACAAAGGCGAGGTCAACCGCTTCGATGACAGCCACATGCAACGCACCTATGCCGACATCGCCGTGGCTTCGGGCTCGGTCTTCGGCAAAGGTCCCGGCAAGAGCGAGCAACGCAACTTCCTGCCCCACCCCTACTCCGACTTCATCTATGCCATCATCATCGAGGAATATGGCATCGTGGGCGGTATCCTCGTGCTGCTGCTCTATGTCATCCTCTTCACCCGAGTCATCCGCATCGTAAGCAAACGCACGCTTACCTTCGGTGCCCTGATGGCCTTTGGACTCGGATTCCTCATCATCCTCCAAGCCATGATCAACATGGGCGTCAGCATCGGACTGCTGCCCGTCACAGGTCAGCCGCTGCCCTTCGTCAGCATGGGCGGCACCTCGTTGATGGCCACAGGCATCATCATCGGCATGATCCTCAGCGTCACCCGTAGCATGGAAGACGAGAGCATGAACAAAGAACAAGAAATAGAAGCCATCGTTGAACCAATCGATACAAGCCATGAAACAGAACCTGAAAGTCGTGATTAGTGGCGGCGGCACCGGCGGCCACATCTTCCCCGCCATCGCCATCGCCGATGCCTTGAAGAGGCGTTTCCCAGAGGCCGACATCCTGTTTATCGGCGCCAAGGGACGTATGGAGATGGAACGCGTGCCCAAGGCGGGTTATCCCATCGAGGGCCTTTGGATCAGTGGCATGACCAAAGACATCAAGTCGCTCTTGCTGCCTTTGAAGCTCACGAGTAGCATCAACCATGCCATCGCCATCTTGAAGCGTTTCAAACCCGATGTGGTGATTGGTGTAGGCGGCTTTGCCAGCGGTCCTACCTTGATGGGGGCTAACTATCTCGGCATCCCTACCGTCATCCAGGAGCAGAACTCCTACCCCGGCAAGACCAACCGCAACGTGGGCAAGAAGGCCAAGGCCATCTGCGTGGCCTATGACCACCTCGACCAATGGTTCCCTGCCGAGAAGATACACTTCACTGGCAACCCCTTGAGAGCCAACATCACCCTCAACGGCACCCGCGAGGAAGCCGCCGCGTTCTTCCACCTCGACCCGACCCAACCCGTCGCCTTGTTGGTAGGTGGTAGTCAAGGTGCCTTGGGCATCAACAAAGGCATCAGCGCCCAACTCAAAGCCTTCTGCGACAGCGACCTGCAACTCATCTGGCAGACCGGCAAGACCTATATCGACCAAGCCAACAAAGAGGTGAAGGCCTTAGGCCTCGAAGACCGTGTGAAACCCACCGTCTTCATCGAGCGCATGGACCTGGCCTATGGCCTCGCCGACGTGGTCATCTCACGCGCTGGCGCCATGTCGATCTCGGAGCTGGCCTTGGTGCAACGCCCCGTCATCTTCGTGCCGCTGCCCACCGCCGCCGAAGACCACCAAACCAAGAACGCCCAGCAACTCGTCGACGCAGAGGCAGCCCTCATGGTGCGCAACGCTGACGCCGAACAGGAACTCGTCCCTGCCCTGATGCGTCTCGCCTCCGACAAGGCCTTACAGACGAAACTGAGCGAAAATATCGGCAAGTTTGCCCGTCCAAACGCCGCCGACGATATCGTAGACCAAATCATAAAAGCCATAAGCTAAACCCAGCCCCGTAGGGGCGACAGCCAATAAGCAGGCGGTGTAAACCCCTGCGACATAAGATAGAAAGTATAACAAACAAGAATATGACAAACGGAGAAGGACATACCATCTATATGCTAGGCATCGGCGGCATCGGCATGAGCGCCCTGGCCCGCTACTACCACAGCCAAGGCCACACTGTGGTCGGCTACGATCGTACCCCTTCCCCACTGACACGACAACTCGAAGACGAGGGCATGGCCATCCATTATGAAGACAGACCCGACCTGTTGCCCGCCCATATCGACTTCGTCGTATATACACCAGCAGTTCCGAAAGACCTGAAGGAGTTCGAAGTCCTTCGGCAAAACAATATAAAGATTATGAAACGCGCCGCGGCCTTGGGCAAGGTCACGGAAGGGCACTTCACCATCGCGGTGGCTGGCACGCACGGTAAGACCACTACCACCGCTATGGTGGCCCACATCCTCAACGAATGCGGGAGGAGCACCACCGCCTTCATCGGCGGCATCGCCAACAACTTCAACAGCAACCTGCTGCTTAGCAAGGAGAAAGATTTCGTCATCGTGGTGGAAGCCGACGAGTTCGACCATTCGTTCCTCCAACTCCACCCCAACATCAGCATCATCAACTCCATCGATGCCGATCACCTCGACATCTATGGCGACCGCCAACATCTGGTGCAAAGCTTCAACGACTTCGCCGACCTCACCGAAAGCAAAGTCATCGTCAAGGAAGACTTGGCCATCACAACCGACCGAGGCATCCGCTTCGGCTTTGGTGAAGGCAGCGACTATCGCGCTGAAATCATCAAATCGGAACAAGGCGTGACGGATTTCATCATCCATGATGAAGGAGAGATGACCGAAGTCAAGCTACCCATGGCAGGCAAGCACAACGTGATGAACGCCACTGCCGCCTTCATCGCTGCCCGACAGATTGGACTCGACACCAAAGCCATCGCACAAGCGCTGTCCACCTTCAAAGGCGTAAAGCGCCGCTTCGACGTCCGCGTCAAAAACGCAAGGCACTGCTACATTGACGACTACGCCCACCATCCCGAAGAGATCCGTTCGTGCCTCACCGCCATCAAGAGTTCGTTCCCAGAAAAGAAGCTTACCCTGGTCTTCCAGCCCCACCTCTTCAGTCGCACCCGCGACTTCATGGACGGCTTCGCCGAGGTGCTCGCCCTGGCCGACACGCTCATCCTTTTGGACATCTACCCTGCCCGCGAGTTGCCTATCGAAGGCATCACCTCACAAGCCCTCTTGGACAGAGTACAACTTGCCGACAAACGCCTCTGCTCCAAGTCGGAACTCGTCAACCTGATTGAAAGCGAGAAGCCCGAGCTTCTGGTCACCATGGGCGCAGGTGACATCGACCGTTTTGTTGAACCCTTGGAAAATATGATCAAGACATGGTAAAGAAGATATTAAGCATAGCATTATGGGTCATCACGGCGGCTGCGCTGGTCGTCCTCTTTGTCTTTGCCAGAGAAAACTACCTCAACCGTCCGCTACAGTCCATCCAACTGATCACCGAAACGGATACCGGCTTCGTCAGGAAAGCGGAGGTGCGCGAAGAACTGTGGCAACAATGCGGCAGCAAGAAGATAGGCACCGTCGACATGGTAAAGCTCCAGAAGCACCTCGACGGCAACCCTTGGATTGCTAGTAACACCTCCTATATCGACTTGGACGGGACCCTCAAAGTCAGTTATGAGGAATATGAGCCCAAATTCAGGGTGTTTGGCAAAAACGGCCGTTCGGTTTATGTGACCGAGGAAGGCGTCGTCATCCCCACGAGTCGGCTCTATACGCCCTATGTCATGGTAGCCAGCGGCAACTTCGACATCGACAACGACAAGGAGGCCTACACCCTCACCGACACGTTGGAGAGCCACCGCAACCTCATCAACGCGCTGACTTGGTTTAAAGCCATCGAGGCCAACGACTTCATCAGCAGCAGCGTGGGACAGATCTACTGCAATGCTCGCAACGAATTTGAGCTTACGGTAAAAGACATCGACGCCAGGGTCATCGTAGGCGACACCTGCCTCGCCGCCGACAAGCTGAAGCGATTGGAAATCTTCATGAAACAACGTCCCAGCGCCGAGTCAAAAAACATGAAAAGCATCAACTTGAATTATAAAAACCAAATAGTCTGTACAAAACGATAAAGCAATGAGCGAAGGAAAAATCATCGTCGGATTAGACATCGGCACAACGAAAGTGGCCTGCATCGTAGGCCGCAAAGCCGATAACGGAAAAATTGAGATCCTGGGATATGGCAAGACCATTTCCACAGGTGTCAGACGCGGTGTTGTCACCAACATCTTCGACACCGTCGAAGCCATCAAGACCGCCGTCAAGCAAGCCTCCGAGCAGTCGGGGGTCGAAATCTGTCGTGTCAGCGTGGGCATCGCAGGTCAGCACATCAAGAGCCTTCAACACCGCGGCGTGCTGATGCGTGACAACCACGAGACCGAAATCACAGAGGCCGAACTTGAACGGCTGCGCAACGACACGTTCAAGATCAACATGACCCCTGGTGAAGAAATCATCGACGTCATCCGCCAAGACACCTATGTCGACGGCGAGCTGGCCACCAACCCCGTGGGTATGCTGGGCAGCAAGATCGAAGCCAACTTCCACGTCATCATCGGCCAGACCTCGGCGGCCAAAAACATCGTCAAATGCATCGAAAGCGCAGGCCTAGAGATGGACTACATGATCCTGGAGCCCATCGCCTCGGCACAGGCCGTCCTCGACGAGGAAGAAAAAGACGCCGGCGTAGTGCTCGTCGACATCGGTGGCGGCACCACCGACATCGCCATCTTCAAAGACAAGAAGATCCAGCACACTGCCGTCATCCCCTTTGGAGGCAACATCATCACCGACGACATCTGCACCGGATGCTCCATCATCAAGCACTATGCAGAAGAGGTGAAGGTGAAGTTCGGCTCGGCACTGGCCAGCGAGAACCGCGATGACGAAGTGGTATCCATCCCTGGCATCCGCGGTCGCGAAGCCAAAGAGATCTCGTTTAAGAACCTGGCCCACATCATCCAAGCCCGTTTGGAGGAGATCTTCGAACTCGTCAACTACGAGATCCAGAAGGCCAAATCGGAGAACAACCTCATCGCCGGCATCGTGCTCACCGGCGGCGGCGCCCTGATGAGACACATCCAACAACTGGCCGAATTCAAGACCGGTCTGGAGGTGCGCATCGGCTACCCTAACGAACACCTCAACCAAAACACGGAGAAGGAGATGTCGAGCCCGATGTACTCCACCGGCATCGGTATCGTCATCGAGACCATTGCCCGCATGGAGCATGACGACCACCTCCGTGCCATGCAAGAAGCTGAAAGAGTGAAACTCTACGGAACCAAAAAAGCCATGGAGCCTGCGGCCGAGCAACCGGAAGAGCCCGTGAGCGAGGAACCCGAAAAAGCTGGCAAAAAGTCCAAGAAGAAAGGCCTAGACTTGAAATCGATCATCGCCAAGATGAGCGATATCCTTACCCCCGACGACATCGACTAACCACATCAAAACCGAAGAACTATGGCAGAAGACTACACAACCCTGCATCATGACGAGATGTTCACTCCCGTCGATATTGACAAACCTAACTATATCAAAGTCGTCGGTGTGGGAGGTGGTGGAGGCAACGCCGTCAACCACATGATGGAAGAAGGCATCCAAGGCGTCGATTTCGTCTTGTGCAACACCGACCACCAAGCCTTGCTGAAAAGCAAAGTCAAGACCACCGTGCACCTCGGCAAGCGCGACTTGGGCGCCGGCAACGACCCCAACATCGGTCGCGAAGCCGCCGAGATGAGCCGCGATGAACTCGAGGCCCTGATGGACGAAAACACCAAGATGCTCTTCGTCACCGCCGGCATGGGTGGCGGCACGGGCACTGGAGCAGCCCCCGTCGTGGCCAAAATCGCCAAAGACAAAGGCATCCTCACCGTCGGCATCGTCACCATGCCCATGGAACGCGAAGGCCGCCGCCGCAAACTGCAAGCCATGGCGGGCATCGAAGAGCTGAAGAAATGCGTCGACACGCTCATCCTCATCAGCACCGACAAACTCCGCGACCAATACGGCAACATGAAACTGTCAGAAGCCTTCAAGAAAGCCGACGACGTGTTGGCTACTGCCGCACGTGGCATCGCCGAAATCATCACCGTGCCCGGCTATGTCAACGTCGACTTCGAGGATGTGAAGACCGTCATGAAAGAC
Organism: uncultured Bacteroidales bacterium; assembly: GCA_900318085.1. Taxonomy (GTDB): domain Bacteria; phylum Bacteroidota; class Bacteroidia; order Bacteroidales; family F082; genus Limimorpha. Next base: position 60,006 of record ONJF01000017.1, read on the forward strand.
AGTGGCAAGGCAATCATGGGCTCTGGCACCGCCGAAGGCGAAGGCCGCGCCGAGAAAGCCATCAAAGACGCCATCCACTCACCCCTCCTCAACGACTCGAACATCGAAGGCGCGAAGAACATCCTACTCTACATCACCTCCGGCACCAACGAGGTCTCGTTGGACGAAGTGGATGAAATCCTCGAGATTGCCCAAAACGCCTGCGGCAACAACAGCGACGTCATCTGGGGCAACGGCACCGACGAGAGCCTCGGTGAGGCCCTCAGCGTGACCCTTATCGCCACTGGATTCAACCACGATGCCAAGCCTTATAGCAGCGTGCTAGCTGAGAAACAAACGCCTGCCAACCCTGCCCAACCCAAGAAGGTGTATGACTTGAGTGGCAAGGTAAAGGATGAAGACCCGGCACCCGCCCAACCCGCCAACTTGGCCGTGGGGTCAGTGGCCGCCAACGAAGTCGAGACGGTGTATCCCAAGGAAGACGAGACACCCAAACACGAGGAAAAGACCGTCCATTCCCTCTCAGAGCCCCAAGCCACGGAACCCACCGATGCCATGGTTGCCGAGCCCAAGCATGAAGAGTCTGTGGAAGAAGCCAAACCGCAAGAAGAGGTCGTGGCCACTAGCGAAGACATCGTTGAAGACGACACTCCCCTCTTCGAGCCCACCAGCGAGCCCACCCCGACTGCACCGATACAAGAGACACCTCAAAGCCCCCGCTACGATGACGAACGCCCTGTGGTGAGAGTGTTCGACAATCCGTTCAGCTCGAGCAGCAGCGACGATGAAGGTTTCGAGATCACCTCTCGTATCATCACGCAAGAAGAAGTACAGGCGCGCACCGAGCAGGAGATCGCCGTGCTTGAGGCCAAGAAAGCCAAAGAGACCGACCCGAAGGAACAACTGAAGAAGCAGCGTCTGCGCGCCTTGAGCATGAACTTCAGGACGACCCGAGGCTTGGAGGAGCTGGAGAACCAACCCGCCTACCTGCGCCGCAACGTTGAGATCAGCCAAAGCGACGAAAGCGACCTCTCGCACTACTCGACCTCGCAAAGCGGCATCAGCAGCGAGAACTCCTTCCTCCATGACAATGTGGACTAAAAATTACATTACCTAACAGACTATTTTATATCCGACGATGCAGACGGACTTCCCTAGGAGGTCCGTCTGTTTTTTTGTCACCACCCTACCTCGTTCAGCCTTTTTTCTTTACCTTTGCCCGCAAATACAACCTGAAGAAAAATGAAGAAACTAACCATACTTCTTGGCATCATCTTGCTGTCGTTCAGTGCTGTTGCCCAACAATGGATGCCCATCACGAGTCCACGGCCTGTCGCGCCTATCGCCCAACTTATGACGAGCACGGAGCAGACCACTACGGTCACGTTCTCACTCGAAGGTTTTCTCCAAACGGCTGTGGCCACTCCCAAAGGTACGCAATACATCATCACCGTACCCAAAATGGCCTCAATGCTCGAAGAAGGAGCCCCGGACTTGCCGCTTTTCGCCATACCAGTACTCATCGACGACGAGGCGAAGATGGAGGTCCGCATTGACGACTCAAAATATAAGGACTTTGAAAACATAGAAATTGCACCATCAAAAGGCAATCTCAACCGAGAAGTCGACCCGGCAAGCGTCCCTTTCCGCTATGGGGAGATATACTCGCAAAACGCTTTCTACCCTGCCTCACAAGCCCAATTAGACCAGCCCTATATCCTCCGTGACTTTCGTGGCCAAAACATCATCGTCTACCCCTTCGCCTATAACCCCGTCACCAAGACCCTGCGTGTGTTTACACATCTGGTACTGACGATGAGCCAGACCCAAGCGAAAGGGAGCAACCCAAAGTTGAGCCCCAGAAAGGGTCAAGCACACCTCTCACCCGAGACAGAGGCCATGTACACCCACCGTTTCGTCAACTATCGCGACAAAGCAGCCAAATACTCCTTCGTTGCCGACGAAGGTAGTCTTTTGGTCATTTGTCCCGACCGTTTCTTGGACGCCATGCAACCTTTTGTCGACTGGAAGAACATGTCGGGACGGCCGACCACGATGGTCAGTCTCTCCGAGATAGGAGGCAACAACACTGACCTCATCAAGTCGTATATCCTCAACTGCTACAACAACCCCGACGAGAACCTCTGTTATGTGCTCCTGGTGGGCGACTATGCCGACCTCACACCCAAGGCGATGAGCGGTGGCGCTTCCGACATCTGGTTTGGCCAACTCGAAGGCAACGACTATTACCCAGAGGTGTTTGTAGGCCGTTTCTCGGCCGAGACTGTGACCGATGTGCAAAACCAAGTCACGAAAGTGATCTACTACGAACGCGACATCACCGCCCAAGCCAACTGGCTCGATAAAGGCATCGGCATTGGCTCCAGCGAAGGAGCCGGCAGCGGACACAACGGTGGAGAGTCCGACTATCAACATATTGAATACATCCGCGACACCTTGCTGCACTATACTTACAGTGAAGTCTCGCAACATTATCACGGTGTAGGCGTAGGCACCAATGCGGCCATGTTGAGAGAGAACTTCAACAATGGTGCCAGCATCTGCAACTACTGCAACCATGGCTCGCAGACGAACTGGTATGTGGGCAGTTTCAACAACAGCCAAGTCAATGCTTTAGTCAACGACTACAAATGGCCTGTCATCTGGTCGACGGCCTGCCTCAACGGGCAATTCAACTACAGTCAACCCTGCTTCGCCGAGGCATGGATGCGTGCCACCAACAACAGCACTGGTGTCCCTACTGGTGCCATCGGAGGCATGTTCAGCTGGACCTCACAGCCTTGGCAGCCCCCTATGACGGGACAAGACGAGATGGTTGACGTACTCTGCGAATGGCGCAATGCCGACCATTACCATCATACCTTGGGAGGTGCGTCACTCAACGGCAATATGAGAATCCTCGATCTTCATCCCTCCGACCAGGGCGCTACCCACAACACCTGGATCCTCTTTGGTGACCCGAGCCTGATGATGCGCACCGCCAATCCCACGGAGATGAACCTCACCTGCGAACCAGAAGCCCTCTTCCTCGGCCAAACTGAACTACGTCTCACCGCCGAGGCCGAGCATGCCCTCGCCACACTCTCCATCAACGGCTCCGTCATCGCCAGCGCCCCCATCGTCAACGGAGAAGCCACCTTGACCTTTGAGAGCCCCACCGAGACAGGGACGGCACAACTCGTGGTGACCAGCTTCAACAAAGTCACCGAGGTGCGCGACATCGCCATCATCCCAGCCAATGGGGCCTATCTCACCTACAACAGCTTCAGCGTCAACGATGCCAACGGACAAGCCGACTATGGCGAGACCATCAACCTCAATTTGACCATCAAGAACATCGGCAACGAGGCTGCCACCAATGTACAAGTGACGCTCAACAGCGACTCACCCGACCTCAACATCCTGAATGGTACGGCCACCATCCCTTCCATCGAAGCCTTGAGCGAATACACGCTTAACGACGCTTTCCAAATCGCCATCAACGAGATGATCACTGACGGCACACAAGCCTATTTCACCCTCCTCTGCACCGATGGCAGTCACACCTGGAACAGCCAATTCCGCATGACCTTGCATGCCCCCGCTTTCGCCTTGTCAGACTTTAGGCCCTTGGGCAATCCCAATCCCGGCGAGAGCGGCACATTATTAGTTGGATTCAGAAACACGGGCTCATCCGATGCAAACGCAGCCATAATACAACTTTATAGTAGTTCATCGGAATTGGTTTTCAACCCAATCCAATACAACCTTGGCACGATTCCCGCGGGAGAGACCGCGACCGCCACGGCCACGTTTACCACTTCGTCCAATCTCCCTACCGGCTCCAGTTTGGAAGTGTATTACCACATGGAAGCCTTGCCCTATACAATCTGCGGCACCGAATTGATCAATATCGGTCCCGTCAAAGAGACCTTCGAGACGGGCGATTTCAGCGCCTTCGCTTGGGAGACACTCGGTGGAGCCTCTTGGTACATCGACAACAGCACCTCCAACACTGGGTCTTACAGTGCTCGTTCGGGAGCCATCGGCAACACCCACCTCACTACGCTGCAAGTAAGTATCAATGTGTCAGAAGACGGCGTGATCAGCTTCTATAAGAAAGTCTGCACCGAAGCCAACAAGGACAAACTCACCTTCTATATTGACAACACCGCCAAGGGAGAATGGTCGGGAGAAGTGGATTGGAGCCGGGAGACCTTCCCCGTTAGTGCCGGCACTCATAAATTCAAGTGGATTTATATGAAAGACGGTAGCGGCAGTTATGGCGACGACTGCTGCTGGATCGATGACATACAATTCCCATCATCCAATATGGTGACTCTTTTGCCCGAACTGGAATTAGAGGCGCAAGTCGTTGAGAATGAAGTCACTTTGACATGGCAAGGCATCGATGATGCTGACCGCTACATCATCCGCCGCGACGGGACTCCCGTGTCAACACAGAACGAGACCACCTTCACACAACTCGTCAACATTGGCACTTACACCTATAGCGTCGTGGCCATCAGTAGAAACGGACAGCAATCCCTGCCCGCCTTCGCCACCGTCGAAATCACTATGGTAGGCATCGACAGCATCGAGAGCACATTGAAAATCTTCCCTAATCCCACCCGTAATACACTGAACATCAACTTCGAGATGCCCTATAGTTATGTCATCTACAATGAAATAGGGCAAAAAGTATTCAGTGGAAACAGTACGGGTGACACCCTTATCGATTGCGGTGTCCTCTCTAAAGGCGTCTATGTCGTGCATGTCACCACCGAGGGACAAGTCATCATCAAAAAAATCATCGTAGAGTAAGCATTGGCCATGAGCTACCTGAAATCCAACGACCTTTTCGACAAACTCAATCCGGAGACCCTATACGAACGGCTGCCCCATCCCATACTCATCGCCGACCACCTGATGACGCCCGACAACCTCGGTGCCATGATTCGCTTGGCCGACAATATCGGGGCCTCCGAGGTCTGTTTCTTGGGCAACGAAGAGGAGCACAGACTGGGTAAGGTGCGTCGTGCCGCCGCCTCAAGCCGTGATAACATCCGTTGGTATTTCAGCGAGGAGACCGACTTGCATCAGATCGTACCTAAAGGCAAAAAAATCGTCGCCATCGAAACCGCCAATAACGCCACCTGCATCTATGACACACCGCTCCCCGAAGATATAGCATTCATCGTAGGCAACGAGCGCAACGGCTTGAGCGACGGGTTGCTCGACCAATGCGACATGGTGGTTTACATCCCCGTGCCCGGCCCCACCCGATCGCTCAACGTCAGCCATGCTGCGGCTGTGGCTTTGTTTGAATGGCAACGTCAGATGTTAAGAAAATGCGAAATTAAGAATGCGGAATGCGGAATGCCGCAGAGCGATGCTGGGTTTCGCCCCCATTCAGCATTCAGCATTCAGCATTCCGAATTAAAATACAAGCATGTTTTCTTCGATTTGGACCGCACCCTTTGGGACTTTGACGCTGCCGCCGAAGTGGCTTTTGAGCGCATATATGAGAAATATGACCTGAAAAGCCTAGGCATCCCCAGCGCACACGAGTTCCATGAGGTATATCACCCGCTGAATGAAGAGCTTTGGGTGCTCTATCGTGCCGACAAAATCACCAAGGACGAGCTGAACCGTACTCGCTTCATGAAGCCATTGGAGCATTACGGTATTCACGACATCGAACTAGCCGACCACTTGAGTGAGGATTATGTCTATTGGTCGCCAAGAATCGTAAGGTTGGTACCAGGGACAATGGAGTTGTTGGATTATTTGAGGCCGAAGTACCATCTACATCTGATCACCAACGGATTCCAAGAGGTGCAGCACACCAAACTCAATGGTTCTGGTTTGGAGCCTTATTTCGAGACTTTGACGGTTTCGGAGGAGGTAGGCGTGAAAAAGCCTAACCCGGAAATCTTTCATTATGCCCTTCGTAAGGCAGGTGCCATCGCGGAGGAGAGCATCATGATTGGGGACGAGATGGCCGTTGACATTGATGGGGCAAGAGCGGCTGGAATGGATACGGTTATGTTTAATCCCAAAAGAGAAATAATTGAGGGCAATCGGACATTCGAAGTGAATGATTTGAGAGAAATCATGGAGATTCTGTGACTATTTCAGCCTCGCCAGCACCGTCTCCTTGCCCACCGTGCGATGATTGATTTTTACCTCGACTTCGGCATCCAAAGGAAGGAAGACATCGACACGCGAGCCAAAACGAATCATGCCCAACTCCTCACCTACCACAGCTTCGTCGCCCTGCTGCAAGTCACAGACAATACGGCGTGCCACAAAACCCGCGATTTGACGCACCAAGATCTCGCGGCCTTTCTTGTCTTTCAAAACGATGGTGTTGTGTTCGTTGTCGGACGATGACTTTGGGTTAAATGCCACCAAGAACTTGCCAGGATGGTATTTGTAGTAGGTCACTTCGCCATCAAAAGGAAAGAAGTTGATGTGCACATCATAAATCGACATAAAGATGGATATCTGGCGACGCTCGGCATGGAAATACTCGTCCTCCAACACCACCTCGTTGGCGGCTACCACGCCATCTGCAGGAGCCAGCACTGCATCTTCCGTCATCGTAGTCTTCCGCCATATCGGCACACGGAAAAAGCGTACAATCAACGTCAGCACCACCAACTCGAACCCATAGAGCAAATAATGCCACACGTCTTGTCGAGGCCAAAACCAATTGACGAGAAACGAGACCACAGCGATGAGGGCCAAGGTGATGAGAATGGCTTTCGTTCCCTCTTCGTGTATCCTTTTGTGAATCTTCATAGCAACAGCAAATAAACAAAAATAAACGGTACGCTGAACAAAACGGAGTCAAAACGATCCAAAATACCGCCGTGGCCAGGTATCAGTTTGCCTGAATCCTTCACGCCAGCCTGACGTTTCAGCATCGACTCACACAAATCGCCCAAGGTACCGAACACAACGGCGATGATACCCGAACCGATAGCAGCAGCATAGGGAAGCCAGTCGGCATAATGGCTAAATATCGCAACGGCAATGACGGTGAACAAGAGACCGCCGAGGCTACCTTCAATGGTCTTTCCAGGAGAGATACGTTCAAAAAGCTTGTGCTTTCCGAGAAGTCGACCAGTCAGATAGGCAAAAATATCATTGGTCCACAACAAGCAGAAAACAAGCACAATCAATCCAGGACGGGCCAAGTCGCCAAAACACTCTTTGCGATACATGAAAAGCATCAAGGCGCAGGGCAAAGAAAGGTAAAGCAACGCGCCATAGACATAGGCAAAGATATGCTTGGCATCACGTTGAGACGAGAACAGTGCAAAGACAAAAGGAAGGGTGAAAAAAGGAATCTCCAGAAGCAACCACTTTTGTCCAAGCACGCCAAGGGCCACCAATGACGCGACTACATAAGCTGCGATAGTAAACAATTCTCCAACAACCAAATAGGGAATGGTGTTCATTTGTTGAAGGCGTGCCATTTCGAATGTGCCGACGCCAACGACAAATAGAAGCAAAGCGGCGCAGGTCCAAGGGGAAAAGCAAACACAAAAGAGCATCACGATGCCCAGCACCAGTCCAGAAATGGAACGAACCAACAATTCTTTCATAGCATTGGTATTGATGGGCAAAGATAGGGAAAAGAAAGACACGAAGCAAAAGGGATGTCATAAAAACAGATAAGCCCGCCAGCTGATGCTGACGGGCTCTCCGTTGTGGGTGGGCGGCGAACTACTTTCCCACGCTCTCGCGCAGTATCATCGTCG
>ONJF01000008.1 GCA_900318085.1 uncultured Bacteroidales bacterium
GGCCGGATTGGTGAGGCTGTTTGATGCGCTTTATGGCGAAAACGAATACCATAAGCAACGTGCCAAACGCATCGTTGAGCAGGCCCAAAAAATCAATCTCATCTAGTAACCATGAACAACCCATTAGAAACTACTTTCTTCGACAAGGCTGTGAAATTTGCCGTCGAAGCCCATAGTGGAACGGAGAGACGCGGCAAGGCTTATCCCTACATCATCCATCCTATGGAAGCCGCCAGCATCGTGGCCACCATCACCAACGACCAGGAAATGTTGGCAGCAGCCATCTTGCATGACACTGTCGAAGACACCAATGTGACCATCGAGCAGATCAGAGAGCAGTTCGGTGAAAGAGTGGCCGAACTCGTACAGCATGAGACGGCACCTTTGGACGAAAACTTGTCATGGCGCGAGTGTAAGACCATACAGGCCAAGCAGTTGGCAGATGCTCCCTACGACAGCAAGGTGGTCGCTCTTGGCGACAAACTCTCCAATATGCGTGGCATTGCTTGGGATTACCGCAAGATTGGCGATGAGGTGTGGAAACTGTTTCACGCCCCGAATGGGAAAAGCGATGTGGAATGGTATTACCGCTCCTTGGGAGCGGCATTGTCAGACTTGTCGGAAACGCTTGCCTATCAAGAGTTTATCTCCTTGCTTGAAGCAGTTTTCGGCGCTTAATACAGTAAGTATTTGGCCCTGATGGTCTTGAACGCACCAAGGTCGTTTTGCCATGATGCGCGGATTTCGTCTGCGTTTTTCCCGCTTTCTATGTCGCGTTGCATTTGTTTGTTGCCAGCGAGCAGACGGAAATAATCCTTGAAGAAGCCTTTGTCCTTGAGTTGCTGGTAAGCGTCGATAATCCATTCCAGATGGAGTTGGTTGTCGTTGTTGGCATAGTCATGGGCATATTCCACAAGGTTCTCGCCACGGCATTGCTGGCCTTCGAGCAAAGGCTTTGAAGCGCCGCTCGTGCTTTGTGGCGTAAAGGAAAAACCACCTCTCATGTCGGGGTGTCCAAAGATTTGGAAGGGTGTGTCGGTGCCGCGGCCCACGCTGACATTGGTTCCTTCAAAGAAGCAAAGCGTGGGGTAGAGGTAGACCGATTCCCAGTTGGGCAGGTTGGGCGAGGGCTTCACGGGCAATTCATAGATGGCATTGCGGTTGTACTCCTTGATGGGGATCACGGTAAGGTCGCAGGTGATGTCGCCTTTGAGCCAACCTTCGCCGTTGACCATCTTGGCGTATTCGCCAATGGTCATGCCGTAGACCACAGGCACCTCGTGCATCCCCACAAACGATTTGTTCTCGGTTCTCAAGACGGGACCGTCGACATAAAAGCCATTCGGGTTGGGACGGTCGAGGACGATGACGGGGATGTGGTTTTCGGCGGCTGCTTCCATCACATAGCTCATGGTGGAGATATAGGTGTAGAAACGCACTCCGACATCCTGTAGGTCAAAGAGGATGACATCGATGCCTTGGAGCATTTCTGCCGTGGGTTTCTTGTTTTTGCCGTATAGAGAGACAATAGGCAGTCCGGTCTTTTCGTCTTTGCTGCTGTTCACTTTGGCGCCAGCGTCGGCGGTGCCTCGGAAGCCATGCTCGGGGGTGTAGATCTTTCTAATGTTGATGCCTAATGTAAGCAGCGTGTCAACGAGATGCGTTTCGCCAATGATGCTCGTCTGGTTGCCGACCACACCGACTTGTTTTCCTTCGAGAAGTGGCAGGTAATCGTCAAGTTGCATGGCAGCGCAGATATAATGCTCCTTGTCGACAAAAGCCAAGTTGGGTTCGTCTTCCGTTTTGATGGATTGGGCTTGTGCGGGCATGATGAAAGCCCAGCAGAAGAATAGGATTGCAAAGAATTGTCGTTTCATTTCGGTTTTATTTTTACTTTTGCAAAATTATTGAAAATCCTACAAATGTCGGGCCCAAAATTCATAGCAGACCGAATTTTTTCGCTTTCGAAGGAAAATTTGTCCTCGACGGTGATGCGTCTGGCTGTCACAAGCGTGGCGTTGGCCATCGTCGTGATGTTGATTGCCTGGGCGGTCGTGGTGGGCTTCAAGAACCAGATCCGCGACAAGGTGATTGGCTTTGTGGCCCCGATTCATGTTCAAGCCTTGGACAAAAACGAGTCGGTAGAGGAGACTCCGTTTGTCTTGGATTCATTGTTAATCAGTAGGTTGAATACTATTGAAGGCATCAGCCATTACCAGCAGGTGGCCGACAAGGCGGGTATGATCAAGACAGATGATGAGATACAAGGTGTGGTGCTGAAGGGTGTGGACGAAAACTACGACTGGAGTTATTTCAACCGATGCTTGTTGGAAGGGGAGACGCCCCAGTTTCAAGCCGGGGAGCGCTCAACGGAGGTGCTGGTTTCCAAGATCATCGCCGACAAGATGCTCCTTAAGGTGGGCGACGATGTCCGTGTTTGGTTCATCGACAAGGACCAGCAGGCGAGGGGCCGTAAATTCACGGTGAAGGGCATCTTTGAAACGGGCCTTTACGAGTTTGACGAGCGTTATGTCTTCGCCGACCTCAACCAGATCCGCAAACTGAATGGTTGGGAAGACAATGAGGCGGGACTGCTGGAGATTGCCTTGGACGACAAGGCCGATGTGGACCAAGTGAATGAGAAACTATACTATGCGCTCCCTTCCGAATTGGCATGCTATACTGCACGTGAGAGCCATCCCCAAATCTTTGATTGGCTCGATTTGCTGGATACCAATGTCTGGCTCATCATGGCTTTGATGTTATTGGTGGCAGGCATCACGGTCATCAGTATGTTGTTGATTATCATTATTGAGCGCACTTCTACCATCGGTTTGTTGAAAGCTATGGGTGCCAGCAACAAATTCGTTCGCGAGGTGTTTTTGCGTCGTTCGCTGCGCATCCTGCTCATAGGCATGCTCATAGGCAATGTCATAGGTTTGGGTTTTTGTTTTTTGCAGCAATACACGGGGTTGATCAAACTGGATGCTGCCACCTATTATCTCTCCGCTGTGCCTATTGAATTGCATTTCAGCACCGTGGTTCTCATCAATTTGGGCACCTTCCTGCTTTGGGTGTTGATGCTTTTGATTCCAACTTCGGTCATCAACCGTATCAGCCCTACCAAGTCGATTCGTTTTGAATAGGGGTGGCGTTGTTCGTGATTTGCAAGGCCATCTCAAAATTGCTCCGTAGGAGCTTTCGTTTAATAACAAAATACAAAAATCCAACGAGCTATGCTCCGTAGGAGCTTTCTTTAATTTGATCATTAGAAGTCTCCTATATATATCAGACCGAGGCGTTTGTCTGCATGTCATACCGACCGAGGTACGAGGGAATGTATCTATGCAGACAAACGCAGACTATGATTATGCGTGCACTTTTTTTTGGAAAAACTGAAGCGGATACCAATAAAATCCTTATTTTAGCGGCCGAATCAACAAAGCTATGAAAGACTTTACCATTATGCCGCTGAAAGGCTACGGCGAGATACCTTTCGGAATGACGCTTGACGATACCGTCAAGTTGCTGAATATGCCCGACTTTTATGAGGAGTTGAGCGATATGGAAGAGACGGGCAACCGTTCCATCTATTATGAATACGACGCCATCCAGACAAACATCTATTTTGAGGGTGTCACCAAGTCGGTGGTGGCCTGCTTCGAGACAGAAAACGAGGCAGCGACGCTGTACGGCAAGAAAGTGCTCGAACTCAAGAAAGACGAGGTCGTCAAGCTTATGAAAGACAACGGGTTCAAGGAATTGGAGGAAGAGACAGAAGACGGAGAGCTTCGCGTCACTTTTGAAGATGCCCTGATGGATTTCTTCTTTGAGGACGACAAGATGACGGCTGTGAGCTGGGGCGTGCTTGTTGACGAACAAGGAGACATCATTTGAGTATCTCACGCATTTCTGCGAATTCTGCGTGCATAATAATACCTTCATGAGAAACAATAAGGTTCAGCAGAAATATGACGCTTTTGTAGATTATTTCTCACAGCATTTGCCAGTGGCTGAAACGGAGCTGAAGTATAAAGATCCGTATCAGTTGTTGGTGGCGGTCATCCTCTCGGCGCAGTGTACCGACAAACGCGTCAATATGACGACACCGGCCCTGTTCCAGCGTTTTCCTACGGCCAAGGATATGGCGGAATCTACGGTAGAAGAGATTTACACCTATATAAAAAGCATCTCATACCCCAATAACAAGGCCAAAAACCTGTTGGGTATGGCGCAGACCTTGGTACGCGACTTCAATGGTGTTGTGCCTAACAATCTAGAAGACTTGCAGAAACTGCCTGGTGTGGGCCGCAAGACCGCCAATGTGATGATGGCAGTGGCCTTCGACCAACCCGCCATGCCGGTCGACACACATGTGTTCCGTGTCTCGAACCGCATCGGCCTGACCAAAAACTCGAAGACTGTGTTGGAGACGGAAAAGACCTTGGTGGCACATCTGCCCCAGCATGTGATTGCGAAGGCGCACCATTGGCTTATCTTACATGGGCGCTATGTCTGCATGGCTCGTAAACCGAAATGCACAGAATGTGGGATTACTGGAATTTGTGATTTTTATCAGAAGAAACAGAAAAAAGAGCAATAGTCATGGAAGAACAATTAGAGGGAATCAAGCAACCCCAAAGAAAGAAACTGGGCTGCAGAATCTTTGCCGTTTTGGGAATGATCCTGGTATTGGCAGCCGCGTGTTTTGTCTTTTTCAAGTTTTACTTCGTTTTCGGCAGCGGCGTGAAGGCAGGCGAATTGAATCTTTTTGTCTACAAAGGCTATGTCTTCAAGACCTATGAGGGACGTCTCATACAAGCGGGCTACAACTCTAAAAACAGCAACGCCACCATCCAGTCTAACGAGTTCAACTTCTCGGTAAAGGATGAAGGTGTGGCGAAGCAACTGGAACGGTGCGCGGGCAAGTTCGTAGAGTTGCATTACAAGGAGTATCTGGGCGCCTTGCCATGGCGTGGCATGAGTAAGTACGTGGTCGACAGCGTCTATTCAGTCACCTTGGTGAAAGAGCCGATAGAGATTCCTGTTCCGGCCGAGGTGCAGTAGATTATTCTCTTATATGTGAATGGGAAAAAGCCGAACGGAGCAAGGCTGCGTTCGGCTTTTTTACGGTCCTTGTTGCATCTTTGAGGCGATCTAGGAAGTCTAAAAGGGATTTATTTTGAAAAAAAATTATCGTTGGTGATTGATATTTCGGATTGACGGGTCTATATTATGTTGTAATCCATAAAAAACAGCAGTAATATGAACACCATCATCAAAACCAACTCCGAAAAACAACTTGACCAAATCCGTCATTTTGCAAAGAAAAACAAAATCCAACACTCCATCACCCAGGAAAATGGAACTTACACAATCACCATCTCTGGATTAACTTACTCTGAATCAGAAAAATTCATCCAACATTTCCTCAAAACCAACCATCTCACCAAAGTCAAGCAGCAAGAGCCGAAGGCTCTTGCTGCCTAAATGCAATTGTTTGTTAGGTTATGGTTAATCATTCTTTTCATTTCAATAGGGGCCTTTTCAATGTAGGCGACACGGTCTATTATCGCTCGCCAGAGTCAAGATATGCCATTAGGAAGGCAAAAGTCGTTCAAGTGGAGGAACGAAAAAGCTATTTAAACATTCCAATTTGCCCTCGTAATGGCAATGAAACCCTTCATATTGACAATAAGATTAGGGAATACACTCCTGCTGACCGCGGTGTCTACATTCCGTACGATGTACTTACCTTGGACAATGGCATCGTGATAGAAGCATCAGAGGTGTTCGCCACACGACAAGAGGCCGAGGCAGAACTCATCAGCGAACTCAAGGATCGGTTGATGTTCCAACAAGTGCAATTGGAGAATCTGAAGCATGAGATGGCTTATGAAGAGAAGACTTTAAGGCGTTTGGAACAGGGACAGCCTTAATTGCTTCGGGAGACCTCCAGTTTTCCAATCTCGACTTCGTTGTTCTCGGAGATGATCTCGATCCATGTGTTGTCTTCGCTGAACCATTTGTATTGTGATCCGATGCGGAAGATGAAGGTCTTTTCCTCTTCGGTGGCCGCGATGGGCAGCACGAAGCCGCCGTTCTTGCCGCCTGCACCGCCGAAGGAGACGATCATGGGGAAGGTCTTCTCGGGATGCGGGTTACGTACCTTGATGATGATGTAGTTGGAGCGGCGCACGGCCACCTCAATCTTGTTGAAGTCGAAACGCTGGGCCTGTCCGGCAGCCAACAGCAAAGGCTCGCTGTTCAGCTCATAAAGTTTGTTCTGCTCGATGATTTCGCTGATGCGGGCAATCATCTCGGTGGGGTAGGTCTCCAGCCCAAGTTCCTCGGCTTTGGTGTAAGCCTCGATGGCCTTGTCGAAGGTGTTGGTCTTGAAGTTGGCGTCGCCTTCCTTGACGAACTTCTCGTATTGGCTGCGCAAGGCAGCGATACGGTCTCTCTCCGACTTCTCGGCAATGGCCAATTGTGCTGTGGCAGTGGGGTCTTCAGGCTTGTAGGCCAAAGCGGTCTGATACTGTGTTATAGCCTCGGCGAAGTTTTCTGCGGTCAAGGCGCTGTTGCCGGCGCTCATGGCCTTGTTGTAGTTGGCTTCCAGTTCGGCTGCCATCTGCGCAAAGATGCCGTCGATTTCCTGGATCTTGGCCGTGGCTATGGCGTTGCCGGCGTCGAAGGTCACGACCTCTTGGTATTTGACCTTGGCGTTGGCATATTCCTGTTGGTCGAACAAGGCGTCAGCGGCATCGAGCATGCCCTTGATGGTTGCTTGGCGTTCGGCTTCAGCGGCGGCGAGGGCTGCCTGACGGGCGGCTTCCTCTTCGGCGGCGATGCGCGCTGCCTCGGCTTCGGCGGCCAATCGAGCGGCTTCTTCTTCAGCAGCGATACGCGCTGCCTCTTCTGCTGCCAGACGGGCGGCTTCCTGCTCGGCGGCAATTCTCGCAGCCTCTTGCTCGGCAGCGATGCGTGCGGCTTCGGCCTCGGCCGCTAACCTTGCAGCTTCGGCTTCAGCGGCAAGACGCGCCGCCTCTTGCTCGGCAGCGATACGCGCGGCTTCGGCTTCAGCAGCCAGACGAGCAGCTTCTTGCTCGGCGGCAATTCGGGCGGCCTCTTCGGCATCCTGTTGGGCGATGAGTGGGTCAAGACGGGCGATCATGTCGGTGGCATAGGCATCGCCTTTCACCACGGCCAGTGCACTTTGGTATTGCGCCTTGGCTTCTTTGTAGGCCTTGTTCTCATAGAGTTGGTCGGCTACAGCGATGATGCCATTGTATTGGTCGGCAATGCCCTTGGCGCTTTGGTATTCATTGCGTTTGGCATTGGCATCGAGGTCATTGGGGAAGAGCTCCAAGGCTTGGTCGAGTTTGCCGATGGCGGCGTCGTAGTTCTTGCGCAGACCAAGTTGTCGTGCCTCCTCGACAAGCTTGTCGAAACGGGAGACCTTCTCGTTATAGAGTTGTTTCTTCTGTTTGGCTTCAGCCGTTTTCTCTTTGGGCAGTTTGTCGTTGGGGAAGATCTGGCTGGCCGTCTCAAACTGCATGATGGCGGCGTCGAAATTGTCCTCGGCCAAGAGGCTCTCGCCCAGACTCATGGCGGTGTCGTAGGCGTCTTGTTTGTCTTGGCGTTCCTTTAAGATGGCACGAACCGCTTCGGCTTGGCCGCCCACATATTTGTCCTCGGGGAAGACCTTCAATGCGGCTTCATATTCCGACAAAGCCTCTTCATATTTTTGTTGGCCATAATATTGGTCGCCGGCATCCAAATGGGCATAGAACACTTCCTGACGGGCACCGTCTTCCTGGATTTTCTTCACGGTCTCGGTCAGCTTTTGCTTGGCGGTGGGGTCGTTGGCCTTTTGCTTCAATGCCATCTCGTAGTAGGTCTTGGCACTGATGAAGTCCTTGGCGTTGTATTTCTCGTTGCCTTTCTTCATCAACGACTCGTAAGATTCGGCATTTTGGGCTTGGACAAAGTTAGCGCTCATTACGAGTGCAGCGCCAAACAACAAGGAGAATATTAAGTGTTTTCTCATTCTTTATCAAAAGATTTATTGATTGTTAACGACAGGTTGTTTCTTTTATTGTTGGAACGGCAGGAATAATCACTTTTAACCGTCATCGCGGACTTGATCCGCGATCTCCCGAGCAAAGAGTGTCGTCTTTGTGCTTGGGAGATGGCGTTCCGCTTTCGCGGAATGACGGTCCCTCCGCCATGACGACATAAGCGTTAGTGTGTCTCTTCCAGTTCTCATAGGTCAAATCCTTCCGTCCTTGATGGTGATGGTGCGATCCGACATCTGGGCCAATGTGGGGTTGTGGGTGACGATAACGAAGGTTTGGTTCATCTCGTCGCGAAGGCGGAAGAAGAGTTTGTGCAGCTCTTCGGCTGATTTTGAGTCGAGGTTGCCTGAAGGCTCGTCGGCCAGCACCACGGCGGGGTCGTTGATCAGGGCACGGGCCACTGCCACGCGTTGTTGTTCGCCGCCCGACAGTTGCGAGGGCTTATGGTCTTTCCGCTCGATAAGGTTCAGGTAATCGAGGAGTTTAAGGGCTTTCTCCGTGGCCTCTTTCTTGCCCATGCCGCCGATGTAGGCGGGGATGCAAACATTCTCAAGCGCCGTAAATTCAGGCAACAGGTGGTGGAATTGGAACACAAAACCAATCTTTTGGTTGCGGAAGGCAGCCAGTTGGGTGTCGTTCAGCTTGCCGACTTCGGTGCCGTCGATAATGAGTTGTCCGCGGTCGGCCTTGTCCAAGGTCCCGATGATGTGGAGTAGGGTGGACTTGCCTGCGCCGGAGGCACCGACGATGCTCACAATCTCGCGCTTGGCGATGTGGATGTCGATCCCTTTGAGCACCTCAAGGCTGCCGTAGGATTTATGGATGCCTGTCGCTTGAATCATGATGGGGTAATTTGGCTGCAAAAATACGGAAATTTTTCATGTGATGGGGAAAAGAAAAAAGGACTTCGATGAAGTCCTTTCCAAATGGTGATCCGGTTGGGATTCGAACCCAAGACCCACAGCTTAGAAGGCTGTTGCTCTATCCAGCTGAGCTACCAGACCATCTTTTAGCACGCTGAAATTTCTGATTCGGCGCAAGCCAATCTTGCGATTTGCGGCTGCAAAGATACGGCTTTTTTTCGAAACGCGTATCTTCTTTGGCTAAAAAAATACAAATGTCGCCTTATTCTTCTTGTACTGGCGGCACATACGGGTGATGCGGGCGCTTCGGCTTGGCGGGTTTCTCGGGTTTTGGCGTGGCGGCCGCTTGCGGGCGTGACTTCTTGACTTGCAGCTCGTTGCCCATGAAAACGGTTTCGTCGGTCTCCACAATGGCTTTGTAGGCCTCGTCGTCGTTGGGCATTTCAACAAATCCGTAACATTTCGAACGACCCGTCTCATGGTCCATGATGACTTTGCACGACTCCACGGTGCCGAATTGTTCGAACAAGGCCCTTAGGTCTTCGGAAGTGGTCTTAAAGGCTAATTTGGCGACAAAAATCTTCATAATGATGGTATTTATAGTGCAAAGATATACAATAAATTTAATGCAGCAATAAAAACTACTGTTTTTTTTGAAAAATGTGAGTAATAGGGCAAACGGCACGAAAAAAGGCGAAGCGTAATACTTCGCCTTGGTGTGGGGGAGGGTGGACTCGAACCACCGAACGGATACCCGGACAGATTTACAGTCTGTTGCAATTGCCACTATGCGACTCCCCCAAAAAGAAAAGAACTCTTGTCTTTGATTGACGCCGCAAAAGTACATCTTTTTTCCATAGACACGGCAAAAACCGCAAATTTTTTCGCAATTTTGCAGCATCAAACCCAATGACAATGAAATACGATTTCGACAAGATTATCAACCGCGCTGATACCAACTGCGTTAAGTATGATTTAAGAAAACAGGTATTTGGCAATCCTGATGTGCTGCCCATGTGGGTGGCCGATATGGACTTTGAGACGCCCGACTTCGTTCGCAAGGCAGTCATCGAACGGGCCGAACATCCCGTCTACGGCTATCATTTCAAGGACGAACCCTATTTCCAGTCCATCGCTGGATGGCTGAAACGGCGCCATCAATGGGAAGTGCCAACGGAATGGATGTCATTTACCCCCGGCGTGGTGTGTGGCTTCACGATGGCCGTGATGGCTTTCACGCAGCCTGGCGACGAGATTATCATCCAGCCGCCCGTCTATCCGCCTTTCCATCATGCCGTTTCGAGCCATGGCAGGAAACTGGTCTATAATACTTTGGTGGATCGCGGCGATGGCTACGAAATCAACTTCGACCAACTGGCAGAGCAAGCCAAGACAGCCAAGATGCTGATTCTCTGCAATCCCCACAACCCTGTGGGGCGTTGTTGGACCCGTAATGAGCTGCTGCTGTTGGGCGAGATTTGCCTGAAAAACCATGTGCTGGTGATCTCCGATGAAATCCACTGCGACTTGGTGCTGCCTGGCTACAAGCACACGCCTTTTGCCACTTTGGGCCATCAGTATGCCATGAATTGCATCACTTTCCACGCAGCATCCAAAACTTTCAATTTGGCTGGATTGGCCACCTCCACGGCCATCATCCCCAATGAGAACCTGCGAAAGACATATGTTGCCTATGTCGAAGATATGGAGGCACATCTCGGCAATATCTTCGGCAAGGTCTCCACGCAAGCTGCCATGACCTATGGCGATGAGTGGCTTGGTCAACTCCTTGATTATGTACAGGGCAACATCGACTATGTTTCCGGTTTCCTGACCGCCAACCTGCCCAAGGTGAAATTCCACAAGCCGCAGGCCACCTATATGATGTGGCTTGACTTCAACGGCTATGGCCTTTCTGAAGAAGAGCTGTGGCAAAAGATGACGCAAGAGGCGCAACTGGGCTTTAACCGAGGCAAGGACTTCGGTGAGGCAGGTAGCGGCTTCTTCCGCATTAACTTGGCCTGTCCGAGGACGACAGTGGAGGAGGCGATGAGGCGGCTGAAGGCTGTGTTTGGTTAATTGCATGAAAAAAGCCTGTCCGTTTGGGCAGGCTTTTTTGGTTTCAGCAAATCGTAATCCGAAGATTACTTGAGTTTCTTGTAGCCATACACGGCGAGGTCGCCCAGCTCTTCCTCAATGCGGAGCAACTGGTTGTACTTGGCCATGCGGTCGGAGCGGCTCAACGAACCGGTCTTGATTTGGCCGCTGTTGGTGGCCACGGCGATGTCGGCGATGGTGGCGTCCTCGGTCTCGCCCGAACGGTGGCTTGTGACGGTGGTGTAGCCGTGACGGTGGGCCATGTCGATGGCGTCCAAGGTCTCGCTCAACGAGCCGATTTGGTTCACCTTAATCAAGATGGAGTTGGCGCAACCCTGTTGGATGCCTTTCGAGAGGAAGTCGACATTGGTGACGAAGAGGTCGTCGCCGACGAGCTGGCAGCGGTCGCCGATGCGGTCGGTGAGTTTCTTCCAGCCGTCCCAGTCTTCTTCGCCCATGCCGTCCTCGATGGAGTCGATGGGGTACTTGTTGATGAGTTCCTCAAGGAAGTCAACCTGCTCGTCGGAGCTGAAGCGCTTGCCGTTGGGGTCTTTCTTCGTGCCGTTCTTGAGTTCACGATAGTCGTAGTACCACTTGCCGTCGACATTGTAGGCGAATTCCGAGGCAGCGCAGTCCAAGGCGATTCTCACATCCTTGCCAGGCTCGTAGCCAGCTTCCTTGATGGCGTCGCAGATGATGGTGAGGGCGTCTTCGGTGTCGTTGAGGGCGGGGGCAAAGCCACCTTCATCACCGACGGCGGTGGAGAGGCCACGCTTCTTCAACAGCTTGGCCAGGGTGTGGAACACTTCGGCACCCATGCGCAGACCCTCGCGGAAGCAAGGAGCGCCCACGGGACGGATCATGAACTCCTGGAAGGCGATGGGGGCATCGCTGTGCGAACCACCGTTGATGATGTTCATCATCGGGACAGGCAGGGTGTAGGTGTTGGTGCCACCGATGTAACGGTAGAGCGGGATGTCAAGGTAGTTGGCGGCTGCTTTAGCCACGGCCAATGAGACGCCGAGGATGGCGTTGGCGCCGAGTTTCGACTTGGTCTTGGTGCCATCCAAAGCCAGCATCTTGTGGTCGATGGCGCGCTGGTCGAGAGCCGACATGCCCAGGATCTCGGGAGCAATAATCGTATTGACATTCTCAACGGCTTTCAGTGTGCCTTTGCCGCCGTAACGCTTCTTGTCGCCGTCACGCAGTTCGAGGGCTTCGTGTTCGCCGGTCGAGGCGCCCGAAGGTACCGAGGCGCGACCCATGACGCCGCATTCCAATGTCACATCCACTTCCACCGTGGGGTTGCCGCGAGAATCCAAGATTTCGCGAGCGATGATTTTCTCTATTCTCATTATTGTAAGTATTTAAGATTTAAAGATTTAAAACTCAAAATTGAGCGGCCCTTCGACAAACTCAAGGGCCTGATTAATTGTGCTGCAAAAGTAACATTTTTATTAAAACAACAATCCATTTTCTTCTGGTGTACGCGAAACACCTATCATCGCCTCAAATTCAGCTTCGGTGATGATGGGGATGCCTAATGATTCGGCTTTCTTGCGTTTTTCTGGCCCCATCTTGTCGCCCGCCAACACATAGTCGGTCTTGCCGGAGATGCTGCCCACATTTTTGCCACCGTAAGCCTCGATGGTTTCTTTGATGCCGTCGCGGGAGTAATGCTCAAACACGCCGCTCACCACGAACGACTTGCCTGCCAGTACATGCTCCTTGTCGGAGACGGCTTGCTCCGCCATAGCAAATTGCAAGCCGGCTTGTTTCAGGCGGTTGACGATGTCGAGGTTGCGCGTATCGTCAAAGTAATTCCGTACTGAAAGGGCAATCTTTTCACCAATCTCATTGATCTCGGTCATCTCCTCGACGCTGGCACCGATGATATGGTCGATGTCGTGCAGGGCTTTGGCCAACACTTTGGCTACCGATTCTCCCACGAACTTGATGCCCAAGGCAAATAACACGCGTTCAAAAGGCACAGACTTCGATTTCTCGAGGGCGTCCAGGATGTTTTGGGCTGTCTTTTCCTTGAAGCTGACTTTGCGTGTGGCCACAGGCATCAGACTAAACTCATCCTCAATGGTGATCACCTTCTCTAGGCCAAAGAGTTTGTCGTAAGTGAGGTCATACAAATCGGCGACATTACGGACAAGACCTTCCTCATAGAGTAGCTCCACCTTGCCTTCTCCAAGGCTCTCGATGTTCATGGCCTTGCGTCCGATGAAATGCTCGATGCGGCCTCGGATTTGTGGCGAGCACCCCGAACTGTTGGGACAGTACCATGCCGCTTCGCCTTCGTTCTGGACAAGCTGGCTACCGCATATCGGGCATGTCTTGACAAACTCCACAGGTTGAGCGCCTGCTTGCCGTTTGTCGAGGTTGACGCCAATGATTTTCGGGATGATCTCACCGCCTTTCACCACAGTGACGGTGTCGCCATAATGCAAATCAAATTGGTGGATGAAGTCCTCGTTATTTAAAGTAGCACGCTTTACGGTGGTGCCAGCCAATTGCACGGGTGCGAGGTTGGCCACCGGCGTGATGGTGCCATGGCGTCCCACTTGGAAGTCGACGCTTTGCAACTCAGTCTCCACCTCCTCGGCCTTGAACTTGTAGGCAATGGCCCATTTCGGCGACTTGGCTGTGAAACCCAAGGCTTGCTGCTGGGCGTAACTATTGACTTTCAGCACGATGCCGTCGATAGCAAAGGGCAGCTCATGGCGTTTCACATCCCAATAGTCAATGAACTCGAAGATCTCGTCGATGGTCTTGCAAAGTGCCATGAAATTGGAGATGTTGAAACCCCACTTGCGGGCGGCTTGCAGGCTTTGGTAGTGGGTCTGATAACGGTCTTCAAGCCCGTCCATCATCATATAATAGCAGTAGTTGTCGAGGCGGCGTCGCGCCACTTCTTTGGAGTCTTGCAGCTTCAGCGTTCCGGCTGCGGCGTTGCGCGGGTTGGCAAAGAGGTCGTCGCCAGCCTCGGCGCGGGCTTCGTTGAGCCGGTTGAAACTCTCGAATGGCATCACGATTTCGCCGCGCATCTCAAAGAACGGCGGGAAATCGCCATGCAGTTTCAGCGGCACGGTGCGGATGGTGCGCACATTGGTGGTCACATCGTCGCCTTGGGCACCGTCGCCACGGGTCACGGCACGGACGAGCACACCGTTTTCATATTGCAAGCTGATGGAAAGCCCGTCGAATTTCAACTCGCAGCAGAACTCCACTTCCTCATCGATGGTCTTTTTGATGCGGCTGATGAAGTCGGCAATCTCCTCGCGGCTATAGCTGTTGGCCAGCGACAGCATGGGATAGCGGTGCTTGACGCTTTGAAACTCTTTCGTGATGCCACCGCCCACACGCTGGGTGGGAGAGGTCGGGGAGAGGTATTCGGGAAACTCCTTTTCCAAACGCGCCAGTTCCTCGAGTTTCATGTCGAACTCATAGTCGCTGATGGTCGGCTTGGCGAGGATGTAATAATTATAGTTGTGTTGTTCTAACTCTTCGCTTAAGGCGGCGATGCGCAGACGGGCTTCTTCTTGGGTCATAACACGATGTATTTCAGCGGGTCGACATTAAGGAGCAACAAAAGAAGCCATACGAATGCTATGGAAACCACCATTCCGATCAAGGTCATCAGCATGCCTTTGAAACGCCGTTTTATGCAGAGAATCAAGAGAATGCTGATGGCGACAAAGAGGCTCTCATACCAGAAACAAATGCTCAATCCGAGCACAAGGCCGGCGATGAGAAATGAAGTGCGGTGGACATTGTCGTTGAGGTTGTTTTGGAGTAACACTTCCTGCCGCAGAATCACATTGGCGCCATAAAGTAGCAAAGGCAAGCCCAAGAAGGCGCTGGCATTCTCGATGATACCAAAAGACGGCATGATGATACTGAAAACTGGTATAAGCGCCAAAAGCCATGCGTTTTGTTTGCCGACCGTCAAGTCGCAGATGCGGTAGATGATGGACACCGTGAAGAGCGATACCAAGGCATAAAGCGAACGGCTGAGGAGCATCATGCCTTGTGTTTCTCCGATGCCGAGCCAACTCTTCATCTTGTCCAAGAAGCCGATGAACAAGGAGGGATGCTGCAATTCGCGGTGGGATCCGAAACCGGGTACGAAGATGACCACAATGATGCGAACCGCGATGGCAATCAGCATCAGTGTAGTAAAAGGATGTAATTCTTTGAAATGTTTGATTTTCTGAAACATTTTTGTCGGATTTGAAACGCAAAAGTACAAAATATTTGTAATTTTGCCGCGTTTTATTTTAAACGAATAATTGAACTTTAAATTATAGTAAAATGAAGAAATTAGTAAGACTTTTCGCTTTGGTCGCCCTGATGGTTATCGGTGGCCAGGCTATGGCCCAGACTCGTGGTGCCATGTTTTTGGGAGCTTCTTTCCCCGTGAACGACTTTGCCAAATACAATGGCGTCAATGAATTTGCCCTGAAGACGGTTGATGCCACCCAAGCGGGTGCTGCCATTGGCTTCAACGCTGGCCTCAAATGGTACTTCAACGTGGGCGTCAAAGGTCTGGGTGTGATGCTCTCTCTAGATGGCTTTTATAATGGCCCGAATTCAGACCTGAAGGCCGAATATCGTAATGGTCAATGGGGTGGACAGTATGTTAACGGTAGTTTTTCATACAATGCCACGCCCAAGTTCATCAATGTGCCGGCCATGTTGGGTGTGAACTATATGTACAACATCAACCCCCAATTGGGCGTCTATGTCGAGGCTGGCGCTGGCGGCAATATGCGTTTCATTACCCAGATGGAAAGCGTTGGCACGCTGAACATTCTTGGAGTTGAATCGAGCGTGAAGACCACTCAAAAGTATGACAACGCCTTTACTTTCGCTTTCCAGGCTGGTTTGGGCTTCGAAATTGCCAGAAACCTTCGCATTGGTTGCAGTTTCTACAACCTGGGCAAGGCTGAAGTGAAGGGAGATGAGACGGTGAGGACCACCACGATCAACAACAATGTATCGAATACGGATAACACTTACCGCACCTTCGGTTCCGTCCAGCCCATCATGGTATTGGGTCGCATCGGCTTTAGCTTCTAAAAGAGCTTATTCGAATACTGAAAGGCGAAGCGTCGGGTTGACTGGCGCTTCGCTTTTTACATTATGGCAGGCAGCTTTCAGGCCATAGCCAACGGATGCCATTCCGCTAATACCTATGGCATGGGCGTGGATGATACCCGCAAAGAAAGCGTCGCCGGAGCCGGTCACATTGACGGCCTCGGCTTCAATGGCGGGAAAATGACGGTATTCCTTTTGCGAGCAGAAGGCCACACCGTCTTCACCCATGGAGAGATAGACCTCTTTTATGCCACTTGCCACTAATGACCTGGCCGCTTCTTCAGGCTGGGCAAGCCCTGTCAAGGCTTGGGCCTCGGCGAGGTTGCATTTCAAGGCGTAAAACGACTTCTTCCATGACTTTCTCATGGCTTCGGAAAGCATCATGGCGCGGTTGGGCGATACTGCGTCGATGTAAAGCGGCACCAGGCAATGGTCGAGAAGAAAGGCAAGGGCGTCGGTGCTCAATAGGGTGTCGGCGACCACCATGTCGGAACGGTTGATGGCGTCGATGCGGGCCATGAGCCAGTCGAGGTTCAAGTAACTGTTGAGTTCAATGTCGGACATGGCCGACTGCATGTTGCCTATTTCGTCGTTGATGCTCAAGAAGAGCGGGCTCTTGGCATCTTCGTATTGCGTAGAGAGTGCCAGGCCGATGCCTAATTGCTCGCATTCCTCCATCATGGATTGGCCCAAGCGGTCGTCGCCAAACACGGTGGCCAGTTGCACTTCATGCCCCAAAAGCTTGAGGTTGTGGGCGATGTTGCGAGCCACACCTCCATGGTAAAAGGCGATGTCGGCAGGCGTGCAGCCTCCTTGTCTCGTCGCGCCTTGCGGCTTCACGGCGATGTCGATGTTGGACTCTCCGATGACAGTGATGTTCATATCGTTTTCGCTTAATGGGTGGGCAAAAGTAGAAAAAAAAGCGATAATTTGCTTTTTCCGAATTATTTTCGTTATTTCGTGCCATCAAATCAAGGTGTTATGGGACAGAACAAGAAACGGAAGCGTCGCAACTACCAGTATCATGCGATCACCTTTAAGCTGTCGAAAGGCCAGTATCGCTCGTTGCGCAACTATTGTAAGGCCCGCAAGACGACGCCCATCAAATTGATCAAGAAGAACATTGC
The DNA here is from genome assembly GCA_900318085.1 of uncultured Bacteroidales bacterium. Lineage (GTDB taxonomy): Bacteria > Bacteroidota > Bacteroidia > Bacteroidales > F082 > Limimorpha. The sequence goes on from ONJF01000008.1 coordinate 17,275, forward strand.
GCGTTTCATTACGGCCTATGAATATGAAGTGCCGCAAGAGTTGTATCTTACCGAAAACCAATTGGATTTGTTTGAAGAAACCCTGTAGGGACGCATCGCATGCGTCCGCAAGGTTTTTTGTCATTTCTGGTTGAACGGGATCCTGTTCTGTATCGACCGCCCCAAGGTGACCTCGTCCACATATTCCAAGGCATCGCCGACGGCAATGCCTTTCGAAATCACAGAGATTTTTCCTTTAAAATCATTCAGTTGCCTGAAGATGAAGAAATTGGTCGTGTCGCCCTCGATGGTGGCAGGCAGGGCCAAGATGATTTCCTTGATGTCTTCTTTTTGGGTACGCTGAACCAGTTGCGCAATCTTCAAATCGTTGGGAGAGATGCCCTCGATGGGGCTGATGACGCCACCGAGCACATGGTAGAGGCCGTTGTATGACGCGGTCCGCTCGATGGCCAGCACATCGCGCATGTCGGCCACCACGCATAGCGTGTTCTCATCGCGACGCGGATTGGAACAGATGGAACACACCTTGGTGTCGCTGATGTTGTAGCACCGCTCGCAAAGCATGATGTTGTGCTTCATCTTCAGCAACGAGTCGGCTAGCTGCTCGGTCTCAAGCGCATCTTCGTTGAGCAGGTGCAAGGCCAAGCGTAAGGCGGTCTTTTTGCCGACGCCCGGCAGCTTTGAAAGCGACTCTACCGCGTTTTCCAACAATATGGATGAATATTCTGCCATACAATAATTGGCGCAAAAATAAGTTATTTCCTTAAATTTGCATCGTCAAAACCGAAATAAAGATGAAAAGATATTGCTTACTTCTTGCCACTCTGTTGTTTGCGATTACTGTCATGGCCCAAGATTTCAACCAGACCGATTCCAAAGGCCGCCGTCAGGGTCCTTGGCGCGATTTTTATCCCAGCGGGCAACTGCGTTATGAGGGCCAGTTCAAGAACGACAAGTGCAAAGGCACTTTCCGTTATTACGATGAGCAGGGCAATTTGAAGGCCACCAACGAGTTCGACAAATCGGGCGAGAAGGCCTTGAACAAGACTTATGCCCCGAATGGCAGAGTCATCGCCACGGGCTATTACCTCAACCAGAAGAAGGATGGCGAGTGGAAGTATTATGACGCCAACTCTGGTCAACTCCGTTTGGTGGAGGACAACAAAGAGGGCAAAGTGCACGGTTCGTCAAAACTCTATAATCCTAATAATGGGGTCTTGGCCGAGGAGATGCAATATGTGGAAGGCCAGCCTGAAGGCCCATGCAAGAAATACTCCGATATGGGGGTGCTCATTATGGAATGCCAATACCATAACGGTGTGTTGGACGGCCCTACCAAGAGCTATTATCCCAGTACGGCCTTGAAGGAAGAAGGGCAATACGCCAAGGGACAAAAGTCAGGGACATGGAAGACCTATAACGAGGATGGAGATGTCATCCTTGAAGAGACTTTCGGCGAGTTTGTCTACTAATATCCTAATTACACCTTTTCAGATAGTCTTCCAAGTTGGGACGGCCATATTGGTCGGCCAGCTTGTAGTATTCGCAGGCCTTGTCCTCATCGTTCATGAGGTAGTAGGTCTTACCTAGGTTGAAATAGGCATCGGCATAGTCGGGCTTCAGCTCAACGGCTTTTTCGAGGTCTGCGATGGCGTCGCTGTATTGTTTGGCATTGATGCGCGTGCAGCCACGGTAATAATAGGCTTCGTAGTTGTGCTTGTCGTATCTGATGGCTTTGGTGAGCAGCTTTTCGGCTTCGTCGAAATTGCTGTACCGAAGCAATTGTTTGGAACCTTCGTCCATGAAGGCGCGCGATCTGTTGGGGTTCTCACAGGAGGCCATCAGGATCAGCATCCATGCGAAAAGGAAAGGAATCAGTTTCTTCATTGTTCAAATTTTTGCAAAGATAGGCAAATAATTGGAATGACAGTCCGTGTTAACTGTGTTCTTGCACGATACGCTTAACGGTTTCGGTGATGTCGTTCAGTTTTCCCTCGCTCTTGGCTTCACAAAGGAAGCGGAGGTAAGGCTCGGTGTTGGAAGGCCTGATGTTGAGCCACCAGTCAGGGTAGTCGAGGCGATAGCCGTCGAAGTCCAAGAAGCGCTCTGGCTTCTCGATTTGCATGAAGTGGTCTTTGACGGCATCCATGGCTTCTTGCTTGCGCTCAATCTTGAAATTGATCTCGCCAGAATTGGAATAAGGCGTAATCTCGTCGATGATCTGACTCATGGTCTTGCCTTCTTTTTTGCGCTCGGCCAAGAGACGCAGCACGATGGAGGCAGCCAATAAGGCGGAGTCTGAGTAGTAGAAGTCGCGGAAATAGTAATGGCCAGCCAATTCGCCGCCGTAGCAGCCGTCCAACTCACGGAGTTTCAAGGCGGCGTAGGCACGACCCACACGCCAAGTCTCCACCTTGGCCTGATAGCGGTCGAGGTATTCCTGGATGGCACGCGAGCTACGGATGTCCTGCAAAACAATGCCTTTTTGTTGTTGCTCGCCGATGAAATAGTCGCCCAAAAAGGCTATAATGAGGTCAGGGCTGATGAAACGGCCTTTCTCATCGATGAAGGTGATGCGGTCGGCGTCGCCATCGAAGAGGAGACCGATATCGCATTTTTCTTTCTTCACCAAAGCCTTGATTTGCTCTTGCGCATGGGCTTCCAAGGGGTTGGGCTCGTGGTTGGGGAAATTGCCGTCCAAGGTGTCGTTGATGTAATGCGCCTTGCCGATGAGCTCGTGGACGAAAATGGACGACATGCCGTTGCTGCAGTCCACTGCGATGTTGAGGTTGTCGTGCTGCCCTACAAACTGTTTCTGGAAGGCGAGGTAGTCGGCATAGACATTCTTCTCTCGGATGACCCCTTTCGTCTCGCAAGGTGTGGTGGCTTTGTCGCTTTCCACTAATGCCTCAAGGCGATTCAAGCCAGTGTCGTAGCCTACGGGAAGGGCGTTCTTTGCCGATATTTTGAGGCCGTTGTGGTGCTTGGGATTGTGCGATGCCGTGATTTGTATGGAGGCGCCATAGCCATATTTAGCCGTTGTCCAATAGACCAAGGGCGTAGTGGAAAGGCCGATGAAGTCGACATTCTTGCCACGGTCGGTGAGGCCACGGGTGAGGGCGTCGAAGAGGGTCGGTGAGGAGAGGCGCATGTCGCGTCCCACGAGATAGGTGTCGGTGTCGAGTACATCAGGCAGGAAGTAGCCGATGCGGTAGGCGATGTCTTCGTTGAGGTCGGGACCCCATTCGCCGCGGATGTCGTATGCTTTGAAGGCTTTCATGTTTGTCAGTTGTTCATTTGTTTAGTTGTTCAGTTTCTGCTGGATCTTGGCTACTGGCTACTGGCAGCTCCATGCAAAGGGAGGGACTTCCCTCCTGATAAGGAGGCTGCCAAAGGCCAGAAGCCAATAGCCAGAGGCATCTATTTTATTCCTCTTTGGTTTAAGGCCTGCTGGTATCGCGTGGCATTGTGGTTATGCTCGCTAAGCGTTTTGGCGAAGTTGTGGTAGCCGGAGAAGTCCTCCTTGGCGCAGAAGAAGAAATAATGGTGGTCTTCGGCGTTGAGGACGGATTTCACTGCCGTGATGGAAGGGATGCAGATGGGTCCAGGCGGCAGACCGGCATATTTATAGGTGTTATAGGGAGACTCGATTTCCTTGTGGCGGTCAAGCACCCGCTTGATGGTGTAGTCATTCCATGCGAAGATGAGGGTGGGGTCGGCTTGTAGCAACCAATTGTTTTTCAGTCTGTTGAGGTAGACGCCCGCCACCCTTGGCATCTCGTCGCTCATGTTGGTTTCCTTGTTGACGATAGAGGCCAACGTGCTGACTTGGATGGGAGTGAGCCCTTTGGCTTGCGCTTGTTGTTTGCGTTCCTCGTTCCAAAACTTGTTGTATTCCTGGAACATGCGGTTGACGAAGCCTTCCGCGTCGGTGTTCCAATAGAACTCGTAAGTGTCGGGCAAGAAGAGGGCAGGGATGGTACGGCTGTTGAAGCCCAGCTGACCGATATAGTCTTGGTTGTGAAGGCGTTGTGAGATAGAGGTGGAGTCGGCCTCGATTTGTTTGGCGATGCGTCCTGCCAGTTGGTCGACATCGCGGATGTTGTTGAAAGTGACCTTCACGGGTGTCTGCAAGCCGCCGCGCAGCATGTTGACCAATTGGTTGTTGTTCATGCCGTTTTTGAGCACATAGTGTCCAGGATGGATGTTGGCGGGGAGGTCTTTCTTTTTGGCCACCCAGTTGAAGCTCTTCTCGTTGACGATACAACCTGCTTCAGCCAAAAGTTGCTTCACTTGATCGTAATCTGAACCTGTTGGGATGAACAGTTCGACTTCGTTTCCGTCGGCGGTTCTTACATTAGGTGACATGACAGTTTTGTAGAGCCAATACCCGAATGCAATGGTAAAGATCAAAAGGATGAAGAGCACGAGAATCACGGTTCGTTTGGTGCTTTTGCTGGCTTTCTTTTTGCCGCCTTTGCGGGATTTCTTCTCATCGGGGAGTTTTGTCTCTATTTTGACCATATTAATTCCTGTTTATTCGTTGATACTCCAATACATCCAAATAACCTTTTGGGGTATTGATCCAATCTTTTTTTCTGCCACATAACGCAAAGCCTTGGCTTTCGAACAAGTGTTGACTCTCGGTGTTCGTCTCGTCAATGGAACAATACACTTGATGCAGCAACAAGTCGTTGAAAAGATAATCGATGCATAATGCCAATGTGGCTTTGGCATAGCCCAATTGACGCTGTCCCTTGTCAATCAGGATGCCTAATCCCGCCCGTTGGTTGATGGCGTCATAGTCGAAAATGTCGATACAACCAATAGTCTCGCCGTTTTCTGTCAAGTCGATCATCAGACGGAGTTGTCTTTGGGCTTGCAAGTCGTTGTCGCCTAACAAGAACTGTTCAATCTGAAAACGCGAATAGGGGGCATGCGTGCCACTCACACGCCAGTTGTCGCGGTCGTTTTCCCAAAGGAAAAGCTGTTCGGCATCGGCAGGCTCGGCAGGCCGCAGTGTTATCGTGTCATTCTTTATGAACATCTTGTCAAAGTCTTTAAAAATCGCAGTGTCAAAAGGGCATTGGCATATTATTTGATTACCTCTGCCCGCAGAAATTTTCGACAAAATTACACTTTTTAGCGCAATAAAGGTTGAAAAACTGCATTAATGAAACTATAAAAAGGAAAAGTAACCATAAATCTAATATAAGATGAGAAAAGTGAGTTTGATAATGATGCTCTCCGCCATGCTGATGGTGACATCCTGTGGTAATTTGATTCAGAAAAAGGAAGCAAAAGAAACCGAGAACCTTACGGAAGCCGAGCAGCAACCTGTCACGGAAGTGGAGCAGGTGCAACAGCCGAAAGTGCAACGCGCGGCTTTCATTCCTACAGAGAACACTCCCGATTTCGTTGATGCTGCAGAGCGCAGTGTCGACGCAGTGGTGCATATCATGACCAAAGTGGTGAAGCAGAGCAATACCTATGAGGACTTCTTCGGTGCCTTGCTGGGCCAACTCTATGGCTATCCAGGACAGACTCGCAACAACACCATGGTGGCCTATGGTTCGGGTGTGGTGCTGACGCCCGACGGTTACATCGTCACCAACAACCACGTTGTGGAGGGTGCCGACGAGGTGGAAGTCACCTTTAATAATAAGGTGAAGAAGACCGCTACCATCATAGGTACCGATCCGACTACTGATTTGGCCCTTATCAAGGTGAACGCCTCTGATTTGGAGTATCTCACCTTCGGTGATTCTGACAATGTGCGTATCGGCGAATGGGTGTTGGCTGTGGGTAATCCCTTCAACCTGACCTCTACCGTCACCGCGGGTATCGTGAGCGCCAAGGCGCGTAACTTGAGCATCTTGGGCGAAGGCACCTCGGTGGAGTCGTTCATTCAGACGGATGCCGCCGTCAACCCGGGTAATAGTGGTGGCGCTCTGGTGAACACGAAGGGCGAATTGGTCGGCATCAATGCCGCCATCGCTTCGCATACGGGTTCCTATGAAGGCTATTCTTTCGCCATCCCGTCCAACATCGTGCGTAAAGTGGTCGATGACCTTTTGCTCTATGGTGAGACCCAGCGTGGCTATCTCGGCGTGCAGATTGCCGAACTCACACAGGAGCTTGCTGATAAGGAGGGTCTGGAAAACATTGAAGGCGTGTATGTCGCAGAGGTTACCGATGGTGGCGCTGCCAAATTGGCAGGGCTGAAATCGGGTGATGTGATCACCTCTATCAATGGTAAGAAGGTGAACTCAACGACCCAACTCAAGGAGAGCGTCGGACAATACCGTCCGGGCGACAAGATTGATGTGGAAGTGAACCGCGGTGGCCACCACCATCATTATGACCTGACCTTGCTCAACGAAGCCGGTAATGTGGATGTGGTCAAGAAAGGCGACAGTTTCTACAATTCAGAGTTCGGACTGATGCTGCAGCCTGTCGACCAGAGCGACATGAATCGCCTGAACATCAGGAACGGATTGAAAATCGTGGAGATTCGTCAAGGCCGTTTCATGAACTCGGGTGTGCCTGTCGATTTCGTCATCACCAAGGTAAACGGTGTTGCTGTCAACGACAAGACCGACCTTGAGAATGCGCTGAAGAACAAACGTTCGCGCCGCACTACGATCGAGGGTGTCTATCCCAATGGCATGAACGCGACATTCTACTATTAAGAGGTCAAAAGAATTTTCTGAAAATCAGAGACTTCGGTACGGTTTTTGATAGTATTTGTTTTGTGATTCGGGGAGGCTGCGCCCTGCAGACTCCCTCGATGAGCAGATTATGCAAAAAATCATGTGGAGAGAGATATGAAGAGTAAGATTTTGAATGTGAAACAATTAAACAATAATAAGATTACGAAAGAATGAGACAACTGAAAATTTCAAAGCAAATCACCAACCGCAATGCGGGGACTTTGGACAAGTACCTCGCTGACATTGCGAAGGAGTCGCTGCTGACCACCGATGAGGAAGTCGAACTGGCGCAGCGCATCAAGGCTGGCGACCAGGCCGCGTTGGATAAATTGGTCAGGGCCAACTTGCGATTCGTCGTATCAGTGGCCAAACAGTATCAGAACCAGGGATTGAGCCTTCAGGACCTTATCGACGAAGGTAACCTTGGCTTGGTCAAGGCTGCCCAACGTTTTGATGAGACCCGTGGCTTCAAGTTCATCTCGTATGCCGTGTGGTGGATCCGTCAGAGCATCTTGCAGGCCGTTGCCGAACAAGCTCGCGTCATCCGTCTGCCCATGAACCAGGTAGGTGCCTTGGCCAAGGTGAAGAAGGCCACTGCCTTGCTGGAGCAGAAGTTGGAGCGCCGTCCTACCGTGAAGGAAGTCGCTGATGCCATCGGCATGCCCGAAGACAAGGTAGATCAATTGTTGAGCCTCAACTCGCGTACCGTGTCGACCGACGCGCCATTGGACGACGAAGACGATGCCAACTTTTTGGATGTGTATGTCGCTGACGATGAAGTGCAGACCGATACGGCAGTGGAGCAGGAGTCGACCAGCAATGCTATTCGTAACTCGTTGGACATGCTGAACGAGAAAGAGCGTAGCATCCTCTGCATGTACTTCGGTTTGGGTACCTCTCGTGAGTATTCATTGGAAGAGATCGCCATGAAACTCAACATTTCGCGTGAGCGTACGCGCCAAATCCGCGACCGTGCACTGAAGCGTTTGAAGTCGGAGCCCAACTCTCCGCTTTACCAGATGTACATGAACCAATGAAAAATGTGGGGTTCCTTTTCGGAATCCCACTTTTTATTATTTTTGCAGCCACGAACAACTAATACATAACCTATGAAATACGAACTCATTCAATTGCCTTATGAGGCAAATGCTTTGGAGCCCGTCATCAGCAAAGAGACCCTCGGCTTCCACCATGGCAAGCACTTGCAAGCCTATGTCAACAACCTGAATGCTGCCATTGAAGGCACAAAATATGCGGAGATGCCATTGGAGGAAATCGTGAAAACCGCTGACGGTGGCATATTCAACAACGCAGGACAGATCCTGAACCACAACCTGTATTTCACGCAATTCCGTGCGCCGAAGGCTGACAATAAGCCCACGGGGGTGATTGCCGAGTGGATCGACCAACAGTTTGGTTCATTTGACAAATTCAAGGAAGAATTCACGAAGAAAGGTGCCACCTTGTTCGGCTCGGGCTGGGTGTGGCTCTCCGTCGACAAAGACGGTAAACTGCAAATCACGCAAGAGACCAACGCCGGCAACCCCGTGCAGCGCGGTTATAGGCCCCTGCTGACCTTCGATGTGTGGGAGCATGCCTATTACATCGACTACCAGAACCGTCGTCCCGACCATCTGAATGCCTTGTGGCAGATCATCAATTGGGATGTGGTAAACGAGCGCCTGTAAACGACAGGACATCTGAAAACAAAAATCGCGGCGGGGATGACCTCGTCGCGATTTCTGTTTTATTCGGCTTTCATGATCCGATGCACGCTTCGGCTGTTGCCATAGTCGATTTGCAGCAGATAAGTTCCATGAGTTAGTTGGCTCAAGTCTATTTCAAACTGTAACTCGTTTATGCTTTGCTGCATCAATAAGCGGCCGTTGAGGTCGTATATGCTGACGCTTTGTGCAGCGTTCTCCGTTGTGATGCTTAACGACGAAATGAACGGGTTGGGGAAGATTTGGCAGGTCGAGGCGTTTTCTCCGACAAGGTCATCGAAATAGAAATGCGCCACATACTCCTCTGATGCTGTGACCATGAAGGTGTAGGTGGCATCAGTGGAAACCTCGATGCCGTTTTTCGTCCAATTGATGAATTCGTAGTTCTCGTTGGCTGTTGCCGTCAGTGTGCAAGAGGTGCCGTGATCGTAGTTGCCTGCGCCTGTTACCATGCCACCTTCGGTGGGGTCGGCGGTCACGGTGATTGTGTAGCTGTTGAGCGTGAAGTTAGCCACAAGGGTGCGATTACCTGTAATAATGAAAGTGTAGCTCGCGTTCGTGGTGACCACTTCTCCGTTTTCGGTCCAATTCACAAAGGTGTAGCCCGTGTTGGCAGTTGCTGTCACAGTACATTGCTGACCTGCGTTGTAATTGCCGCCGCCAGTCACTGTCCCGCCGATATTTGGGTTGGGGGAGACATTAATGCTATAGGTGTCGGGTTGTTGCTCCTCGAAATTCGCCACCAACGAGCGGTTGCTTGTCACGATGAAGGAATAGTTGGCGTCGGTAGAGACCACACTGCCGTTCTCTGTCCAATTCATAAAAGTGTAGCCATCTGCCGAAGTGGCGATGACAGTACATGATTGTCCATGAGTGTAGGTGCCTCCTCCTGAAGTCGTACCGCTGTTGCTGGGATTGGCAGAGACTGTGATGGTATAGGTGATGGCCGTAAAGTTGGCGACAAGATTCCTGTTGCCTTCCACAGTGAAGGTGTAGTCGGCATTATTTGAGACCACATTGCCGTTCTCGGTCCAGTTGGTAAAGGTATAGCCCGTGTTAGCTGTGGCCGTGACCGTGCAGTTTTGCCCGTAGGTAAAGGTGCCACCGCCAGTTGTAGTGCCGCCGTTGCTCGGGTTGGCAGAAACGGTGATGGTGTATGTGTTTTCAGTGAAGTTGGCAACTAAAGTGCGGTTGCTATTCACGGTGAAGGTGTAGTTGGCATTGCTTGAGACCACATTGCCATTCTCTGTCCAATTGGAGAAAGTGTAGCCTGTATTGGCTGTGGCAGTGACCGTGCAGCTTTGTCCGTAGGTAAAGTTGCCGCCACCAGTCACAGTGCCGCCATTGCTCGGATTGGCTGAAACCGTGACGTTATAGTTGTTCAAGGTGAAATTAGCCACCAAGTTGCGGTTGCCTTCCACATTGAAAGTGTAGTTGGCGTTGGAGGAAACGACATTGCCGTTTTCGGTCCAGTTGGTGAAGGTATAGCCCGTGTTGGCCGTGGCCGAAACCGTGCAGGACTGGCCTTGGTTGTAGGTGCCGCCACCGGTAACTGTTCCGGCGTTAGTGGGGTTGGCAGCCACTGTGACGGAATAGGTACTAGGGGCAATGGAAATCGTTTGGATGTTGCCGCCTACCATGGGATAGTTGGTAGAGACCAAGCGAACGCGATAACCGCTACCAGAAGGCACATTGGGGATTTGAGCCGTAATGCTGCCGCTGGTATTGGTGGTGACGCGACCTAATTCAGTAGGTGGAGTGAAGTTGCCATTGGCGTCGGAGAGTTGGGCGATGACTTGGTTGGCTGCTTTGTTGAGATTGTCGGGTGACATAGTACCCGTCAGGGTGAAGGGGATGGTGATGGCATCGCCAGGTGAGAAACTGCTGGAAGCCAACTGGTCCATTGTAAGGGAGGGGTTGTAGACAAGCAAAATGTCATCTACAAACAAATCGTCGCTAGTGCTGCCCGAGCCTGGCGTCTCGTTGGTGGTGGCTGTCATGAGGATATAGCGCACATCGGTGCATGGACCTGTGTTTTGGAAGGGAATACTCAAACGACGCCAAGTGTAGGCACCGTTGGCTGCAGAAGTGCGGGTGAAAGAATTAAGAGCGGTGGCAACGTGCTTGTCCATTGGCTCTTCAGTGCCATTGGCGATGATCTTGTAATCGGCATCACCGTGGACAACCGCCTTCACCTGTGCTTTATCAGAGGTGCTTTGGCAGCGGAAGCAAACCCATAGCGTGAGTGAGTCGGGGAGTTGGGTGATAGGAGTGTTGAATGCCGTCTGACTGCGTTGTGTGTAGTTGTAGTTGCCTGAACCCGTGGCCGACATGCTGCCAGCGTTCATGCGTCCGTTTGTGAGGTTGCCATTGGCAGTGACACCCCAAACACTTTCTGGATAGAGCCTAACGCTCTTGGTTCCCGAAGAGCCAGGGCGCGTTTGAGTGGACTGTTCGATTTGGCTATCTACCCAGCTGGAAAACGATCCAGTGGCAGTCCCTCCCGAATGCCAATGCGTGGGCTCGCTAACGCGATTGGTCCATTGTTCGAAGCCCCGGTTGTCGAACTGTGGTCCATATTGGGCTGATAAGTTTAAGCTTAAGAAACTGAAAACGAATAAGGAAATGAAAAACTTTTGAAAGGTATGCATAATAAATGTAATTATTAAAATGTGCACAAATGTAAGGAATTATAGGGGAGAGGGTAGGCAAAAATCAATCAATCCTTTTTTTTTCTACCTTTGCAGCCTCAATTATTCAATCATGAAAAAAACGCTTTTTCTATTCGTTTTGATGCTTTTTGCCTTTTCAGCCAAGGCGCAATGTACGCTGCGAACCTATGGCGAGTATGACTACACGCGTACTTCGGGCAGCAGTGCATCCCTGGCCTTGATGGGCAATTACCAAATGGCTGATAACTTCAACATCGGGTTAGGTTTTCAAGCCACCACTTTGAGCCGTTATTCCTTGAATCTGCAGTATCAAGTCAATCTGCTGAAAGCAGAATGCGGCACGCTCTATTTGGAGAACCGTTATTTGTACCGCTTGTTCCCGAATTACAATCTGCAGGAATTCAATGGCGTGTTCGACTTGGGTTGGCGCAACCGGCATTTCAACTTCCAGTTGGGCTTGACCAACCGCTATATTGCTCCGATACCATTGCGCAAGAACGGTGGCATGGATGTGACCTTCGAGCCGATGAATGTCACCTTCTGCGTTGAAGGCAACCTGTTTGACCAGGAGCATCCTTGGAATGTGGGTGCCCGCATCTCAAATTACAGGGACTTTGTCATCGAGCGCTTCACTTTGTTCTTCTATAGCGTGAATGGCTATTACGACTTCGGCAATGGCTTGCGCCTGACATCGGAGTTCGGACTGCATCCGTGCGGCGTGCTCAACCTCTCGTCACAATACAACGGCTGGTTTGGCAATGTAGGATTGATTTGGAAACCTAAAAATTGAACACCATGAAAAAGCACTTTATATTGATCATCGCAGCAGCCGCGATTTTTGCTACAGGCTGCAACCGTCTTGACGTCGCAGGCATGGTCATCAACCGCAGCGACACGGAAGAGCGCGTGGCCGACTGGCTTGACTACAACGCACAGAACGGCGAACCTGTCATCGAGAACGCCCCTGACGAGTATCATGTCTATTCCTGCTCCGACTCGCACTATTCCGAGCGCGACAGCATCGTGCCGCAGGGCGAGAACGACCGCCTCTACAAGTACATCACCGCCGAGCGCAACGATCCAATGGCCATCTTTGCCATCCATGCCGGAGATATCGTGAACGAGAGCGGCGAGGCCGGTTTCAGGATGACCCATGATGCGCTTTTGTTTAACTCAAAGACTCAAGCCAAAGACGACCCGTGTTTCTTGGTTATTGGCAACCACGACGTTTACTTCGATTGCGCCCCGTTCTTTAAGCAGTATTTTCACACATCGACCTACACAGTGACCGTGAAGACAGTTGGCGGTTTTCAAGATTTGTTCATCTTCCTGGATTCGGGCAACGGCACCCATGGCAAGCGGCAGTTGGAATGGCTGGAGGAGAAACTCTCGCATCGCAAGGACTATCGTCACTGCTTCGTCGTCAGCCACAACTGGCTGTTCCGCACCTCATACAATTACACCACCACGCCTGCTGCCAACCTGCCACAAGACGAGCAGTATGCCTTCATGGACTTGATGAGCAACAACAATGTGGAGCTGGTCATCATGGGTCACTTCCACATGCGCGAACAGCGCCAGTTCGGAGGAGTGCAATACATCACGACCGACAACCTCAACGAAGATAAGGTGACACCAAGTTATCTGGTGATGACGGTCGGTGAGAAGGTCAGATATGCGTATGAAGAGCTGGAGATGGAGTAAAAAGGTCTCTACCATCCACTTTTCAACGCATTGAATTACAAATAGTTGATTTCGGGCTTTCCGCAATTGTCTCTACACGAGGCTTAGGCTTGCGGAAAGCTTGTTTTTTCACTATACTTTTGCATGGTCAAACCTAAAATTGTACCATGCGATGAACACAAGAATTCTATTCCTCACAGCCGCCTTTGCGATGGTTAGTATGGCAGTCTTTGCCCAAGTCGAAATTCCTGAAGTCAAACCGAAAGTCGACAGCTTGCAGATGGCGGTCGACACTTTACTGCTTGAAGGCGTCACCATCACGGCGGAGCGGCCGCTGTATTCTGTCGAAGGTGAGAAAACATTGTATCAAGTCTCAGACGACCCGACCGTGCAAGGCGGCGTGGCCTCCGATGCCTTGCAGAATGCACCTGGTGTGAGCGTCGATGTGGAAGGCAACATCACGTTGCGAGGGACTTCTTCCGTTGAAATATGGATCAATGACCAGCCTTCCAATCTCACTGAAGAGAACCTCAAGACCTACATCCAGACCTTGCCCGCCAACGCCATCGACCGCATCGAAGTTATCACCAACCCCTCGGCACGCTATGCCACCCAAGCCGATGGCATCATCAATATCGTGATGAACGCCAAAATCAAGCGGAACGAGTTCTTTTGTTTCGGAGCCAATGCTTCTTCGCAGCCCTATGTGATGCCATGGCTTTCCTACATTTGGAAAAACGAGAAGTGGACAGTAAACGCCTACACGAATGCCTATTGGTATCATGGTCGGAGTGAGGCGCATGCCGATAAAGACTTGTTTGGCGTGGATGAAGAAGGTAATCAATTGTTGACCAGTCATTTGAAAAGCAGCATGTTCAGCAATTACACGACGTATAGTCCTGGATTTAACCTTGACTTGACCTACACACCCGATAAGACGAACACTTTCTCCTTTTATGCCATGTTTTGGGATTCATTTGGGCCATCGGAGGTTAGACAGGAGCGCGAACGCATCGAATACATTGAGCAATCGGGCGAATACAAATACTCCATCTTGAACAAATCGAATTCAAACTATCTCTTTTTTCCATGTGGGTTGACCTATCAGCACAAATTTGACGAAGAAGGACATAACCTAACTTTGCGCATGAATGGAAGCGTCACCCGTTCAGCCATTCCTATTGATTATCACAAGACTTACACCTTGCCGACTCCGTATGAAAGGGCATTCGTGATGGACTATGTCTCAACCAACATTCCCATCAACGCTCGTGTGGATTACAATTTACCTTATTCCAAGAATGGCGAATTCGGCATGGGCATCAATGCCGGTTGGGAAGGAAAAAACGAGCGCAGTCCCTTGGACAGTCTGGCCAATGGCGTATATGTGCACGACTCTGTGATGTCGTACCGATTCCGTCAGGTCGATCACCATTTGGGTGGCTATTTCCAGGTGCGGCACCGTTTCGGCAACTTTACCGTTCAACCCACATTAAGTTTGAGGTATTATCGTACAGGTATTGTCTATCCAGATGCCCCCAAATATGATTCTACAGCTTATTATTTCTATCCTTTGCCATCGCTGCACCTCTCTTATCGAACCCAGTCGATGCACAACTTCAAGCTGAGTTATTCCATGAGGATCCAGAATCCTTACGCAGAGCAACTGAGTCCTTTTATCAAATTCGATGAAGAATCCTATGCTACGGGCAATCCTAAGCTGAAACAAGTTTTCACCCACAACATTGAGGCGAGTTGGACGAAGTATTGGGACGATTTCGGTTCTGTCGGTTTGACGGGTTATTACAAGGGAAAACAAAACGAAATCAACAAGATAACTGATGCGGCTTACCATGAGCATTATGGCAGGGTGGTCTCTTTCCATTGGCCTGTCAATGTAAGCAGGTCGTATAATGCGGGTGGTGAGTTCAACATGATGTATCGTCCGAACGGGATGTTCAATTTGCGGTTTTATGCCAACCTTTATGAATCTTACATCAAGACCGATGATGCTTTGGAACCGAGTGAGATGCTTTGCTACAGTTTTCGACTGAACCTTTGGACCAAGCTATGGGACCGTCTGGAAGTGCATGCCTCGGCTTACTACAACTCTCCGACCCAGACGCTGTTTTGGAAGAAGGGTGCCAATTATTCCGTCGACTGCGGTATGCGTGCCGATTTCTTCAATCATAAGTTGTCGGTGTTTGTCAACGGCTACGATTTGTTTGGTTTGTTGAAGCAAGACACATATATTGATAGCCCAACGGTAACGGTTTCAGAAACATCAAGATACAATTCTTCTTGTGTGTGTGCAGGTTTTACATTACGTTTCGGTAACATCGAACTGGAGAATGAGGCCCAAAATGGTGGGGAAGCGGCGGGGCAATAATTGTTGAATTGTTGCGTTGTTGAAATGATAATTCGACGAAGTCAATTGTTTAATTGTTGAGACGATGCTGAATTTGCTATACAAATCAAGATGTTGGTTGGCCTTTGTGCTGATATGCCTATTGGCAGCTTGCAATGTGAAGTCCGACATGGACAACATGGAACGGACGGTGTTGGAGATCGAAGGCAAATTCAGCAGGGGAGAAGACATTTCACAGGACACCTCCATTTTTCAGGCACGGCGTTATTTCAATCTCACTGACGATGCCGAGATGAAAACCTTGTCGGCCCTTTACAGCGGTTGCGTCTATTGGCAGCAAAACAACTTCGACTCGGCCATGGCGGCTTTGAATGAGGCCATTGTCACGGCAAGGTCGAGCGAGAACATCAAACTGATGGAAAAAGTACAGACCACCATTTCAACCTTGAATGGCGACCTGGACCATAGCGAAAATATGATTTCAGTTTTTCTGCGCCGGCGCAAAATGCTTTTCATCATTTCGTTGGTATTGGTTGTGGCGGTCGCGTTGGTGTTTTTCCTCTTGTATCGTGCCACTCAAAAACGTGCTACGATAGCTGAGTTGAACCTGGATATTACCCGTTTGCAACAAGAATCCGAGGCATTAGCTGAGACCAATCGCGATAACCTCTTCCGAAAGGTAATGATGGTTTACAAGATTTTCTTGATTGGCGAGAACAAGGATATTGACAAGCCGTCCTTCCAAAAGCTGAAATCATGTGTCTGCGGACAAGCCGACTCTGCCTATGATGTTATCTTTGAAGAATACAACAAGGTTTATCCCGATGTGGTTCAACGCATCAAGAGTAACCAACCTGCTATGACCGATAGTGAATTCAAGGTCTGCATATTATCGATGATGCCATTTTCAGTGAAGGAAGTGGCTGACATTTTGGATGTATCATCCGCGATGATCGGTAAAGCACGCACCAGTATCCGCAAGAAGTTGGGTATGACCGAGGCCAGAGGGAACATTGAAGAGTTTGTTTTGGGGACGGCAGAAAAATAATCTTCCTCAAAGTGGCGAGATACTTTTGTATTAGCTACTTTTGCAGAGTAAAATGCATGTTCGACTATCATGAAAAAACACTATCAGAGAACCCTGTTGACCGTATGCTTCTGTTGGGCTTTTATCAGCAGTTTCGCCCAAGTGAAAGTGTATAAAGGAAATTCCTCCTACAGTAGCGACGTGATTTGCAATGTGAAGGACAATAAAGTTTATAAAGGTAATTCCTTGTACTCGTCTGATGTCCTTTGTCGAATTGACGACAACAAAGTGTACAAGGGCAATTCCTCATACAGCAGTGATATCCTGTTCACCATCAGGGATGGGAAAGTCTATCGAGGGTCGTCATCGTATTCTTCCGATGTGGTTTTCACAATCAGGGACGGCAAGCTCTACCAAGGCAATTCGAGTTATTCATCCGACGTTTTTGCCAACAAGCAAGGTCTCAAAGTGTATAAAAACAACTCCAGTTATTCTTCGGATGTTGAGTTCACCCTTTCCGACAATGTCACTATCGAACAGTTTGTGGCCATTTGGTATGCGGTGAAGTACTGCTGGTAATGGATCGCTAAAACAACAATCGCCCGCCGGAAGCTTCCAGCGGGCGATTTTCTTTTTTGAAAATATGAGGCTTATTTCTTCTCGGTAGGATAAGTCAATCCCATATTGTAGAGGATGAACGAATAGATGTCAGCCTGTTCTTCCAGAACCTTGGAGATGGGTTTGCCACCACCGTGACCGGCCTTGGTGTCGATGCGGATGATCTTGGGCTGGTCGCCAGTTTGGGCAGCCTGCAAGGTGGCCGCATACTTGAACGAGTGGGCGGGCACCACACGGTCGTCGTGGTCGGCTGTGGTGACCATGATGGCGGGATAGTGCACGTCTGCACCGCTCTTGATGGTGTGCAGCGGCGAATAGGCATACAAAGCCTTGAACATGGCCTCATCGTCCTCGCTGGTGCCGTAGTCGCTGGCCCAGTTCCAGCCGATGGTAAAGAGGTGGTAACGTAGCATGTCCATCACGCCGACTTGCGGCACGGCAACTGCGAAGAGGTCGGGACGCTGGTTGACCACAGCACCCACAAGCAGACCGCCGTTGGAACCACCATTCAAAGCCAAGTACTTCGGTGAGGTGTAGCCATTATTGATAAGGTATTCGGCGCAGGCGATGCAGTCGTCGAAGACATTCTGCTTCTGCAACTTGGTGCCGGCGATATGCCATTCCTCACCGTACTCGTTGCCACCACGCAGGTTCATCTGGGCATAGATGCCGCCGTTCTCGATGAAGGGCAGACGCGAGGTGCTGAAGCCTGGATTGAGGGTGATGTTGAAGCCACCGTAGCCATACAGGAAGGTCGGGTTGTTACCATCTTTCTGCAAGCCTTTCTTGTAGGTCAGGAACATCGGGACCTTGGTGCCGTCCTTCGAGGTGACGAAGACCTGCTCGGTGACGTAGTTGTCCGACTTGAAGTCGATGGCAGGGGCACGGAACACGGTGGAGGTGTTATCATCGATGTTGTATTGGTAAATCGTGGTCGGGAAAGCGAAGGAGGTGAAGGCGTAGAACACCTCGGGCTCTTCATACTTGCTGCTGAAACCGACGGCGCCATAGGTCGGCAAGGCAATCTCGTGGAGTTGCTGGCCGTCCATGGTGTAGACGTAGGCGTGGTTGGCTGCGTCCTTGTCGTAGGTGACGATCATCTTGCCCTTGGCCAGGTTGATGCCCGAAATGACATTCTCGCTCTCGGGAATCACATCCACCCAGTTCTCCATCTGTGGGTTCTTGGCCGGCACGCGGCAGATGCGGCCTTTGGGCGCGTTGTAGTTGGTGAAGATATACAGCGTGTCGTTGATGACATCGATGGGGCCGTACTGGTAGTCCATGTCGTCGGCGATTTGCACGAACTTGCCCTTCGGGTCTTGCATGTCGCGGATCCATAGCGTGCTGCCTGCGCCTTGGCCGCTCTCGAAGAGGAACATATAATGTTCGTCTTCGGTGAGGTCCACTTGATGGAAATAACGCGGCTGGGCAGGGTTGGAGTAGAAGAGTTCGTCCTGCTCCTGCGGAGTGCCGAGTTTATGGTAGTAGATCTTGTGGTTTTCGTTCACATTGCTGAACTCCTTGCCGGCTTCGGGGCGGTCGTAAGCGGCATAGAAGAAGCCGTCCTTGTACCACGAGGCACCCGTAAACTTGGCCCATTCGATGTGGTCGGGGAGGAGTTCGAGGGTGGCCATGTCCTTCACGTAGATCTCAACCCAGTCGGAGCCGCTGCGTTGGATGGTGTAGGCCATGTATTTGCCGTCGTTGGAGAAGCTGATGCCGCCCAACGAGACGGTGCCGTCGTCGGAGAGTTTGTTGGGATCTAACAAGACGGTAGGCTCGCCGTCAAGCGTCTCCTGCATGTAGATGACGCTTTGGTTCTGGAGGCCGTCGTTCTTCGAGTAGATGTAGCGGCCGTGTTCCTTCGAAGGCATGCCGTAGCGCTCGTAGTCCACGAGTTGTGTGAGGCGGTCCTTGAGTGCGCTGCGGAAGGGGATGTGGCTCAGATAGTCTTGGGTGACTTCGTTCTGCTCTTTGACCCATTTGGCGGTCTCGGCGGAAGTGTCGTTTTCGAGCCAACGGTACGGGTCGGCGACCTTCGTGCCGAAGTAGTCGTCAACGACGGTGGTGTCTTTTCGCGTTTCGGGGTAGGCCTTTACGGAATAGCGTTGCGGCTGTTGGTTGCAGCCAAACAGGGTGATGATACTGCCCATAATCAAAAGAGTGGATTTTTTCATTATTTGTTGATTTGAGATTGTTGGGGACAAAAGTACGATAATTTGGTGGAATGATTGTGTGGTTCAAATTATTTTCGAAATAGCATGATGCTTGGGGCGTTTTTACAGTCCATTTTTCGCCAACTCGCCGAATGAATTATTGTCAAGTTCTCAGATAGATTTTTATATTTTTGATATACAGAGACTTGTGTTATTGTTTTAATATGAATGATAAACCTTTATGAAACTAGATTTCATCTTTCAAGACGATTGTTATATGTCGGAATAATTGTATCTTTGCACCGAAGAAATTACTGTTTGATTAATAGTTTTAAAGAATATGCAATGAAAGCGAAACCATTTATCAAATGGGTAGGCGGGAAAGGCCAACTCATTGAACAACTCGAAGCAATGCTTCCTGCTGACTTTGATAATTGGGAGAACGTCACTGACACAATAAACGTATGACACAAGCACAGGCAGTTATAGAAACAATTGAAGCATTAGGTGGTATTGCTACACTTAACCAAATCAATCAGAACATATTCAAAATCAAGGATTGTGTTTGGAGGACAAAAACACCATTTGCGAGCATTCGACGTATAGTCCAATTAACTGATGGCATTTATAAAATCAAACCTGGATTGTACGCATTGGAAACCCATCGCAAACGGCTTGAAATGGAAGGTATTATCGTTCAAACAGAAAAGAATAAGGATAGTGATGAAGTAAAATCTTTCAACCACGCTTATTACCAAGGCTTGTTGCTCGAAATCGGGAAAATACGTCATCTTTTGACCTTTGTTCCTGACCAAGATAAAAACAAAAAGTTCTTGCAAACTCCATTGGGCGACTTGCGCACTTTGGATGCGATTCCACAATATACATATCCTGGCATTGTTAAGCGTAGTTCCACTATTGACGTTATTTGGTTCAATGGCAATCAGTTGCCTCATTCTTTCTTTGAGATTGAACACTCAACCGATATTCAAAATTCCTTGCTGAAATATAAGGATCTTCAAGATTTTTATGTTCGTATGGTCATTGTTGCAGATGAAAAAAGACATCAAGAGTATTTAAATAAGTTGTCATATGCTGCCTTTGATACGCTTCGCGATAATAATCGAGTGGCGTTTCTGAGTTACGAATCGCTTGATAAACAGTATGAAAAAGAGTTAATGATGCAACAATTAGATTTTATTATATAGACTATTCGATTAAATTAAATCATTTAAATGAAAGCATTAGAAATATAAGAAATAATACAAACATATAATAATCAAGCGTTTGCTATTTGTTCTATTCGCATTGAAACCTAGGAAATTTCAAGAATAGTAAAAAGAACAAATCGTTATGCGACCCTACTGCGGGTGTGATTTGTCTTTTACTTGGTTTTCCTAGGACCACAATGCGAGCAAATCATTGCCCGCAGTTTTTGTGTGTCCTATGGAAGACAAAATAGTAACTGGTAGCAAACATAAAAACAAACGCTACAATGAGTTACAATGAATTAGGGTCTATTAAGGCTTTCTATCAAAGCCGAGGAATTGACCACCTCGAATCATTCACTATTTATCATGGTGATTGCAGAATACTACTACATGGAATCCCTGACAACTCCATAGACGCCATCTTTGCCGATCCGCCATATTTTCTCAGTAACGGCGGCATCAGCGTCCATAGCGGCAAGCAGGTATGCGTGGATAAAGGTGATTGGGATAAAGGCGGCACTCCAGAGTATATCTACGAGTTCAACCGCCAATGGCTTGCCTTGTGTCGTACCAAGTTGCGCGACGACGGCACGATTTGGATTAGCGGAACACATCACAACATTCATATCGTCATGCGCTGTCTGCAAGAGTTGGGCTACAAGGTGCTGAACACCATTACTTGGCAAAAGACAGACCCGCCGCCCAATCTTTCATGCCGTTATTTCAATTTCTCAACCGAGCTGATTATTTGGGCTCGCAAGTTTGAGAAGAAGCCGCATAAATTCAATTATGAAACGATGAAGCTGCTCAATGGTGGGCAGCAAATGACAGATGTCTGGCGCATTCCGGCAGTCAGCCTATGGGAGAAACAGCAAGGCAAACACCCGACGCAAAAGCCCTTGCGTTTACTCTATCGCATCATCCTTGCCTCTACCAACGAAGGCGACACCGTCATGGATCCATTTAGCGGTTCAGGAACAACTGGCATTGCGGCCAATCTGCTCGGTCGTAAATACATTGGCATTGAGCAGGACGAGCAGTTCTGCGAGTTGTCCATGCGTCGCCGTCAAGCCTTGGAAGACGAGAATACGCGCAAGAAACTGTTTGACAAGATGCGCTCTACACCCGAAGAAACGACTGTGCTCATCAATCACATGCGCGAAAAAGATCGCGAAAAAGCGATGCTGTTGGGTATAACCTATGTGCGCGTTGGTGATGCCAAAGGCTCATTATTGGTCAAAGAAGGATTTGAGCGTTTGGGGTATGTGTGCCTACACACCAGAGGCGACGATCCCCAATTGTATAGACTAACCAAAAAAGGCTTTCAGATATGGACGGCTGAGGCATTGCGTGAGGAAGGCTTCTCTGCAGAGAACGCTCCTTATTACGCAGTGATGCGCTTTGATTCCTCGGAGCAAGTTACGTTTGACCAACCCATCGACCTTCACAGACGCCAGTACACCGAAGTCGCGCGCATACAACCGCTTAGCGATTTTATCGGGTTAAGATAGTGTGTTCTCAGTTCTTTCCAAAATGGAAATAACTGAAAAAATGACTGTTGCAAAAATTGCAACTGTCATCTAATGAGTTGGGGAAAAGCAACCTGTCGGAAAATCCGACAAGTTCACTCAATTGTTTCATAGAAAAATCGGAATTCCGATTTTTTAAGTTGTTGCAAAATATGCAATAACTGTCCCTGATGCGGAATAGTGGTATTTTCCAAAATGGAAATAACCACTCTAATTGAATTTGCCAGTTGCCGAGAAAAACTCGGTAACTGATAAAACATCAAATCTTGTCCATGTTGGAATCATCTTCAATCCGCAGATTGTCGATGATGAACTTCTGGCGCTCCATGGTGTTTTTGCCCATGTAGTATTCCAACAGCTCCTTGATGCCGAAGTCGTAACGCAGGATGACGGGCTCGAGGCGCATGTTGGGACCGATGAAGCTACGGAACTCGTCGGGGGAGATTTCGCCCAAGCCTTTGAAGCGGGTGATCTCAGCCTGTTTGCCACATTTCTCCTTGGCGGCGATGCGCTCCTCATCGGTGTAGCAATAGTAAGTCTCCTTCTTGTTGCGCACACGGAACAGAGGCGTCTGCAAGATGTAGACATGGCCGTTGCGGACCAAGTCGGGGTAGAACTGGAGGAAGAAGGTGAGCATCAACAGGCGGATGTGCATACCGTCGACATCGGCATCGGTGGCGATGACGATGTTGTTGTAACGCAGGTTCTCGATGTCCTCGTCGATGTTCAAGGCGGCCTGCAGCAGGTTGAACTCCTCGTTCTCGTAGCACACTTTCTTGGTCATACCCAAGCAGTTGAGCGGCTTACCGCGCAGGCTGAACACGGCCTGTGTCTGCACGTCGCGACTCTTGGTGATGCTTCCCGAAGCGGAGTCGCCCTCGGTGATGAAGATGGTGCTTTCGAGGCGTTTCTCGTGGTTGGTGTTGAGGTGGATGCGGCAGTCGCGGAGTTTGCGGTTGTTGAGACTGACCTTCTTGGCGCTCTCGCGGGCAGCCTTCTTGATGCCGGCAATCTCCTTGCGTTCCTTCTCGTTGGCTTGGATCTTGGCTTGCAACACGCTGACCGTTTCAGGGTTCTTGTGCAGGTAGTTGTCCAAGTGACGCTTCAGGATGTCGAAGACATAGGTTTTTAGGAATGGGCTGTCGTTGGTGCCATCGGGATTGTTGGGCGCGAGGTGGGTGGAGCCGAGCTTGGTCTTGGTCTGTGCCTCGAAGACGGGCTCTTGAATCCTTACGCACAAGGCGCAAACCAAGCCTTGGCGGATGTCGGCGGGTTCGTATTCCTTTTGGTAGAACTCACGCACCACGCGGGCGTAGCCCTCGCGGAAAGCGGACTGGTGTGTACCGCCTTCGGTGGTGTGCTGGCCATTGACGAAGGAATAGAAGTAGTCGCTCGACTGCCCGTTGACATGGGTGAAAGCGGCCTCGAAGTCGCCGTCCTTGATATGGATGATGGGGTAGAGGCCTTCGCCTTCCATGTTGTTTTGCAAAAGGTCGAGGAGGCCGTTCTTGGAATAATAGCGTTTGTCGTTATAGATTAGGCTCAAGCCACGGTTGAGGTAGGCATAGTTCCAAACGCGCTTCTCGATGTATTCATCCACATAGTGAAAGTTACCGAAAAGAGCAGAATCCGGGATGAACTCGGTGAGTGTTCCTGTGTCGCTATTGGAAGGAATGATACCAGAATCGCTGACCATCTTGCCCTGTGCAAACTCAACAATCCTTGTCTTGCCTTCACGGATAGACTGTACCCTGAAATAAGACGAGAGTGCGTTGACGGCCTTGGTACCCACACCGTTCAAGCCGACAGACTTTTGGAACACCTTGCTATCGTATTTTGCACCTGTATTCAGCTGCGATACAGCTTCTTTCAGCTTGCCCAGCGGGATGCCGCGACCATAGTCGCGGATGCTGACCTTCTTGACGGCCTTGTCGACCGTCACCTCAATCTTCTTGCCGAAGCCGGAAGTGAACTCGTCGATGGAGTTGTCGATCACCTCTTTGATGAGCACATAGATGCCGTCGTCCTGCGAGGCGCCGTCGCCGAGTTTGCCGATATACATACCCGGACGGCGACGGATGTGCTCCATGTCCTCGAGGTGGACGATGCTGTCGTCGTTATAGTTTTCTACAGTAGGTGAGGGGGCGCTATCTTGCGCAAAAATGTCGTCGTCGATGATTTCGCTCATAGAAAATGATTTTGTGCAAAATTACGAAAAAACTCGCAAATATTTTTCTTCTATTTGCTTTTTATCTTTTAACACGAATTGCCATGAATATGTCATGAATTATATAGAATTATTTTTGGAAATTCATGGTTAATTCGTGGCCATTCGTGTAAATAATCAAATTTGCTTTTTTACTATTCTATTCCATTCAGCTTTCACCCAGTTCCAATCTTCTTGATTTGGAATCAGTTGGTTAAGCTTGCTTCCTGTTTGTTTGTGGAACACAATCCATTGGTAAACAAATAATGCGAAATATGTCAATGTTGTGGTAATGGCTGCACCACGAATACCCAACCAGGGAATCATAACGAAGGCAGAAATGAGTGTCACCGAAAGGCCAATAAGCGAAGCATAGAGGTTGTATTTCGGCTTTCCCGTGCCAGAGAAATAGTTGAACAAAACGGTGTGGGCGGAGAAAAACACGATGCCTGGCGACATCAGCAGGATGACGGTTCGGATGCCTGCAAACTCGCCTGAAAATAGCCATTCGTAGAAGGCCGTAGGCAGCAGGCAGATGATTAATAAAGCAGTGAAAGTCAGTAAGACGGAGAGTTTCATGAACCTCATGGTGAGCACGGAGGCCCTTTGCTTTTGCTCGGTGTTGCTCAAAGCCGAAAATTCCACCAATCCGATGCTTTGCCCTATGATGTTCACGCCCTCAGTCACTTGAGTGCCCAAGGCATATACTCCAATTTGTTGCTCACTGCAGTTGGTTTTCAGCAGATAGAGACTCAAGCGTTTGTTGAGTGTACTGACCAAGGTGGAAAGCTGCATGAACGCCCCGTAATGGAACAATTCCTTGAAGCTGCTTTTCAGCGGTTCTTTGCCTTCCTTACGCAGGGTGGGGAAGAGCAAGACCCATCCGACGAGCGTGGCCAGGCTGTAACCGGACAGTTGCGAATAGAGCAGTGCTTTCGCTGTCCTGATGTTCAAGCCGAAAATCAAGACGGCCATCATCGAAACTTGGGTGAGTATCTGTATGAGAAATAGCCAGTTATAAGTCGCCACTTTTTCCTTCCCGAGGTAATGGTTGAGGTTGAATTCGTGCAGGCTATAGATGAAGGTCATCAACAGGACGAGCCATGCGTAACCCTCGGGGACAATGGTGTGATAAAAGCCTGGGAACAAATGCAAAATACTGAACAACAGTAGATAAGCCAACATTACAATGACAATCCAGCCGTATGAGATCTTCATCAGCGTGGCGAGTTTCTTTCTTGGCGTGAAATACACCAGTCCGCTGCCAGCAATGAGTTCGATGCCAATTAATAAAAAGGTGATGTCGGTCTGGGCAATGAAGGCCTTTCCCCATTCGGCGGCACCGAGAAACCGGGTGCCCATGATGAGGGTAGCCAATTGTGTCAGCACATTGACCGCTTTCGCGGCTCCCGTTCCGAGGATTTTTTTGAACATTTTTCAGCCGAAATCGAATTAATGGGCAAAAATACAAAAATACTCACTATCTTTGCAAACTTTCTATAAGATAGCGAACACTATGAAACGCTTTTCACATTTGTTGAAGGCGACATTTTTGTTTTTGTCGCTTTTGCCGGGGGTGCTTCTGGCACAGGACACCTTGACCATCGTTGCCGTCGGCGATGTGATGTTGGGGACGATATTTCCCAAGCGCTCGGACTTGGCTGACGAGGAAACGGCCAAACATTTCTTCGATGAGGTGAAACCCTATTTCAAGGGTGATGTCGTCTTTTGCAATATGGAAGGCGTGCTGGCCGACAGCCTGGTCAAGGAGTGCAAGATGTTCTGTTTCGGCATGCCGTCGACCTATGTCAAATACTATAAAGACGCTGGCTTCAACCTGATCAGCGTGGGCAACAACCATAGCAATGACTTCCGCCAATATGGACGCGACAATACGACGAAGGTGCTCAACGCCAACCACTTGAATTGGGCGGGTTTTCAGACCAAACCCACTGCGACCTTTACCATCAATGGCGTGCGCTATGGCTTCTGCGCTTTTTCGCCCAACACAGCCATCGTTCCACTTCACGATTATGCCAATATGAAAGACCTTGTGGGACAGCTGCGAAAAACATGCGACATTGTCATTGTCTCGATGCATTGTGGCGGTGAGGGAACCAGTTACCAACATGTCACACGCAAGGATGACTATTACATCGAGCAAAACCGTGGCAATGCTTATGAGTTTGCCCATCTCGCCATTGACGCAGGTGCCGACTTGGTGTTGGGTCACGGACCGCATGTGACGCGTGGCGTGGAGATCTACAACGGCAAGTTCATCGCCTACAGCATGGGTAACTTCGCCACTTACAGCCAAATCAAGATCGCTGGTCTGCTCGGTGTCGCTCCCATCTTCAGGATTCGCCTCGATGCCAAGACGGGCGATTTCATCGACGCGCAGGTAATCTCGACCTACCAGAGCAACCCCAATACGGGTCCTCATATTGATCAGAACGAACAGGCTCTCAAACTCATCAAATCGTTGAGCGCCAAAGACTTTTACGATAATCCGCCTACCATCTCCGACGATGGCTGGATCACAAAATGACAGCATTATGAAGCAACTAACCTTATTGTTCCTTTTCGGTTTTTTAATGGCCGGTCCGTCATGCTCGACGGAACATCCGCAAGTCGTCGTCGAAGCAGCCGACACATTGGTCGTGGATACGATACCCGCTGTGGTCGTTGATCCGGGTTTCCCTGACACTATGTTTGCCTCTGCGGAGAAGGTGATGTTTGTTATCGACACCATTGACGCCATGTTGCCTAGTGAGTTGTCGGATCTCGAAGATCTTTACAAAGACGCTCCTGGCATCTTCATGTTCCGTGGCTCGCCGTCGCGTAATCCCAATTACTGTGGTCATCTGCATGGCGATTCCGTCAAGATAGGCCTTGACTGGGTCTTCACGACAAGTATGGACTCCTCGAAAACCTCGCACGGCGTGTGGGGTGGTGGCACGGGATGGACGGGACAGCCGCTCTATGTCCTTTGGCCCGACAGCCTCGTCGACCGATTCAGGCAGATGAAAGGTATCGTGACCAATGATTTCAATGCCCAGGAAATTATGTTTGCCTCGCTTTGTGGTAAGTTATATTTCCTTGACTTCCAAACGGGTAAGGAGAGTCGAAAGAGCTTCGATACCCAAAATGTGCTGAAAGGTACGCCTTCGCTCAATCCTTTCCTCAACGGTCATCTCTATGTGGGTCACGGTGTCCAGAAGCATACGCCTTTTGGGACCATCGTCTTCGATCTGTTCTCGCATTCGGAGAAATATGCTTTTGGCAAAGATCCCAAAGCATGGCGTGGCTGGTGTGCCTATGACTCATCGCCAGTGGTGGTGGGTGGCTTCGTCTTCCGTCCGGGTGAAAACGGTACCATTTATAAGTACTACATCGGTGACGGCGGCTACCAACTCCAGTCGACCTTACGCTATTCGTTGACCAAGTCGAAGAGCTCGCCGGGCATTGAGTCGTCGATGGCGGTGTGCAAGAACTATGGCTACACAACAGACAATGCGGGCAATGTCTTGTGTATCAACCTGAATACCTTAAAGCCCGTATGGCATTATTCCAATCATGACGATACTGACGCCACGCCTCTCGTGGATGTGGAAGATGGCGTTCCTTTCGTCTATACGGGTTGTGAGGTCGACCGCCAAGGCAATGCTGGCACATGTCATTTCGTCAAGTTGAACGGCTTGACGGGTGAGGTGGTCTGGGACGACACCGTCTCGTGCAAGCGCATCCACTTCGGTGAGAAGAGCCTTGATGGCGGCATGTACGGATCGCCTTTGTTGGGTGGCGGAGACTGTGAAGGCATGATCTTCAGCAATTTCTGCGTCAACAAGACCAAAGTCCCGGGATGGCTTATCGGTTTCGACAAGGCTGACGGCCATGTCGTTTGCCGCACCAGGACGAAGCACTACTGCTGGTCGTCGCCCGTGCCGTTCTATAATGACAACAATGAGATGTTTATCTTCACCGCCGACACGGGTGGCTATGTCTATCTCATCAAGGCAAAGACGGGCGAGATCGTGGCCACGGAGAAGATCGGAAGCAATTTCGAGTCTTCACCCATTGTGGTCGACGACAAAATTATTTTGGGCTCGAGGGGAAATAAAATCTACAAAATCTCGTTACAATAACCTATGAAAAAAATATTGGTATTTCTTATATGCTTGCTGCCCTTGTGTTCTTTCGCGCAGTTGATTGCCTGTCGCGACTCTGTGGCAGATGGATACAATTTTTGGCTTTATCTTCCTGATGATTATGACGCCACAAAGGCCGACAAGCCCGTGGTGATCTTCTTGCATGGCAAGAGCTTGTGTGGCAGAGATTTGCATAATGTCCTCCGATATGGTTCCATCGATGCCTTGAGACGCGGACGAATGATCGATGCCGTGGTGATTGCACCGCAGACACAAGGAGCCTGGAACCCGGAAAAGGTGATGAATGTCTATAATTGGGTGAAGAGCAAGTATCCCGTTGACGACAATAGGCTGTATGTCCTTGGAATGAGTCTGGGCGGCTATGGTACGCTCGACTTTGTAGCGACTTACCCCGACCAGGTGGCAGCTGCCATAGCGATGTGTGGTGGTGCGACGGCCAAGTCGCTCTGTGGTCTGAATGATGTGCCGTTGTGGATTATCCATGGCACGGCCGACAAGGCGGTGCCTGTCAGTTGCTCCGACAGGGTGGTGGATTCAATGTGCCATTGTGGCGATACGAGCCGACTGATCTACGATCGCATGAAAGGCGTCAACCACTCGCAGCTGGCTCGTGTCTTCTATCTCGACCAGACCTACGACTGGCTGTTTTCCCATTCGCTTGCCGACTCGGCACGCGTGGCTGACAAGAGCTATACCATCAACACCTCCATCATGAAAGACGCTTACGCGAATCTTGACAAGTCCTTTAAACTTAATATCGTCGATTCAAGAGGGACCACGCATCCTTATCGAGAAAAGGTGTATTACACAGTAAGAAAGGGCGACACATTGAGCAAGATTGCCGTTAACCATCACACTA
Source organism: uncultured Bacteroidales bacterium (assembly GCA_900318085.1). GTDB lineage: Bacteria > Bacteroidota > Bacteroidia > Bacteroidales > F082 > Limimorpha. The sequence goes on from ONJF01000008.1 coordinate 46,210, forward strand.
CGGTGTCTATTTTATGTAAGCTCAACAACATGAAAAAGACCGACAAGCTTCGCATAGGAAAGAAGATCCGGGTCAGTTAAGACGTTGTTTCACAAAAAAAATACAGCCCGCTGGAGCTTTCCAACGGGCTGTGTTTTTGTGATAGATTGAACTATCAATCCACCTTGATGTCTTTGTTGACATTCTTCGAACCCCAGAGGGCATAGAAGAGGATGTATGCGGCGCAGAACAGCACAACGACATAACTAGTCATGTAACTGCCCGTCCAGTCGGCGACTAGACCTTGCAAACCCACCATAATGGCAAATCCAAATACCATGGTCATGAAGGCGCCTGAAGCAATGGCTGTGTACTTGCCCAAGCCTTCCGTAGCGAGGTTGAAGATGGCGCCCCACATCACAGAGGTGCAAAGACCCACTAGTATGAAAGCAAATATGCCCACTGGTACTTGAGCCCAGATAATCTTCAAGTTAGCCCAATCGATGCCAGGCACATTGACCTGCCAGCTTTGAGGTGCTAGCATGCCGAAAAGCACGAGGGCAATGGCGGTGATGGAAACCGTGGTCACCATGGTTTTCGACGATACCTTGCCACCGATGGCACCACCGATGAAACGACCGATGAGCATCATTAGCCAGTAGACGGCCACAATAAGACCTGCGATGGTTCCGCTCATGCCGAGGCCAGGAGTTGCTGCTGTTGGCTCAGAGGTTAGGTATTGAAGAATATAAGTAGGCGTACCGACCTCAATGCCGCCATACAGGAAGATGGCTAAGATGCCGAGCTTGAAGTGACGGAACGAGAAGGCGCTGTATTTGTCCTTGACTTCTGATTTCACCTCCACCGGTTGCTGAGGTTCCTCAATCTTGGTGAAAAGGATTACGATGAAGCCGATGGCAAAAATAGCCAAGGCAATCAGTAGGGCGGGGGTTGCGTCAGAAATCTTGGCCTTGGTGGCCTCACCGATGAGGGCGCCCATGAGGATGTATACAGCTACAGCAGCGGCTGAATTGAACACGCCGCCGATTTGGATGAGTTGGTTGCCTTTGTTGCCACCGCCACCAAGGAGGTTTAGCATGGGGTTGACGACAGTGTTAAGCATGCACATGCAGAAACCGGCGATGAAGGCACCGATAAGGTAGACTCCGAAGCCTAATTTACCGCTTGCCCATTGCACTAGAATGCCAACGATACCTACTGCAAGGGCTATTAATGCAGTTTTCTTATAGCCGAACTTCTTGATTAGCATACCTGAGGGAATACCCATGATTAAATAGGCGATGAAGTTGCCGTAGTTTCCGATTTGCGACAGGAAGTTGCTAGCTCCGAATTGGTTTTTCACGATGACGGCCATCGGTGAACAAAGGTTGGTCACGAAGGCAATCATGGCAAATAGGGCAATCATCACGATGATGGCACCCCATTGTTTGGTTTTAGTACTCATATTATTGAAAATTTAAATATTATTGTTTCATTATATTCTTCGCCAGAACGCAGGAAGGTGCTGGGGAAGTTGGGCTTGTTGGGCGAGTCGGGGAGGGCTTGGCACTCCAAGGCGACACCTGAATAGTCCTCGTAGATATGGCCGTTCTTGCCTTTGGGGCAGCCCGAGAGCCAGTTGCCGGTATAGACCTGCACGCCAGGTTGTGTGGTGTAGATCTTCACCATACGGCCTGTGCCTTCGTGCGACAGTTCGGCAGCAAGGCAGAGCTTGTCCTTCTCGATACCATCGATGACCCAGCAGCTATCGTAACCCTTGCCATTGATAAGGTCTGGATAGGGTTCTTTGATATCGCGGCCAATAAGTTTAGCTTGGGTGAAGTCCATGGGCGTATCGGCCACTTGTCGCATCTCACCAGTGGTGATCAACTCGTTGGTGGCGGGCAGGAAACGCGAGGCGTTCAGCCGCAGCATGTGGTCAAGGATGTCACCGTTGCCTTCGCCTTTCAGATTAAAATAGGTGTGGTTGGTGAGGTTGACGATGGTGGTGTCCGACGAATAGGCACAGAAGCGGATGTTCAGCTCGTTCTCGTCATTGAGGGTGTAATATACCTTCGACACCAACTCGGCGGGATAGCCCGCCTCGCCATCGGCGCTTAAGTAGGTGAACACCACACTGTCGCCGTTGATGCGGCTGGCCCATTTCTGGTTGGCGAAACCGATGCTGCCGCCATGGAGATGGTGCTTGCCGTCGCCGGTATTGATCTCAAGCTGGTATTCCTTGTCGTCGATCTTGAATCGGCCATTGGCGATGCGGTTGGCGAAACGGCCAGGCGTCTTGCCCGCACAAGGGCCATCGTTGTAATAATCCCACGGGTGTGGATAGCCGAGGACGATGTCTTCCATATGGCCGTAGCGGTCGGGCGTGACGATGCTCACGATGCCCGCACCGATGTCACTTAACTGCACCTTCACGCCGTTGGCGTTGGTCAGGGTATAGAGCTTGATGTCTTTGCCGTCGGGGGTCTTGCCCCAAACCTTTACTTCTATGTTCATATTGTTTCAAATTCGGAATGTGGAATGCGGAATGCTGAATGTCGCAATGCGACGCTGGGCTTCGCCCTAATTCAGCATTCAGCATTCATAATTCCTAATTCCATAAATTATTCGGATAAACGCCTTTCTCAATCAGCTCGCGGATCTTGCGCATCACATCAGGCTTGTCTTCCTTGTAGGTCACACCGAACCATGAGGCGTTGCTCGACAAGACCTTCAGCTTGGCCGAGCCATCGTTGATGCTCTGGTTGACCATCAGCGGGATGAAGAATTCGGCTTTGATGTTGGTCTGGGCAGGACCCTTCAGGAACTCGACGAAACCTTTCTCTGAATAAGCAAAGAAATCAGGGGTGAAGCCGAAGAAGTTCATGGAGACCAGTGAATCCATGTCCAAGGGATGGCTGCCAGTTTCGTCGGTGTAGGCCGCACCGCCGTCTTCGGTATGTCCGATGGCTGTGCGTTCGACGATAGTCTGCAGGTAGTCCTCTTCGTCAGCGGTGCAAATGCCACGGCTCACCGTACCGAAGTCCGACATGGTGTTGCGGAGTTTGTAGGCGACCATGCTGTAGGCACCCGTCTTGCCTTCGCATTCCATGAGATACTTGGCCAGCACCTCGTAGGCTTCCTTGCCGTAGAAGTCGTCGGCGTTGATGGCGGCGAAAGGCTCGTGAATCACATCCTTGGCCATCAAAACGGCATGACAAGTGCCCCAGGGTTTCACACGACCTTCGGGGACGCTGAAGCCTTCCGGCAGTTTGTCAAGGGATTGGTAGACATACTCAACGGGGATGCCGAATTTCTCCGTGTTGTTGACTTTCTTGAAGGCCTCGGCGAAGTCCTCGCGGATGACGAAGACCACCTTGCCGAAACCGGCGCGCTTGGCGTCGTAAATGGAATAATCGAGGATGGCTTCGTTGTTAGGACCGACGCCGTCCATTTGCTTCAGGGCACCGTAACGCGAACCCATGCCTGCTGCTAAAACTAATAGTGTTGGTTTCATTTATGTTTGAATTGTTTGTTGTTTTGTAATCTATTCTACTACAGTTACGGGAACTGGCAACATCCCCGCTTTTAAAATGTTTACTATATTTATAGCTCCTTCTGTGGTTAAATTGCCTCCAGAGATAGTTGCTCTACCATTAGGAATCTCACTGGTGACAACAGGATAGAAGTACACATAGCCGTCAAAAACGATAGCAATTTGTCTGCCAATATTGTTGCCAGTGATGCGTTGCCAAGACTTTGCCCCCTCATTATTCATCATGATCAGAATCTCTGGTTCACCATTATAACTTGAATACTCTAGACGAGCATCCGAAATTGCTTCACCATTAAGAGCACATTTGTTGTCAGGTGACAACTTCAGAGCAATAAGGCCAAGAACCTCGCTATCATCAACAATTTCGGGTTCCACTGTCCATGCAAGTTTCAAGTCATGCGGAAACAAGTCTCTCGTTTCTATCAGCATCTGGTTGATGACTAAAGTGTCTATTGCTTGTGCTTTACCCACACATGCTGTTCGTTCGGCCACATATTTTCCTGGTGCAATTTGATTGAAACTATGTTTCAGCAAGTCGAAAAGGGGACCCTCATATAAAAACTTGAAATCGGCTTCTAGATTAGGGTTGTCCTTCTCGGCCAACTTGACATTGGCTTTGTAAAAACAATCAGAAAGTTCGTTGAAAGTATATGTCTCATAAAACTGAAGGCAACCTTGCGATTGCAACAAATTCAAAACACGAGCGACTTGATCATGGCCCAATTCCACATTTTTGAAATCAATTCGGATTCTTTTGTTGTCGTTTGTTCTTTTTATGCTGAACTTTGCTTTGTCCAAACCTGGTTCATCTTCGCAGAACAATTGTATGCGCTTTTCCATAACTTCACAACAACGGTTCATGATTTTGTCAAACTCATTTTCAGTTGCCGAAACCTCGACCATTATCGAAGTACCACTATCGTTTTCATGATTGGAAAAACATTGGGTAAGAATAATGACTGATGCCACCACAATTGCCGCTACCATTCCAATCCGTAAGCATTTTTTAATCTTCATCATAAACAGATTTGACTAATGACTATAACCTTCTCGCTCCGTCCGAGATCACGACATCATACACCTTTGGTTCATGGCCGAACTTGGCGGCGAATTTCTCTTTTGCCGTGGCGATGAATGCATCATACAGATCTTCTTTCACCAGGTTGATGGTGCAGCCGCCAAAGCCGCCGCCCATCACACGGGAACCCGTTACGCCACATTCCTTGGCGATATCATTGAGGAAATCCAATTCCTCGCAACTCACTTCATAGAGCTTGCTCATGCCGTAGTGTGTGCCGTACATGCGGTCGCCAACGGTCTCATAGTCACCTTTTTCCAAGGCATCGCACACGTCAAGGACACGCTGCTTCTCACCGATGACATACTCTGCACGCATGTAATCCTCGGCAGGAATCTCCACGTCGATCTCGTTGAGCATGGCCATGGTGGCATCACTCAAGTATTTCACCTCGGGATGCTTCTTTGCGATGTGGGCGCAGGCATTCTCACATGACTCACGACGACGGTTGTAGGCCGACGAAGCCAACTCGTGTTTCACCACGGTGTCAAGCAGTACGACCTTGTAACCTTTGGGATTGAAGGGGAAATACTCGAACTCCATCGTGGCGCAGTTGAGGCGCATCAGGTGGCCAGCCTTGCCGAAGAGGGAAGCGAACTGGTCCATGATGCCGCACTTCACGCCCACATAGTTATGCTCCGTGGCCTGACCGATACGCGCCAACTCGAATTTGTCGATGTTGAGGTTTAGTAATTCATTGAGTGCGAATGCGAAAGTGCTTTCCAAGGCTGCCGAAGACGACATGCCAGCCCCGATGGGCACATTGCCGTAAAAGACGGTGTCGAAACCTTGCAGTTGATAGCCTCGTTTGATGATTTCGCGGCATACGCCAAAGATGTAATTGGCCCAATGTAAATGAGGATGGTCTTCCTCGTTCATGCCAAACTCGCGGTAGTCCTCCTTGTCGATGGAGTAGGCGCGCACTTTGTCGGTGCCATTGAGCCTTATCACAGCGTAGATGCCTTTGTCAATGGCGCCAGGAAACACGAAACCTCCATTATAATCGGTGTGTTCTCCAATGAGGTTGATACGGCCTGGTGAAGTGTAGGCAACACCCTCGTTTCCAAAGCGTTGCTTGAAAATAGTTTTTAATTCTTCGATATTCATAGCTTAAAGTCAAATTTGGGCGCAAGATAGGAAAAAAATCGATTGATAGTCTCAGTTTTTTTTAAAACATGAATTGTCAGGAATATATCAAAAAATAGCATAAATAATTCTGAAAATTCATGTCCAATTTATGGCAATTTGTATTCAATCATTCATCCTTGCTTGCCAAATACTGCGATGGTGTTTGCCCATACTTTTTCTTGAACGAGCGCAAGAAAGTGGCGTAGGAATTGAAGCCTGCCATGACTGAAATATCTTCCAAAGAGTGTTGGCTTTCAGTGTTTTGACTATCTAACATGGCTTTGGCATCCTCCAAACGAAAGTCGTTGATGTAGTCGTAGAAGGTCGTATGAAGCTCTTGATTGATATGGTTGCTGAGGTACTGCCGGTTGGTGCCCAGATGTTGGGCCAACTTCTGCAATGTCAGCGTGTTGTCAAGATAATATCGCTTTTCCTTCATAACCATGTCTATGTCGCAACCAATCAGGGACTTGCCAGCATTGGGTTGGGGTGTATGTGTGGTTGGTTCTTGAGGCACGTTTTCACATTCGTCGGCAGGGAAGAGGGTGAATACCTGCTGATGTATCAGTTTGTGCATGACGTATAAAACAATGCCGATGCAGATGAGGCAATAGAGGGTGTCGAAAAGCAGGTTGCTCCCGGCAGAGGGTTCTGAAAACCACGACTGTTGCGATAGGCTTTCAATAGTCCATAACAATTGGAAAGCGAAATAGAGGACAATCAAAATGTTGCTCCATCGTAGGTCAAAAAACTCCAAGTCTCCCACATTGTCGAGCAACAGTCGAGTATGTTTCCTGATAGAAAGAACCAAATACACCAACAAAACTAACGAAACCACCACGGTATAGATTTGCATGACCGTCAAAACCAAGGGGCTTCGGCTGAGGGCAAACAAGAGCATGGCAATTAAATAAGGTATCACCAAAAGCAAGAGTTGACGCGTTTTGTAACGATTGGGGAATACCAGAGAGACGTCAAACATCATGTAGCCGCCTACAATCACATAGTCGAAGAGAACCAAAAGTGTGTTGAGGAACTCGGAGTAAGGTTGTTCACTGCAAGTTAAAACCACAAAGTTGTTGAAAAAGCCAAAACCATGCAAGATCAAGACAACAGCAAATACCCTTTGAAACTGGTAGTTTCGGTGTTTCAATAGCATATAAATGCCACATAACGTCAATAAACATTGCGTCATGCCAGACACGAAGCTTAGCAGCAATATATAGAACGAATCGCTGTTCATGTCGGCAAAGGTACGGTTTTTTGTCCGTCGTGGGAGACAATTCAGCGAATCCCCTTGATTTTTACGCAATGCAAACTAAAAGTTTACGCAGTGACGAAAACAAGGGCGGTTTTTTACGCAATGCAAACCGATTTTTGGAAGAGTGAAAGGCCGATGCGGGCAATTTTGGTGACCTTTGTGACACCTATTTATCAACACAAAAACGTAACATCATGAAGAAAACAAGTTTCAAATTGGCCTTAGGCGTCGTGTTCGCCTTCGCGCTGTGCATGACCACTTCGTGCAACAAAATTGACGACATCACGAACCCGACCAAATATGGTCGCATCCAAGGTATCGTGACCAACTACACCACCAACGAACCGCTACAAGGTGTGAACATCTCGCTCAGCCCGAGCGGACTCTCCGCCGTGACGGGAAGCGACGGACGTTATGAATTCAACGACATCGAAGTCGGGCAATACACCGTGCAAGGCATGAAGACGGGCTTCGAGACCAACACGAAGAGCATTGTCGTGACCGAAAACGGCGTGGCCTCGGGCGACATGCAAATGCGCACCGCCACCACGGGCTTCAATCTAAACGTAGAATACCTGGATTTCGGCAACCATTTCAACACGCTTACTTTCAAGATTATCAACGCCAGCACAACCACGCCGATGAGTTGGGAAATCTTCGAAAGCCTGAACTGGCTCACCGTGACGCCCAATACGGGCAACCTGCAAGGCGGTCAGGAAGTGACCCTCACAGTGACCATCGATCGTACCTTAATTAATCAGAACACCACGGGTAACATCACCATCCATACCGCCGACATGGAGAAGATATTGCCCATCAGCGTGAGCATTTGACTAAATCTTAAATCTATAACTAAATCTATTTCAACATGAAGAAATCATATCTGAAATTAGCCTTGAGCGTTGTGTTCGCTCTTGTACTGGGCTTAAGCTCCTGCACCAAGGAAAAAGCTACAGGCCGAATTCAAGGCATCGTCACCAACATGAACACTACCGAACCCATCCAAGGCGTGAACATCTCGCTCAGTCCCACAGGCGCCTCCGCAGTGACGGGCAGTGATGGTCGCTACGAGTTCAACAACCTTGAAGCAGGCAACTACACCGTGCAAGGCGTGAAAGCTGGCTTCGAGAGCAACACCAAGAACATCAGCATTACGGCTGGCAACGTCTCCTCAGGCGACATGCAGCTGCGCCCCGCCGCCACGGGCTTCCGCCTCAACGTGGAATACCTCGACTTCGGCACCAACTTCTCTCAACTGCAGTTCAAGATCATCAACGCCAGCGCGAACACGCCGATGAGTTGGGAAATCATGGAAAGCCTCAACTGGCTTGCCGTCACGCCCAACACAGGCAACCTGCAAGGCGGCCAAGAGACCACCATCACAGTGAACATCGACCGTTCGCTCATCACCCAAAGCACCACGGCCAACATCACCGTGCGTAGCGCCGACCAAAGCATCGTGCTGCCCATCAACGTGAGTGTTTCCGGAAGCTACGGCCCGCAACTTGCGCTCAGCGAAGCCACACTCGACTTTGGCACGTCGGCTTCTACTCTCATGTTCTATGTGATGAATACAGGACCTTCGGGCACTTCGCTCAACTGGGTCTGCTCCAACATCACAGTTGACTGGCTGACGCTCAGTCTTATGTCGGGTGTGACGGCTGGCGGCAGCAGCACGCAAGTGACTGCCACCATCGACCGCACGAAGATTAGTGGCATGGTCACTACTTCCGTCACCTTCAGCGGTGCAGGGACCTCTACAACTTTGGTCGTCAGTGCTGCAGAAAGTGGCAGCGGTAGCCCCATCCTGCAACTCAGCGATGGCTCACTCAACTTCGGCACCGAACTCACCACGCTCACCTTCCAAGTGAAGAACGTGGGTACGCAAGGCACCGTGCTCAACTGGAACATCCCTTCCCCGACGGAGGATTGGCTGACCGTGGCGCCCCTTTCGGGCAACACCAACGCAGGCAGCGGCACCACCGTCACCGTGGCCGTTGACCGTACCAAGTTCAACGGCTCTGTTTCGGCCAACATCAACGTGAACAGTAGCAACGCCAACAATTCCTCAATTTCCGTCTCAGCCGAAGCCTCTGGCAGCGGTGGAAGCGTTGTGGTGCCTGAAGGCCTGTTGGCCTACTACACCTTTGACGACGGCACGGCTAACGATTGGCATGGCAATGTCAACGCCATCAACATGGGTTGCGAAACCTCGACCGACACGCCAACGGGCGAAGGCTATTCCATGGAGTTTAACGGGACATCCTCTTCGCTCTCCGTTCCCAGCATTTTGCCCACGGGCAACGCAGAATGGGCGATCAACGTATGGATTAAGACTGGTTCCAACAATAGTTGCTTTATTGCGAGTGAAAATAGATATATGGGTGTTAAAAACTCAAAGATCTTGTGTGGAGGTGATGGCGCTGGAGGTAGCACTTATACAACAACAGCAACAATAAGCCAATATTTGGATTTCCAATGGCATATGGTTACCCTGTCCTACAACAAGTCGAAAGTCTATGTTTACATGGATGGCATGCTCGTTGAAATTTTCGGAAGTTCTTATTGTTATTGGAATAAACCAACCATCAACATTGGGGCTCATTATTCCCAAGGGATCTACTATTCCGGCAAGATGGACAACTTCCGCAGTTACAATCGTGCTTTGACGGCATCTGAAATACAAAC
>ONJF01000016.1 GCA_900318085.1 uncultured Bacteroidales bacterium
ATCGACTCGCCCGACATCCCGCTGAACGTCAGCCGCTCGTTCCTGCAAAGCGACCAGAACGTGAAGAAAATCTCGACCTACATCACCAAGAAGGTGGCCGAGAAGCTGGAAGAGCTCTTCAAGAAAGACCGCGAGGCCTACGAGAAGAACTGGGACGACATCCGCGTGTTCATCGAATACGGCATGATGAGCGACCCGAAGTTCTACGAGCGTGCCGAGAAGTTCTTCCTCTTCAAGGACACTGACGACAAGTACTACACCATCGAGGAATACAAGGCTTTGATTAAGGAAAACCAGACCGACAAGAACAAAGCCCTCGTCTATCTGTATGCTACCGACAAGGACGACCAATACACCAACATCGAGAACGCCAAGGCCAAAGGTTACAACGTCTTGATGATGGACGGCATCCTCGACCCGCATTTCATCAGTGCCTACGAGCAGAAGGAAGGCGAGAAAGGCGGCGACAACCGCGCGATGTTTGCCCGTGTGGACTCCAACACCATCGACAAACTCATCGTGAAGGACGACAAAGAAGCCGCCTCGGGCCTCGACGACAAGCAGAAGGAAACCGTGAAGGCCGCCTTCGAGAAGGTCATCGACAAGGTGAAGTTCAATGTGGAGTTCAGCAACGAAGGTGCAGAAGCCGCGCCCGTGGAGGTCACCCAAAACGAGTGGATGCGCCGTATGAAGGAGATGGAGCAGATGGGCGGCGGCCCGATGTCGTTCTACGGCTCGATGCCCGACAGCTACACGCTGATGCTCAACACGAACAGTCCCGTCATCACTGGCTTACTCGATAAAGACGAAGCCACACAGGAAGCCACGATTCGGCAGATTTACGACCTCGCACTGCTCTCGAAGAACTTGCTGAAGGGCAAGGATTTGAGCGAGTTTGTCAAACGGAATCTTGAGAAGCTGTAAACCTCATTCTTACAAAAAGAAATCCCCACACCGCCATTCGGTGATGCGGGGATTTTATTGTTATTGTTGTCAAAAATCATTTTACAGAATGAACGGGGCGTACACTAAAACCACCAAAGCGGCAGTCAACATCTATACAATCAATTGAGTCGAAATAGTAATACCATGCATTGTCTGGAGATTCGAGATCAAGCGAACGCGACCAATAACCACCATAACTTCCAATATCAAATAATTCATTATCCCAATGATACCCTGCTGCTGGTAAGAAAATACTGTTTCCATTAGCCTCAAACAATTTACCTTCCACTCCATTTCTAATAGTCTTGGTAAATTTTGAATTAAGGAGAAGCTCTTCCCATTGCTCCTTTGTTGGTGTTTGCCATCCTTTACCCCAGTTGGCTGTGGCAGCATCATCAGAATCTTGTAAATTGGTCAGCAAATCAGTGCAGGTATTATTCCCATAATTCCTTTTATTACAATATTTTGTCAACTTTTTGAAGTGACCATTGCAATACTTATAAGTATTCCAGTCATATAAGAATTTAGGATTTGTCTCTCCCCAAGCGAAATAACTGCCAAATTCTTCCGAATTGACAGCCCCTACATTGCAAGTCGCCCAAAGTGTGCCGCTTGGCAAACCAAGGTCAACAAATTCATGCCCTTGATAGATGTTCATTCCATTCTGTTTTAGTTGTTTGACATTGCAAAGAAACAAAAAAAGCGTGATTTGGCAAGGTTGAAATGCGAATTTGCGGAAAATGATTATTTTTGCAGGTGAAAAAAGAAGGAATATGGAAAGCACAACAATAAACACAGACAGCATCATCCAAAGAATCACTATTTTGGTGACCCAACTTGCCACTAACCAGCAACAGGAATTGGAAAAGCAATTGAAACTGATGCTTTTATGGGAGGAAGCACGGCGTTTAGACGGCTCTGTGGAGAAGAACAACATCACCATGAAAGAGATTGTCGAAGAGGTTAAGAAAGTGAGGAATGGACAATAAGACAGTCTTCGATGTCAACATTTGGATTTCCTATTTCTTGAAAGGAAAGTTTACCGAACTTGTTGATATGATTGCCAATTATAATGTTGAGTTCTTTAGGGCTAAAGAACTGACAAAAGAGTTGTTATCGGTCATCAGCCGTGAAAAATTCAAGAAACACTTACATTTGCCTTTACAATCCTATATCTCGTTTTACGAGAAAATCTGCACGTTCCTAACCATACAAAAAGAGTTTTCAGGCTGCCGAGACCCAAAAGACAATTATCTGTTTGATTTGGCATTCCAATCCAATTCAAAATATCTTGTCTCTGGCGACCGTGATGTCAGAGAGACAGAAATTGACAAGCCCTTGAATGCGGTTTCATTGAGGACATTCAAAGAAATGATTGCAGAATAATTTGGATTATGGCATCACCCGACACATAATATTCTCCAACTGCCCCCACATCAACCCTTCGTTGCTTTGGGAGTACGACATGAGCACCTTTGATTGGCAGCGGTCTAAAGCCCTGGTCGCACAAAAAGTAGTTGAATTATGCTGACCAGAGGATTTCTACGATGCTTTCATTGAGCATCTTGAACCAAACGGACAAAACTCTTGTTGTGTCTATGATCACATACTCCGACAAAAATATTTCCAGCCGCATCCGTCACATCATACGCATGACCTATTCCGTGTTCGTCATCCTTGTCGTAATAACTCGAAGACCAATATGAGCCTGCACGATAATACGCAGGCAGAAACACCAAACCACATTGGTAATGCAAAGCGTGCCAATCACTTTCAGAGATGACGTTGGTATCGAGCGTACCAAGGACCTGTTTTTTATTTATTTGAGTGAACAGATAAACAGATGAATCCCAATCGTCGGGGAAAAGGACGATGCCCAAAACGCCATTCACCACGGCATGGGCAAAACGTGCCCCCGACGAAGTGGTTCGTTTGTCAAAAACATATTCCCATTCGTCCTTGGTCAACGTCCTCCACTGACTTGCCTGATTGCCACCATTCCTAATAGGATTGCAGCCCCAATCGGCCTGACCAGTATGGTCATATAAATTGGCAACCGAATCGCCGTATGCAAAATAATCGAAATCATTCTCACTATTCGACCAAGGTTGATAACACACCGCACCATGATTGACACCACTCGTGCCCCAAGCAAAAGCATCAATCCATCCATCATAGCTTTCATCAATCTCGACATAGTCATTCCTGTCTACAAAATCGTATTGATTCCATGCGAATTGCCACGTGTTGGACGAAGGCTGATATTGCAAGTTACCTTGCGAAAAGTACACTTGCTTGTTTTCGCTTACGGAATACAAACCGTCAACAGCCCCCTCTGGAGCTTGTTTTTGAGGTTCCACAGGCTGCTTGCCACACCCCACCACAAAAACCATCATCAGCATTATGGCTGCTGTTGCCTTCAAAGTCCTGTTCATATTGATTGAATTTTGTTGTTTGACATTGCAAAGAAACAAAAAAATTCCATCACTTGTCATTCCGAGGCAAAAATGGAATCTTAAAGGCAAGGATTTGAGCTAGTTTGTGAAGAGGAATATGGAGAAGTTGTGACTCGACTTTGACTTCTGACAAGGACCATTACCATGACCGCTTTGACGATTGTTGAGGCGGTCATGTTGTTTTGAATGAAGCAAACAATTAGTATTTTCAAATACTATTATTATTACAAAATTAGTATTTTCAAACATTATTATTTTATCAAATTTAGTGTTTTTAAACATTATTTTTTACAAAATACTTGTGTTTCGAAATATTATTTGTATCTTTGCCGCAAAATATAACAACCATGAACTCAATTGAATATCTGCAAAAGGTCTTGGACAGGAAGCTGCAAGCCACCTCCACCGACTTCAAACGATACCTATTCGGGAAAATCGACTGGAGGGATCGACTTATCGGCATCAAAGGACCGAAAGGCACAGGCAAGTCCACGCTGATGCTCCAGCACATTAAGGAAGCTTTCCCCGACACTTCGGAGGTGCTATATGCCTCGTTGGACGACCTCTGGTTTGCGACACACGCTTTTGCGGATGTCGTGGAGGACTATTATGCCTACGGTGGCCGGTATCTTTTTCTTGACGAGATTCATTATTTGGATTCATGGCAGACCGTCCTGAAAAACCTCAACGACAACTACCCCGGGCTTTATGTCGCCTACACGGGCTCGTCAATGCTCAAGATGGAGAAAGGCAAAGGCGACCTTTCAAGAAGGCTGATGGAATACACCCTGACTGGACTCTCGTTCCGCGAGTACCTGAAGTTTGAAGGCATCAAGGACATCCCCGTCATCGAGTTGAAGGACTTGCTGAAAAAGCACAAGAGCATCGCCATGGAAATCATCAGCGACGGCTTCAAGGTGTTGCCTGCTTTCGTCCAATATCTGAAGATAGGGTATTATCCTTTCTACAAAGACATTTACGGCGGGTATGCCAACCGCTTGCAGAATGTGGTCAACCACATCCTGGAGAACGATTACGCAGTAATTGAGAATGTGGAGCAATCCACCATCAAGAAAGCCAAGAAGATGTTCATGATTTTGGCCGAGCAGGTGCCGCAGAAGCCCAACATGTCGGAGCTTTACCGCGAGTTGGACACCGACCGCAACCAAGGGTTGAAGATGCTCTATACCTTGGAAAAGGCTGGGCTGCTCTCTTTGCTCACCGACACGCCCAGAAAACTGTCGGACCTGTCGCGCCCCGAAAAGATTTACCTCAACAACACCAACCTCATGAATGCGTTCACCATGCAGCCCAACATCGGCACAATGCGTGAGTTGTTCTTCTTCAACCAGTTGAGCCAATCGCATCAGGTGACCTATCCGCCCAAGGGTGATTTCCTTGTGGACGGGAAATACCTCTTTGAAGTGGGCGGGCGCAAGAAAAGCTTCGACCAAATCAAGGACATCCCCAATAGCTATTTGGCCATCGACGAAACCGAGGTGGGCTTTGGAAACAAAATCCCGCTTTGGATGTTCGGTTTGCTTTACTGACGGCAGCACACCGCCCGCACCGTTTGCCCCCGGTTGCGGTCGCTGCTGCCGCAAAGGTGGCTGCTGTCGCAATTGAAGTGGAACCCCCATGCGCGGTACGGAAACTCCTTGTTGAGCGAGGCCGACCAGTAAAGGCCGAGGTCGGCGTTGAAGGCATCGTCCCACCAGTAACCGGCAGCAGGCAAAAAGATGCTGTTGCCGTTCGAGGCAGTGCAGCGCCATCCTTTCACATCATTCAGCGTGGTCCACACGCCAGTCGTATTCAAGAACAGTTCCTCCCATTCCCCAATGGTGGGCATGCGCCAGCCCTCGCCCCAACAAACCCGAGCCACATCATCATCAGGCTCCATGATCGTCAGGTTGTCGACTAATCCGTTGAGTCCATAGGCCGAGTCGGTGCAGTATTTGTTCAACTCATAACGCTCATGGATGAAACGGCCATATTGATAGCTTTTCCAATCATAGAGCTCCTTGGGCTCGGTCTCGCCCCATGCAAAGTAATCGCCAAATTCCTCAACCGTGTCAGCTCCAATGTTGCAGGTGGCCCATAAAGTGCCACTCGGCAGCCCAAGGTCGACATATTCGTGCCCGTTGAGTTCATTTCCCTGGTCGTTGCCATGATTCGGCCCGTCAGGTTTGTTGCAACCGGCAGCAAAAACCATCATCAGTATGACGGTCAACATGTTCTTCAAGCTTATGTTCATGCCTATCCTTCTTCCGTAAGACACTGCAAAGAAACAAAAAATCGTCTCATAAGCGACTAATGCATGAAAAATTACGGAAATTGTCTATTTTTGCGGTCAAAAGAATACATCATGTCCAATGCCATCACCATATTGAACCGAGAGGAGGACCGCCGCGTCGTGGAGGCCATCAAACAGGCCGAATTGAACACCTCGGGAGAGATCAAGGTACACATTGAGAACCGCTGTAAGGGCGATGTGGAGGAACGCAGCCTCGTCGTCTTCGACAAACTGAATCTCAACGAGACCCGACTGCACAACGGCGTGCTCATCTATCTGGCCGTCAAGGACCGCAAATTCGCCATCCTCGGCGACAAAGGCATCAACGATGTGGTGGAAGAAGGCTTTTGGAATGATGTGAAAGACCTGATGTTGAGCCACTTCAAGGAGGGACACTTTGCCGAAGGCCTCGAGCAAGGCATACAACGCTGCGGCGAGAAACTCAAGGCCTATTTCCCCTACCAGTCTGACGACATCAACGAAATCCCCGATGACATCTCCTATGAAAACAACTGAAAAATATAGACTTACGCTGTTCCTCGGCATCCTCATCGCGCTGCTTTGCTTCGGTACGACGCTGAAAGCCCAATTACCGAGCCCACCCTACCCGCCTCGTCTGGTGAACGACTACACAGGCACCTTGACGGCATCGCAAATCAACACGCTTGAGCGGAAACTGGTGGCCTATAACGACAGCACCTCGACCCAAATCCTCGTCCTGCTCGTCGACGACCTGCAAGGCTACTCCATTGAAAAATACGCCACTGAAATCGGCCACAGCTGGGGCGTGGGGCAGAAAGAAAAAGGCAATGGTGCCGTCATCCTCGTCAAGCCCAAAAAGGGCAGCGAGAAAGGACAAGTCAACATCAGCCCTGGCTACGGCATGGAACAATATGTCACCGATGCTACGGCCAAGAACATCATCGAAAGGGAGATGATTCCCGAATTCAAGGAGGGTGACTACTATGGTGGCATCGACAAGGCCGTCGACATCATCATGGACCTTTGCTCGGGCAAGTTCACCCAAGACGAGTACAACGACGGCGACGGCTTCCCCCTCTGGATGATCGTTCTCTTCATCATCGCCATTGTAATCATCTTCTCCAAGTTCTCCGGTGGCAGTGGCCAAAACTACTCGGGTGGTGGATCACGCACCATCTGGATTCCCATGGGTGGTGGTTACGGAGGCGGTAGCTTCGGCGGTGGCGGTGGAGGCTTCGGCGGCTTCGGTGGAGGCGGCTTCGGCGGCGGCGGAGCGAGCGGAAGCTGGTAAACTGCAATTAGATTCCCTTCGGGAATGGCGATGAGTGCTATGTTATTATGCGGCGGCAGATAGCGCTACAAGCCGTTAACAAGTGCTGCCGCCGCTGGACAATAATAATTGGAACTCCATTCCCGAAGGGAATCTCAAAAGACAGCAATATGTCAGAACCCATCATAGAAATCAAAAATGCGGCCATCTTCCAACGGGAGAACCTGGTCCTCAGCAATGTCAACCTGACGCTTCACAGAGGCGAGTTCATCTATCTCATCGGCCGCACGGGAAGCGGCAAGTCTTCTTTGCTGAAGACCTTATACGGCGAACTGCCCGCCCGCGACGGCATCGTGCGCGTGGCTGGCTACGACCTCACCCAACTCAAAAGGAAGGACATCCCCTACCTGCGTCGCAAAATCGGCATCGTGTTTCAGGACTTTCAGTTGCTGTTTGACCGCAGTGTGGAGAAAAACCTGGAGTTTGTGCTGGGTGCCACGGGTTGGACCGAGAAAGCCGAGATCTCACGCCGCATCGACGAGGTGCTGGCCAAGGTGGGACTGAGCGACAAACGCAAGAGCATGCCCCACCAGATGTCGGGCGGTGAGCAACAAGGTGTCGCCATAGCCCGCGCTCTGCTCAACGAACCCGATGTCATCCTAGCCGACGAGCCCACAGGCAACCTCGACCCCGACACCACCCTGGAAGTGATGAAACTCCTGCGCAACATCAGCGAAAACGGCACCGCCGTGCTGATGGCCACACACAACTACACGCTCATGCAGAAATATCCTTCCCGCATCGCCAATTGCAAGAATGGGACTGTGATTTGTTCGGAGATGGAGTAATTTTGAAGCTTTAAGCTATAAGCTATAAGCCGGGCTGGGCCTTTTGCTTACAGCTTACGGCTTATAGCTTATAGCTTCAACGATTTTCCGTGCATTAGCCTCATTATCATACAACTGCCGCATCTGCGCATCGCGTTCCTCGATGTCGTCCTCAGTGAAGTCTTCCTCCATCAAGCGTTTGATCTCAGCAATCATCTGCCCGGGCTCGTCCGCCACCGCACAAAGGCCTTCCAACGAGGTCCCTTTCACCATGTCGGCGTTGACCAGACAGAAACGGCCGTTATATAGCGCATTCAACAGTTTCAGTTTCAGCCCCGTAGGTTGGTTAGTCACCAAAATATTCACCTGTGCCTGTCGCAAAAGGTCAATCATCTCGGCATCATCGGGATTGGCTACCAAGGTTACGTTGGCGTATCTCTCAGACAACTTCACTAGTTTTTCAGAAGGATTCAAACCCGACACGATGCAATGCATATCCAACTCGCTAAAGACATTCTCTATCAGCCACTTGGCTGCGTCTTCGTTTTCACGCACCGAGAGGTTGCCGTGATATAGCACATAGTCGCCCCTACCCGTCTCCGAACACACCGAGTCGGAAGCATTAAAGCCCGGAACAAGAACGACAATCTGATAAAGTTTACTGAAATGGTCGGCATCCTGCTGTGAGATGGCAAAAATGCCAGCTGCCTTCTTTAGCACCGGTTCGTAGCGCCTCAATTTCCATGCTTCAGCATGATAGAAGAAACGCCTCCACCAACACCTTTCCGTGTCGCCCAAACCGTTATAATAGTCATGTTCCACATTGTGGGCACGCACATAGATCTTCCTGTTCTTCAAGCGTTTGTCCAAAAGCACCGCCGTGGTGTGCAGGCCTTCGCAAAGGATGGGATAATCGTCGTTCAGCAAGTCTTGCACCAATGCCTCCGAGCGGCGCGAGTTGACAATATAGGGTGTGAGGCTCAGCTGTCTGGCAAAGGAAGTGTCGCGCTTGTAGTATTTCACTTCATGGCATCGCTTCAAGATCTCCTGTTCTCCGCGACCGTACTCAAAGCAATGCAGATGCACCTTGACACCTGCCTCGGTGAGGGCCTTGATACGATAAAACACATCGATCACCCCACCGTAGTTGGCAGGATAAGGCACGTCGAAGGCGATGATATGGAGGTGGTTTTCACTCATAGTGTCGGTAGATTTCAAGCAGTTTCTGTTCCTCGTTCTCCCAACACAAATCCTGTGCCGCCACAGCCAAGTTTCGTTGCCATTGCTCCCTTCTCGCCTCATCCGACAAGGCCTCACGGATGATGGCAGCGATGGTGGCAGGCTCATGGTTTTCGATGAACAAGCCCAAGTCGTATTGGCGGATAATCTTCTCGATCTCCGTCAGATGCGAGGCAACAATAGGCACGCCAGCTTGGATGAAATCGAAGAGTTTGTTGGGCAAACTGAAGCGGTAGTTGAGGTTGGTGTCCTTATCGAGGCAGAAGCCCAATTCGGCAAGTTGGGTGTAGGCCATCATCTGCTGGTAAGGCATACGCGGGAAGAAACGGACACGGTCGGAGATTTTCAGGTCTTCGACCATTTGTTTCAACAGGGGCAACACATCGCCGCCACCGATGATCATCAGGTAGCAGTCATCCAACAATGCCATGGATTGCACCAATTCCTCTGCCCCACGCTGTATGTTGATGCCTGAGCCTTGAAGAATAAGCAAGTGCTTGTCAGTAGGCAGGCCCAATTCCGTTTTGTCGCCTTTGGGAGGCAGAGCCTTGCGCGGCGGGATGTTGCGGATGACGTGGCATTTGACACCATATTTCTCGCGAAACAAGTCGGCGATACTGTCGCAAACGGTAATCATCTCGTCCAGTTTGGGCACGACGTAGCCTTCAATGCGTTTCCACACCTTTTGCACCTTGGGCCGATGGACCAACTCGGGTGTCTCGGTGAAATACTCATGGCTGTCGAAGACCATTTTGCTGCCTTTTAGGCGTGAGATGAAATAGTTAGGCAGGATGGTATCCAAATCATTGGACAACAGCAAATGGGCGCGATGGAACAGCAGAAAGAAAAACAAGCGGATGTTGTATTCGGCATAGAACAGCGGGCCCTTCTCAAAGAGCAGTTTCATGCGGTGCGTGGCGTATGGGCGTTGGTCCATGGGTGGACTTTTGCGCTGCTTCCGCCCGACCAAAAGCACCTCGTATCCAGCCTTTTGCAAAGCCAGGCACGACTTGTTGACCCTTTGGTCCGTGACCAAGTCGTTGATCACCGATACGATGGCGCGTAAAGGTAATAACTTTTCTCCATCCTAGCACTTATTCGATCTTTTTCACTATATTTGCAAAAAATCGCCGCAGATGACCGACAAAATAAAACTATTTGAACAAAAGCAAGTTAGAACGCATTGGGATGCCGAAAATGAGGAATGGTACTTTTCTGTAATTGATATTGTCGAAGTATTAACAGAAAGTCCTAGTCCAAGAAAGTACTGGAGTGTGCTGAAAACCAGACTCAAAAAAGAAGGAAGCGAGTTGGCTACAAATTGTAGTCAACTGAAAATGCAGTCAACAGACGGCAAATATTACAAGACTGACTGCATGACCACCAAAAACATTCTGCGTTTAGTCCAGTCCATTCCTTCGCCCAAAGCAGAGCCGTTCAAGATGTGGTTGGCCGAAGTAGGCAATGAACGCTTGAATGAAATAGCCGACCCTGAAAAGGCCATTCTTCGAGGTGCCGATTATTATCGTGCCAAAGGTTATACTGAAGGCTGGATTAACCAACGACTACAAAGCATCGAAATGCGTAAGGAACTGACAGATGAATGGAAAGCCCGCGGAATAGAAGAAGAACGTGACTACGCCATCCTCACAAACGAGATGACCAAGGCTTGGAGTGGTCTTTCTGTAAAAGAATACAAGCAACTAAAAGGCCTTAAGAAAGAAAGCCTTCGTGACAACATGACCAATATTGAATTGGTGCTAAACATGTTAGCTGAAGTATCCACAACAGCCATTTCCAAAACCCGTGAACCTAAGACTTTTGCCGAGAGCAAAAGCGTGGCAAATGAAGGAGGGAAAATAGCCAAAACTGCACGAAAAAACCTGGAAAAACAAATTGGGCAATCAGTCATTTCCCCTTTGAATGCTTGCGACAAACCAGCATTGGAAATACAGTCTGACTATGAATTGCTCGAAGAGCAAGATGCGTCAAAAAACAACGATGCCCAATGAAAACCAACATCAACCTACAACCCTACAACAGCTTCGGCTTCGATGCCGTAGCAAAACAATTCGTCGAAATCAACGCAGTCAGCGACCTGCAAACGCTCATTAAAAGCGGAGCCTTGCCGCGACAAAAGACCTTGATTCTCAGCGGAGGCAACAACATCCTATTCCAAAACGAGGTGTTTGACGGCCTTGTCATCTACATCAACACCAAAGGCATTGAAATCATTAAAGAAGGTGGAAACGAGGTTGTAGTTCGTGCCCAGGCCGGCGAGGACTGGCCCGACTTCGTGCGCTTCTGCGTCGGCAAGGGTTGGCATGGTGTGGAGAACCTCGCCCATATCCCTGGCAAGGTGGGCGCCGCCCCTGTACAAAACATCGGTGCTTACGGCATGGAGTTGAAAGACAGCTTCGCACAATGTGAAGCCATGGACTTGGTCACGGGCGAGACCAAAGTTTTCACCAAAGAGGAATGTCGTTTCGGCTATAGAGAAAGCGTTTTCAAAGGCGAACTGAAAGGGCGCTATGTCATCACCTCAGTGGACTTCCTGCTGAAGAAAGACGCGCCGCTCAACCTCGAATATGGCAACATCAAAGCGTATCTGGAGGAAAACGGGATCCCCCGCCCCACTTTGCAGCAGCTCCACGACGTCATCTGCACGATCCGCGATGCCAAATTGCCTGACGTGAAACAGATTGGCAGTGCAGGCAGTTTCTTCAAGAACCCCGTCATCGAAAGGGCACAATTTGAGACCTTGCTTAAGGAATATCCCACGATGCCACACTACGACGAACCCAATGGCAAGGTGAAAGTCCCAGCGGGATGGCTGATCGAGCAAGCCGGATGGAAAGGTTGGCGCGACGAGCATGTGGGCGTGTACGACAAGCAGGCGCTCGTCCTGGTGCATTATGGCGGCGGCAAAGGGCAAGACATTGTGCAACTCGCCCATAGAATCCAAGAATCTGTGGAGGAAAAATTTGGGATTAGGATTAGTCCTGAGGTGAATTTTGTATGAGGGCACCTTTTTTCTCTACCCTTTTTGAGAAAACCAAAAAACTAGCATTATTCCTTAAACACAATTCTGTCCGCCAATTGCAAGAAATAATCGTTCGACCAAATGTCGAGTTCGCGAGGGTCATTCTTAAGAAATGGTCGCACATCAGTCTTTACATCCTCAATGTTTGTAGTGGCTAAACGCTCTTTTAAGGCCGTCTTAAAACCCTCGATTGACATTACCTCACCATTGAACTCACGGATACGCTCTTGCAAATGCTTGAAATCAAGAGGTACCTGCCAACGCACATACCACTCGAAATCGTACCAATCGCGACCTTTCACACGCGACTTCCAATTGCGGAACACCAAGGCGTGCATCTTCCCTGCATAGAGGTCGGGTAGTTGGAAACAACGCACCATGAAGGTATAAGGCAGCGTCAGTGCCTTTTGCTCTGTTTGGAACAACAAAGGCGGTTGCGTGTCGACTTCTATCTTCACCTTCACCGTTTTCTCCGTCTGGAATGCCACATTATAAACATTCGTATTGTCCTTCAAGAAAGCGGAATCCACCCTACCGAATACTTTTTTGTCCTTCTTTTTGATCTCAACCTTGCGTCCCAAACTATCGAACTCGTCAATAATAGGCTGGAAATAGTTCTCAAACACAAACCCTTCATCAGTGGTGAGCAGAGAGAAATCCATATCCTCGGAGAAACGAGGCAGTTGATGGAACAGTCGCAGGCAAGTGCCGCCATAGAAAGCGGCCTTGTCAAAGAACCCTCCACGATGCAGTCCTGCCAATACCACCTGCTGGGTGATCTCATAAATGGCGTTCTGCTTGTCTTTGGCAGTATTGATCTGATAGCGCTGCAGCGCCCTCTCAAAAAAGTCGTTCATCTTTCCATAATCTTTATTAGGTTGTTGATGGCTTGCCGTTTCTTACTTACTGCGGCACACTGTCGGAATAGGTCCACGTTCATTTCCATAAAGGCATCCATATCCAGCCGCAGGTCCTCTTCAAGAAAGGCATAGGTGTCTTTGAGGAAACGTAGCGGAAGCCTTGGGGTGGTGATGATATAGTCACACAATGCCTTTTCAGGGGTGGCGATCAAGTAGGTCACGCCATCCTCTTCGCGCTGGGTAATGCCAATGGGATAATAGTCCTTGGCGCAATGATGATACTCAAACCGTCCAGCGTCATTCTGAAAAGAAACCGTCAGATGCGTCGTCATCGACTCCACCACCTCGACCCGCTCTGGTATCAGCCCGTATTCACGCAGTGCCGTCAACATTGACACATACGACGGACCATAAAGCACATTGCCTATCAGGTTCAGCGACAGCAAAAGGCCGCTTTCCTTTGGAGCCACGACATAAAGCCCCCGCTTCAGTCGTATTATCCTGCCCGCCTTCTCAAGGCTTGCCACCTTCCTGTTTGCCGACTTCACATCAGGATACAGCGAAGCGACAGCGGCAGTATTAACAGGGATGTTCTTTAAGACGGCCAACTCGTTCATACGTTTTCTATTTTTACGATGGCAAAATTAGTAAATTTTTCAAGAGAAAATAACATTTTTTGTAATTTTCTCTCAAAAAAGTTACTATTTCAGTGTTTCATTTCCAAAAAATCCGCACACTTATCCAAGTTTTTCCTTGTTTTCTGTGCAATTTTTATCAATTTGTTTTGCTCGTCTACTTAGTTGAATATTTATCCATACTACTTGACAAAATAATGCAACAGCAAGTAAAGCAGGGCAAAAACGCCAAGCGCCGACAGGGAATCCTGCCGGCGCTTGGAATGAGCAACCCTCCGCCTCAAAACAGAAGCGGAGGGAACTTCAACAACATTAAACTCATTTGGGTATTGAAGTGTCTGGCTACAACAAAACCCCAAAATCCATTATCAAAAGCCTGGAATTTCTGGCATGTTATTTAGGAGGTCCTCGACATCCATGTCTTCCAAATCGTCCATCATGTCCTCAACCTTTGATGCGGCGCCTGCCATCTTTGAGGCAGCCTGAATCATCTTGTTTTGAATCTTGAGCAGACGGTTTGCTTGTGACGTTGAGAGATTGTCACCAGCCCTTTCCAACTTCTCAGCCAGCGATTCAGCCTTTTCCGCCATTGACAACGCATCCGCCATAGCCGATGCATTACCCTTACTTACTTTTTCAGCAAAGCTGTAGTATTTGTTGACATATTGCTCATATTCGTTCAAGATTTTGTCCCAGTCGGCGGAGCCAGCATCTGAGAAATCAATATCAAGATCGTCTAAGTCGACATCCATGTCCACTTCAAAATCCGGAATTTCGAATGCCAGTTCGTCATCGGCGAAAAACGCCTCGCCACCTTCGGCCTCCGTTAGCTCGAAGTCAAAGGTCTTGCCGTCTTTTGCGCGGGTGAACGTACCCGAAAAGACACCTTCGATCCAATCGCCTTCAAACTGACCCGTAGGATGGTCGGTATAGAACTCCGTTAATTCCAGGCTGTCGTCATCCTTTTCGCCGAAAAACATCATGGATGATTTGTTGCCTTTCTTTCTTTGCGAGTCGTAATAGTAGCGACCCAACACCGTTGAACCATCCACCAACATGGACATATGCACGTCGGCGCCAGCCACTTTACCCACGAAATGGTGAACAGACGGCTCCTCGACGACGGGAGCCTCTTCCTCGATTTGCTCTGCAACGGGAGCTTCAACGGTTTCAACCGTCTTGAGCACATCCTGCTTGTTTTTATTGCCTCCTCCGCAGGAAACCAATTCCATCGAAACGACGGCTAACATGATTAAAGTTATTTTCTTCATTTTCTAATCCCTAAATACGTGTCGGGCGCAACTGTTTCTTTGTAACCTTTTTTGAATTATTTACATCCTCTTTTGCCAACTTATTTGAGATTATCACAATATGATTTTATAACTTCTCGCAATTTCTCTTTTTTTGGATTGCTTTCTAAATTTTCTTTGACCAAGAGTGTTTTCAGGTTTTCTATTGGATTTATCACATTATATTCTTTCTGTCTACATATATATGAGTACATCTGATTGTTAAGGTAGCGTTTCAAAACAATTAAAAGTAGTATAGTAACAATAATGCAGATTACATATTCTACTAATCCTAATAAATAGAAAGAGTCGTATTCCACCACGTTGGAAATCAACTTTATAAGAATTCCGATTGTCAACAGCCAGAACACACAATTGAAAACAGCCAACAACTCGCCATAGAGACCTTGTACTGCCTCACGTTTGTTTTTGCCAAAAGGATGATAATCTTTTGGCAAGACTTTAATCGTGGTGTTTTGTTTGGCATCATCATTATCCATATTGTATTTCTTTCGAATGGCAAACGTTATGAACTGCTCTTTTCTTTGCGCAATCCCTTGGTAGATACAAAATCGAGACAGAACAAACAGAATAAAAAATGAAATAACATATGAACATAGTAAAGCATCTAAATAAAAAATGCCATCTTCATCTCTCAAACAACAAAATCCCGTCGAGAATTCAACGCTACTATTCACAAATACATATCCATAGTAACCGATAACCACGATTAGTGTACATGCTAAAGTGATAATGCCACCAAGAACTGCGTTGTTGTTTATTGCATATTGCTCATGCAACTGCTTTTCAAGTTCGTTTGGTTGGTTTTCTTCTGTGTCTATCGTAATTTTCATTTTAAACACCGTTCGATCAAAAAAAAAAAAAAGGATGCACCTGTTTCAGTGCATCCTTTCTGTTATTAATCAACTCTTCCTGGATCAGCTGACAAATGAGGGGTAAAGTGAACAATGCTTTTGATAAAATCATTTTCACTAAGCTCCACTTGCCAATCCGCATGGCACACGAAAACGAAATCTTCGGTAGAGTCTTCGGCTTTTGTCAAAAACTCTTTCAAACGACGAGAGTCACCTTCTCTAAGGTCAGCATCCCCAATTACTGTTCCGTTTTCGTCTTCTAAATCAACAGTCAATATACTCAACAATCTGTAGAAACCAATATCTTGAGGATTCCAACCTTCATACTTGTCATTTACCAATTTCAGCTTTACTTTGAGTTCTATTTGTTCTTTAGGCTTATTAACTTTAGTTATTGTACATGGTTGATCCACTACTTCCACAATCCTTTTTAAATCACCACTTTGGAATTTTGTTGTTGTCGGGGTAATGGTTTTTCCTCCTCCACCGCATGAGACCAATGCCATTGAAACGACAGCCAACATGATTAAAGCTAATTTCTTCATTTTCTTATCCCTAAATCCGTGTCGGGCGCAACTTTTTAATGGTTTGTTAATTAATTCGTAAGTTTATTTGTATTCTTAGTTGTCGAGCAAGGCTTTCTGCATTTTTTCGTTGATTTTTGCCAGACGTTTCAGCTGATCAGTGGTCAATTCATCCTCAGCATTTTCAAGCTTCGCAGCAAGTTTTTGTGCCTTTTCGGCCAACTTTGCGTACTCGTTCATGGCGCTCATGTCGCCGTTCATGGCTTTCTTGTAGGTCTTGATGTACTGGTCAACATATTTCTCATACTCCTTGAGAATCTTGTCCCAGTCGTCACCGGCTACGATTTCGCTCTTTGCCGTTTGGTGGGTTTCCATTGCTGAAACCGTGGTGCAAACGCCTCCCATCAAGAAGGCCAACATTGCTACTGTCATAATGGTTTTTTTCATTTTCTTATCCCTAGATTCGTGTCGGGCGCAACTTTTTAATGGTTTGTGTTTAGTTGATTTAGTTTTTCGTTGCAAATAAATTAAAAAAAATCCATCATCTGCTGGTCCTTGTTGGTCCTTATTTCTTGGGATTGATTTTCAGTTAGTTGAGAGCCGATTGATAATTGATAATTGATAATTGATAATTGAGGGATGGAAGTTTAGAGTCAGTGAGGAGTTGAGAGTTGAGAACCACATCTCGCATCAGCCTCTTCGATAGGCCGTCGTCTCGGCGACCGTCGCAATTAATTATGACCAGACGGTATCAAATTATACATAATTGCATTATGCAGATTTGTATCATACGCAAAATGCGTTTTTAGAATATCTCTCCATCCCACAGCATCTTCAGGAAGTCCAGGACGCAAAATAGCTCTATGTCTCCTGATTTGCGTGTGATGGGGTCGAGGGATACGAGAATCAAGCGACAATCCGGATGTTCTTCCTGAAAGGCTTTGAGCCCTTTCTTGTGATTAATGTAGGGAGTATACTCCCGATTTTTATGGAAATTTCGGAAGTACAGTCACGAATTTTACACTATTTTAACGATGCAAAAATATACATTCTTGCACATTTATTCAAATTAGTATTCTTTTCCAGTGCAATTTTCTAAATCCACATCGCGCACCAGCCTCACCGACAGGCCGTCGCCACGATGGCCGTCGCACTTGATCATGACCATACCAAACCCGTATGAGTCTTCGGTGGCTGCATCCGAAGTATGGTAAACACCGGCATTCAAATAGACTCCGTCGATGGTGCGGACGCCTGCCTCGGGTAGGAAAACCACCCCCGCAGGCTCCATCACCTGTTGGAAGTCACTTTGACTAATGACATTGTTATTAGATTCAGCTGATACATCATTGACAGCATTCAACTGATAGGTCGTCACTTTCCAATTGTCGGGCAAGATGAGCAGTCCGTTCACGCCATTCACTTTCGCTCTGGCGAAACGGACGCCCGAAGCGGTGTTGCGCACAAACAACAAATACATCCATTCCTCTTTCCTTGGCGTACGCCACAAGTGCTCACGCTTGCCACCATTCGAGATGGCGTTGTAGCCCCAGTCGGCCTTGCCCGACTGGTCATACAAATTGTAGGACGCCTTGCCGTAGGCATAATGCAGGGCGTTGCTTTGCGTGTCCTTGTTGCCGCTCCAAGGTTGCCAGTTCACCGCGCCATGGTCGTAGCCGCTCGTGGCCCATCCAAACAGGTCGATCCATCCGCTATAGGTCTCCGAGATCTTTTCGTTGTCTTTCCCTATGAAGTCATATTGGTGCTCGGCAAAACGCCATGTCTGCGTCATGGCCTGATATTGCAAGTTGCCTTTCGAGAACCTCACCTGCTTGCCCTCGCCAATGGAGATGAGCCCTGGCAAGGCACCTTCCTCCAAGGGAACGAGGGTATCCATCGGCATGGTAGTAAAGACCACCTCGTTACCATAGGTCGTGCCAGCGGTGCTGGTCAGGTAGGCCCGAACAAAATAGGTGGTGTTGGGCAACAAACCATCCATGAAGACGGGGTCGGAGCTACGCTCACAACAAGCATGGCGGCTCTTGATGGTGGGATTATGCAGCATGCCCCAACAGATGCCCTGTTCCGTCCCGCCATATTGCTTTGCCGACAACACATCTAGGCCACCCACAGCAGTGGTAGCCGCAATCTCTTGGACAGAACGCGTTGTTATCGTGGGAGAGACGAGCCATTCCAGACTGTCGTAGGCCGCTTGACTAATCGTGCCTTTTCGATAGGCATCCCTAAACGACTTGCAATGGCTGTTGATAAAACCGACGAC
Source organism: uncultured Bacteroidales bacterium (assembly GCA_900318085.1). Classification (GTDB taxonomy): domain Bacteria; phylum Bacteroidota; class Bacteroidia; order Bacteroidales; family F082; genus Limimorpha. The sequence continues at coordinate 18,520 of ONJF01000016.1, forward strand.
AGCTTTTTCATGTGATTGTTGGCAGTTACCGCTCTGGAAGACGAAGTTCATCCATTCCTGACTATTGTTCAGATAGAGATTCGCCATCTCATTAAGCCTTGCCTTGAGGTCCATGCTGGCATTAGCCAGTCGGGCTAGCATCACCTCCCGATACTCTTTCCCCTGCATGGCATCGTTGCTAATCGGCTGAAACGCCGTGTTCACATACCATTCAGCCTCGCCAAGATAATTCTTCTGGTCGGCAGTCATACCACTGGCCATGGTTTCAGGCGCCTCAATGTTTGAGGCGGGCTTGATGGCAAGGATGAGCAAGGGGATCAGCACAGCCGCCACGGCGAGCCAAGGCACTGTTCTCCTCCTCTGATCACAACTTGCCAAGGCCTTGCGCACCGCCTCCATATCGGCATAACGCTTTTCCGGTTCCTTACGGGTGCATTGAACTGCTATGTGGCTATAACGGTGAGGAAACAGGTTGCCCAACATTAAGCCAAAGGCATACATATCGGCACGGCAGTCTATTTTTCGGCCCTGTTCCTTCTGTTCCGGAGCCATGTATTTCAAGGTACCAGCGGATTGTTTCAAAATGGCATAGTCGTCGGCATCGGAGAGACCGAAGTCAATGACTTTCACATTGTTGCCATTGCGTGTAACGAGGATATTGCTGGGTTTCAGGTCGCGGTGCAGGATCTGCTTGCTGTGGATATAGGCCAAGGCATCCACGAGTTGGTCCACCACCTTGCGGCGAACTTCGCTGGTGGGATTGCCTTCAAGAAAAACATCCAGCGTCACGCCATCGATGTATTCCATCACGATGCAAGGGCCCAGTTCTTCGTCCACATCTTTGGCGTATGCCTTCACGATGTTGGGATGGTCGAGTTGCACCATCAACCCATATTCCTTCTTCAGCATCTCAAGGTAGACGGGCTGCTTACGAAACTCCTGTTTCAGCCCTTTCAGCAGGAACCACCTCCCCTGCCGCTTCACCTTCACCAGCTGGTTGAAGCCACGGCTGACCATAGGCTCGTAGGAGTTCTGTACCTCGTCGGCCGAGAGAAAAACTCCATTGAGGGGTCCCGATGTGCTGATGTCGTCCATAATCGCTTGATTTTGCTGCAAAGATAAGTTTTTTCCCCCTTTCCTTGACAAAAGAACAAACAAGGACCAAAAAGGACCAATTCTAATTCGAAAAAATGTTGTTTATTTGCGGTTGCAAAGACGCGGGACTGCGAGACGCGAGACGCGGGACTACAGTCTCGTGTCCCGAGTCCCGAAGTCCCGTGTCAAAAAAAACCATGCAAAAAACCAGCCCAGAAATCGCGGAACTCAAACACCGCATCGAGACCAATTTGAAACGCAAGATGAAGACACCCAACGACTTCATCTTCCTCAGCGGCGCCGTCTTCGATCGCACGCGCGAGACCATGAGTCCCACAACGCTGAAACGCCTATGGGGCTACATCGACGGTGCCGACCGAACACGCAATAGCACCCTCGAAATCCTTTCGCAATTCCTAGGTTTCAGCGGCTGGGATCAGTTTGTTGAAGAAATCAACAAGGACAACGGCTCCGACAAGGTGCTTTCGCACCACATCGATGCCAAAGATCTTAATATTGGCGACAGGGTGAAAGTGTCATGGCGCCCCGACCGCCGTTGCACCTTCCGTTATCTCGGCGAACAGCAGTTTGAGGTGGAAGAGGCTGAGAACTCCAAACTCAAGGTGGGCAACACCTTCTATTGTAGCCTCTTCATCCTTGGCGAGCCGCTCTATCTCGCACAACTCGTGCAAGGCAAGAACCTGCCCGTCGACTTCGTGGTGGGCAATAGGGATGGGTTGTGTGAATTGGGATTGAACCCGTAGAGACGTGGCGCGCCGCGTCTCTACAGCAATGCGCCTGTTAATTCAGCGACCTGGGCAAACCCATGCCGCTCACAGTATTCATTGATTCCCCAAACGACCTTTGCCGAAACCGCTGGATCAATGAAATTGGCCGTTCCGATTTCGATGGCAGAGGCGCCAGCGAGCATGAACTCCACGGCATCGATGGCGTTGGAGATGCCACCCAAGCCCACTACAGGGATCTTCACCGCCTTGGCCACCTGCCACACCATGCGCAAGGCCACCGGCTTCACGCAGGCACCCGACAGACCGCCCGTAATCACAGACAGTTTCGGCTTGCGCTGCTCCGCGTCAATGGCCATGCCCATCAGCGTGTTAATCAACGACACTGAATCAGCACCATCAGCCTCGGCAGCCAGTGCGATTTCAGCGATGTTGGTCACATTGGGCGACAACTTCACCATCAAGTGCTTATGATACACCTTCCGGACTTCTGAAACCACTTGAGAGATGCCCGTCGTGGTCACACCGAAGGCCATGCCGCCTTGCTTCACGTTGGGACATGAGACATTCAACTCGATGGCAGGAATCTTGTCCAAGGCATCCACCATCTCGGCGCCTTTCACGTAATCTTCCAAGCAGGAGCCCGAGAGGTTAAGCAGCACATTGGTATCGAAGTCCTTGATACGAGGATAAATCGTGTCGATGAAGTATTGCACGCCTTTGTTTTGCAGTCCAACGCAGTTCAGCATCCCTGATGGCGTCTCAGCCATACGCGGATAGGGGTTGCCCTCACGCGGATGAAGCGTCGTGCCCTTCACGATGATGCCACCCAACTGGGCCAAGTCCACGAAGTCGGTGTACTCCTCGCCATAACCGAAGGTACCCGAAGCCGTCATCACGGGGTTGCGCAGCACCAGGCCGCGACCCAAGTCTATCGTCATGTTCACCATTTCAACCTCCTTGTGTTAAATACCGGGCCTTCCTTACAGACGCACACATGGCCGTCGACAGTGTCCTCCACGCAGCAGAGACAGGCACCGAGACCGCATGCCATCAGATTCTCAAGCGAGACCTCGCACCAGACACTCTTTTCCGAGGCTAGCTTCGCCACGGCCTTCATCATAGGTTTCGGACCACAGACATAGATTTTGTCGAAGCTTTGCTTTTGCCAAACCGAATGCATCGTCACGAAACCTTTCTCGCCAAGTGAGCCGTCTTCGGTGGTCACGAAAGTCTCTCCAAGTTTTTGATAATCAGCCAGACGAAGCAAATCCGACTCCGTCTTCCCGCCCAAAAGGAGCGTCGGACGGATGCCTTTCTCGTTCAACACCTTGGCAAAATAAAACAAAGGCGCGATGCCGATGCCGCCACCGACGAGCAGGCACCTCTCCCCTTTTTCGGGCATGCTGAAGCCATTGCCAAGCGGCAGCACCACATTGATGATATCGCCAGTTTCGGCCGAGGCCAAATGTCTTGTCCCCTCGCCAATTTGTTGCACCAAAAGGGTGATTTCATGGTTTTGGAAGTCCACATCGTGGATGGAGATGGGGCGACGCAGGTAGGTGGACGGCGAGCCGTCGACGCGCACCTGGACGAACTGCCCGGGAGCCATGTCGGGTAAGGCGCATTCCGCGTGCAACCGCAGCAGCGCCGAACGACCGAAGTCCTGCTTCCCAACAAGTTTAAAGTCAACAATTTGCTTCATATAACTATTATTACCCAGTGACTATCGTCATTGCGAGCGAAGCGAAGCAATCCAGGGAAAAAACCTTGTATAAAAGCTGAAACTCTAGATTGCTTCGTCGTTCCTCCTCGCAATGACGGTTAACGGGACAAAGATACAAAAAAAGCCGCAAAATGCGGCTTACAATCAATGTATCCTATGAAAACTTATTCTTTTTCTTCCTTGGCTTCCGTTTCAGCCTCGGGCTTTTCTTCCTCCACGGTGAAGTCGAGCAGGCCCTTGTCGTTCAGCATCTGATACCAGGCGAAGACCTTCTTCATGTCGGAAGGATACACGGCATCCTCGTCGTAGTCAGGCATGACGAAAGCGAACTTCTCACGCAGTTGTTCAGGCGTGGCCTTCTTATAGTCGAAGTCAACCTTGTCGCCCATCTTGTCGTGGATCATCATGAAGACTTCCTTGAGCGGGCGGTCCTCATCGACGGAGAAGATGGAGATCTCCTCAAGCGAGCTCATGCGTTCGCGGGCAAAAGCGGGCGTGCACTTGCCATCGAGGACAGATTCAACGATAAGCCTTCCAACGGCTTGAGATTTAACCACATAAAGTCCAGGTTTACCGGATATCGAAACAATCTTACTTAAATCCATAGTTCTATTCTTTTTTCAAAAACGGCTGCAAAAATAGGAAATTTTTAAAAACGCAATCAAAAAATGAAAAAACACCTCAATACTCCAACCGGATTTCATCCACCCAGAGCACATTGCCAACGGCGCCGACAAAAGCCCCTTGACTGCTGGAGGTAATCATCATAATGGCATGGGTGACAGGGCAATCCGCCTCGGCCCAAGCCTCTTCTTTGATGACTTTCTTTTTGCCTTTCTTGTTCAAGGCATACATGGTTTTGTCGCCCGAGATCAAGTCCATATAAGGCTGATATTCCTTCGCTTTTCGGGCATCGCCGTAAATCACAGGCACCTTGAAATCCTTCACCCATCCTGTCGTCTTATCGACATGATACACTGCCGTTCCCACCCTTTTCGCATGGATATTGCCTTTCTCATCCTCCCAACGGTATTGCAGGACAAAGAGTATCTCGGCAGGGTCATAGCCATTAAATTCGGTGGTGCGGAAAGTCGTTCCCTTCACCAGCTTCCCCGTGTTCGGGATAGTGGCTTTGTAGTTGAGTACGAGGGCCTTGGGACGTTTCGTAAACGGGATGCCCCAATCCATGAAGGCATACGGGTCGCTGACTCCCGTCACTGGCTCAAGCATCTTTCCCCAATAGATGGAGCCACCCGCCAACACCTTAATACTAAAGAGTCCTGCCACCTTGCAATCGGCGAACTGGGTGGACAGTTTGGCGCATCTTCCATTGGGGCCTTTGTCGGGCTCCACATTGTTGCTCGTCTTCACCACACCCATCACCTTGGCAAAGGCATTCGATGTAGCCCAAATCGTATTCTTGTATTTATACGGCTCATTGCCGCGGATGGTGTCGGTGGGACCAATCACATACAAAGTTTTCTCCTGTCCCCCAATGACTTGCGACTCGGTGACATAACGCACCGTCCAATGCTCGAAGTCACCGAAAGGGACCTTTTCGTAACGCTGTGCCGCAGCCGTCAGGCTGGCCAGCAAAAACAACAGTATTACTTGAACTTTTGCCATAACTTATCAACTAATCCATGGGGCAACAGGGCAATCAAAGGCGGCAAATAGCGGTTCATGAAGCCGGGCTTCACCACCCTTTTCTTCTTCATCATGCCTTTCAAAGCCTTCCGCACCAACCATTGCGGTGTACCTATCAGTCCAATTTTCACGCCAAACTTCAACAGGTTGGGCTTTAATTTGTAGAGCGGCGTAGCGATGGCGGCCGGACACACCGTGGTCACACCCACGCCATACGGCCGCATCTCGTAATACAACGACTTGCCAAAGCTCTTCAAATAAGCCTTGGTAGCCGAATAGATCGTGATGCCCGGACAAGGCAAAGTCGCGGCCATCGACGACATATTAATAAGGTATCCATAGCCGCGTTTCTTCATCTCCTCTCCGAATAGTATACACAGTCTACTAGGCGTAAGAACATGCAGACGCAACATTGTCAATGCCTTGGCTTCATTTTCGGTGGTCAGTTCCTCAAAGAAGAACATGCCTGCATTGTTGATGAGGATGTCGATTTGCAGGTGCTCCGACTGACAAAAAGCGAACAACTCTTCCGCCGCCGTCTCTGTCGCCAGATTCTGATAATGCGTTACAACCTGAATTTCCCGATCATGCTTCAGTTCCTCGGCCGCCTTCTGCAACTCCGCCTCTTGGTTGCTGACCAACAACAAGTTGCACCCGATTTCAGCCAGCTGGCGGGCATACTCCAAGCCCATGCCCGAGCTACCGCCCGTCACCAAAGCCCAAGGCAGATGCCCATAAGCCTCCTGAAACCTATTAAACCATTTTGTTTTGTTCATTGTTTTTGGTTTGTCGACCCTGACCCAAAACCCTGACCCTGACCAGTTTTCTGACGGTCAGGGTCAGGGTCATTGGTCATGGTCATCCATTCCTCTCCGCTTCGTCCACCTCTTTCTGCAAGCGTTCAGGCAGATGCTCCACGCAATGATGGCACTTCATCTCCAAGGTATACATACGACCGATGCAATAGTTGGAGTGCTTGCACTCGCTGCGGGTCACCTCGCCACTTTGCAGTTTGTTGACGAAGTCCGTATCGTTGACCAAGGCGCGCGCCATCTGCAGGGCCACGAAGCCCGAGTCGAGCACCTCTTCCATCTTTTCCTTCGAAACCATGCCACCCACATAGATGAGCGGCATCTTCAAGGCGGCCCGAAACTCCTTGGCGTCATCCAAGAAATAGCCTTCCTTGAACGGTACGGTGGGAATCACCAGTCTGCCTGCTATGGCCAGCCCTGCCTTCAGCCACCAGAATTTCTTCATGTCCATATAATAACGCAAGGTCTTGAGCGGCATGGCACCACGCATCACCTCCATCGGGGCCTTGCTGACGAAACCCGCCGTAAGCACCAAGGCATGCACGCCGAGGCGTTCCAACTCTTGAGCCACTTTGATGCACTCTTCGCGCTGCATGCCACGACGGAAGCCGTCATGCATGTTCACCTTGACCACCACGGCCATGTCGTCGCCCGCAGCACGCATCACCTCCTCTATGACGAGGCGCATGAAACGCATCCTGTTCTCCAAAGAGCCACCAAACTCATCGTGGCGGCGATTGGTGTAAGGCGACAGGAATTGACTAATCAGGTAGCCATGACCGGCATGGATCTCGACGCAGTCGAAGCCTGCCTCCCGCGCCAAGTTGACGGACTTGCCGAAGTCTTTCACCAACCCGTAAATCTCTTCTTTCTTCAGTTTCCTATGAAATGTCGGAGAATACAAATTGAAGCCACTCGAGGCGCCCACAGGCATGCAGCCACAAGTGGCGCGGTGCGTCATGTTGCCGCAATGACCCAACTGGATGGAGGCCTTGGCACCATAGGCATGGACCGCATCGGTGAGTCGTTTCAGCTCGGGCACGATTTCCTCGCGCATCCACAATTGACCGTTGAACGACAAGCCCGACTGGTTGACGGCAGCATAGGCCACCGTCGTCATGCCGACGCCGCCACGGGCCACAGCCGTATGATAGTTGAACAAGTCGTCGGAGGGACGATTGCCGTAGGCCATGTTCTCGAAGGCCGCCGAGCGGATCACCCTATTGCGCAAGGTGATAGGTCCGATTTGACACGGAGTGAATATAGGTGAAGTTTCCATAGTGTTTTCAGACCCAGACCAGTGACCCTGACCCTGACCATCCAAGCTGTAGATTGGTCAGGGTCTGGGTCATCGGTCAGGGTAATATGCTCATTATTTATTCAAAGTCTATTATAACTAACTATAAATCAGTATATAAACGGTATTATCCTTTTAACCTTTTTCGTATCCAACTGGTCGCCAAACTCTTCCTGATATCGTTTGTAGATGTGGTCGGCACGAGGACCGAGGTTGGCGAAAGTCCAAAGGGCGAACACGGCGCCTGCCCACGACCAGGTGAGGATGGCGAAACCTATCCATTCCACGAACTCGCCGAAATAGTTGGCCGAGGTCACATAGCGGAACATGCCACCTTGGGGCAAATAATGCTTGGTGTCGCCCTCCTTACGGAGATTACGGATGATGTCGTCACTCTGGATGTTGATATACATGCCGATGATGAAAACCAGGAAACCAGCGATGAAACGCGGGTCGGTGAGCCAGTCGGCAGGGTAATAGTCTGCAGGTGAGATATAATAGATCCAGCCGCCCTGCATCAAGGCGTTGAGCACGTTGAAGGTGACACCCATCAGAACGATGGAGAGCGGCATCATGCTATGGCCTCGCATACGGAAGGGGAACACAAACGAACGCTGGATATAGTGCAGCTCAAACACGAACAGGAAGGCCAGTCGGACCAAATCGCCGCGACGGTCGGAGAACAGCCAAAGCAGCAGCATGGCGATAAACACGGGCGATTCCATAAGCACCCACCCCAACTTGTTGTTGACTGCCGGACCCCATTTCGGATTGTAGAACTTGCCATAGCCCGCATCGACGAAATAAAGGCTCACGAACACCACCACGGCTATAACAGCCATGACAATCAGGAAAAGATGGAAGGATTGAATGGACATAGGCAATGAAAATAGTGTTCAAAATTAAGAAAAAACAGTTTTACACCGATACTTTTTCACTCAACAACCAAAAAAATCCATTATCTTTGCACCATCAACCAACAAAAGCAAAAACCATGACAACAGGAATGAGTTGGATTCTCATCATCGTCATCGGCGTCGTCGGGATGCTGGTGCAGTGGAAATTGAAAAGCGTATTCGCCAAGTATTCAAAAGTACTCTCGCCTGGAGGACTCACCGGCGCACAGATTGCGCAGAAGATGCTGAACGACAACGGCATCTACGATGTCAACGTCACCAGTGTCAAGGGGCAGCTTACCGACCACTACAACCCATCCAATAAAACCGTTAATTTGAGCGAGGATGTGTACAGGATGAACAGTGTTGCTGCCGCCGCCGTTGCCGCGCACGAATGCGGCCATGCCGTTCAGCACAAAGTGGGGTACGCCCCGCTGAAACTGCGCTCGGCCTTGGTGCCTGCAGTCAACATATCGTCGAAACTGTCAATGATTGTCATCATCATCGGATTGTTCATCATCAACATTTTCCCTGCTTTATTCTGGGTGGGTATCGCCATGTTCGCCATGGTGTTCTTGTTCAGCTTAATCACGTTGCCCGTCGAGTTCAATGCCTCGCGCCGGGCTTTGGCATGGCTACAGTCATCCAACTCGCTTGGAGCGACAGAGTTAAGCCAAGCCAAAGAGGCCTTGCGTTGGGCAGCCAGCACCTATGTGGTAGCAGCGCTGTCATCATTGGCCTCCTTGATCTATTACATCAGCCTAGGAAACAGCAGAAGATAAGGCATAGGGAATCAATTTCCCATCATTCTGCCGTATTCTTCCTTCACCCGCTTTGCCATCTCTTCAGTGCCATTGACATCGATGGCGTGCATGAATTTCACGCGGGCGTTGTCGTATTTCATCTGCTCATCTTGGGTAAGCTGGTTGGCAAATTCCACGTAGTTCTTGCACATATGCACAAACTCGTCGATGGCGACATCCCAATCCTCTGCGGAGTAGTGCTTCGACTTCTTCTCCACCTGATTGACAAACTTCTCGGCGTTGATAGAGATCTGACGCGGGTTTTGGGAGAATTCATAGGTGGCCGGTCCGCGTTGGCAACCTGCGAAGGCCAGAAGGACAAACAACAAAAGGGGAAATACTTTTTTCATCTTGTTTCAAATTTGGCTGCAAAAATAGTTTTTTTTGATGTTGTATAGAAAAAATCCATCTATTTTCCCAAAAAAATCCTAATATTGCAAACGTAAAAAGCCTAACATTGCAAACAACAAAAACCTTACAGCCATGAAAAAAATCCTTGCTTTACTCATCACACTCACGCTGAGTGGATTCGCATCATTTGCGCAGATGCAACCCCGAATCGGATACGATTATGATACGCCAAACATCGGGGCAACCCTTAATGCCATACGGCCTTCAGGCGAACTAAACGTCAACACGACACCGGGCAGAAGCGGTGGCACGGGAACATTTGACGACCCTTACATTGTCGCCTCGGCAGAGGAGTTAGCCGAAATAGCGACTCGTGTCAACAATGGCACCGAAGCCAGCGGCGTCATCTTCCCCAATGGCAATCCTGGCTATGCCGACCAATACTTCCTGTTGGACAAAGACCTTGACCTCAGCGACTACACGCCTTGGACGCCCATTTCCATTCCCGGGCAGAAAATCTTCTTTGGCCACTTCGACGGTGGCAATCACACCATCACCCACCTCACCACCGATTACAGCACCACCAACGACAACCAAGGCCTGTTTTCCGTCATTGGGGCCAATGCCTCCATCAGCAATCTCAGCATCAAGGACAGCCACATCAACGGGGAGATTTACACTGGAGCTTTTGTAGGCGCAGCTGGTGAAGGCTCAGAAATCTACAATTGCCACAATTACAGCGATGTAAACACCACTTTCTATTACACAGGCGGTATTGCAGGCGCCAGTTGGGGTATAATAGATAATTGCACCAACAGCGGAAACATCTATTCCGAAGCGGACTTCGTTGGCGGCATTGTCGGTGATTTCTACGGTGTGCTAACGAATTGCGTCAATACGGGCAACATCAGCGGCACCACTTCCGTTGGTGGCACCATCGGCTACAGTGCCAATGCAGCCATCGACCACAACGTAAATGCAGGAAACATCTTTGCCTCAAGTGTTTACTCTGGCGGCGTGGTCGGCTTTGTAACCAACTACGACTCTGAGAACACCACAGCCTACCTCCTGAACTATGGCGGTGTATTCGGGCCTTCGGCAAGAGCCACCATTGGCTACCTTTGGACTGAAGAAGGCCAACCCAGCCATGCCAACAACTGCTACTATGACTGTCAACTGACCGACAAGAAAGGCATGGCACCTGGCAACGACGTGGAAGGCGTGGCTGAGCCACGTTTCACCCACGAGATGATTGGTTTTAACATGGTCGACCTTCTTGGCTCCGGGTGGACTTTCTATGAAAACAACTACCCATATCCCGAAGTTGGGAATTATTGTCCAACTTGTTTCGTTGCCGTTGCTCCAGTCAGCTTACGCTATATTTCAGAAGATGAATATGATTGTTTCGACAACGTTCGTGACGACTTCCGAATCTTTAATGACTTCTACGGTCTAAGTTGGGAAAGCGCAACAGGCAAGGTCGATTTCTACGAAAACTTTGCCCAACTGCTTGAAATCGGACAAGACACCTTGCGCGTCACCCTTGATGATGCAAAAAAAGAGATCATTATCAACATCACTGACATGCTAGGCGTTTCGGATTCCCAGTCGGAACCCATAGAAATCTACCCCAACCCTGCCTCCGATATGGTAATAATAAAAGGTATCGCCGCTAGCAAGACACAAGTCTACAACGAACTAGGACAACTCGTCAAGGTTTTCGAAGGCAATGAAACCGCTGTCGAAAGTCTTTCTAAAGGCATTTATCTATTGAGAATCACCGATAATGCAGGAAACATTCACAAAAAACAACTGGTGGTAGGAAAATGACAATTCTAACTGCCAATTGACATTATGGGAAAAGCCGCTGTTACAGTGGCTTTTTTCCTTTTATCGGCAAAAATTCCTCCTCCCCTTGGTTGACAATAAGAAAAAAGTCGTATTTTAGCCGACTATTTTGATGTTGAATTGTTGGCAGTTGAATTGTTTAATTGTTTGACAATCGCTGTAGACAATTACAACATCTGCGAACGCAACAACAATTAAACAATTAAACAGTTAAACAATAAACAATCAACAACATGACTATCAAAGATTTGGAACCAAAAGGTGTGTTCAACAACTTTTACAGCCTCACGCAGATTCCGCGCCCTTCAAAGAAAGAAGCCAAAGTAATCGCCTTCATGAAGCAATGGGGCGAAGACCACGGCCTTGAGACCCTGGTCGACGACTGCGGCAACGTCATCATGCGCAAACCCGCCACCCCGGGCATGGAGAACCGCAAGGGCGTCATCCTGCAAGCCCACCTCGACATGGTCCCGCAAAAGAACGCCGACAAGGTACACGATTTCGAAAATGACCCGATCGAGACCCATATCGAAGACGGCTGGGTGAAAGCCAACGGCACCACCCTCGGCGCCGACGACGGCCTGGGTGCCGCCGCCGCCATGGCAGTCCTCGAGGCCACCGACCTGCAACATGGTCCCATCGAAGCCCTCTTCACCATCGACGAAGAGACCGGCATGACGGGCGCCAACAAGCTGCAACCCGGCGTGCTGAAAGGCGACATCCTGATGAATATGGACTCGGAGACTGAAGGTGAACTCTACGTGGGTTGCGCCGGCGGTGTCGACAATATCGGCACTTGGACGCCTACCTTCGAAGCCGTCCCCGCAGGCATGAAAGCCTTCCGTATCTTCGTGAAAGGCCTGAAAGGCGGTCACTCGGGCATGGACATCAACCTGGGTCGCGCCAATGCCAACAAGGTGATCAACGCCATGCTGCTGATGGCAGCCGAGAAATACGGTCTGCGCCTCGCCTGCATCGATGGCGGTAGTCTGCGCAACGCTATCCCGAGAGAAGCCGAAGCCATCGTGGTCGTCCCCGCCAACAAAGAAGAGGAATTCAAGCAATATGCCGCCGAATACGAAGGCATCTGCAAGGAAGAGTTCTCCGAAGTGGAGCCCGAGCTGGCCATCCTCTGCGAACCCGCCGAAATGCCCCAACAGGTCATCGACGTGAAGACGCAAAACAACATGTTCTGCGCCATTGCCCGCTATCCCAACGGCGTCATCGCCATGTCGGAAGACTTTGAAGGCACCACCGAGACCTCGAGCAACCTGGCCACTTGGAAGATGGACAACGGCAAGATCACGACCGCTTCGCTGACCCGCAGCCTCGTCGACGCTGCCAAGGACAAACTCGCCGAGCAGATCCGCAAGAACCTCACCGACAACGGTGCCGAGGCCTACTCCACCGGCGACTATCCCGGTTGGAAACCCAACATCAACTCGACCATTCTCAACCTGATGAAGAAGGTTTATATGGACAAGTTCGGCAAGGAGCCCAAGGTGATGGTCATCCATGCCGGCCTCGAATGCGGCATCCTCGGTTCGAAGTACCCGAACTGGGACATGGTGAGCTTCGGCCCGACCTTGGTGCACCCGCACTCACCCGACGAAGCCCTGCTCATCGAGAGCGTACAGCCCTTCTGGGACTTCCTCGTCGAGACACTGCAGAACATCCCCGAAAAGGAAGCGATTGCGTAAGCATTTAGATTCCAATAAATTACAAAAGGCAAAATCGGTTTCGGTTTTGCCTTTTACATTTTTTTCAAGAAAAATGTTGGAGCAAAGGAAATTCTTCGTACTTTTGCAGCCCGATTCAAAAGGGATTATAGCGAATAATAACAAATAAATAAGATAGAGAGATGAAGCGCACTTATCAACCTTCGAACAGAAAACGTAGAAACAAACACGGTTTCAGAGAGAGAATGTCGACGGCTAATGGCCGTAAGGTTTTGGCCGCCAAAGGCAGAAAGAAACTTACCGTCTCTGACGAGTATTAATTCAGAGATTTGACATCGTCAATATCTGTAGCCGTTATATTTCTCATTTAAGGTAACGAAGGCGACCCCATTGGGGAATCGCCTTTTGTTGTTTTACACTGTCGCGAACTGCGTCCCCGCAGTTCGGAATAAGATACCATAATTGAACTGCGAGACGCTGTTCACGACAAGGAACAACGATAAATGATCTCCTCTCCCCTACGCGCCAACCGCATCCTGTTGCGTTGCTCGTCCGTAATCTCATAATAGATCCTGTCCTCGGTCACAACGAAACCCGCCTTGCGCAGCACCTCGGCATAGTCACGGCCAAACTGCCGCACATGGTCATATTGTCCGAAGAGACGCTGACGCTCCTTCGGGTCGGTGACGCTCGGGTCCTCGAAGGTGTCGACATCGGGGTTGATGGGGACCAACAAGATGGCCCATCCCCCTGGTTTCAGGATCCTCTTAATCTCCGAGAAAGCCTTGTTCGCATCGCTGACATGCTCCAGCACATGGTTACAGATGACCACATCATAGGTGTCGCTCGGCTGGTCGATGGCCGTGACATCAAGGTGGAGGTCAGCGATGGGCGAATCGAGGTCGGCAGTGGTGTAGTCGAGGTTCTTCAAGGCACGGAAACGCTTCAGGAAGGGCTGCTCGGGAGCGAAATGCAAGACCTTCAAGGGCGCAGTGAAAAAGTCCGTCTTCTCCTTCAGATAGAGCCACAGCAAACGATGGCGCTCGAGCGACAAGCACTTGGGACACATGCGGTTATCAGTGGCTGTGCCATAGCCATAAGGCAGGAATTTGCGGAAATGGCCGCCACAAACGGGACATTCCACCTTGTTGCCCCAATAAAACGGTCGGATCAGCCAGCTGAAGAGATAGCTCATCCTGATGAGCCACTGGCGGGGAAAGATCTTGGTGAAGAGTGATATCAGCTTTTTCATTTCAATACATTCTTAATGGTGGTCGACATCCGCGACCAGGAATACTTCTGTTTTTCGACAGCGATGTTGGCGATAAACTCCGCTTCCCTTTGGTTGGCGAAGAAATCGACGAGTGCGTCGGCGATGCTTTTCGGGTCGGGATTCACGGCATAGCCGACCTTCCCGTTGGGAACGATTTCGTCGAGACCGCCCACATTGGTCACCAGCATAGGCTTCTCAAAATGATAGGCCACCTGCGTGACACCGCTTTGCGTGGCCGATTTGTAGGGCTGCACCACGATGTCGGCGGCGTTGAAATAATCCTTCACTTGTCCATCAGGCACAAACCTATCGTCAACGATAATCCGGTCTTGCAAGCCAAGCGACTGGATCTTTTCCAAATAAGGAGCCTTGTCGTCATAAAACTCGCCAGCCACGATCAGTTTCAGCGGATACGCTGCCAGGCGTTCATCGGCGAAGGCTTCGATCAGCCAGTCAAGGCCCTTGTAGGCACGCACCAGGCCGAAAAACAGCAGGTAACGATAGCCCTCGTCGAGACCGAGATGCTGCAAGGCCGTCTCGCGCGGCTCCCTCGGCCCATAGTGGTCGTAGATGGGATGCGGAGCCCAAGCCTTGGGTTTACCCCTCTTGTCAAGCCGACCGACCTCGCCTACCACCGATTGCGAAAGCGCCACAAAGCCATCCATTGATTTCACAAAATAAGGTGTCAGCAACTTGTCCACAAGAGAGCCCTCATGAGGCATCATATTATGAATCAAGGCTATGCGTTGTGCGGTTTTGATCCTGCGAGCCATCATGCCATAGCAGGGCGCAAAAAACGACATCCAATAGGCGAACACCACCTTGTCGTAGTGCCCTTGGTTGATTTTTCTCCCCACCTTCAGCCAGTTGAAGGGATTCACAGAGTTGACGACCCTCTTGATATTCAAAGACTCGGGAGCCGGATCGGTGGAATATTGCGTCTTGCCAGGGAAGAGGAAATTGGGATACTGGAGCGTAAAAGTCCAGATCTCCACCTCATCGCCTTCCTCCTGAAACTGGCGGGCCAGACGCTCGTTGAACGCCGCGATGCCACCGCGATAGGGATAGGCTGTACCAACTATAAGAATCTTACTCATAAGTACTTACGCACATTCATCCGCATGAAGACGAAAGAGAAGACCGTCTCCAAAACGAGGCAAAGTTATTAAAAATAAGCAGACGAAGCGGGCAAAAAGCGAACTTTGTCGAAAGAAAACAAATTTGTTGTACTTTTGCAGTTTAAACCTAACCACTCACCGACATGAAAAGCGAGTTTTTCCAAAAACACGGCAAAACGATAGCCATCATCGGCTGCATCATAGCCTTTGCCGCCATCACCTTAATTTATTTCTCCCCCATCTTTGAAGGCAAACGCCTGCAACAGCACGACATCGGCATGTACAAAGGCATGTCGAAAGAGATTGCCGACTACCGGGAGGCCACGGGCGAGACCACCCTTTGGACCAATTCGATGTTTGGCGGCATGCCTGCCTGGAATATCTCGGCGCGGCAGAACGCCAACCTCTTCAACGAGATTCACCCTGTACTCTCGTTGGGCTTGCCGAGTCCCATCGGCGCCGTGTTCATCGGCATGTTGGGCTTCTTCATCCTTATGTTGGTACTTGACTGCAGCGTGTGGTTGAGTTTTGTGGCTGCCCTAGCCTATGGTTTCTCATCCTATATGTTCATCATCATTGGAGCGGGGCACAACACCAAGGCCTTCGCCATCGCCTATATGGCTCCAGTGGTGGCTGGCGTGCTCTTGGCCTACAAAGGGAAATATCTGTGGGGCTCGGTACTGACCGCCATCGCCCTGGCTCTTGAAGTAAAGTCAAACCACCTGCAGATTACCTATTACCTGTTGCTGATGCTCATCATCCTCATCATCGCCGAGTTCATCAGCGACATCAAAGACAAGAAACTGGGCCACTTCTTCAAAGCCTCGGCCTGTCTTTTGGTGGCTGCGGTGATTGCCGTCATGACGAACTTCACCATCCTTTATGCCAACTACGACTACGGCAAGGAGACCACGCGTGGCAAACCCGTTTTGGCCAGCGACAGCGACAACCAGACCAAGGGTCTCGACCGCGACTATATCACCCAGTGGAGCTACGGCAAAGGCGAGACTTGGAGCCTGATGATCCCCAACGCCAAAGGCGGCGCCACGGCTTACATCGGCAACCAGAACCCGGCCTTGGAAAAGGCGGACAGCCGCTACCGTTCCAACATCGCACAAAGCAACGCCTATTGGGGCGACCAGCCCGGCACCAGCGGTCCCGTTTATGTGGGCGCCATCGTCGTATTCCTCTTCGTCCTGGGTGCCCTGACCGTGAAAGGCAAGCTGAAATGGGCCTTGCTCATCGCCACCTTGCTCTCCATCCTACTCAGCTGGGGCAAGAACTTCATGGGCTTCACCGACTTCTTCATCAACCATGTCCCCGGCTATAACAAGTTCCGCGCGGTGTCGATGACCTTGGTCATCGCCGAGGTGTGCATGCCGTTATTAGGTTTCTTAGGCTTGGCCGAGATTGTCAAAGACCCGGAAAGCTTCAAGAAAAACCTTCCCAAGTTCTTCATCGCCTTGGGCATCACTGCAGGTCTATGCCTCCTCTTCTATCTCATGCCCAAGACCTTCTTCAACTTCTTCAGCCAGGACGAGGCGTCGCAGTTCGCCCAACTGAAGTCGGGCAAAGACGGTGCCTTATACTCCGCCTTTGCCACCCAACTCGAGAACGTGCGCGTGGCCATCTTCCGCAAGGACGCCTTGCGCAGCCTGCTCTTCATCCTCCTTGCCGCTGTGCCGATCTTCCTCTATGGCAAAGGCAAGCTGAAAGCCGT
Organism: uncultured Bacteroidales bacterium; assembly: GCA_900318085.1. GTDB lineage: Bacteria > Bacteroidota > Bacteroidia > Bacteroidales > F082 > Limimorpha. The sequence continues at coordinate 35,531 of ONJF01000016.1, forward strand.
GCCCGCCATGGCTATCTTGGCTGTGTTGGTCTTTATCGACATGTTCCCCATCGACAAGCGCTACCTCAACAACGACAACTTCGTTGACAAGTCGAAGGCCGAGAAGCCTTTTGTAGCCACGCCTGCCGACAAATTTGTCTTGGAAGACAAGAGCCTCGACTTCAGAGTCGTCGACCTGACGAAGAACGTCTTCAACGATGCCAGCTCGTCGTATTTCCACAAGTCGATTGGTGGCTATTCGGGTGCCAAGTTGCGCCGTTACCAAGATGTCATCACTGGCTATTTGGGCAAAGAGGTGCAGCAGTTCAGCAACATCTTCAAGAGCCTCAATACCGACGGTGACTTGGCCACAAGCATGGAAGGCCAAAAATGGGTCAACATGCTGAACACCAAATATATCATCTACAACGGCAACGAGCAGCCTCTTGTCAACCCCTGCGCCTACGGCAATGCCTGGATGGTCGACAATGTCAACCTAGTTGACAACCCCAATGCCGAGTTTGACGCCGTGGCTACCACCGATACGCGCCACACCGCCATCATCCACAAGGAATTTGAGGACATGGTGAAGGGTTATCATCCCACCGACAGCCTCGGCAGCATCACCTTGACAGACTACAAGCCCAACCAGCTGACCTATAACTTCAACGCTTCGGAAGACAAGCTTGTCGTCTTCTCCGAGATATGGACCAGCAAAGGCTGGACCATGCGCATCGATGGCGAAGAGAAGCCCATCCTGCGTGCCAACTACCTGTTACGTGCCGCGATGGTACCGGCCGGGCAGCACGAAATCGTGATGCGCTACGAACCTCGTATCTGGAAAGTGGGCGGCGTGATCTCGCTGGTGAGTTCGCTGGTCATTTTGTTCAGTCTCGTAGGAGCCATCATTTTCACCTTGCGAAAGGAAAAGGCCCCCGTCAAAGAATGAGCCATGCTCTCCCTCATTATATGCACATATAACCGCGACAAATACCTCTACGGTGCGTTGCAACGCATCGCGGAGAACGGCTATCCCGTCGACGCATACGAAATTGTTTTGGTCAACAACATGTCGACTGACAACACCGAGAGCGAATGCCAGCGTTTCCAAAACGACTATCCAGGCATTGATTTCCGCTATTTCTTAGAGACTCAGCAGGGGCTATCTTTTGCCCGCAACCGGGGCATCCAAGAAAGCCGTGGCGACACTTTGGTTTTCTTGGACGACGATTCCTACATACAACCCAACTATCTCATCAACCTTCAACATCAGTTGGAATCTTGTCCCGATGCCGACGCTTTTGGAGGGAAAATCGATCCCGTCTTTGAATCTGGAGAAGCCCCGAAGTGGCTCTCCAAATGGAACTACTCATGGGTATCGGCCATCGACCTGGGCGACAAGGTCTGCCAATTCAAGGGGAAGGCTTTCCCTATCGGGGCCAACATGGGCATCAAGAAAGCCATGCTTTCGAAAATCGGAGTGTTCAACACAGAGTTGGGACGCAGCAAAAAGAACCTGATGGGCGGTGAAGAGAAAGACCTCTTTGAGCGCATTAGGCAGCAAGGAGGGAACATCTATTACTTCCCCGATGTGGCAGTGCAGCATGTGATTCCGCCCTCAAGGACCACCATAGACTATGTGAAACGATTGGGAGAAGGTGTGGGCATGAGTGAAAGAATCAGGACGCTTAGTGTCTCAAAGTGGAAATACCTGAAGCGGTTGCTCTCCGAACTCGTCAAATGGGGCGGGACTATTGTGCTATGGGTCATTTCAGTCTTCCAAGGGAAGCCCGCAAAAGGCCGCTCCCTGGTTTTGTTCAGGCGCCATGTCACCAAAGGGTTGCTGAGACCCATCAAGGAATAAGAGCCTTAAAATAACCTGCCACTTTCTCCAAAGACCGATTCACATTGCCTGCCCAACTCTTGCGGACAAGAGCTTCTTTCTGCTTCTCATCCAATTCAAATCGAGGTTCCTTAAGTGCATCCAAGAGACCTTCAAAATCAAACACCCTTTTTCCGACAACCATTTCATCAAACGGCCAGATAAAACTTCTTTCTCCGGTAAACTTATGGTAATCGAACAAATACAAAATCACCCCTTTCTTATCCATCAACAGATAATCATTGATTACTGACGAATAATCGGTAATAAGCACATCGGTATAAGGCAAAATCGGATAAAGATCGGTCTTGGCCGAAAGTATTCTTACATGAGTAAGACGCAAATCATCAACTTCTTTGATTACAGTATTGGCATGCGGCTTAAAAATCATAAGCGACTGACTCTCTTGCATAGCCATGTCAACGGCTTTCAAGTCAAAGTCTTTCCCCATAAAATCATAATTTGAGTCACGCCATGTAGGAAGATAGAAAAACACATGTTGATACCTACCAGACTTCAGTTCAGCAATCAGTTGTTGTGTCGTCTCTGGTTCATACTGTCTCACAAAGGCCATTCGTCTTTCTTCGGGCCAAGTCAAGATATCGTTGCGAGGATTTCCAAGTTCAAGACAGCGGCTGATATCAATGCGAAAAGCCCGTGAAAACATCTCCGAATACATCGGCGAAGCAGAGAGCATATAATCAGGCCTTTTGAACGATTCGGGGTGGAAAAAACGTTCCTTTAGGGTTTTCTTCACATATCGGTCGGCCAGCGGTCCCGAGTCTATGTCATACTCAATCTTTTTCATAGGCAAACCGTGCCATAGATTGACGAGTGTGGCATTCCCTGACAAACAAAACATGATGTCAGACGAATATGCATTGAAGAACCAAAATTTCGATGTCAAAGCGAGCCAAGCGCCTTTCGGACTAAGAATCCAAAATGCCTTCATGCCCTTGCTCCTCACCTCTTCCACGGTCGTTTTGTTGGTGCTCAGCCAAGCAGCATCAACCTCGGGCAACTGAGTCGACACATGAATGAAAAAATACTTGGCGTTGCCGTCGAACCCTCCACGGAAACTACCAAAAGCCCATTTTTTCTTGTTCCTGGGGAACAGGAACGAGAAAGGGTAAATACAATAGCAAACCAAATAGGCCAGAAATCTCATCGGATCATCGTTTATCAACAAACATGCTTAGGAACAATTCAGCACACCACAGCTGCCATTTTTGGTTTCCCGTCAGTTGGCTCATTGGAATATCGTGGCGAAACTCTTTTCTTCTAGGCCCTTCCCAATTCTTGAAAATAATATCCACGGGGCGCGGCATAGGTATCTTTGCAGGCACCTTTCGTTCCGGATATTTCATTCGATACAAATCCCTAACGAGATATTTCGATTCACCATTTCTAATACGCTGCAAATCTTTTGGCTCAGCCATAACCAGGTTTTCGTATGGATCAAAATAAGGCAATCCTGCCGCATTAAAAGCATTGTAATAGGAACTATAGCTTTCGTTTGTGCACAAATCATCCATAAAACCGAGAAAGTCAATTCCGTCCTTACCGATTCTATATTTTTCGAACGGCTCGTAAACATCAACAGGATGGGCTAGCACCAATTCCGGGTCCAAGGAGATATACCGTTGGACAAATTCATCAAATTTCCAATCTTTGCCCAACAGCTTGTCCATCCCACCAAAAACATAATCCGCTCCATCTCCAATAATCATCATTTCAACGCCATCGGCTTGCGCCTGTTTTGCCGCTTTATAGATCTGCGGTTCGATGGAATGCACCGGACCGCATTTTGCTTTCATGACAATAGGAGTAAAAGCTTTGTAGTCGTCAAAAGTAATATCGACTAGCACTTGATGAAGGCCATATTTCTCAGCGTATTCTTTTGACCTCGCTATGTCTGCATCGAAAATCTCTGTCTCCTTAGAAACAAATGTATATGCTATGCTACCAGGTTTCATGTAGGAAGCCAACACAGCGCTATCCATCCCTCCCGATAGGAGGATACCCATCTTTTTACACTCCCCATTCAGTCTATCAAAATCGCGCTGAATCTTTTCGTCAATCTCTTTGGCCGTTTTCACTGCGACCTTCTTTTCATCAGGAATAGTCGGAAAATTTTTATGGCGCATTCCTTCGACATAGTCAACACCATCTTTGTAGGTGTATCTATATGCCATATAAGAGCTTAAACAAAAGTCAATGTCTATCATAAGCAACCGATTATTATTTCAAATCCCTCAAGTCATGTTTGCGGACAGCATCCAAAGCCTCATTGATTTTGGTTGAGGAGATGCCTTTCGTATATGGGAAATAAACAATCTTGATACCCTCCTTGGCAAATTCCTCCTCATATTTCAACCATTTCTCCGTGCCATACCAGTCGTCGCCAACAAACAAGAACTTCGCTCCAAGTTTTTTACAAGCAGTAAGTTTGTCCATATCATATTGGGGCACTGCCGCATCCACATATTTGCACGACCTAACTATCTCTATCCTATCCTCAAAAGGGATCATCGCCTGCTTGCCTTTATAGGCAACCAACTCATCGACTGTTACGCCGACTACTAAATAATCGCACATCCCTTTGGCATTCTTTAATAAATTCAAATGACCTATGTGGAAAAGGTCATAAACCCCTGTCGTATATCCTATGACCAATTGTTTTTGATTTTGCTGATCTCTAGATTGTTTTGAAATATCTTCCATAATATCGCTTATTTTGATATGAGTTTTACATTGTGGATGTTTTTCATAATTTCCTCTTCTTCAGGAACTTGTCTCCAATTTCCATAGATATTTGTCAAGAAGGCATCTCCATCGTGCGGAACTGGCAACTTCGCCATCTCAAAGTCAACTTCAGCAACAGGGAACACCTCTGATTCCCACATATAATGTTTGGCGAAACTCTGTCCGAGCCCATAATGCATTTCTCCTTTTTTCCTAAATACATTCAACGGCCATGTCAACGGAATCAAGCACTGGTAAACAAGCCATTGGAACTTTGTCACAGCTTCTCTAAGTTTGTCGTTTTTTATGAGATATGTGTAGTGAAGCAAAGCCACCCTTAATTTGGCACAGACAAAAGATCGAATGAAACTGTTATTGTCAATACAAAAGATATCTACCCCTACTCCCTTGTATTTGTAAAGTTTTCCACGCTCTGGCAAAGATCCCAACAAGTCGCCTTCTTTCTCACGGAATTTCGGGAATCCATTGACATAATTGAAATCAGAAAAACGATCGTGAAGTACATATTGTTCGGAATCCAATTTGTGTAAAATACCGATCAACTTTAGATAATCTTTCTTTGGAAGGGCTATATCCATGTCGTCGTCCCATGGAATAAAACCATGATGCCTAATGGCTCCTAATGCGCTGCCTCCTGTAAGAAAATAAGTCAAATGGTTTTCCTTACATATTCTATCCAAACACAAGACTTCTTGCAACATTTTCATTTGCAAGTCCCTTAAAGCAGAGCCTTCTGGAGCGTATTTCCGTTTCAATCCTTCTGTGTCAACCATACCTATTCTTTTCAAGTGCAAAAATAGTCAAATTTAGCATCCCAACACGTTTTTTCCCTATTTTTGCGCTCCAATTCAAAACGATTTCCAAAATCATGAAAGAAGCGTTAGTCATCGGAGGAAGCAACGGCATCGGCTTGGCCATCACATTAGAGTTGCATAATCAAGGTTATCTAGTCCATGTCGTCGACAAATCACAGAATGACCAACTCGGTCAGTTGGAAAACATCCATTTCCAACAAGTCAACCTCCTGACCACAGATTTCTCCTTCCTGGAGGATTTCAAGAGCATCGACACGCTTGTCATCACCGCAGGATTTGGACGAATCGCGCCTTTCGAGGAGATTTTGGAACAAGAGATACAGAACAACTTCCAGGTGAACAGCATCTCGGTGATGAAAGTCCTGCACTTCTATTTCCCCCGGATGAAGCAAAAAGAGCCCTTCCGCTGTGCCGTGATGGGAAGCATCGCCGGACTCGTCAGTTCGCCACTGTTTGCCACGTATGGTGCCACGAAAGCAGCAGTCTGCAACGGCATCGAGAGCCTCAACATTGAATTGGAGATGGCCGGTACCGAAAACCGCATCCTGAACGTATCTCCTGGGTCCATCAAAGGCACCAAATTCAACGGCGGCACCAACGACCTCAGCCAGACCGAAGCCTTGGCACATGCCATCATCCAGCAGATGGAACTGAAGCAGACTCTTTATATTCCACAATACGAAGAAGTCTTCAAAGGCGTCCTCGAACGTTATCATGACGACCCACGCAAATTCGGATTGGACAGTTACCAATACAAATTGTCGAGCGGACGCACCAGCAGCAAGCCACAACTGAAGATAGGCTACCTAAGCGGCACTTTCGACTTGTTCCACATCGGCCACCTCAACCTGTTACGCCGTGCCAAAGAATGTTGTGATTATCTCGTCGTTGGCATACACAAAGACGCCTCCCACAAAGGGAAAAGCACTTTCATCTCGTTTGAGGAGCGTTGCGAAATCGTCAAGAGCATCAAATATGTCGACAAAATCATCCCCTCCGAGAAGGAAGACTGCGATGTGTTTTTGAAAGGCATTGTCAAATACGACTATCTGTTTGTGGGTTCCGACTATAAAGGCACCGAGCGCTTCAACCGTTATGAGCAGATTTTTGCCGACACAGACGTGAAAATCATCTACTTTCCCTACACCCAAGGCACCAGCAGCAGTCAACTGCGTGAAGCACTGAACGCAATCCGCAAATAAAAAGAACAAAAAAGCGCTTCAACCGACACAAATATCGGATTTTTTGTCTACTTTTGGGGCATTATAACCCTTGAGTAGATGAAAAGCCTTGTTCAATTCGTCATTCTCCTGCTTTGGCCCGCCATAGCCTTTTCGCAGACGGTTCATATCGGCGACATCCTCTGCACCGATGGAAGCATTGTCAGTAGTGAGGCTTTTGCCGCCTCGGGCAGGACTGCAGAAGGCGTAGTGTTTTATGTGGATGCCACTGATTCGCATGGGTGGGTCGTCAGCCTCGACGACCAAAGCTCGTCGATCAAATGGAGCAGTACCAACAATTACGGTTACGACCTAACCAACTTGGATAACTATGCCAACGCCCGTTTCGCCTTGCACGACCTCAACGGACAGGAGAATACGGATATCATCCGCAGCCACGGCAGCAGTTCCGACTTCCCAGCCGCTTGGGCGGTCGACTATGACAACGGCTGGTATCTGCCCAGTGCCGGCCAACTGCGTTACCTCTACTCCTGCGCTCCTGAAATCAACACATCACTACAAGTGGCAGGAGGAGCCCCTCTTCCCTATCATGGCAGTTGTTATTGGTGGTCGTCGACCGAACACTCTGGTTACCACGCCTTCGACATGAACACAGGCGGGAGTATTGGCGATTATGTAAAGGACAACCATGTCAACTATCCACCCACCGGTGTAGGTGTGCGCCAAATCAAAGACTTCGCCATTCCCAGCCCCGTGCATCCCACCTATCATATCGGCGACCTTATCACCAACGACGATGGCAGCCAGGGCATCCTCTTCTACCTCACTCCCGACCAATCCGACGGTTGGATGGTGGCCTTGGAGGATGCTTCCACATCGGTACCTTGGGGCAATGGCGATGTGCCAGGACTAGCCAACCAGACTTGTTCCACACCCTATGGCACTTTACTGGACGAAACCGATGGCTTCGCCAACACAGGCACCCTCCGAGGCCATCAAAATGGGTTGAGCACTGCTGCCAACACCATGGACTACGAACATGGCTGGTACTTGCCCACGGCAGGACAATTGTCGAAACTCTTTGGTGCCTTGCCTTTCGTCGAAGACCCATTACAAGCCCATGGCAGCACCTTGGCACAAGCCGAGTATTGGTCGAGTTCGGAGGCCAACGCAGACGAAGCCTTCTCTTTGAGTTGCGTCCCAAGTGCCAACATCAGAGCAGGCCATTTCGCCAAGCGCGACAAGACCTCGAACCATCGTGTGCGCGCCGTGCGCAACTTGAGTTTCGTCGACCCACCCCTCCCCAATCCGACCTTACCCGACAACATCATTGAGAGCGACTGCAACCAGCCTTTGCAAGGCAACACATGGGATGCTCAACTTTTGGCTTCAAGTCCACAAAACGACATAGCCTCCTACTCCCCTATCCTTGCGGGCGACATAGACGGCAACGGTGTGGTTGACCTTGTAATATCCCATTATAACGGTAACAACTATCGGAGCAACACCCTCGACGTTTATAGCGGTACCGATCTCACTCTGCAGTACCGATTCAACATCCAAGACTCCATCTATCACTCCAACGGTCCCTACGCTTTAGGGAAATATCCAAAACCAGATGGCAGTTTACAAGGAGCCATTTTTGTTCATGGTTACGACAAAAAGATCCGTTCCTACACCATCAACGGTACGCTGCTCAATGTATCAGATCGTGCCACTTCGTGCGACGGCATGGTATCGTTTGCCGACTTTAATGGCGACGGATACCCTGAGGTGTATACAGGCAGCGACGTCTTCGATGCAGCTACACTGAAATGGCTATGTTCAGGACCAGAAAACGGCACCAAAGGCCTCAGCTTCAGAGGTGCTGCCGTAGGGGTTGTCAATCACCACCGATGCTATTTCACCATGTCGTTGGCCAGCAATGTGCTTGGTGACGAACGACAGGAGCTAATCTGCGGCAACACTATCTACAATGTAAATATTGTCAGCCGAACAAACCCAGCCCTCAACTCTATCACGGTCAACAAAATTATCACCCCACCAACTGGATTCTCGCAAGACGGCCATGTCAGTCTTGCCGACCTAGACCTGGATGGGGAATGCGATGTATTGGTTGTTCGCGACGACACAGACGACCACACACAAGGCAGGGCGTATTATTATGCCTACAGGCCATCCGATGGCCAGATCTTATTCCAAAAGACAAACAACTGCCTATGCGAAGGTTATCCCCTTGTAGGCAACATCGATGACGACCCACATCCCGAAATCGTCTTCCTCGAAAAGCAAGAATATCCGCCCATGTACATCTATTGTTGGCGTTACACTTCAGAAGGTGGGCTCACGACAGTTTGGCGTTATGGGCACAACGACACATCAGGGCAAACAGGCATTACCTTGTTTGATTTTAACCAAGACAACATTATGGAAATTGTCTATCGTGACAGCGAAAACCTTCGTATCATCAACGGCAATAGCAATTCGCCCCACAATGTATTCTCAAGAAGAATGGCTGCCGGTACTGGATGCGAGTACCCAATTGTTGCCGACATCAATGGAGACGGTTCCGCAGAAATAATTGCAACAGGTTTGCTTGACCAGTATTCCAATCTCGCCGGCCATGGTGCGATTCATGTCTTCGGCAGCCCCGGCAACTGGTCGCCGGCACGACCCGTATGGAACCAATACATGTACCATGTCACCAATGTGAACGAGGACCTCACCATCCCCACCTTCTGCTTCGACAAGGCCACCGTCTTCACAGGATCTGACGGCACCATACGTCGGCCTTACAACAACTTCCTGCAACAGGCCTATTACATCACGCCCGAAGGCGAACCTTATAACCCCGGTGGTTCCATCGAAGTCGACATCGTCGGATCGGGTTGCAACAACTACACCTTCCATGGCGTCACCTATGACGCAAACGGCCACTACGAACAACTCATCGAAACACCAGAAGGATGCGACACGCTCTACAACATTGAAGTCAACCTCGGACAAACGGTGACCCACGATTTTTGGAAGAGAAAGTGTGAATCATACACTTGGAATGACACCACCTACACCGAGAGTGGTACCTACACACAAGAATTCGTCACGCCCGAAGGCTGCGACAGCATCGCCACCCTGCATCTCACCATCATCGGCACCCTCACCCACGAATGGGCAATTGAGGCATGCGACCACTACACATGGAATGGCGTCACCTATACCGAACCGGGCGACTATGTGCAAGAGTTCGAATCCTACGAGGGGTGCGACAGCATCGTCACCCTGCATTTCACCCTCTCCGAGCCTATTTATCACGAGTGGTCGATAGAGGCCTGCGACCGATACAAGTGGAACGACATCACCTACACCGAACCCGGCGACTATGTGCAGGAATTCGTCACCTTGCAAGAGTGCGACAGCATCGTCACCCTTCATCTCGCCTTCACCCAAGCCATGGAGGTTGAGACCGATACCACGGCCTGCGGCAGTTTCTCTTGGGCTGGGCAACAAATCACGCAATCGGGCAACTACGACCACATGTTTGTGACCCCTGGCGGTTGCGACTCACTCGTCCACCTGCACCTCACCGTCGAGCCCTATCCCGAGGCCATCGGTGCTATCGAAGGGCCGACAGAGGTCTATGTGAGCACCGACCTCATCTTGGGCCAATACTTCTACTCCATCGAACCTGTCGGCTTTGCCGACCACTATGAATGGACATTGGAAAATGCCGACTGGCCGATGGATACCACAGGCTTGAATTGTGCCTTATGGGTGACCACAGCGGGTGATGCCACCTTACGCGTCAAGGCCTGGAATGGCTGTGGCTATACCGAACGCGAGATCCTCATCCATGCAGGATTCTACGACATAGATGAGAACCTAACCATTCCAGTGGCGATGTATCCCAACCCGGCGCACGACCGTGTCTTCATCGAGGCAGAAGACATCGTGCGCGTCAGGCTGTTCAATTTACAGGGACAATGCCTCTTGGAGCAGCACTACGACAGTAGCGACCGCGTGGAACTGCCCTTGTATGGTTTTGAATCCAAACTCTATCTCATCGAGATCCAAACGAGCTACGGAATTGCGCGAACGAAACTAAAGACCGAATTGCATTGAAAACCAAAATTTTATACATCATCCTTACCCTATTATTGGTGCCAGTTTGTCTCTTGGGTCAGGCGGTCAAGATTGGCGACATCCTATGCACCGACGGGAGCACTTGCAGTCCCGAGCAATTCCCTTCATCGGGCAGGACTGCAGAAGGCGTTGTGTTTTTTGTGAATGAAAACGGTCAAGGTTGGGCCGTCAGCTTGGAATGCCAAGCCGTCAATACGCATTGGGTGACTTATGAACATTACTATGACATGTACGACATCCCCGAGCTGGACAATTTCGAACATTCCCGAGAGGCCATCCTCGATCTTGACGGTTATACAAATACCGCCATTATCAGGAACGCCCATGGCGCCGATTGGTATCCCGCCGCATGGGGCGTCGATTTCGACAACGGATGGTATCTCCCCGCTGCTGGGCAACTGCGCTGGCTGATGGCTTATATCAACGAAATCAACACTTCACTTGCCATCGTAAACGGGACGACATTCGTGTTCGACAATCCGCGCTGGTATTGGACCTCCACCGAACGCACTCGAGCCCACGCCGTCGTGGTGAGTCAGACAGGCAGTGTGGCCAACTATCCGAAATTCAACTACATCAACGAATATGAGATAGGCGTAAGAGCCGTCAAGTCATTCACCGTACAAGCACAGACCCCTACAATAGGCGAAATTGTCACTACACAAGGCGGACAACGAGGCGTGGTGTTTTATGTCGACCCCGACAACGGCGCTTATTGGCTGGCTGCCATGAACGACTTGTCAAGTACCTACCAATGGGGAGTCACAAACGACATTCCTGGCCTCAATAACTACAATGAAAACGATCAGTTTGTGGTGCTTCATGGCATACATTGCGGTTACGACGCCACCATCAGCATTCGTGATGCTTCGGGTACAGCATCGCAATACGCCTCTTCTCATGTTAACCTTGAAAATGGATGGCACATCCCATCTGCAGGACAACTGTCGAAACTTTTTGCCGCACTGCCTTTCGTCGAGGATGCATTTACTGGCAACGGAGGCTCTCTTCCGAACAGTAGTTTCTATTGGACCAGCACAGAGTGTTCGAGCGGAAAAGCATGGGCCATCAGTTTCGCACCAAGTTCTTACACCGCAGGAATCTTTACGGCCCGCGACAAGACCGAGACTTACGCTGTTCGCCCCGTTTGGAGCCAAAGTTGCGAAAACATTATCCTGCCCACCGTAGGAAGCATCACCGCACCCGAAGCCATCTGCGCCAACGAGAGCCTGACCCTACAAATCCCCGAGGTCGAGTTTGCCGACGCCCAAGGCTGGCAACTGTCTGCCACGGCCGACTTCACCAACCCCATCGCCTATGATGGCGAACCTCTGGGAGCCGAATACAACGGATGGTTCTTGCGCTATTTTGTCACCAACGCTTTTGGAACCGTATATAGCAATACGGTCAGCGTTATCGTCTGGCCGACCTACGCCACCTCGTTCGAAGCCAGTGCTTGCGTCTCATACCAATGGAACGGCAACACCTATGACGAAACAGGCGACTACACCCTAAACCTCACCTCGACACACGGCTGCGACAGTATCGTCACACTCCACCTCACCATTAGCGACATCCTGACAACAGAGTTTGAGCGAACCCGATGCAACTCATACACATGGAATGGCATCACCTACTCTGAAAGCGGTGACTATGAACAAGAGTTCACTACGATAGAGGGATGCGACAGCATCGTCACGCTTCATCTCACCATCACAGGGCCTATTTATCACGAATGGTCGATAGAGGACTGCGACCGATACAAATGGAACGACATCACCTACACCGAACCAGGCGACTATGTGCAGGAATTCGTCACCTTGCAAGAGTGCGACAGCATCGTCACCCTGCATCTCGCCTTCTCCGATGCCTTGGAGGTCGATGTCGACACCACGGCCTGTGACAGCTATTCCTGGAACGGGAACCTTTACATCCAATCTGGTATTTACGACAGTCTATTCGTCACCTCTGGCGGCTGCGACTCGCTCGTCCACCTGCACCTCATCGTCGAGCCCTCTCCCGAGGCTGTAGGCGCCATCGAAGGGCCGACTGAGGTCTATGTGAGCACCGACCTCATCTTGGGCCAATACTTCTACTCCATCGACTCCGTCGGCTTTGCCGACCACTATGAATGGACATTGGAAAATGCCGACTGGCTGATGGACACCACGGGTTTGAATTGCGCCTTGTGGGTGACCACGGCGGGCGATGCCATCTTACGCGTCAAGGCGTGGAACGGGTGTGGTTTCAGCGAGCGCGAGATCCTCATCCATGCAGGGTTCTACGACATCGGCGAGCAGGCCTTCCCCATCGCCCTTTACCCCAATCCTGCCCACGACGAGGTCTTCATCGAGGCCGAAGGCATAAGACATGTCAAGGTATACAACATGAAAGGACAATGCGTCATCGAAAGGAATGTCGATGCTTGCGATCGTTTAGTGCTCCCCTTGCAAGGCCTCGGGGCCGGGCTCTATCTCATCGAGGCACAAACCGATTTGGGCTTGGCCAGAATGAAACTAAACATCAGTAAACTTTAAGATTACTCCATCATTTCCGCTTCAGGCCCAGCAACTGCAGTCCCTTGTCAATCACATCGTTGACGGATTGGGAAATCTTTATTTTGTAGATGGCGACCAAGCCGATGACAAGGAACAGCGTGGTCTTCAGCAACGAGTCGACGGTTAATCCATACACTGGCTTGTTGAACAGTCCGACAAACCATGGCGTCAACGCTTTCGACCAGAGCCAGTCGAGACCGAACAAAACACCCACGACAAGGAGGACAAGCAATTGTTTTGCCGACAAGGGCGAAGTGCCAATCTTCCAACGGATGAGCGCTAGCAGCAACACATAATGCACCATATAGGCCACCAGAGTGGCAAAAGCAGCGCCGTTGACACCCCATTCGACCACCCATCGGGCATTGAGCCACCATGCCAGCACCGTCAGCAAGATGGTGAAAAACAACGAGTAGTAATAGATTTTGGAATAACTCAACACCGTCGTCCCCACATTGAGCGTCGAGTTGACCAAACGGCTGATGCCGAGGATGAGCACCGCCCACTTGCCAGCTGCAAACACCTCGCCATTGGGCAGCAACGCAAACACCGTGTCGATATTGATCCAGATGAAGAAAAACACCAACGAGCCTGCGAGGAACTGGTGTAGGGCTACGCTTTTGCAGATGCGGTCAGCCTCTTTGACATTGCCATCCGCCATAGCCTGCGAGATTTGTGGCTTGCTGATGGAGCCCAACGACCGATAAGGCATCTCGACCAATGTGGCGATATAGATGGCGATGGTGAGGATACCACTGATGGCCAAGCCTTGCTTGCCTGCGACGAAATAGCGGTTGAGCAACGGCGTGATGTTGCCTGCCAAAGCCGAAGTGATGAGGAAAACGGTGTAGATCAGAAAGTCGCGCTTCAGCTTGGGTGTGATGTATTTCTTCTCGATGCGGAACGACACCCGATGCAAAGTGAACAGATACACGATATTGACCACCGTCGCCAAGCCATACGACACACAAAAAGCGACCACCATACCCGTGAGCGAGAGCACATGGAATCCATAAAGCAGGTAGATGACCAAAGTCATCACACGCAGCCCCACCTCACGGATGAAACGCGGCACCACGATGCGCATCAGCAGGTTCGAGTTGGTCTCGAACACTGAGATGTAGAGCATGAAGAATGCCAGCGGAATCACATAATAGATGTAGTCGATGAACAAGGCTGACTTCTCGGAGAAAAACGAAGCGATGGGATTGCGCAAGGCAAAGAAACCACCCAGGAAGAGGATGAAACCCACCAACGGGACGATGAGCGTCCAGCCGAAGAAGCCATGGTCGCGGTGTTCCTCATCCTTGAAATAGGGATAGTAGCGCATCGCCGAGGTGTTGGTGCCCAGTTGCGCCAAGCCCGAGAACAACAGGGCAGACTGGAGCAGCACATCGACGAGGCCGATCTCCTCTGTGGTCAGGTATTTCGTCTGCACGAAGAAAGTCGTGACGATGCCCACGGCCACCCCGAAATAGGTGGCGAGGGTGCCTTTGATGCTCTGTCGTGCTACGATGCCCATGGCGTCAGTCTATTCTTGGTTTGCAGGTTCCTCGGCCTCCGCTTTTTCATCAAAGCCGATATTGTATCCTTCGTCAGAACTCTTCCGTTCTTGCTCGGCATACTCCTGATAAGTCTTGATGATCAACTCATAATCCTTCTGCTTCTCCTCCAAGTCGTGAATCAGGGCCTGGCGTTCCTCGATGGACTTCTTCAGTTCCCCGATTCTCGTTTCACGGCTCTCATTGGCCGCTTGATAGGCTTGGATGTGTTTCCGCAAGTCCTCGATGACAATCTTCTTACGGCGGGTGGCATCTTCGACCGAACTCAATTTCATGTCTTCGCGGCGGATGCCCGAGTTCAAGTCGTTGCCGGCCAAAATCAAGATAGCCACGACCCAAATCCAAAGCAAGAGGATGATCAGCGTCCCGATGGAGCCATAAAGCACATTATAGCGAGAGAAGTTGGAGATATAGGTGTTGAACGCCACCGTGCCCAGCACAAAGAGCGTGGTGGCCAAAATGGTACCAGGGCTAAAGATGACAAACTCACGGTATTTCTTGCCGTTTTTCCTTGGGTGCTTGAGCTCCTTACGATAATGTTCGTTGAACCTGACATTGCCGAAATAATACAACATAGAGATACCGAAACACAAGGCAAAGATACCGACCACCCAGCGCAGCACACTGAACAGGAAGAAAGTGAACGAGCCCCATTCGATAATATTATGAACTACCAGATACTTGATAGCCGTACCTCCCAACGAGATGAGCAGCACAGATATGACAATCAGCACACCGATGAGGACAAGCATGACAAGCGCAAACAAACGTTGGATGATCCAGCCTTTCACGCCCAAGCCTCGGGTCGTCACATAGTCGGCATACACATTGCGGAATCCGTTGAAGAAAGCCACGATGCCACTCGACCCAAACACCAAGCACAACACGATACTGATGGAGAGCAAGCCGTCATGGGGTTGGTTCATGATGCCGTCGATGGTCTCACGGACGAAGTCGAGCGTCCCCGAGGGGATGAAGAAATCGTTGAGGAGCATCATCACTCGCTCATAGAGATGCGGTATAGGAATATAAGGGATCAGCGTGAAGAAAAACAGGACGAGCGGGAACAACGCCACGAAAAAGTTGAAGGCTACGCCAGCGGCACGATCGACAGTGCGACCTCGGGTAAACAATTTGATAAAGTTCAACACCACGGTCAGAAGAGGCGACTTGGTGCCTGGAAAACGCACCCTTCGCAGGTAGTTGTCGTCACGATTGTACCATTCCTTCAGAGCCTCGATTTTGGCACTAAACCAAGCCTTAAGTTTGCCTTCTTTTTTATCCTGTTGGGCCATAATTCCAATGAAATAACTTGCAAAAGTAGTGGTTTTTGGTTGAATCGCGAAAAAAAAGTATTTTTGCGGCATGAAAAACGAAGAAACCATCTCCCACGAAGGCATTGTAACCAAGATCACCGACGACGAACTGGAAATCAAGATACTGGCACAAAGTGCCTGTGCTGCCTGCCATGCCAAGAGTGCCTGCGGCATGGGTGAACAAGCTGAAAAGATCCTCACCGTGCCACGGCCCAAAGGCAAAGACTTCGCCCTCAACCAAAAAGTCAATGTCAGAATGGCTATCGGACAAGGCAACAAGGCAGCGGTTTTGGCGTATCTCATCCCCATCGTGCTGCTTCTGGCGGTGCTCTTTGTATGCCTCGGGCTTGGCATGAATGAAGGACTAGCCGCCCTCGTCAGCATCATCGCGCTTGTACCTTATTATATTGTCCTTTACCTTAAGCGCGACCAACTCAAGAAACGGTTCGAATATTCCATCGAATAAAAAACCGAAAAAATCCTTTGTCAAAAAAAGGAGTTTCCGTATTTTTGCAGGTTTGAAAACAGAAAACAAACTCAAAATTCTATACAGATGAGTAACACTTTACTAATTTCTTTAGCGGTTCTCGGAATCCTGGGCGGCGTGCTTGCCGTGGTTCTGTACTTCGTGGCACAGAAGTTCAAGGTGGAAGAGAACCCTTTGATTGATGAGGCGGAGGCCTGTCTGCCCGGCGCCAACTGCGGCGGCTGCGGCTTTGCAGGCTGCCGTGCCTTGGCCGAGGCTTGCGTGAAGCAAGCCGCCGAAAAGGGCAACATCGACGGTTTGGCCTGCCCTGGCACCGACATGGGCAAGGTGGCCGCCGTCCTGGGACTGACCGCTGGCACCTTCGAGCCCAAGATCGCCGTGGTGCGCTGCAACGGTAGCTGCCAGAACTCACCCGCCAAGGTGCATTATGAAGGCGCCGACATTTGCGCTTTTGCCAACACCCTTTATGCCGGCGAAGGTGGCTGCTCGAAAGGCTGCCTCGGACTGGGCGACTGCGTGAAGAAGTGTAACTTCGACGCGTTGCACATCGACAAGGAGACGGGGCTGCCCGTCGTCGACCCCGACAAGTGCGTGGGTTGCGGCGTGTGCGCCAAGACCTGTCCGCGCGGCATCATCGAGATCCGTCCTCGCGGCAAGAAAGACCGCCGTGTCTATGTGTGCTGCTCCAACACCGACAAGGGTGCCTTGGTCATCAAGAACTGTTCTGTGGGCTGCATCGGCTGCCAGAAGTGCTTGAAAGAATGCCCCTTCGAGGCCATCGAGATGCGCGGCAACCTGGCCTACATCGACCCGGCCAAGTGCAAGGCCTGCGGCAAGTGCGCCAAGGTGTGTCCGCGTGGCACCATCCATGCCGTCAACTTCCCAGCCCCCAAGCCGGAGACGCCAGCCCTTCAAGGTGCTGAACCCGTCGTGAAGCCTCAACCTCAACCCGAGGCCCAGCCTGTGGAAGTGAAAACTGAAGTCAAACCCGATAACACCGTCACAGCATGAACCCGATAAAGACTTTCAAAAAGGGTGGCGTTCATCCGGAAGAGAACAAACTTTCGGCCGACAAACCCATACAAGACTTCCCGATGCCCAAGCAAATCATCGTCCCGTTGGGACAATGCCTCGGCGCACCGGCTGACTGCATCGTCAACAAAGGCGACCGCGTGCTGACGGGTCAGCTCATCGGCACGGCCAAGGGCTTCATCTCGGCCAATGTCCACTCCCCTGCCACTGGCACCGTCGCCAAAGTCGATGTGGTGATGGACCATACGGGCTACTACAAGCCTGCCGTCTTCATCGACCGTGAAGAGCAAGACGAATGGGCAGAAGGCATCATCGTCACCGATGAACTGCTCACCGACATCAAACTCGACTCCAAACAGATCATCGACAAAGTGAAGGAATGCGGCATCGTCGGTATGGGCGGCGCCACCTTCCCCACCCATGTCAAGCTGATGGTCCCCGAAGGCAAGAAAGCCGAATATGTCATCATCAACGCGGCCGAATGCGAGCCTTACTTGACCTGCGACTACCGTCTGCTTCTTGAGAAGACCCAAGAGTTCCTCATGGGCGTCAAGATCCTCATGAAAGCCGTCAACACCAACAAGGGCATCATCGGCATCGAACAGAACAAGATGAAAGCCATCGAACTGTTGGACAAGACCATCAACGAGCACAAGGACTTATATGCCGGAATCGAGGTGCAGCCTCTGAAGACCAAATACCCGCAAGGCGGCGAAAAACAGATCATCAAGGCCATCACCGGCCGCGAGGTGCCGTCGGGTAAGCTGCCCATCGAGACGGGTTGCGTCGTGGTCAATGTGGCCTCGACTTACGCCGTTTACGAAGCCGTGCAGAAGAACAAGCCTTTGATTGAGCGCATCGTCACCGTCACGGGCAAGTCGGTCAAGAACCCCGGCAACTTCCGTGTTCGTTTCGGCACCCCTGCCGACCTCCTCATCGAGGCCGCCGGAGGTCTGCCAGAGGACATCACCGACATCATCAACGGTGGTCCCATGATGGGCAAGAGCGTGTCGGTCACCAACTTCCCGTGCATCAAAGGCACCTCGGGCATCCTGCTGATGACCCTTAAGGAAGCGCAAGACCGTCGTCAGACCAACTGCATCCGCTGCGGTCGCTGTGCCATCGCCTGCCCCATGGGATTGCAGCCCTTCCTGCTCCACAAGGTGGCCAAGCAGAACGATTTCGACGAGACGGAGAAGAACCACATCATGGACTGCATCGAATGCGGTTCCTGCGAGTTCACTTGCCCCGCCAACATCCCGCTGCTCGACTACATCCGTTACGGCAAGGCCAAGACCGGCGCCATCATCCGTGCGCGTAATCAAAAATGATTGCCTCTGGCCACTGGCCTCTGGTTCTTGGCAGCTTCATGATAAAGGAACACATCCAAACCTCTCGTAAAGCTGCCAGAAGCCAATAGCCAGAAGCCAGAAGCCTAAACAATTGACTACGTCGAATTACCATTTCAACAATTCAACAATCAACATTTAAAAAATGAACAAATATACAATATCCGGTTCGCCGCATGTGCATTCGACGGAAAACACGAGGAAGATCATGTATCGTGTGCTCCTCGCGTTGGTTCCCGCCTTGCTTGTGGCCATCTATTATTTCGGCTGGTATGCCCTCCGCCTGACCCTCATCACGGTGGCCACCTGCATGCTGACCGAATGGCTCATTCAGAAATTCCTCATCAAAGGCCCCTTGACCATCAACGACGGCTCGGCCGCGCTGACGGGTGTGCTGCTGGCCTTCAATGTGCCCGCCAACCTTCCCATCTGGATGGCCATCGTGGGTAGTGTCGTCGCCATCGGAATCGGCAAGATGGCTTTCGGCGGCTTGGGCAAGAACCCCTTCAACCCCGCATTGGTAGGCCGTGTGTTCATGCTCGTGTCATTCCCGACCGCCATGACCACCTGGCCGCAGGCCGCACCTATCTTTGACAAAGGCTTCTTCGCCGACGCCGTCACGGGTCCCACCCCGCTCGGCATCCTGAAAGAAGCAGGTGTCGGCTCGTTGGCCGAAGCAGGCAACCTACAGTTCCTCGACATGGTGTTAGGTAACCGTGGCGGTGCCTTCGGCGAGGTTTGCGCTATAGCCTTGTTGCTTGGCGCCATCTACCTCATCTGCCGCAAGGTCATCGAGATCTTTACGCCGTTGAGCATCTTGCTCACCGTGTTCGTCTTCACAGGCATCTGCTATCTCATTGACCCAACGCAGTACATCGCTCCTTGGTATCATCTGGTATACGGCGGTCTCATCCTCGGTGCCTTCTTCATGGCTACCGACATGGTGACCTCGCCGATGACGATACGAGGCAAGCTCTTGTTTGGCTTTGGCATCGGTGTCATCACGGTCGTCATCCGTCTGTGGGGTGCCTATCCCGAGGGCGTGTCGTTCGCCATCCTCATCATGAACGCCTTTACGCCGCTCATCAATAAGGCCTTCAAGCCCAAAGTGTTCGGTGTTGTCAAACCCTCTAAAAACTAATCGCCATGGCAAAGAAACCATCCACTTTAATTAATATGCTCGTGGCACTGCTCGTCATCGCAGCGGTGTCGGGCGGCGTACTCGGCTTGGTGTATGGCGTGACCAAAGACACCATCGCCCAAGTCGACCAGAAGAAGAACGAAGCAGCCATCCAAGCCGTGTTGCCTTTGGAGGGTGAGATCACCTATAAGGCCGACACGATGCAATTCTCTTATGAAGGTGTCAACACGACATTTCCTTGCAACTTGGCCTACGATGCCAACGGCAACTTCCAAGGTGCCGCTGTCAAGACCAGCGAAGGCGGCTTCGGTGGCAAGATCGACATGATGGTCGGCTTCCTCGCCGACGGTACCATCAAAGGTACCTCGGTGCTGTCGCACGCTGAGACCCCAGGCCTCGGTGCCAATATGACAGGTAAATTCGATGACCAGTTCGTCAACAAGAATCCAGCGTCATACAAGCTGACCGTCACCAAGGACGGCGGCGATGTCGACGCCATCACTGCGGCCACTATCACCTCGAGAGCCTTCTCGAAGGCGGTCGACAAGGCTTACCAAGCCTTCATGGCCAACAAGGCACAATTCATGAACAACGCTCCCACCAAGGAAGAAGCTCCCGTCATGGAAGCGGCTCCCGCCGAGGAGAACAATGAAACGGAAGGAGGACAAAGCAATGAGTAACAACCTGCAAACCTTTACCAAAGGCCTCATCAAAGAAAACCCCATCCTGGTGCTGCTGTTGGGCTGCTGCCCGACCTTGGCAACGACCACAAGTGCCATCAACGGCATGTCGATGGGCCTGGCCACCACCTTCGTGCTGGTGCTGTCGAATATCTTCATCTCACTCTTGAAGGGCTTCATCCCCGACAAGGTACGTATCCCCTGCTTCATCGTGGTCATCGCCTCCTTTGTGACGGTGGTGCAACTCGTCATGCAGGCCTATGTGCCCGACATCTATGAGACCCTCGGCCTGTTCATCCCCCTCATCGTGGTGAACTGCATCGTGCTGGGTCGTGCTGAGGCTTTTGCCTCGAAGAACCCCGTGTGGCCTTCACTATTGGACGGCCTCGGCATGGGCTTGGGCTTCACCCTTGCCCTGACCCTGTTGGGCTGCATCCGTGAGTTCCTCGGCAGCGGCTCCATCTTCGGCCTCACCATCCTGCCCGAGACAGCCAACATCCTGGTGTTCATCCTGCCTCCCGGCGCCTTCATCTGCCTCGGCTTCGTTATCGCTATCGTCAACAAACTCAAAAAAGAAAGTCACTAAGCCATGAAATACCTCATCATTATCTTATCGACCATCTTGGCCCCTTCCTGGGCACTTCAAAGAAGACCTCGACCGCATTGGGTATGGGCGCAGCCGTCATCTTCGTGTTGACCCTGGCCACCCTTGTGACATGGCTGACGAACCAGTACATCCTGATTCCCTTGAAACTGACCTTCTTGCAGACCATCGCCTTCATCCTCATCATCGCCGCTTTGGTGCAGATGGTGGAGATCATCCTGAAGAAAATCAGTCCGTCACTGTATACCGCCTTGGGCGTGTTCTTGCCGTTGATTACGACCAACTGCGCCGTCCTGGGCGTGTCGCTGACCGTGGTCACCAAGGAGTTCAACTATGGTGGCGTGGCCCACATGCTGAGCCTCGGCGAGTCCATCGTCTATGCCGTCGGCATCGCCCTCGGCTTTGCCATGGCCTTGGTCATCTTCGCCGGCATCCGTGAGCACATCGACCTGATGGAGCCTCCCAAGGGCATGAAGGGTACCCCTATCGCCCTGATTACCGCCGGCATCTTGGCCTTGGCGTTCATGGGATTTACGGGGATTGTGTGATCTTATATGGCCGCGGGGGACCATGCGCGAAAGCAGGGACTCATGTCGCCTGCTTACTGAAGTGTCGTCCATACGAGACTAAACCGAACAAAAGAGCTGCCTCAAGGCGGCTCTTTTTTTGTGGTCAGGCGGAAAAAATGTCTTTTGCGGAAAAATTTGTTTGATAAGTCGCAAAAAATATGTTACTTGCACCCCGATTTTGAAAAAAACTCTGCCAACCATGAAAAAAGCTTTATCGTTCCTAACCTTCCTATTGTTTGCGATCACGGCAACACACACCGCTGTGGGACAGACCTTCACCATCATGTCTTCCGACCGCGGCCATATCAGCCTTCACTTCGACCTGGGCGACTTCAGAATCGACACGGTCATGCACGAAGGCGAGGTGATGCACACCATAACGACAAAAGGCATCGTAGCGCCCAACGACTATGGCCTGCCCGCGCTGCCCACCTTCAACCGCTTCATCGCCATCCCACAAGGCTCGAAAGCCATCGTGGAAGTCAGGACGCGACGCAGCCAGCGCATGACTGGCATCAACATCACACCGTCGGAAGGCAGTCAAGCCGAGAGCGAGCCCGAACGGCCGTTCTTCAAAGACCCGAAAGTATATGCCACCAATGCCTTCTACCCTGACGAGAGTTACATGGTGGCCGAGCCACAGCGCTTGCGCGGCGTCGACGTTATCCACCTCGGTCTCAGTCCTTTCCAATACAACCCGGTGACACACGAGCTCGCCGTCAACCGCGAACTCGACATCGACATCCGTTTTGAAGGGGGCAACGGACACTTCGGCGATGACCGTCTGCGCTCCCCCTATTGGGATCCCATCCTGCAGAACAACATCCTGAATTACAGCAGCCTGCCCGACATCGACTACCATGCCCGCAGGCAGGAGTGGACACGCGGTCGTCTCACTGGTTGCGAATACCTCATCCTGACGCCCAACAACGACGCCTTCATCTCGGCCGCGCAAGAGCTTGCCAACTACCGCATCCGTCAAGGCATCTTCACCAAGGTGATGAGCATCGGGGAGACAGGTGCCACGACAGCCATGGAGATCAGACAATGGTTCAGGGACATCTACAACAGCTGGGACATACCGCCCGTGGCCGTGTGTATCCTCGCCGACCATGGCGAAGACATGGACTTACACATCCCAGCCTACCACACCCTGCATCCCATCGAAGACTTTGTCAACACTGACAACCCATACGCCGACATCGACGACGACCGTCTTCCCGACATGTGCTTCTCGCGCCTCGTCGCGAATGACGAATCGGAGCTGCCGATCTTCATCGGCAAGCAAATCGAATACGAATACACGGCACCCGTCTCGAATCTGGCCTATTACAGCCATCCGCTGACAGCGGCAGCCTGGCAAAACACCAGCTGGTTCCAGATTTGCATCGCCACCATCAGCGGCTATCTGACCCAACACGGCAAACAGCCCATCCGCGTCAACGAAATCTACAACGGCGAATTGGGCACGACATGGTCGACGGCCGCCAACACGAGCGCCGTCACCGACTACTTCGGCCCCAACGGGTTGGGATACATCCCGGCCACACCTGCAGAGCTTGGCGGATGGACGGGCGGCAATGCAGGACATGTCATCCATGCCATCAACTCAGGAGCCTACCTCATCCAGCACCGCGACCATGGCTGGACGCAGAAGTGGTACCAACCAGAAATCTATGTCAGCGATTTCGGCGACATCAACAACCCGGGCAAGATGTCGTTCCTCATCTCCGTGAACTGCAAGACAGGACAGTTCGACTACAACGGGAACTGCTTCACGGAAGGCCTCATCCGTATGACCCGTGACGGACAAAACGCAGGCATCGTAGGTGCCATCAGCCCTTCGGGGAGAACCTATTCCTTTGCCAACGACATCTACCTCTGGGGCGTCTGGGACCTCTTTGACCCCGAGTTCCTCCCCGACTACGGTCCCTACGCCAGCCATGTCGCCCAATGGATGCCCTCATTTGCCAATGTTTCGGGCAAGTACTTCCTTGAGCAAAACGTTTTCCCCAACGCTGACATGACCATGCGTAACACCACCTACAACGCCTACCATTCCCACTGCGACGCCTTCCTCCGGCTCTACACCGAGATGCCACAGACCATAGAAGCCATTCATGACCCCTATATCACCATCTTCACTCCTTTCCACATCACGGTTCCCGAAGGTGTAGAGATTGCTTTGAGCGCCAATTACGGACACAAAGACCACCTGTTGGCTACCGCCACGGGAACGGGGCAAGACCAAGTCATCTATGTCATGGACTACATACCCACCAGCACGGTATGCCTAACCATGACGGGGTTGAACTTCATTCGCAGTGAAATATTAATCCCTGTGGCACCCCTAGACAGGCCTCTCGTCGTGGCCGACAGTGTCGCTTTCAACCAAGGTGCCACCCATCTGCATCATGGGGAATCGGCCACCGTCGACCTCGTCGTCAGGAATGTCGGCGCCTCGACAAGTGCCTCGGGTAGTGCCACCATCGCCAACACCACGGGACAACTTCAAATCACACAGGCCTCGACCACTTGGCCTCCCCTGGCACCCGACGAGACTGCACTTATCGGGGATGCCTTCCAAGTCAGCGTCAGCAGCGACGTCCCCGACGGGACCAACGTTCCCTTCACCATCACGACACAATTCAACGGCGAAAGTTTCGAGCGCGAGTTCGACCTCGCTGTCATCGCGCCCAACATCAAGGCAGAACTCCTTGCCATTGATGACCATGCCGGCAACGGCAATGGCTACTTGGATGCGGGCGAGTTTGCCAGCCTCACCTTCCGTCTCGCCAACCACGGCCACTATATCGCCCAAAGCCCGCACATCGCCTTGCATGGCAACGAAGACTACATCAGGGTGATCACCCCAGAGCCGACCCTCGACAACATGCCCATCGGAGCCACTGTCGACCTCACCTTCGACATCTTCGTCGAGTTCCTCGCCGGAGAGGCTCCTTCCCTCGACTTCACCCTCACTGCCACCTGCCAAGAGTTGGTGATGGAAAACAGCTTTAGTTTACCGTTAGGTTTCTCCATGGAAAGCTTCGAAATCGGTGAATTCAACCCAATGTATTGGATCAACGACCCGAACCATCCCTGGCAGATCGTCGACATCGGTGCATATCACGGCAGCTACTGTGCCCAGTCGGACACCACCATCACTCATGACGAAGCGTCGCATCTCATCTTCAACTACACATCCAATGCCGAAGGCACCCTCTCGTTCTTCTGCAAGGTGTCATCGGAGAACAACTATGATTTCCTGGTCTTCTCCGTCGACAGCGTAATGTTAGACCGATGGTCAGGAACAGTGGCCTGGTATGAACACACCTATACCATCCAACCAGGAAGCCACCAATACCAATGGAACTACACCAAGGACTATTCCGTCAGCAACGGCGAGGACTGTGCCTGGATTGACTACATCTCGCTTCCACCCTATTTAGACGCCACCGACGAGAAGTCTGACCTCCCGCTCGACCTGCATCCCAACCCCACCACGGGCCAAATCCATATCGGCTTGGACCTCGATAGCGACTTCATAGTACAAGTCTTCGACAGTCAAGGCAAGCTTGTGATGACAGCACATAACGCCCAAATCATCACCCTTGAAGGCATGGCACCAGGACTTTTCCACATCATTGTAGAGAAAGACGGCCACCGCTGGAGCCGTAGGATAATTAAGATGTAGCTTGTTTGGGCGCCCCGTTCTACACCCCCATAGGCTTGTTTCAACGGAAAAAAATTCGCTTTTCGCCAGAAAAACATTTCTTATTCCAAAAAAAGTGCGTATTTTTACGCGCTTTTTTATATTTATAGGTCTTATCATCAAAACAACAAGCCATATGAAAAACTGTTTACGCTCCCTGTCAGTCGCCATCTTGCTGCTTACGGCTATGGCCCTCAACGCCCAGACGCGCGACCTCAACTTCAGCAACACGGCCCCTCGTGAAGGCCTCAGCGTAGAACAAAACACCCGTACGGGATTACAAATGCGCCATGCCTTGAAACACATGAGCATCGTCAACATCACCGACAACGGATACAACGGCGACGTCATCGAAGGCGGCACTGGCATCACATTGCCTGCCAACCCGGGCGAGCCCAACCTGCCGGCTTTCAGCCAATTCGTGGCCATACCTAATGGAGCCACTGCCCACATCGAGATGGGCTTCCGCAGCATGACCACCATGGAGAACGTCGACCTGCTGCCCGCCGCCCCCATCAAATTCGACACCGACGACAGCCCTAACACATACGATCGGAACACGAGCATCTACAACAAGAACGCGTTCTTCCCCGAACAGACCGTGACCGTCAGCGAGCCTTTCAGCCTGCGTGGCGTGCAGACCGTGGCCGTCACCGTGGTGCCCTACCAATACAACCCCGTCACGAAAGAGCTGCGCATCTATGACGATCTGCAATTCGGCATCCGTTTCGACGGTGGCAACGGCGAGTTTGGCGACACGCGCCTGCGTTCCCCCTATTGGGACCCCATCCTCATGCAGAACCTGGCCAACTACAACCAACTGCCCGTTATCGATTATGAAGCCCGCATGCAGGAATGGGTCAACAACCGTCCCACGGGTTGCGAATATCTCATCGTCATCCCCAACAACGAGAGCTTCCGCCAATATGCCAACCAACTGCGCGACTACCGCATCCAGCAGGGCATTCTCACCGAGGTGAAGAGCCTCAGCGACATGGGTTGCACCACCACCGACCAGATGAGGAATTACTTCCACAACGCCTACAACACATGGGACATCCCACCCGTTGCCGTGCTGCTTTTGGGAGACCACAACACCAACATGGGTGCGGGCATCCCTGCCGAATACACTTTCCACTCCTACGACTACGGTAACTGCATCACCGACAACGGCTATGCCGACGTCACGGGCGACATGTTGCCTGAGATGGCTTTCTCACGCCTCGTGGCCGCCAACGCCAACGAAGCCCAAATGATGGTGAGCAAACAGCTGGAATACGAATTCACCAACCCCAACATGGACGCGGCCTCCTACGACCACCCCATCACCGCCTTGGGCTGGCAGACACAACGCTGGTTCCAGATCTGCTCTGAAGTGGTGGGCGGTTATTGGCGCAACCAAGGCAAACACCCGGTGCGCATCAATGCCATCTATAGTGGCACGCCTGGCAACCAATGGTCGAGCAACCAAAACACCTATATGGTCGTCAACTACTTCGGTCCCAACGGATTAGGCTACATCCCTGCCACGCCATCGGAACTCGGCGGTTGGACAGGCGGTACTGCTGCACAAGTCGTGAATGCCGTCAACAGCGGCTGCATGCTTCTGCAACACCGCGACCACGGCTACTACCAAGGCTGGGGCGAGCCTGACTTCAGCACCAGCAATGTGGCCCAGATGAACAATGTGGGCAAATTGACCTTCGTCAACACCATCAACTGCCAGACCGGCACCTTCGACTACAACAGTGGCTGCCTCATCGAGGCCTTCATGCGTCGCACCAGCGGCGGACAGAACGCCGGCGCCGTAGGCTGCATCGGTCCCACGCAGACCTCCTACTCCTTCGTCAACGACGCCTATGCTTGGGGCATGTACGACCAATATGACCCGCAGTTCATGCCCGACTACGGTCCCTACGCCGAATATGAAGGCAACTGGAGACCCGCTTTCGGCAATGTGGCCGGCAAATACTTCCTTGCCCAAAGCAACTGGCCCTACAACACACAAAACAAGGCCATCACATACAAAATGTTCACCGCACACTGCGACGCATTCCTTACCCTCTACACGCAAGTGCCTACCGCGATGAATGTCACACATCCCGCACAAATCACCGCCTCCACCACGAGCATCAACGTTACCGCCCCGCAAGGTGCCATCATCGCCTTGACGCGCAACAACAACATCCTTGCCGTGGCCACCGCCACTGGCGGCAGCCAAAGCATCACTTTCCAGGCCCAGCCTTCCAATACCGACATCACCATCGTGGCTACCAAGCAAGACAAGCTCCGTTATGTGGGCTCCATCCATGTCATCAGCGAGCCTTCGCTGACCTTGACACAAGTGACCGTCAACGATGGCAACAACGGACAACTCGAATATTCCGAGTCGGCCTCATTCGACATGAGCATCAAGAACACGGGCGACCAGGCTTCGACCATAGCCACGGCCACCCTTACCACCCGCTCATCGGAATATGTCACCATCACCAACAACACGGCCTCCATCCCCGCATTAACTCCCAACCAGACCACCGACCTCACCCAGGTGTTTGGCGTTACAGTTGCCGACAATGTGCTCAACGAGACCCGTCTGCAATTCACCCTCACCATGGTGAGCGGCAGTCACACTTGGACCTCCGACTTCAGTGTGAACGCCTATGCCCCAGTGCTGAAAATCCAGGACGGCATGACCATCGATGACGGTGGCATTAATAAGGCAGGCGGCAATGGCAACGGTCGCATCGACCCAGGCGAGACCGTCGAGATCACCTTCGCCTATGCCAACAATGGCGGTGCAACGGCCAACGATGTCACGGCTACTCTGACCGCACAGCCCTCACAATACATCACCATTACCGTCCCAACAGTCAACACACCAGTAGCCGAGGCTGGCGACATCGTTGCTGTGACCTATACGGTAAATGTAGCCGCCGACATGCCTAAAGGCGAGGCCGCCGTGTTCACACTCGCCGTCACCTCGGGTGCCTACAGCCACACACAAACCTTCTCGCACCGTGTCGGCCTTGAAATCGCCTCTTTCGAGAACGGCTTTAATGGCTTTGAATGGGAAAACGACCCCGAGCATCCTTGGACTCTCTCCACGACAGAGTACTATTCAGGAGAATACAGCCTGCAGTCGGGCACCATCGGGAACAACCAAACCTCGACATTGAGTCTGTCGTTCAACGTGGAGAACCCCACCGATGAAATCCTGTTCTACAGAAAAACCGACTGCCAAGAGGGCGACTACCTCAAGTTCTATATCGACGGCGAACTCATGCAGCAATGGAGTGGAAGTCTCAACTGGCGTGAGATGTCCATCCCCGTCACCCAAGGCGAGCATGTATTCACCTGGGCCTATGAGAAAGACGGCAACGGCAGCAGCGGACAAGACCATGTGTGGATCGATGACATCCTCTTCCCGTTGCGTCACATCACCTTTGGCTGCAACGCCGGTGCCGACCAAGAGCGTTGTCAAGAAGCCGTCCAGATGACCGCCGACGCAGTGGGCTATGAGACCCTCCTTTGGACCACTTCGGGAGACGGCAGTTTCGACCAAAACGACATCCTCACCCCCAGCTACACGCCCGGTGACCAAGACCTTGAACACAAGACCGTCACGCTCACCCTCACTGCCACCAACGCCGAAGGAGAGACTTTGAGTGACGAGGTAGTCATCAACTTCCACGAAGCCGCCAGCATCGTCATGGAGACTGAAGGCGAGATTTGCGAAGGCGAAAACTTTGAACTCTACGCTCAAGTCAGTGAGACAGGCCTCATCAACTGGGCCACCTCGGGCGATGGTAGCTTTGACCGTCCCACCGACATTAATGCCAACTACACCCCTGGCGAGCAAGACAAGGCGAATGGACAAGTCACCCTCACGCTCAACGCTTTATCGGCTTACGGCTGTGGTGATGCCCAACAAGACATCCTGCTGACCATCCATCCGCTGCAACACACCGAGTTTGAAATGGCCTCCTGTGGTGCCTACTCTTGGAACGGCATCGAATACAGCGAGCCTGGCGACTACGAGCAGGTGCTTACCAGCATCCACGGCTGCGACTCGACCGTAGTGATGCACTTCTCACTCATCGACAGTTACAACATTGAAACAGAAGAGACAGCCTGCGAAAGCTATGTTTGGGATGGTGAGACGCTCACCGAAAGCGGCACTTATGAGCGCACCTTCACCTCGTTACACGGCTGCGACTCGACCGTGATGATGCACCTGACCATCAACGACATCAAATGGACTGAATTTGAAGCCGAAGCCTGCGACACTTATGAATGGGACGGCGTCACCTATACCGAAAGCGGCGACTACGAGCAAGTCTACAGCACCACGATGGGTTGCGACAGCATCGTCACCATGCGCTTGACCGTCAACACGGCTCCCATCATCGAAGCTATCAGCGGTGACACAGATGTCGACGTACGCCTTGTTCCTACGAGCCTCTATTCGATTGAAGCACCTAACGCGGCTATGGCCTGTGAATGGAGCATCACGCCTGAAGAAGCCGGCATCATCACTGGTGAGGGCACCTCTGCCAACATCATCTGGAGCGACAACTACAAAGGCCTTGCCGTCATCACGGTGGAAGGCGACAACAACTGCGGCCATGACACGAAGACCTTGTCGGTCAATGTGAAGAACTCAACCGGTGTCGACGAATTCGGTAACGGTGTCAAGATCTACCCCAATCCGAGCAACGGCCTCGTCAACATTGAAACGGAAGGCCTGCAACGCCTGACCGTGACCAACGCCATGGGACAGGTTGTTTACGACAACGAAGTCTCTGGAAAGAAAGTCCAGATCGAGATGTCACAGTTCGGTGTGGGCACCTACCTTATCCGCATTTATACTGAAAGCGGCATCCTTGTGAAACGCATCAATATCATGAGATAAACCATTGAATATTAACCATAAACGAATAGACATGAATAAGCTTTTCAAATTGTTAGTGGCAGTCTCGTTCGTGCTGCTCATGCCCGTTACCTCCAACGCCCAGCCCACACGAACCAACGTCAACGAGGCGACGCTCTCGTTCGACATCACCAACATCGCCAACTTCGACGAACGTGTCTTCTTCATCTACAACCTGACATCAGACGGACGTTTCGATGTCATCACCGGTGAAGACGACGGCACCTTCATCATTAGTGCGAGCGAAGCCTTTGAAGGTCTCGACTTACGCTCTACTTTCGCCGAATTTCGTGAGCAAAACGCCTCCGACTTTGCAAGAATGAGCAAAGAGCAGGCTGCCGATGTGGCTGCCGAATATAAGGGAGAGCTACCCATGCAGTTTATCTCCTCCTTGATGATGGACTACTACATCCGTTCGAGGCAGAACAACACATGCGCCAATGCAGACCCGTTCTGCACCGACAACGGCATGTATGAGTTCCCTGCCGGCGTAAACGCAGGAAGTGGCGAATCAGGTCCCGACTACGACTGCCTTTACACCACCCCGAACCCGGCATGGTATTATATGCGCATATTAAATCCTGGCAACATCGACATCTATATGTACAGTACGCCTAGTGTAGACATCGACTTCTGTTGCTGGGGTCCCTTCACCGACCCGTCTACACCTTGTCCCAATGGACTGACATCCAACAAGGTGGTCAGCTGCAGCTATGCCGCGGCCCATACCGAGCATTGCTTGATTCCTGCTTCCGCTCAAACTGGCGAGTACTACATCCTCGTCATAACCAACTATTCGAACCAAACGACCAATATCTCATTCAGTAAGGTAGCTGGTACAGGCACCACCGACTGCGGTATCCTGCCTCCATTGGTCAACAATAGCGGCCCCTACTGCGTGGGCGAGACCATACAACTGACAGCGAACGGACAAGCGGGCGCCACTTACAGTTGGACCGGCCCTGGCAACTTCAACTCTACCCAGCAGAACCCCACCCGTCCGAACTGCACGATGAACATGGCTGGCACTTACACCTGCACCATCGCCTTGGGTAGCCAGACCAATAGCGCCACCACCAATGTGGTCATCTATCCCATGCCTACCGCCAACTTCAACTTCACCACGGTATGTGTCGGCTCCCCCACCCAATTCACCAGCACTTCCACCACGAACCCCTCGGGACAGCAGATACAAAGCTACAACTGGAACTTCGGTGATGGACAGACAGGCACAGGGGCGAACACCACCCACACCTATGCCAACGCGGGTAGCTACCAAGTCACCCTCACCGTAGGATGCGGAGGACATTGCACCAACCAAATCACCAAGACCGTCCAAGTGTTTGGCCAACCTACATCGAACTTCACCTTCTCCACGGTCTGCAAAGGCACTCCGACCCAATTCACCAGTACCGCCTCCGCTCCTCCTGGCCAGCAGATTTCGAGCTACCAATGGAACTTCGGCGACGGACAGACGGGTAGCGGCCAAACCGTGAGCCATACCTACGCCCAAGCCGGTAACTATCAAGTCACCCACACCGTGGGTATCGGCACCGGCAGCTGCACAGGCACCCGTACGCAAATCGTGCCCGTGTATGCCACCCCCGCTCCTACTGCCGTAGCCCAGCCCAACGTCGTCATCTATGGCGGCACTGCAACGCTGACGGCTAACGCCGGCACAACAGGCCAGTTCAACTTCCACTGGGAGCCTGCCGACAAAGTGGTCAATCCCAACAACCAGACCACCTCGACCATAGCCCTGCAACAGACCACCACATTCACCTGTACCGTCACCAATCCGCAAGGCAACTGCACGGGATCGACACAAGTCACCGTGAGCATCGAAGGCTCCGACATGACTGCCATGGCATCAGCCGATGTCTATGAGTTATGCGAAGGCGAGTCGACCACCTTGCACGTCTCACCTTCGGGTGGCACGGGCAATTACACTTACAGTTGGACGCCAGCCAACACGCTCAACAACCCCAGCATACAAAACCCCGTGGCCACCCCGCCCGTAGGCACCCACACCTACACTTGCCATGTCAGTGACGGAATGAGCGCACAAGATGCCACCGTCACCATCAGGGTCTATCCCAATACGGAATCCGACATCTACCAGACCATCTGCGAGAACACCACCTACAACTTCTTTGGCGATGAGTTGAGCACTCCTGGCGTGTATGACCATACCATCGAGTCGGCACACGGCTGCGACAGCACCATCCATCTGCATTTGTCGAATTGGGACATCTACGAGACGCCTATCAGTGCCCACTTCTGCCAAGGCGACACCTACCAATTCTATGGCGAGTCGCTCGATGCTGCAGGCACCTATTACCACACCTTGGAATCAGAACACGGCTGCGACAGCGTCATCAGGCTGAACCTCATCCAAGACCCGAGTTATGAAATCGAGCTGTTTGAGTCGACCTGCGAAGGCGGCCCCGGCTATTACTACAACGGTCAGTACCTGCAACCCAGCACCACGCCTTACCAGATCCATTACGAGACCACATCAAGTTGCGACAGCCTCGTCATCCTCCATGTCGACGTGGCCCAATACAACTCCAAGACCTACAACGTCTCCATTTGCGACACCCAATACACTTGGCCCTCAAATGGAACCACCTATTATGAGTCAGGTACCTATTATGACACCTTGACATTCCCGAATTCCTGCGACAGCACGGTCATGCTCCTCCTCGAATTGAGGCCGAGTTATGACACCGAAGAGACCATCACCAGTTGCGACACCTATCGTTGGAAGAATGACGCTTACAATGTCGACATGACCTTTGATGAAAGCACGGTCTACACACACCACTATGTGAACAACTACGGTTGCAACAGCGAGGTGACCCTCTACCTGACCATCAACGACCACGACGAAAGCGATTACACCCTTGATGAAAGCGAGAGCTGCGATGAATATTTCTGGGATCCCAATGGCCATGAGATCATTTACACCGACCATGAAGACCCCGTATACAACATGTCTGGCATCTATCACCGCACCTACAAGAACCAAGCGGACTGCGACAGTTTGGTCACGATGCACATGACTTTCGAGTACACACCGCACCCCACGCCCATCTATCCCATGGATGCCACCAACGGTGCCCCGCACTGGGTAGTGACCGCCACCGAGTTCCAAATCAACTCCTACGACTTCAACTTGTGGGACGAGAACCCCAACTGCTATTGGGACACCGTCACCTGGACCTGCGACGAGGCACCTGAATGGGTACTAGAGCCTTTCGGCAACAAAGCC
Source organism: uncultured Bacteroidales bacterium (assembly GCA_900318085.1). Classification (GTDB taxonomy): domain Bacteria; phylum Bacteroidota; class Bacteroidia; order Bacteroidales; family F082; genus Limimorpha. The sequence goes on from ONJF01000016.1 coordinate 69,511, forward strand.
AAGTGCTGCAGGGTCTATGTGCTCAACCATGTAGTAGACACCATCTGGCTGAAAGCGCATGCCTTCAACCGCTGCTCACCCAGCGAAGGCATCGAGCAACGCTATTGGCTGTTGAGTTCATTCTATGGCGTTGAGGAAAACGAAGCCGTATGCGAACTCTGCAACTTCGATGTAGTCCCCAACCCCAACAACGGCCAGATGACGCTCAACTTCGAACACCTTACTGGCACCGTCGACGTGAGAGTGTACGACATGCGCGGCACACTCATCGACCAATTCAAGACATACAACGGCAATGGCCCGTCACAACACACCTACAATATGAGAACCAAGTCGGACGGCATCTACTTCTTCGTGGCCACGGGCCGTGAAGGCACCGTCGCCAAGAAAGTCGTTATCCAAAAATAGCCCATGCCTGGCACATAAAGTATCAACAATTCAAAACAACAATGAAATCACTGACAAAATTAGCCGTAGCGCTCCTATTATTGTTCATCTTCCCGTTGAAGCAATTTGGGCAAACCCCTTACAGACCCTACGCCGAAGACGGCATACTGCTGAATTTCTATGAAATAGACAATCATGATTTCAGATTATTCTTGTTATACAGCCTCGAACAAGACGACCGTTTCATTTTGCAAACGGAAGAAGAAAATGGCTTGTTCAACATCGTCCCAAGCAGCGACGACAGTGACGAACCTTTCATCGACATCTTCGAAGAGGCCTACAGTCATGCCTTGTCTGACTTTCAGTTCATCGACAAATTCGACATCGTAGACCTGTTTCCGCAATGGAAAGCCAGTGTCCCTGCCGTGCACTTCACCTCCATCACCATGGACCTCGCCCTCGGCAGAGCCATCACCGTCAACAACCATTGCGTGGATTCAGACCCCTTCTGCACCTCCGATGTCATTCAGTTTCAGGCGGCTAACACTACTCAAACTGCCGAACAATTGGAAAGCGACCCCTTTGACGACGGTTGTATAGGTAGCTCCTACAACCCTTCCTGGTTCCACATGAGAATCAACACGCCCGGACAATTCATCATCCATATGGAAGGGCATGATCCGCTTACCAATGTAGAAAGAGACATTGACTATTGCCTGTGGGGGCCCTTCGATGACCCGACATCGCCTTGTGTTATACAGCTGACCGGCAACAAAATCATCGACTGCAATTACTCTTCGAGCTATTCTGAAGACATTTATTTAGGTTTCGAAGAAAGCCAGCACCATCACCAAGCCGGTCATGGCACAGTCAATTACCATCTGCCAGAAACAGGAGAGTATTATATCCTGATGATTACAAACTATTCGCGCGATCCTTGCGTCATCACCTTTACCAAGACCGAAAACTCGGGTCCTGGCACTACCGACTGTGGCATTCTGCCTGGTATTGCCACCAATGATGGTCCTTATTGCGTAGGCGATGACATCCAACTGACTGTCACCACGCAAGCAGGTGCCACCTACCAATGGACAGGGCCCAACAACTTTAACTCGACCATTCAGAACCCCCTCATCCTCAACTGCACATTGGAGATGGCAGGTACCTACACTTGTGTCACCACTGTCGACGGGGAGACCACCTCGGGATCCACCGATGTCATCATTTATCCCCAACCAGCTGCCGATTTCACTTATGTTCCTGCATGCGAAGGCAGTCCTGTGCAATTCACCAGCACATCGACCACCAATCCTGAAGGACAAGAGATTGAGAACATCGGATGGGATTTCGGAGACGGAGAAACCGCTAGTGGACCGACTGTTAGCCACACTTACGCCGAGGCAGGCGACTACGAAGTGACCCTCAATGTGGGCACGGGCATCTGCACCGACCAATTGATACAAACGGTGACCGTCTATGCCATCCCCGTAGCCACCGCCACTGCCAGTCCGAGTTCCGTTATGTATGGCGGCACCTCTACCCTTACGGTCAATGTGGAGACACCCGGCACCTTCACCTACCAATGGGAACCCGCCAACATGGTCACCAACCCCACCGGACAGACCACACAGACCGTCTCTTTGGACGAGACGCAGGTCTACACAGTGACCATCACCAACACGGAAGGTGGCTGCAGCACTACCATCCAAGTCACCGTGGCCATGGCTGGCTCCAACCTGACCGCCACCGCCACCGCCGACGAATACGAGATTTGCGAGAACGGTTCCACCACGCTACATGCCTTACCCGTGGCGGGCACGGGCAACTACACCTATAGCTGGTCGCCAGCCAACCTGCTCAACAGCACCACATCGCAGAATCCCGTAGCCACGCCTCCCATCGGAAGCACCACCTTCCACTGCAGCGTCAGCGACGGCATGACGACACAAGAAGTCAGTGTGACCATCCTCGTGCGTCCCCATGTGGAAAACGACATCTATGAGGCCATCTGCGAAAACGACACCTATAATTATTATGGGCAACACCTCAACACGGAAGGCATATATGACCACACTCTTACCAACATGTACGGCTGCGACAGCATCTTGCACCTCCACCTCTCTGTCAACCCCAATGTCGCCTCCGACTTCAGCGTTGACCGTTGTAACGAATACTATTGGGATGCGGAAGGCCACGAGATTGTCAGCACCGACCATGAGGACCCCCTCTATACCGAGACAGGCATCTACCACCGCACCTACTTGAACCAGCATGGTTGTGATAGCGTGGTGACACTAAATGCCCAATTCGAGTACACTCCTGCCCCGACGCCCATCTACCCCACTGATCCCGCGAACACCGCACCCCATTGGGTGGTCACGGCCACCGAGTTCCAAATCAACTCCTACGAGTTCCATCTTTGGGACACCAACCCGCACTGCCATTGGGACTCCGTCGTTTGGAACTTCGAAAACCCAGAAATTGAATGGGTGTTGGAGCCTGACAACGAGATGCAGCCCAAGGGCCAGCGTTGCGTAATGCATGTGCTCAGCCATCACGAAGACACCATTTGGCTTCGCGCCACGGCATACAACAGATGCTCCCCTGAAGGCATCAGCGAGCGTTACTGGTTTGTCTGCTCTTTCTTTGGTGTAGATGAAGACGGCACTGCGGTGGGCTCTGGTAACTTTGATGTGCTGCCGAACCCCAACAGTGGACATATGACCCTGCACTTTGAGAACCTCAGCGGCAAGGTCGACATGAAAGTGTACGACATGCGCGGCGTCCTCATCGACCATTTTGAAGCCGCCGACGGCTTTGGTAGCACCTATGACTACGACATGAAGCATGATGCCAGAGGCATCTATTTCTTCGTGGCGACAAGCAAGGAAGGCACCATGGCCAAGAAAGTTGTCATAGAAAAGTAACCATTTATCAAACAAAATACAATGAAGCACTTGAAGTCTGTTTTAGCATTATTGCTCCTTTTCTTGGGTAGCCTACCTGCATTGATGGCACAAAACACCTCGACGCAGGGCAAGGAGTTTTGGCTCTCGTTCATGCATAACGGATTCAGGGACCACACCGAAGGCGGTTGGGTCATCAACCAAGTGCTCATCAGCGCCAAGCGCGACTGCAGCGGCACCGTGTCGAATCCTTTGACGGGGTGGTCGCGGGAATTCACTGTCAGGGCGAACAATATCACCACCATTGAGATTCCCGAAGAACAAGGCTATCACAATAGCGCGCAGCACGAGGTCATCATGGAGAAAGGCATCAAAGTGCAGTCCACCGATACCATTTCGGTGTACTGCACTAACATTGCCCACGTCTCCTTCGACGCTTCATTTGTCTTGCCTATAGAGAGTTTGGGTGACGAGTACATCATCCAAAGTTACGACCAATCCATATCGTCAGGCGCCAACTATTATGCCTCCAATAACGAGACAAGTGCCTTTGTCATCATCGCTACAGAAGACAATACGGATATCGAAATCACTCCTACGGTGGCCACATTAGGAGGGCATCCTGCCAATCAGCCCTTTACCATCACGATGAATGCAGGTGAGACCTATCATGTCAGGTCGTTGCGGATGAATTCATGGAACGAAAACCGCGACTTGAGCGGTACACGGATATTGGCCTCCGACTGTAAGAAAATTGCGGTATTCAATGGCAATACCCTCACCTGCATCCCCACTGACCAAGGCAACGGATTCGATCATGTGTTCGAGCAAGCCATGCCGTTACGCTCGTGGGGCAAAAACTTCGTAGTGACCAGCTCTCGCAACCGCAACCGCGACTTCATCAAGATCACCTCGAGCGCCAATATCAATTCCATCACCTTGAACGGTGAGCCGCTCACCATGTTGGGTGCAGGCGAGTCGTACACCTTCCCGTTGTTGGAAAGCGAAGGCTCATGCTACCTGCAAGCCACGCAGCCCAGCGCGGTCTATCTCTACAACAACTCGAGCTACGACCAAAACTATGCAGGTGGTTTGGGCGACCCTTCCATGGTATGGATCGCTCCTGTGGAGCAACGTATCAACGACGTGACTTTCTCCACCTTCGACCATGACAACATCAACATTGAGACCCACAGTGTCAACATCATCGTCAACACTGAAGACATCACGAATGTTTATTTTGACGACCAACAGATTTCACCCCTGCTCTTCAGCCGAGTCAACGGAAGCGATGACTACTGTTTCACAAGGCGTGACATCACGCATGGTGTGCACCGTATCACCTGTGAGAATGGCTTCAACGCTCATGTCTACGGTTTCGGTAACGCCAAAGGCTATGCCTATCTTGTAGGCTCCAACGCCATCAACCTCAGCTCAAGCCTCACCCTTAACGATGAGCCTGTGCTACCCAACGAGAGTTTCTCATATTGCTCCGACATGCCCATCACCTTCCACGCTGAGGTCAACTTGCCCAATTATGAGCTCCTTTGGGACTTCGGCGACGGCACTACCAGCACCCAAAATCCTGTAACACATACCTATAGCGAAAGTCGTGTCTATAATGTCTCGTTGGCCATCACCACCAACGAAGGCGGCTGCACTGGCACCTCGAGTAACACTACCAATTTCATCATCGATGCCACCCAGCAATACATCATCGAGCACGATGAAATATGTGCAGGTGAACTTTATTCGGGTCATGGCTTCACCAATGTCCAAATCAGCAACGACACCATTCTGGCCCGCACCCAAGCCAACCCCGTCCATGGCGAATGTCAAGATTCGGTACTCGTATATATCGACGCCCATCAGCAATACCACATCCCCATCGACGACAGCCGTTGTTGGCAAGGCGAGCCAGGCGTGTATGACGCTTATGGCTTCAGCTTTGAGTATACCGAACCGGGTACCTATGACCGTCAACTCTATCTGATGACCGCCAACGGCTGCGATAGCGTCCTCAACCTGCACCTCACCGTGGCTGACCGCATCACCTATGAATTCAGCCATCACGAATGCGATGGCAGCTACACGTGGGACGGACAAACCTACGACACCCCAGGCGACTACGAGCGTTCCTACATCTCGCTCGGCGGCTGCGACAGCATCGTCACCATGCACTTGACCATGGGGCATCCAGAGTACACCGCTTTCGACACCATCTCATGCGGTGTGTTTGAGTGGAACGGACAGACCTATGACCATAGTGGTACCTTCCGACAAGCATTCACCACCATCGACGGTTGCGACAGCATCGTTGACTGCACCCTAACCCTTTCGGGTAATGTCATAGGCACCACACTTGAAGTCGAGGAATGCGACGAATACCAATGGCTTGGCGAGAGCTACACCTTGTCCGGACAATATGAGAAGACCCTGTCTACCATCTTGGGGTGCGACAGCACCGTGTATCTCAACCTGGACATGGAATACACCCCCGACCCCACCCCCATCTATCCCGCCGACACCAACAATACGGCTCCCCATTGGGTAGTGACCGCCACTGAGTTCCAAATCAACAGCTACGACTTCATGATATGGGACAACAACGAACGATGCCATTGGGACTCGGTCACTTGGGCCTTCGAAGACCCCACGGTGGAGTGGGTGCTTGAGCCCGACACTACGACACACCCTGCAGGAAAGCGTTGCAAAATCTTTGTTCTCAACCAACTGGAAGACACCGTCTGGCTCAATGCAAAAGTCTACAACAAATGCCATCCCGAAGGGACCGAGCGCCGCTATTGGTTTGTGTGCTCGTTCTACGGCATTGAAGATGACCCTTCGACTCCTTCGACAGGCTCAGGAGCCGTTGGGACCTCTGCAGACTTCACGGTGATGCCCAATCCCAACAACGGACAAATGACGCTCAACTTTGAGCACATGACGGGCAAGATCGACATCAAGGTTTATGACATGCGAGGCGTCCTCATCGACCAACTTCAGACTTTCGGTACAACCGAACACCACAACCTTTCCTATCAATGCGACACGAAAGGCGATGGCATTTATTGTTTCGTTGCCACCAGCAAGGAAGGTACGCTTGTTAGGAAAGTTGTCATTGTCCATTAAAGGCACTTCCATAACGAAATAATTTACAGCCCGTTACAATAAGGCGCAAAAAAAATCGTTTCTATTTTGTCGATTGTAAGACCTAAATTCTTACATTTGCGAGATAAATTTCTCTCTTTGAGAGCCTCATCCAAGCATTAAGACGATGAAGAAACACTTATTATTGGCCTTGTTTTTCATTTGTGGTTTCGCCTCTCTCACTTCGTGCATGAAAGACGATCCGAAAAACAACGAGACGGTGTACTATGCCTATCAGCACATCCCCAACATCAACGAGTTTATGCCCCAACGCCTTTTGCACAGCATGGGGAGCGCACATCTTTATTATGGCGACGAGCCGCCCAAAATGGAAGGCTTATACATTGCCGACAATATTTGGATCACTGATATCATCAAGGTCCCGTCGAGCACCTGGAGGAATACGCCTACCAGCATTCCTACCCCCCAATATTTTGATTTCTACGAGCAGCATAAAGGCATCGCCAAGCTGCGTTTCAAGTATCCCAAGGGTAGCGTGGGCCAATACGACTACTTCCTTGAAAAATCAGAGACCGACTCGACCCACTACTTGATGCAAGACGACATCCAAGCCTTCGTCGACGACACCATCTCTCCCATCTACTTCAAAGACGGCAAACTCACTGAAGACGATTTCCGTACCGTCTACATCATGGGACAAGACCCCTATTTCACCGCCTTCTATTACGAAATCCGCGACATCAAGTCGAAAGCAGAGCCCCTCAACGCCGTCATCTTCTCCGGTAGAATCGACAAAGAGTTCACCGTGGTGACCGACACTGTCAACCACACCACTGACACCGTTGTGTCCAATGTCATCAAAGACCTCCATTGGGGCATCGAAACCATGAAATACCTCAAAGCCGGCACCAGTGTCAACCAAATCATCCACTTGGGCTATCTGCCCACACCAGGCGACATCATGATCCTTAAGAATGACGGCATCGCCCATACGGGGGAATTCCATGAATAAGAATAAACACTCATCCAAGACTTACGCAGAATGAACAAGTCAAGCATCATAATCCTGTCCTTTTTATTAGCCATTGGCATCACGGCGCAAGCGCAGTTCAACAAGCCGCTGCAGTCGGCACGCAGCCGCGTGAACTCCAACGAAGCCAGATATAACATCGGCATCGAAGGTGGACTCACCTCCACCTATTGGGCTCACTTTGGCGGGACAAAGACTCCCTACAAGGCCCCGTTCAATTTTGGCATCACAGGCGGTCTCATCGTGGAGCGGATGCTCAACGGCAACACCTCTATCGCCTTGGAAGGTCTCTATGCCATGCGCAAAACAGGTGTCAACTACGAAGTGCTCAACTTCCCCGTTGCCATCAACGAAAACAAAGACTTCTATCGTCAGTTTGACGCCGAATATCAAGAAGTAGACATCCAAGTCCCATTAACGCGCTACCTCTCGAACGGCACCCTGCGCCCCTTTGTGTATGTGGCCCCTAGATTCAGCATGCCCCTCTCGGGAAAGATGGTGTGGCAAAAGAAAGAGATATTAAACTACGGTACCGAAAACCAACAATACAATGAGAATGGTGTCGTCATCGACACGGTAGAGTTCAACGCACAAAACACACGCCAATTCAATGTCGGTTTAGTGTTGGGTGCAGGTGTGCTTTATAAAGTTAATGTAGGCAACTATTACCTGCTTCTCCGACTCGATGCCTCTGCCCATGCTGCAGTCATCAACTCGTTCACGAGCGAAGAGATCCACGGCGAGTCGCAAAATGTCGTTGGCGCCGGCTACATCGACCCTTACCTCCTAGGCTGGCGTGTCAACACTGACGCCACCGTGAAACTGACCTTGATGTTCCCCTTGAAGAAACAGTTGCAGGGCGCTTGCATACGGTGGGGGGAATATGATTGAGTTGAGAGTTTAGAGTTGAGAGTTTAGAGATAAGAGGTTGGGAGTTGGGGAGAGAAAGAAGAGAGAAAGAAAGAGAGAGAAAGAAAAGATAGGAGGAGAGACGCTTTTGCGTCTCTTTCCGATTAAAACATGACCATAAAGAAACATAAAAGTATCATCAAACCATAGCGATATGAAAAAGTCATTACCCATTGCTATTGCCTTGGTGTTGCTGGCCTTCTTCGGCAGCACAGCCATGGCACAGACCTTCGATTATCCCGTCAAAGGGAAGCAAGGCTTCAACCTGACGGAGAAGACCCGTGACGGCCTCCACATTACCTACAATGTCGGACAAGTCACGCTCAACCAGCTCAACTATCGTGGCGAAGAGATGAGCGAAGTGGCCATCAAAGCCATCGCCATCCCCAACGAAGCCGGCAAGCCCAACCTGCCCGCCGACAGCCGCATGATGGCCATACCGCAAGGCGCCACCGCCTCATTGCGTGTGGTCAGCGTTGAGAAAGAGACCCTTCACAATGTCAACATCGCCCCTGCCCTCCGCATCCAATCGGAGAATGAAGAGCCCGACATGAACTATGTGAAGGACATGAGCGTTTACAGCAAAAACGCCTTCTATCCTGCCGAGCCTTTCGTCATGGGCAACAGCTACATCCGTGGCGTCGAGTCAGTGACAGTGTCCATCACTCCTTTCCAGTACAACCCCGTCACAAAAGACCTGATTGTGTACACCAATGTGGAACTCGCCGTTGAGTTTGAAGGCGGCAGCGACCACTTTGGCGAAGACCGTCTGCGTTCGCCTTATTGGGACCCCATTCTCGCTGCCGAGCTTTTGAACTACGACCAATTGCCCGTCATCGATTATGAGGCCCGTATGCAAAAATGGTTACGCGACGACAAGACCGGTGCCGAATACCTCATCATCACGCCCAACAACGACGCTTGGGCAGAATATGCCAACCAACTGAAAGAGTACCGCACCCGTCAAGGCATCCTCACCGAGGTCTACCGCTTGGACGAAATGCCTGCCACCACCACCTCCCAAATGAAGGAATGGTTCCACAGTGCCTACAACACTTGGGAGATTGCCCCTGTAGCCATTTGCATGCTTGGCGACCATGGCAACAACCTAGGTCAATATGTGCCCGCAGAGACAGTACCCCATCCATACGGTAGCTGCATCACCGACAATGGCTATGCTGACGTGGTCGGCAATGACAACCTCCCTGACATCGTTTTCTCCCGCTTGATTGCCGAGACTCCAGCCCAACTGCCCGTCTTCGTTGGCAAACAAATCGAATACGAATACACCAGTCCCAACATGGACCCTGACTTCTACACCCGTCCTATCACCGCATTAGGCTGGCAGACAGAACGTTGGTTCCAAATCTGCTCAGAGGTGTTCGGTGGCTACATGCGCCAACACGGCTACAACCCCAATCGAATCAACTGCATTTACAGCGGTACACCTGGCAACCAATGGTCGAGCAACCAAAACACCTCGATGGTAGTCAACTACTTCGGTCCCAATGGTGTTGGCTACATCCCGCAAACCCCGAGTGAACTCGGTGGCTGGACCGGTGGCACGCCACAACAGGTGGTTGATGCCGTCAACGCTGGCGCTTTCTGGTTGCAACACCGCGACCATGGCCTGGAAGAAGGTTGGGGTGAGCCCGCAGTGCGCAACAGCCATGTGGCACAGATGAACAACGTGGGCAAGATGCCTTTCGTCATGTCCATCAACTGCCTTACAGGTAAATTCAACTATGGCTCCGAATGCTTCTGCGAAGCCTGGATGCGCCGCACCTACAACGGCGAGAACGCCGGTGCCGTGGGTGTGCTCTGCCCCACCGAGACCTCTTACTCCTTCGTCAACGACGCCTTCGTTTGGGGTGTGTACGACCTCTTCGACGGCGACTTTATGCCCGACTACGGTCCGTATGCCGAAAACACCGGCAACTGGATGCCCGCTTTTGGTAACGTTGCCGGTAAATATTTCCTTGCCCAAAGCTCCTGGCCTTACAACACCGAAGACAAGGACATCACCTACACCATGTTCACTGCCCACTGCGACGCCTTCCTGCGCATTTACACGCAAGTGCCCCAAATCATGGATGTGACACACCCCGAGGTGGTCATTGCCGGTTTGGGTGAGATCAACATCACCGCTCCCGAAGGCTGCATGATCAGCTTGGTGAAAGAAGACGATGTTGAGGGTTGGGAGATCCTCGCTGTAGCCACAGCCACAGGTGATCCTCAAACCATTGAATTCGAGCCTCAAGTGCCCCCGACCGAGATCAACCTCATCATCACTGGACAAAACTATCTGCGTTATGAGGCCGTCATTGGGGTCATCCCCGCCGACGGTCCTTACATCGTTTTCGACAGCAAGGTCATCAACGACCAAAACGGCAACAACCAACTCGATTTCGGTGAAGCCATCAGCTTGGATGTCGCCTTAAGGAATGTAGGTAGTGACCCGATGAACGCCTTTGAGGCCGTGCTGGAAACCGAGTCGGAATACATCACCATCACCAACGGCACTGCCCAATATGACGCCATGGCACCCAATGCCACACAAAACCTTGAGGACGCATTCTCGTTCACTGTGGCCGACAATGTGCCCGACAACACCAGCAACAGATTCACCATCACGGTGACCAATGGTGACGACGTCTATGTCAGCAACCTGGCCATAAAAGCCTATGCTCCTATCTTCAAGTTAGGCAATCTCCAGATTACTGAAATAGAGGGCAACGGCAACGGGCGTTTGGATGCCGGCGAGACCGCTCAACTCACATTCCCCATCGAGAACAAAGGCCATGCCGATGCTGCCTCGACTACAGCCACCATGCAGATTCTTTCGCCTTACATCACGGTGACTGAAAACACGCTCAACTTTGAGAGCGTCACTGCCGGCGAGACCCTCAATGCCGTTTACGACATCACCATCAGTGAGGAAACACCAGTAGGCTACTCCTGCCCGCTTGTGGTCAATGTCGTTTCGGGGCAATACTCCGACCAAAATGATTACGCCGTTAAGGTCGGCCTCATCGTAGAGGACTTCGAAACTGGTGAACTCGGCGAAGGCTGGACCAACGACGGCTCTCATCCATGGCGCTTGGTCAACGAAGAGCCCTATGAAGGCCAGTTCTGCCTGCGCTCGGGCGCTATCGGCAGCAACAGTACCACCACCCTCATCTTAAGCCATGAGGCTGGCGCTAACGATACCATCTCATTCTATTACAAGGTGTCATCGGAAAACGGCTACGACAAGCTCCACTTCTACATCGACAACCAAGAGAAAAATGATTGGTCAGGCAATGTAGGTTGGACCAAGGCCGCCTATCCCGTCACTGCTGGCCGCCACTCCTACAAGTGGGCCTACTCCAAGGATGGTAGCGTCAGCAATGGCAGCGACTGCGCTTGGATCGACTATGTCGGTCTTCCTGCTGACCGCGTCATGGCGGGCACTGCAGGCAACGACGTGACCGTATGCGAAGGCAACGATGCCCAAATCGTGGGTTACGCCATCAATTACGACAACCTGCAATGGGCCACTTTGGGTGACGGCACCTTCGATGATGCCACCATCCCGATGCCCATCTACACCCCTGGACCTCAAGACATTGAAAACAGACAGGTCACGCTGACCCTCACTATCAATGGTGGTGGTGAGATCCTCACTGATGAGATGGCGGTGTTTATCGTTGAGAATGTGGTGATCATGCCTGCCCTTGTCGGCGAAACCCATTGCGCCATTGACGAGCCTCAACCCATTGCTGTTGAAATCACGGGCGACTATGTCTCGTTCCAATGGCTGACCGACGGCGACGGCACTTTTGAAGATGCCTCGGCACTGGAAACCACTTATACGCCTGGCCTCAATGACATCAACAACGGCGTCAACCTGACTGCCTTTGCTGTTTCGGCTGGCTGCGGTTCCGTCACCTACGACTATCCTTTCGAAATGAACCCGATGCCTGAAATGACATTGGAAGCAGAGGCCATCCAAGTGTGCGAAGGCGAGAATGCCATCATGAGCTTCACGCTTGGCGGCTACACGCCCAATGGCGTTCCCACAGCACCCGATTTCACAGTCTTCATCAACGAGGAGCGTTACGAACTCGCTCAAGACGCCACTACAATTGATTTAGGCATTCTGCCCGTGGGCGAAACCACCTTCAGCATCATGAGCATAGTCAACCGTCCAGGATGTAATGTCAATTTTGACGAAGGCGACTTCACCTTCACCGTTACCGTGAATACTGCTCCTACCATGGCCATCGGCGACGTGCCCGCTAGCATCTGCGAAGGCGAGAGCGTGAACATTGACTTCAACTTCACCGGCGTGGCTCCCTTCACTGTGGAAGCCACTGGCATGGACGGCTTCACCGCTGAAAGCGACAACTACACTTTGAGTCTCACACCTGCCAACAGCATCAACGCCACCCTCACCAAAGTGACCGATGCCAACGGCTGCGAGACCACGCTTGAACAAGCCATCAATGTGACCGTGAATCCTTATGCAGCCCAACCTGAAATCAGCGGCGATGCCGAATTGGATGTGCGCCTCACGCCCACCACAACCTACACCGTCAGCAATGATGTGGAGGTCGGCTTCAGCATCGAGCCTGAAGAAGCCGGCACGCTGGTGCCTGCCAACGATGGCAAATCGGTGGTGGTGACTTGGAGCGAGACCTACAAGGGTAATGCCGTGCTGACCGCCACTCCTGTTTCGGAATGCAACAATGGCGAGGGCACACTGAACATCCTTGTTAAGAACTCCACCGATGTGAACGAGTTTGGCGTAAAGGCCAGCCTCTACCCCAACCCGACCAACGGCAATGTCACCATCGAGGCTGAAGGCATGCAACGCCTCACCGTGGTCAACGAACTCGGTCAGGTGGTCTACGATGCCGAGGCAAGCAACGACACCGAGACGCTTGACATGAGCCAATTCGGTGCAGGTGTCTACATGATCCGCATCTACACGGCAAACGGCATGGGCATCAAGCGCGTGAGCGTGATCAGATGATTTAACATGAATTGCCATGAATTATTCACGAATTATTCATGAATTCAATTTTTGAAAATTTGTGTTCAATTCCTGATAATTAGTGTTATCAACCAGAAAACGGCTGGCCCTCTGGGTCAGCCGTTTCTCATTACAAAGGTATGAAAAAGAGATTTACTTCTATTATATGCTTCAACGATCAGGTGATTCCAAAGCCTTTACCCTGCCACCCACCTTGTCGCCTTCCACGACAGGGTTGCCATAGTAGCCAATGTCGCCTGACCCAAAGATGCCGTAGGTGAGTTTACCATTGACTCGCGCTTTGATGTCGCCTGAGCCTGCTATGTTGGCATCAAGGTTCTCAATGTCGCAGGTGAGAACGATGTCGCCCGATCCAGCCACGCCAGCCTCGGCCTCTCGCACCTGACCACTAACGACTTTCAAGTCGCCTGAACCAGCAACATTGCTGTCCAACTCATCCGCAATCAGTTCATTGCAAACCAAATCGCCTGAACCTGCCACATTCAACTCGGTTTTCTGTGCGCTAACGCTTTTGTGGAAAATGATGTCACCCGAACCTGCAAGGTTAACTTCCAACTTCTCACCCTTCAGCGGACTGAGCGCATTGAAAGTACCGCTTCCAGCAAGGTTAAGATACTCCAAACTCGGTGCCGTCACCTCAATGATGAACTGTGTAGCTTTCAAGTTGGCGTTTTTGTCTTCCTTTCGTTTACCCATAAGCAACTCATTGTCTTTCACCTTTATATCAAGGTATTCGAAAAGGTTTTCATCCACACTGACAATGCAAGAGTAATTATCTGCTTTGGTAAAGTTTACAGTAGCCGACAACGAAGTCGAGATTCCTTTGAAATCAGTCATATCGTAGTTGCGAGTTACGATGTTGCCATTGCCTTTAATAGTTTCTCCGCCCAGCGACTCACCGCTAATGGCTATGGTACACGATTGGACAAGAAAAACGACGATCGAGGCTGCGATAATCAAAAAATGTCTTTTCATAGTGCTGAAGTTTTAGTTGATTTCCTGTAAGACGGAGTTATGCCCAAAAAGTTACAGTTTGAGTCGTTTATTTACTTGCATCCTTTTTCTTCCTGATAACAAAGCCAATGATGAGGCCAATAATGCATCCTATTCCGGTGCACAAGACACTTATGGCGACATTTTTGCCCAGGGTCAGTGCCACTATGATGACCGTTATGGCCACACATACAGCGAGCAGGATAATGTAATGATGTGCTTTTAGTTTCTTCATATCGGTTAATGATTTGGTGGGATTCCCGCTGCGCGGGAATGGAGTTTGTCGAGTTTTTGTTTTGCGGCGGCTTGTGGAGTTAACGGCTTTAAACTACATAGGCCGCCGCTGGAAACAAACACCATATACTCCATTAACTCCGTTGAATCTTCGATTTCCCGCAGGGAATCCCTTAAAACTTAATCTCCTCTATCCCTATGCCCAAAAGTTTCATCTTCTTGATTACCTCGGGCAGTTCCTTCTCGAGAAACTCCTCGCGCATCTGCTTGAGGACGATGTCCTTGGCCTCTGGTGAGATGAAATAGCCGATGCCTCGTTTGTTGTAGATGATGCCTGCAGCCGTCATGGTTTCGTAAGAGCGCATGATGGTGTTGGGGTTCACGCCGAGTTGGATGCCGTAGTCGCGCACCGAAAGGATGCGGTCGTCGGCCTTCAGCTCGCCACGCAGGATCTGCTCATAGAGCTGGGAGCAAATCTGCAAGTATATGGGTTTATGTGTGTTAAATTCCATGGTTTAATATTTTTGGGTTTTAAGTTTGAAGAAAATGCCAGTATAGAGAGCAATGGTCAAGAGGGCATATAGAATGACACTGGTCAACATCATGCCACTAGTCATCTCGCCAAGCTTGCCAAAGTCGAAGTTGTCAGGATCGGGGACGAGAAACTCCCTAACATTGGTGGAGAACAACAACAATTGCGAAATCGTCGAAACGACATAGGAGAAGCCCATCATGATGGCGAATGTGATACCCGTCTTGTGGTGCTTAAACAACAGATTGCCCATCATAAAGATGCCCATAGTAAACAAAATACCGACGATGTAGTTCCACACCTCGACGGAGCCAATCTTATGCATCATATCCAACAAATCCGAGACATCGCCCAATGAAGGATCGGCTGCCAGAGCGCCCATCTCCTCCATGAAATCCATCGTTGTGCCCATTATTCCCAAACTCTTGATGTAATGCTGAAAGCCACCAACAGGCAGCAAGGTAAGCAAGGAGTCGATGCCATAGGACAGCAACACTATAACGACAGGTGTCATGACACCATAGAGCAAATAACTCAAATATTTCTCCAGATTAGAGACGGGGAGCATGGCATAACGCACACCCTCGCGAGGCAGGTTGATGTCGCCGAAGGCCTTGGCTGGCATGAGTATACAGGCCAAAAACACTGCCAGATAAATAGTCATATAACGGACGAAGGTAGGCATGGGGAAGTTGAATACAGCAGTCAACAGCCAATTGCCGACATTCAGGCAGCACAAGATGGCTAAAGTGATGCCGAAATTGCGGAGATACTTCTTGCCGTCCATGGCAAGGAGTTTCCCAAACCGATTGAAATTGAAGGTATTATTCATGGTTAGTATTTTTGCGTTTTGATCTTACGATAGGTTAGCACATAGAACACGATGGCGATGACCAACTGGAAGGCACTGTAGATCCAAGGGAGGAAACGATCTTCCATCCGGGCACTGATTTCAGTAACCCACATGCCGAAGTTATCCCATAAATGGAACAGTTGCATCAACAGGGTAAACGAAAAGACAATCAGCAGGCCCCAAGCAAAGGTCTTGCCTGCCTTGCGGCGCTTGAAGACCATGTTACCGAACATGAAGATGGACGACTCGGCCCATGCGGCAGTGACCAGCGCGACAGCCAACATCATAAAGTCACCGAAGCTGATATTCCTCAAGAAATCTTCATGCATGGCAAACGCCTTGAAACCGCCGAAAGGCAAAAGGGTCATGAGGCAGTCCACCAGCCAGCTCCCCACCAGAGTCACAGCGGGGGTGACAAGTGAGCAATAGAGGAACATGCTGAAGAACTTCTCCAAACTGGTGGCGGGCATCATGGCGAAGCCCACACCTTCACGCGGCAAGTTGACCTTGCCATAGATGCGCGACGGGGCCGACATGACCGTGATGGCGATGAGGCCGAAGATGATGAACTCGCGTACCTCAACGGGCAATTCAAAGTCGAAGACCAGACTCGTCACCCAAAACATGACGGGCATGCTGATCCACACCAGCAGCGTGATGCCGAAGTTGCGGAGAAAGCGCTTCCAGTCGTAGGCCAGCACCTTATTGAAACGATTGAAATTGAATGTGTTATTCATAATGCAAGCCCTTTCTTATCCGAAGATTTGCTTGATGGTTTCCTTGTTCTTCATCACTGTGTTAAACAACACCTCGATGCTAATCTTGCTGTCGTAGTGGTTGGGATTGCGCGTCACGCTGACATAGCCACCGGGAATCATCTCGCTGTAGAGTGCCTCGGGAGCCTCATCCATGCCATAGTCGAAATAGAGCTTGTCGGTAATCTCGCGGAACGAGGCCTTGAGCAACACCTCGTCATGATCAAGGATAATAATGGGGTCGATGAGGTTCTCCACATCCTTCACCTGGTGGGTAGAGATGATGATGGTGCGGTTTTCAGTGGCGTGTTTGGTGATGACCTGACGGAAGAGGGTCTTCGAAGGAATGTCGAGACCGTTGGTGGGTTCATCGAGGAGCAGATAGTCCGTATTGAGTGCCAAAGCCGTGGCAATCAAACATTTCTTCTGCTGGCCAAACGACAGTTCGCCATATTTGCGTTTGGGATCCACCTCAAGTTCCTCGCAGAGTTCGAGGAAAAGTTTCTCGTCGTAGTTGGGATAGAACACGCCCAACTCGCGCACATTATTAATAGGTGTGTTGTCCGGGATGGCGAAATCCTCCGAGATGAAGAAAATCTTCTGGAGGGTTTCGGGATAGCGGTTGAAGGGGGCGATACCGTCCACTTCGCAGGTACCTGCTGCAGGCTTCTGCAGACCGCTGATGAGTTTCAGCAGAGAGGTCTTCCCCACTCCGTTTTCGCCCAGAAGGCCGTAGATGTTGCCTTTCTCAAAGCAAAGGCTGATGTTTTTGAAGACTGGCTGACTCTTGTAGCCGAAGTCCAAGTTCTTGATTTCAATCATGTTGTAATATTTTGTGTTAGTGTATTAGTCAAATAGAACACTGCAAAAGTACAACAATTTTCATTACTGTCAAGAAAAAAGTGGATTTTTTTTGATTTTTTATCACAAAACCAACAAAACTTTCAAAACACGATTCCAAAAACACGCAATGGCACCCAACCGGGATGCCATTGCAACGCCGCCTTGCGGCGACTGGTAAGCTCTTACATTGTAATAGTTCATCGGCATCCGTAAGGATGCGTAGGAAAGCATGCCTTTCCGAATCAAGTTCGGAATGAGGGGCTGCTTTCCTTGCAAGAACAACAGTTTTGTTTGTTTTGTAGGTTTTGTGATTAATTACTCCCCACTAACTTATTGTAATGGCAAACCATCATCTCTCCCTTGTCTTTCGCATGAAGATGCATGGCGCCGCCGAGGCAGTTCTTATACACCTTGCAGCCGGCGCAAGGACCTTGTTTCATCCATGCACGGTCGCGGAAGGGTTGGAAGCGGTTTTCCCAAACATCGAGGAAGTCATCTTGATAGATATTGCCTTGCACATAGCTGCGGTCAATATTGGGGCAAGCGGAGATGGAGCCGTCAATCAGGACAGAACCGATGGTGATGCCTGCGCGGCAGAAATAATACCAGTCGCGGACCTTGCGCTCGTAGGGGCCGACATAGGCCTCACAACTGAACATGCAGTCGATTTTTCCCTCTTTTCGGGTCGCGACGATAAAATCCATCATTTGGCGGAGTTGCTCGTTGCTAAGCTGCAAGCCATCGTCGGCAGCAGCGCGGCCAATCGGAGCGATCGTAAACAGACGCCACGCCTTTACCTTGTGTTCAATAAGCATTTGCTTAATGGCCTCCAGTTCGCCGAAATTCATCGGGCTGACGCAAGTGACAATATCGTATGTGGGAAGACGCTTTTCGTTGGCAATCAAGTCAATGGCACGGAGTGCATGGTCGAAGCTACCTTGGCGTTTGCGAAAGGCGTCATGGGTGTCGCGCAAACCATCGAGACTGATGGTGATGCTACACATTCCAGCCTTCATCAGTTTCTCGTGCATCGCCTCATCGTAGGCATAGCCGTTGCTGACGATACCCCAAGGGAAACCATGTTGTCGCAATTGCCACCCACAGTCAGCCAGGTCGGGGCGCACCAAAGGCTCGCCGCCCGTGATAACCACCAAGACGGAATTGCGCTTGAATTTGGTCTCCAAGGGTTTGATGGCGTTCAGGAAGTCCTCGAAAGGCATGTCCTTGTAGCGCGACGAGGCCAAACAATCCGAACCGCAGTGTTGGCAATTGAGGTTGCAGCGCTGCGTGCATTCCCAAAAGAGGTAGTTCAACTCGTGGAGCTGGGTTTCCTTCTTGCGGAAATAATTATGGAAGGCTTGAAGCATTATTCTTTGCTTTCCAGCTTGAATTTCAAATTCAGAATATCAGTGTCTGTATAAACCAAGACAACCTCTCTTACTCCACTTCCAAGTTAGCAGAGACTTCCTCTTCAACTTGAAGTTGAATCGAGTCGTTTTGCACCGTCATTTCCTCTTCGGGCATCGGCATGTCGGCAGAACCATAAGGTGAGCCATAACAGGCCTGCATGATAAACATCACCGTAGTGAGTGCCGAGGCTTTCAGCAAACCTCTTAATAACTTGTAGATTTTCATGGCGTTTTGTATTAATACAAGGGCAAAGATATGAAAAATATTATACCAACAAGCATTTTATGCCACAAATCGCAAAAAGGCTTCTAAAACTTAACCAAGCGTTGCGTGCATGAGCCTATTCGGAGGAAATACACACCTGAAGCAAGGTTGGCATGGAGGGTAATGGCCTCCCCTTCATAAAGGCTCACCGTCTGACAATAAACCCGTTGGCCCATAGCATTGTAGATTGTTATCACCATAGGGCGAGGCCAATCCTCTTGCATCGTGATACGGACTTCACCATTGGTTGGATTGGGATAACAAACAAACTGGTCGAGATCAGAAAGGTTGACATTGTCACGAAGCAAGGGGAACGAATCCATGGCATCGAGATAATGCTCAACCCGACTTTGAAGGAAGGCATCAATCTGAGCATTGCCCTCATTCCATATCCCCATGGTGTAGGGATAGCCAAAACGCTGCCTCTGATCCTCGATTTTCGGGCGAAGGGTTTCAACGATGTCGTTGAAAACTATCGAGGTATGCTCATAGGAGAAGAGGGTGCTGCACAACTCGCGAGCCCTTGCCTTGAAAGCCGACTTAAACCCATTGTTCTCAAGCAGTTTGGCGAAGAGCAACTTGGTCTCCGGATAGTTCTCCCAAGTGGCAGGCTCTGCATAAACGGCCGCATTGACGAACACATCCAAATCCTCATTAATGATTGTGGCATCGCCGTCAAAAAACATCCAACGCCAAGGACCGTCGCCCACTTGCCAACAACGCATGTTGTTGCCCGGCCAGTCCCAGTTGCCCACAAAGGTCTCAAAGACCATATAGTCAATGAAATTGTCGATATCAATCAACTCGCTGATTCGCTCGTAATCATCAGTTTCAGTGAGATCGGCATCCTCAAGCCAACGCATCATGCGATTGAAGTTTCGGCCACTCCCCTGCTCCACTTCGCCCTTCCAATTGCCGATGATATTGCAGCGGTCGGGATCAACGCCATAATGGTCCTCCAAAAACCTTTCGTCCATTTTCTCTTGGATGAAATACAAGCCCCAGTACTCGCCGTTGAGATAGACCAGTACCGGTCGACAGAGCGGCGCTTCTACATTCAGTTGCCTTGCCAGGGCATTGCAAACATAGTCTTGAGCACCAGAAAAGGGCCAAAACAAAGCAAAAGGCTTCAATATCAAATGCTTAAAACTACCCAAAGGCGAATCCGAGAAGAAACGATGTTCAAACCGTTTCTTCCCATATTCCTCCCGTGCATAGATTTTCATCCCTTTTGCAGGATAGCGTCTCGAAAGGTTACCGTGCGTCCTCAACCCGCAGACTTGGTTGATGCCACTGTTGTCAGTAGGCTCAAAAAACTCCACATTCGCCTCACGTTCCCAATCCTTTCCGCTTTGATAAAAGTTGCCAGTACGCTCTGGAGTACCAGCATCGAAAAAGGCACCTGGAACTAATATGCCAGTGTCATAATCGAAAAGCGCCAAAGAATCGGCACAAAGCGACACGACAGGCAAACCCGCCGTCTCACAGCCCAACGCCCGAATCAGGTAAGTATGGGTGACCGTGGCACCGACGCGTTGCTCATCCCTATCGAAAGCCGCTGCACGGATGACGATGGCATGTCGCACCGAATCAGGGACATAGGCCAATTCATCAGGCGAAATCTGGATCCTATAAATATCGGAATTGGAATACAACCGTTCATCCAGCCAAAGCGGAGCCTCATACAGTTTCGATTCTGCCGACGGCGTATTGCCATTTGTGGTATATCGGATATGATAGGCGTCGGGGCAGTTCAGTTCAAGGAAGAAACTGGCATCATAGAGCCCTCCTGGGGTAGAGAAGATGACAGGTGTTTCTTGGGCAGACAACTGCAACAAATTCGCAATCAGCGAAAGGAACACTATCGCGAACCTCTTCCCCATCGCCAACAATCATTTCTTGATGCTCAAAATCACGCCCAGAGCCACACCCAAGAGAGCGGCAAACAAAACTTGGAGCGTACCCGGAAGCAGGAAAGTGATGGTATGGGCAGGATACCAGAACAGCGGAATCGTCTTGGCAAAGACAAAACCATATTGGATGTCCCAGTTGATTTTCTTCGAAAGCGTCTCCCTGATTTTCAACTTATTACCAAAGAAGCCACGCAATGTGCCACCCGTCTCGGCAATATGGATGTCAGTAATTTTGTGGAAAGTCATAAACACGGGAGCAAACAAGGTGTTCATCAGCACGCTGATACATAGTGCCACGAAAACCTTGCCCCAGCTCAAGTCGGCCTTAAACCATTCAGCCGCCTTACCATCAAGGTGGAAGCCACCATCAAGCAGGGCTAAGGTTCCGGTCTTAAAGATGGTCATGGCCGAGGCGATGACTACACCCAACACGCCCCAGACCAGCATCTTGGGCAACAAACCAAAGCCTTTCTTGAGATATACGCCTTCGCGGATACGCAAGGCCAACATCTCACCAAAGGTGCCCAAGATGGCAAACTTGAAAAAACTCATCAGCAGACCGTGGTTTCTGGTAGTCTCATTAAACCAATCCCACGCGCCCGGAATAAAGGCGAATCCGCATACCACGGCGGCCACGACAATCAAGGTAACAACATCCGATTTTCTCATATAATCTATTGAATTACAATTCGTTTAATATCATTTTCTATCCGTAGCAAATACAAGCCCGAACTCAAGCCAGTCTCTATTCTATAAATGTTTCCGCCTATGGTACGGAAACATTCTTCCTTATAAACAAGTTGTCCCAACACATTCATCACCTCAACATTCATCATTGAGCAGTTTTCAGAAAAGACAAGAACGAAAAACGTTCCATTATTGGGATTGGGATAAACCATGTTTTCTTTGACCTCAGGTGTATTCAGCTCAAACACATTTTGCAACTCTTGGTTGAAGCCAATAAAGCGTTTGGTGAAAAAAGCTTCCGTACTGTCCATATCCGACTGCCAACGCTCCATGGAAGCGGGAAAGCCAAAACGTTCGGCCTGATCGGGGACCTCTTCCCCAACAAGTTCCCGGTATTCATCCCAGATGGTCTTCATGGAACCGACACTAAAAACGCTGTTCTTCAACACCAAATACCTTTCATTGAGCATGGACTTAAAGGCTTCACTCACCATAAGTTTATTGATAATCAAACTATTCCCTCCTTGATGCATCGCATTATACAATGCTGGGTAGTTCCATCTCGTAAAGCAGCCGTCGCCATCAAAAAACATCATGCGAAAAGGTGCTCCCTCACTTGCCTGCCACAGCAACACATTGTTTTGTGGCCAGTCAAGATTGGCGCCAAACACCTCCAACAGGAAATAGTCGATGAAACTCGGAATATCGATCTTTGAGAAGGCGTAAGCCGAGTCAGCGGGCTGGTTCAAGTCGGCGTTTTCTATCCAATTCCTGAATCGCCACCAGTCCATGCCGTCGCCATAGGCAGTAACGCCCCAATATTTCAAGATGTTGACCTCGTCGAGGTCGATGTCATAGTGGTCCTCAAGATAGCGTTCGTCGGGCGACTCCTCAAGGGTATAGATTCCCCAGTATTCGCCATTGATGAACACCACAACCTGGCGTACGCCCAAGCCATCGATATCCAACTGTGCCGCAACAAGTTGCGACAAATACTCTTGCCCTCCCGTGTGCAACCAATTGCTACAACGGTAAGGATGCAGATTCAATCGTTTAAAACTGGCGATGGGCGTTGTCTCAAAAAAACGATGCTTAAAGCGTTTCTTTCCGTATTCGTCACGAGCATAAAGTCTCATCCCTTTCTGCTGGAACCAGCGCGAGGCACCACCATGCGTGCGCAAGCCACACTGTTGGTTGAGGCCACTGTTGTCGGTCTCATAAAACTCCATATTGATTTGTCTTTCCCATTCACGACCTGTCATGTTATAATTACCTGTTGAAGTGGAATCTATAGGATCGTAATTGACACCTGGAATAAAGATACCCGTCTCATAGTCAAACAGATCCAACGAGTCGGCAGCAAGGGAAAGCACCGGGAGTCCATGCAAGTCGCAACCAAGAGCCTTGATGAAATAGGAATGGGTCACCACAGGACCGACGCAACTGTCATTTTCGTCGAATACAGCTGCTCGGATAACAATGGCATGTTTCACATCATCAACCGCATGAAAGACGGAAGGAATGCAGTCAACTATAGTATAAATGTCTGATTTTGAAAAAAGTTCCTCATTCAGAAGCAGCGGTTCAGAATAAGGCTGTGCATCGGCCGTTGGCGTAGCGCCATTCACCGTATAACGGACATGAAGCCCATCGGGACACCAAAGTTCCAAAGGAAAACTATCTTCATAGAAACCGCCCTGTTGCGAAAAGACAACCTCCGTCTGTGCCAACAGGTTTTGTGCCAACAAAAGGGTAAATCCTATGAAGAGAAGGCGTTTCATGGGAGATTTCTTTTCTTGTCGGCTTCCTTGTTCTGCCAATAACGTCCTAGCAGGCACAACAGGCAAACGCCACACAAGATGCCGCCGAGAACGAAGCCTGTCTGCGAGGCCAGCATGTAATTGCTTTCTTTGTATTTGAAATACAGCCAAAGGCCGAAGCCAAAGATGGAAAGGTCGACAATAAGGCTGAGGACATAGCCAATAATACGGCTCATCTTGTCGGTCTTCTTCAACAAAAGCATGTCGATCACGAAGGTGATGACGACCAAACCAGCGTAAATAAGATAATAGGTGGCTCTTTCGGTAATCATAGTCTTTATTTTGACTTCGGGACAGCGAGACTTCGGGACTTCGGGTTAACCCTTCTCGTCCCGCAGTCCCGCAGTCCCGCAGTCTCGTGTCAATTATTTCTCAATTCTAATTCTTGCATCCACGGCGACGACATTCTTCGGGTTGCCCAGCAAGGGGTTGAGGTCCATCTCGGCAATCTCGGGAGCGGCCATCACCAAAGCAGCCACTCTGGCAATCTGCTCGGCATAGACGTCCACATTGACGGGTTGCTGACCACGCACGCCCTGCAGAATCTTGTAGCCACGGAGCTTGGTGAGTGCTTCCTTCGCTTCAGCGGCGCTGATCGGCACGAGCGAGCTCTGAACGTCTTTCAGCACCTCGATGAAGATGCCACCCAGACCGAAGAACACCTGATGACCAAACTTGGCGTCGCGGATGGCACCGATGTAAACCTCCGTGCCGTCAAGCATCGGGTACATCTCCACTGCGTAGGTGTCTTTGATGGCCATCAGACGGTCAAATTCCTTGTCGACGGTCTCGATGTCGCGCACACTCAAGGTCACGCCACCGACGTCGCTCTTATGCACAGGACCGACTACCTTCATCACGAGCGGATAGCCCACCTCGTTGGCAAAGTCCAAGGCCTGCTGTTTCTTGTCGACGACGCGAATCTGCTTTTGGGCGATGCCAGCAGCGTCGAGCAGTTCGTAAATCTTATCCGGACCAATGTAGCCGTTCTCGCAGCTGTCGACGCACTTGCGGATGCGGGCCGTGTCGATCTTCGGCATCTCCACATTCTCGGGCTGCGGCTTCGGGGTGTTATACACCTTGCAGATGGCATTACCCAGCACACACTCTTCCGGGAAGTTGATGCGGCCCTTGGCGATGAAGTCCTCAATCTCGTCCTTCACATTGATGATGGAAGGCAGCACGGGGAAAATAGGCTTCTTGCAGGTCTTCATCTTCTGGTCGAGCAGATCGTAGACCTCTTTGTTGCTGAACAAGCCAGGCGAGCCGAAGATAACCACCGAGAAGTCAATGTCTGTGTATTCGTTCTCGACGGTGTCGATGATATATCCGAGCTGCTCGGCGGTACCTGTCGCCAAGAAATCGATGGGGTTACCCACACTTGAGCCAGCGAAGAGTTTCTCCAACAAGGCAGGGCTAGCCGGGTGTTCCTTGAGCGAAGGCACTTCCATGCCACCGTTTGAGAGCACGTCGGTGAGCATCACGGCAGGACCACCGGCATGGGTGATGACAGCGCAGCGTTTGCCTTTGATTTCGGGGTGCATGAACACACCGCACACGGTGGTCAGCTCCTGACGATTCTGGCAACGCACGATGCCTGCCTTGCGGAACAAGGCGTCGACCACGGCGTCGTTGGTGGCCAATGCACCTGTATGTGATGAAGCGGCACGGCTACCAGCTGCCGAGCCACCCGACTTGATGGCTGCGATGTGGCATCCTTTGTTGATAAGGCTGCGTGAGTGTTTCAGCAGTCTTTGCGGGTCGCCAATCTTCTCCATGTAGAGCATGATGACATGGCTGCTCTTCTCGGGGTCGAAGGTCTCGTCCAGATGTTCGAGCACGTCCTCGATACCGAGTTGGGCGCTGTTACCCACAGCCCACACGCTATTGAATTTCAAGCCGTTGCTCATGCCGTATTCCTTGATAAACACGGCGGTAGCGCCTGAACCCGTGATGAAGTCAACACCCTTGGGGTCAAGCGTCGGGATAGGTGTGTCGAAGCATCCGGCATAGTTCACATTAAGGAATCCAGTGCAGTTGGGGCCAATCAAGCTGCCGCCGACGCTGTTGATGGTGTCGACGATATGCTTCTCGATGGCGGCGCCTTCAGCGTTCTCCTCCGAGAATCCAGCGCTGA
This sequence comes from uncultured Bacteroidales bacterium, assembly GCA_900318085.1. Taxonomy (GTDB): domain Bacteria; phylum Bacteroidota; class Bacteroidia; order Bacteroidales; family F082; genus Limimorpha. Next base: position 95,333 of record ONJF01000016.1, read on the forward strand.
TGATGATAAAGCCTTTGCAGCCTTTCTCTTTGGCCAGCACATCGACGGTCTGTGCACAGAACTTGGCGGCGATGCAAATGATGGCGCATTCCACTGGCGGCAGGTCATCGACCTTGGCATAGCATTTCACGCCTTGCACTTCGGTCTCTTTGGGGTTCACTGCATATATGGGGCCACTGAATGGACTCTCAAGAAGGTTTTTCAAAGCTTTTCCACCAGGCTTGTGGATGTCCGACGAGGCACCGCACACAACGATGCTTTTGGGGTTGAGTAATTCTCTTGCGATCATATTAATAAGGTATTTGGTACGACAATAATAATTTGCCGCAAATATAACCAAAATAACGAAACGGCAAAGCGTTCAACGTTTGTTTTGCAATCTTTCCTCGCAGTCGAGCAGAAACTGGTAGTGGTAACGGTTGAAGAGCCCCATCTTGCAGAGCAGTTCAATGTCTTCATGGCTCATCCACATGACAGAAGCAACCTCTTCCTCTTGTAGACGCAACATTTCGGCAGGGACGTTGCTTTTCAACATGTATAACAAGGTGAATTTATATTCGTAGCGCCTAATCTTCACCAATTTAAGCTCGCTCTTTGTCGCCGAAAGGCCAATTTCTTCTTTCAATTCACGCAACATGGCCTGGGCAAAATCATGTTCGCCACTCTGCACATGCCCTGCCGTAGTGGAATAGTAATTCCCTTTCCTTGGTGCCACTTTCTGGATCAGGTACTGCCCTTGATCGTTGTAGACATAGACTGCCACAATGGGTATCATCAGACCGGGAGGCACACGTTGCCCCCGCTCGATGGTCTGCCCAGTGGGTTTCAAGTCCTTATCATACAAATCCAAGATTTCCATGTTGCGACAATTGGATTGGCGATGCAAATATAGAAAAAAAACACAAAAAGAAAGGCAACCCTTCCGGATTGCCTTTCCGTTTTTTACATCGAATCTGTAGAGACGGTGTGCACACCGTCTCTACATCATCCGATGGTCATTATTGCATGACTGTGACGCGCTTG
>ONJF01000054.1 GCA_900318085.1 uncultured Bacteroidales bacterium
CAAAAGGAGATGGAAGAGCTGCTGAAGTGCTGCTATTACGATACTGAAGTTAATTTTTGAGTTGATATAACATTAAAACTTACGGGTGGCCACAAAAACAGTGGCCACCCGACCTGATTTTCATACGACACTACAACAAAAGCAAGAAATAATCGTTCAAAACAAAAACAACCCTTTAAAACTAACCCAAAATGAATATTAAAGTATGCGTTGGCAGTTCATGCCACCTGAAAGGTTCCTACGATGTCATTCTAGCTATGAAAGACATCCTCAAGAAGTATGACGTTGAAGACCTGGTCGAACTGCAAGCCAGTTTCTGCCTCGGCCATTGCGCCCAAGGCGTGAACATAAAGACCGACGACATCCCGGAAAACATGATGAAAAAAGCCAGCATCAGTACCGAAGACGGCTTCTTGCTTTTGCACAATGTCACCAAAGACAACGCAGAAGAGCTTTTTGTTAAGGAAATCTATCCGCTGATTGAAATCTAAAAAAGAACGATATGTCGAAATATTTAGAGTTTCGCAATGCGAGATGCAAGGATTGCTACAAATGCCTTCGCGAATGTCCGGTGAAAGCCATCGACTTCAAGGGCCATCAGGCCGAAATCATTGAAGACCGCTGCATCTTGTGCGGCCATTGCACGCTGGCTTGTCCCCAAAATGCCAAGATCGTCCACAGCGAACTGGAAGAAGTGAAACAAATGTTGGCCGGTCCCGACAAAGTGATTGCCAGCGTTGCCCCATCGTTCATATCAAGCTTCGGTCTCACCGACTTTGGTGTGATGAAACTGGCCTTGGCCAAGTTAGGCTTTGCCGATGCGGAAGAAACCGCCGTTGGCGCACAAGCTGTCACCAAGGAATATGCACGTCTGCTCAAGACGGGCGAGTTCACCAACTTTATCACCTCGGCATGCCCTGCCGCTTGCCGCATGATTCAGGAATACTATCCCAAGGCACTCAAATACCTCGCCCCCGTTGACTCGCCAATGGTGGCCCATGCCAAAATCATCAAGAAGCAACACCCCGATGCCCGAATTGTCTTTATCGGTCCCTGCATCGCCAAGAAACGTGAAGCCGATGAGTGTCATCTGATTGACCATGTGCTGACCTTCGAGGATGTGGTGAAATTTTTCGATGAGAAAAACATCAAACTCGACGAAATCTCCAACCTTAGCCTCAACAAGAAAAACGGCACGCCCAACCTCGCCAAGGAATACCCGATTCCGCAAGGCATCATCAACTCCTTCCCCGTGCTGCCCGAGGGCTATGAATATATCGCCGTCGACGGCCCGAAGAAGTGCGTCGAGGCATTGGAGCACATCGAGCATCTCGACCATGTGGTGATGGAAATCAACCTGTGCGTGGACGCCTGCGTCAATGGTCCTTGCTCGTTGGTCAAGGAAGGTGGCTCCATCAAGGCCACTGCCGACGTGCGCAAATATGTCAGCCGCGAAAAGCAAGCCCTGACCGGACCGCAAGACGACAGCCCGCTCGACTTCAGTCTGGCTGCTGCTCATCCGCGCCTCCGCAGCCACAGCATGGCTGCCCCTGAACGCGAAATTGAGGCCATCCTGCACCAGACCGGTAAGATGACACCCGAAGATGAACTGAATTGCGGCTCATGCGGTTATGCCACCTGCCGCGAGAAGGCTTGGGCGGTGTACAACGGCTATGCCGACATCGAGATATGCCTGCCTTATATGCGCCAGCGTGCCGAGTCGCTCTCGTTCGAGATCATCCAAAACAGTCCTGAAGGCATCATTGTCCTCGACTCGGAACTCAACATTCAGGAAATCAACAATAAAGGCAGAGAACTCCTCGGCATCGACGACCCCAACGCCAAGGGAAGACCTGCTGCCGACTTCTTCAGCCCCATCGACTTCTACAACGCCTATACGCAAAAGAAGCACATCAGTTGCAAACAGACGCACATCCCCACCACTGGAAAATACGTCGACATATCCATCAACTACCTGGCTGGACAAAACGTCATCTTCGGCATCCTGAAAGACGTCACCGAAGCCGTTGACTACGAAAACCGCATCATGAAGGTGAAGATGGAAACCTTGACCACCACAGATGAGGTCATCAAGAAACAAATGCGTGTGGCTCAAGAGATTGCATCATTGTTGGGCGAAACCACAGCCGAAACCAAGGTGGCCTTGCTGAAACTCAAGAAAACCCTAACCGAAGAAAACAAGAAGAACTGATGGAACTCTGCTTAGAAACGGGATACACCTCGCTGAACCATGTCGGCGAGGAATTATGCGGCGACAATGTGGCCTGCACCGTTAAGGACGGCTTCACCACCCTCGTCTTGGCCGACGGTTTGGGTAGCGGCGTGAAAGCCAACATCCTTTCCACGCTCACCTCCAAGATCCTCTGCACGATGGCAGCCAACGACATCGACATCTACGAATGCGTGGAGACCATCATCCAAACCCTTCCGGTGTGCTCGGAGCGTGGTGTGGCCTACTCCACCTTCTCCATCATCCATGTGAACACCGAGGGCAAAGGCATCATGTTTGAGTTCGACAACCCAGAGGCCATCTACTACCATCGTGGTCAATGCCAGAACTTCGAGCGTACTGAACTTGATGTGTGTGGCAAGAAGGTGTTTCGCACCGACTTGAACCTGGAGGAAGATGATATCATCATCGTCATGTCCGACGGCACCATTCATGCTGGCATCGGACAAATCCTCAACTTCGGCTGGGAGCGCGACCAAATCATGGAGCACCTCAACGCCAACATCACGCGCTCCATGTCTGCCCGAGCTGTGGCCTGCCTCTTGGCATCGGCCTGCAACGACCTCTACGCCGACAAGCCTGGCGATGATACCACTGTGGCCGCCGTCAAGATTCGCAAGCGCTTGGATGTTAACATCATGGTTGGTCCGCCCGTCGACAAGGAAAAGGATGATTTCTACATCGAGCAATTCTTGGCCGGTCCTTCAAAGAAAATCGTTTGCGGCGGCACCAGCTCCACCATCGTGGCGCGCCACCTGAAAACCGAGTTGAAGACCAGCTTCGATTTCCCTGACAAGGAAGTGCCTCCCATCGGCTACATCAAAGGCATCGACCTGACTACCGAAGGCGTGCTCACCTTGCGCCGCCTGATGCAAATGTTGGAGAAATACATCTCCATCTCTGACCTCACCCCCAAGACCTTCACCAAGAAAGACGGTGCCTCGCTCCTCGCGGATTACCTCTTCGAGCGGGCCACCCACATCACCTTCTTCGTCGGGCAAAGCGTCAATGTCGCCCACCAAGGGCTGCCCATCGACACGACAATGAAGATGAAAATCGTGGAGAAAATTGCCAACGACCTACGCAAGATAGGCAAAATCGTCGAACTGAATTATTATTGATCATCCCACAATACCCCAAACAAGATGAGGGCGGATTGGAGGAAGCCTACATGGAAGTGCCCAAGCTGCTTAGCCCCGGACCGAAAGCCGAAACGCGCTGCTGCATCTACAAGGAGCGCGCCATCCTGCAAGACCGCATCCAGATGGCGATGGGTGGCGACAAGAGCAACCCCAACGTCATCGAGGTCATCGACAGCGCCTGCGACGAATGTCCCATTGACGGCATCTATGTCACGCCAGCCTGCCGTGGCTGCATGGTGCATAGTTGTAAAGAAGTGTGCCCCAAGGACGCCATCACCATCGTGAACCACCGAGCCACCGTCGACAAGGACAAGTGCATCGAGTGTGGCAAATGCACCCAAGCCTGCCCCTACTCCGCTATCATCCTGCAACACCGCCCTTGTATGGTGAGTTGCAAGGTGAAGGCCATCTCAATCGATGAGAACAAGAAAGCCAAAATCGACAACGAGAAGTGCATCTCTTGCGGTGCTTGTGTGTATAAATGCCCCTTCGGAGCCATCTCCGACAAGTCGCTCATTCTCGACATCATCGACATCTTGAAGAAATCGGAGAACAACACCAAATATAAGGTGTATGCCGTTATTGCGCCGGCCATCGTCAGCCAATGCCGATTCGGTCGCGTCACGCAAGTGGTGACGGCCATCAAGAAGTTGGGGTTCCATCACGTTGTAGAAGCCGCCCTTGGTGCCGATATCACCCTCTATCGTGAGGCCCAGGAATGGAACGAGAAGAAACTGATGACCACTTCGTGCTGTCCTTCGTTTGTAAGCTTCGTGGAGAAAAACTTCCCCGAACTGAAGCAATACATCTCTTCCTCGGTGTCGCCAATGGTGGAAACAGCTCGCCTCATCAAGAAATCAGATCCGACGGCCAAAGTCGTCTTCATCGGTCCCTGCACCTCCAAAAAACTGGAATACAGGCTCGAAAAGACCGGCGGTGCCATCGACAGTGTCATGTCGTTTGAGGAGTTGCAAGCCTTCGTTGACGCTCGCGGCATCGACACCACGCAGATGGAGGACTCTGAGCTGAACAACGCCTCCTACTACGGTCGTATCTTCGCCAAGTCGGGCGGCATCGCCAAAGGCATCGCTGACGTGGCCAAGGAAATGGGCGTGGAAGGCGTGAAGCCTATCGCTATGAACGGCATCGCCGAATGCAAGGCTGCCTTGACCAAGCTGAAATTCAACAAGGCCACCGAAAACTTCTTCGAAGGCATGGCTTGCGACGGCGGCTGCTTGAACGGTCCAGTGTGCATCACACACAGCCCACGCAATGTCGTTGATGTGGATAAATACGGCAACGAGGCCAAAGAGAAGACCATCTTCAATACCGTTAAGCTGATGGAAACTTTATAATTGAATTTGTTTTAAAGAGGTTGTTTGAGGGCACATCCAATGGGTGTGCCCTCGAACTATTTTTGGCAACGGAAAACACAAGCGAGGCAATACAATTTGATCATTTAGGCAATGACAGATAAAGTATTACAACTTTGCAAAAACAAAACAGCAAAGAAAAAAATGTTTTTTGCATAACTTTGCAGCGATAAAAAAGAAACGACAGATGGCACGATGGCAGAAGATACAAATTCAGCGCGATAACGGCATGATAGCGGAGGCACAAGCCCCTGTCATCATTTCGGCGAGCCGCAGCACGGACATTCCCGCTTTCTATGCCGACTGGTTCTTTCATCGGCTGAAGGTGGGCTATTCCGCTTGGACCAATCCCTTCAATGGCGTGAAGAGTTTCGTTTCGTATGAGAAATGCCGCTTCATCGTGTTTTGGTCGAAGAACCCGAAGCCATTGCTCGAACATTTGGACGAACTGAAGGAAAGAAACATCGGCTGCTACATCCAATACACGCTGAACGACTACGAAAAAGAAGGTCTGGAGAAAGGTGTGCCACCTTTGGAGGAAAGGATTGACACTTTCAAAAGACTTGTGGACCAATTGGGTCAAGGCCGCGTGATTTGGCGTTTCGACCCACTGATTCTGACAGACCAAATCGGCTTGGACAACCTGTTGGGGAAAGTAGAAAACATTGGCGACCAATTGAAGGGTTACACGGAAAAACTCGTTTTCAGTTATGCCGACATCGCCTTATATAAAAAGGTGAAAGCCAACCTTGAGAAAAGCAACATCAATTATTCGGAATGGTTGAAAAGGTTGGAACTACGCCTTGGCCACCTGTGGCGAGGCAGCTAATCTTGACGGTGTGGAGCACAACCGCTGCATTGATGACGACTTGATGATTCGTTTTGCCCACCACGACAAAGCTTTGATGGACTTTCTTGGCGTGGAGATTACCGAAGGCGACCTCTTCGACCCCAAACCGACCATCATCAAGCACCGCGACAACCGCGACAAAGGCCAGCGACAGTTCTGCGGCTGCATGGTGAGCAAGGACATCGGCGAGTACAACACCTGCCCGCATCTTTGTGAGTATTGCTATGCGAATGCGAGCAAAGAGGTAGCTGTGAGGAATTGGGAAAGAGCGAAAGAAACCAATTGGAAATCAGAAACGATAACAGGAAAATGACCAATTTTTCTTACCTACTCTTGCGCGTTTTCAAAAAGAATGATACTTTTGCATCGGTTTACAAAAAGCGTCCAAATTTCCAATTTTTGAAAACAAAACGGGAGTATGATTGAATTTAAACGTAGTAAATACTTGCAAAAGCTCGTTTCGCACAAGCATAATCGTTTGGTGAAAATCATCACTGGGGTTCGCCGTTGCGGGAAGTCCTATCTGCTGTTCAACTTGTTCAAGCAACATCTGCTTGATAGCGGTGTCGAGCCTTCGCACATCATCGAAATCGTGTTTGACGACCGTCGCAGACGCGACCTCCGTAATCCCGATGCCTGCATCGAGTATGTGACTTCGCTCATCAAAGACAATCAGATGTATTATGTGCTTCTTGACGAAGTGCAACTGATGGAAGATTTTGAAGATGCGTTGCTTACCTTTCTGCATATTCCCAATCTCGACACCTACGCCACTGGAAGCAACTCGCGTTTCCTTTCCACCGATGTCATTACAGAGTTTCGCGACAGAGGAGATGAGATACACATTGCACCGCTTAGCTTTTCGGAATATGCCAATGCCTTTCCCGACAAGCCATGGAACGACCTTTGGGAAGAATATTACACCTATGGAGGTATGCCCTACGCCGCTTTGCTTGACTCTCCCGAAGAAAAGGAGGATTATCTCAAACGTTTGTTTGCCCGCACCTATATCAAGGACATCGTCGAGCGGTACAACATACAAGACAAGCAGTCGATGGAACAACTCATCAATATCGCCGCATCATCAGTTGGGTCGCCTACCAATCCATTAAAGTTAGAGAAGACCTTCTTATCCGCAGGGAAAACAAAACTCTCTCATGTCACCATCAGCCAATACCTCGAATACTTGCAAGATGCTTTCCTTATCGAGAAATCCATACGCTATGACATCAAGGGGAAGAAGTATATTTCCACTCCATCTAAATATTATTTTGTTGACCTTGGATTGCGTAACGCAAGACTCAATTTCCGCCAGAACGAGGAAAACCATCTGATGGAGAACGTCATTTACAACGAGTTGCGGATGCGCGGGTTCTCGGTTGATGTGGGTATGATTGAGGTTAAGGAGAAACAGCCCGACGGCACTTGGCAGCGTAAGCAACTGGAGATAGATTTTGTGGCCAACAAAGGTAGCCGTCGGTATTATATCCAATCCGCTTTTATGCTGCCCGATGAACAGAAACAGCATCAAGAAGAGCGCCCCTTGCTTCGCGTGAACGACTCTTTCAAGAAGATTATCGTTGTGCGCGACAACATTCTTCTTCGTCGCGATGACAACGGTATCGTCACCATGGGTCTGCGGCAATTCCTCCTCGACGATAACAGCCTTGATTTATAACATGTCATTGGAAACCATCGAGGGCACAACAAACAAAATGATGAAATGAAATGATGATAGAACAAAGCACCAATTACGCATACAAACTGAAATACATGGACAACCCCAATTTCGACAAAGTGAGGGATTTGTCCACCAAATTCTACCGCGAACTGCCGCAAGCCTTGCAGGATAAACTCTTTGAGGCTTTGAACCGTGGCATTGACATCTTGGACTCCGAGCCACAAATGACCGCCTACTTGTTCGCTTTCGGCAAGATGCACCAAGCCAAACTGAATTATGCATTTGGTAAACTGCCAGAAGATTTCTTTGAACAACCTGAAATCAACATCATTGATTATGGTTGCGGGCAAACAATAGGAACAATGTGTTATGCGGATTTCCTTCGTGAAAATGGTTATACGCAAAAAATAAAAACCATTACCTTGATTGAGCCTTCTGAAATCTGCTTGAAACGCGCTGCGCTTCATGCTTCGGTGTTTTTCCCTGATGCGGAGATTAAGACTGTAAACAAGAAGTTTGATGACTTGACTCAAGACGACATTGTTTGTAACGAAGAAACACCTACTTTGCATATTCTTTCCAATGTGTTGGATATGCTGAACTTTGATTTGGAAAGATTTGCTGAATTGGTGAAAGGTTGTTTGAAAGGGTATAATCAGTTTGTATGTGTGGGACCGTATTTCTGTTTTTATGATATAGATAAGCGAATGGATGAATTCCGTTCGCTATTAAATACCAATACCTATTATAACAAATCGTTTGACAAATACGAATTTCAAGAAGACAAAGCATGGACAGCACAGATACTTTGTTTTTCTGTTAGAGAAAAGGTTGAAGAAAATAGCTTATCAATTGAAGTATCAAAAGTAGTAATTGATAATGGTTTAGAAGATGGGGCTGGTGTCGTATACAGCAAGGATGGTAAAGGTTTGCTGAAATGTAATAATTCTAAACTTGAGATTTATTCCATTAAACATGGGACTAAAGAGATTTGTTTTCAAGCATTTGGTTTATGTTCTTTATTAAGTCAGATTACCATTCCTAATTCTGTGACAAAAATCAATGATCAAGCTTTTTTGGATTGTCAATCCTTACAACAAATCGTTTTACCTAATTCTGTCACAAGTATCGGTTACAATGCGTTTGGCTTATGCAAATCCTTGAAACGAATCAACATACCTAATTCGGTTACAAGCCTAGAGCCAGCTGTTTTTTATGAGTGTATTTCATTGCAACAAATTAGCATTCCAAATTCAATAACACGCATCGATTATCAGACATTTAGTGAATGTTCTTCGTTGCAACAAGTTTCTATATCGAATTCGGTCTCGGTAATTGGCGATTTGGCGTTTTCTAAATGTAAATCCTTGAAGGAAATCATCATTCCCAATTCGGTAACATATATAGGACAAGGAGCTTTCTCAAAGTGTGAATCTTTACAACATGTAACCCTTCCAAATTCGCTTTGTTGTATTGGGGCATTTGCTTTTGAGGAGTGTAACTCTATGCAAACAATCACTATCCCATATTCGGTTAATCATATCTGGTCAGGAGCGTTTTCAAGATGCACATCTTTGAAACAAATTACAATTTCCAATTCAGCAACCCAAATTGGTGACGAGATATTTTGTGAAAGCGCTTTTAAAGATTGTAGGTCTCTACAACAGATTATCATTCCAAAAGGAAGCACAGAAAAATTCAAGAAGATGCTTGATAAGGAATTGTGGGACAAACTTGTAGAACAATAAAACTAAATAACACATAATGAAATTTGATATTAGTCTAAACAATGTATATGCATTATCAAAAAGTATAGATAGTGAAATCATAGCATTGGCCGATATTCTTCGGAATCGCTTCTTTTCAAAAGCTGAACAGCCCTTTCTTTTTGACATGTTTCCTAGTTGGATAATGAATGCTGGTCACTCTCCAGAGTGCGGAATGAGTAAAAACATTTTTGAAAAAATTATCAACAAGAACAAAAGTCATCTTATAAATAAATTGCTATATTATTATGATTGCGATGCTCTATTATTCGGGTTACAAAACAGGTTTTCTTTGATAAGCACATTGATGGAAGAAGTTTACAAGCAATTAAGCCGCACAATTGATGTTGACACAAAAAGTATCAATGCTATCAGAATCGCTGACAGCACATCCATACACACACATACTTGCATGAATTCAATATTCATCAATCTTGCATCTAGTTGTGACCTTATGACAAAAATCGCTATAGAGTTAGAATTGATTCCAACAATGGATTTTTCCACATATCCAAAAATGAAAAGCTCAAATATTCAATACGGCAATAAATGCAAACTTCCAGATGCTATGAAGAAAAATGACACTTATTTTGCAGAAATCCGTCCCGTCCCAATTGCCATAATCGAAACACTACGAGACGAAATAATTCATAATGGATCACTAGACATCAACTATTTTGTATATAGCGCGATGATTGGTGACAGTTTTATTGATTTTATTCCTTGCCCTGATTTTACAGAAGCAGGAACTTTCTCTTCTTTTAATGGAAGAAAAAAGTTTTATGAAAACTGCGACAAGACATTCAATGAAGAACTTCCAAAAATCGTAGATGATTTTCTTAAAATAGCGATCAATACTTTACAGCTATTAAACAAGACATATTTTCCCGAGACACAATCATTGGATTCATCTGTAGATTGAGAAAAAGTCGTAACTTTGAGGACTGAAAACCGAGAAACAACCCATTAAAAACATGAACGACAACGAAAAAGCACTAATGCACCAATTTGAAATGGCTTCTCATTCTGAAGGCTATGCCCAATTCTTATATCAGTTAATGGGTGGTGGCAATATTACAAAAGACCAAGCAAGAGAAACGATGGAGTTTTTCATCGCCAAAATGAAACGCGACATCGAAAGCAATCCCTATCTATCAAGAGAGCAGAAAGACTACGAAATAGCCATGAGAGAATCTTGGTTTAATGCGTTGAAAGTGTCTATGGGGTTGTAGGTTTTACTATTTTGCCACCTTTACCGACAATTGTTTATGTACAATAGGGTTTTATCGCCGAATAAGTTATCAACACCCCTTGCAAAGACGGATAATAGGCAGTAACTTTGCATAGTCGAAAGGCAAACGAGCATGTCTTCATCCAAACCCATACCTATGAAACCACGGAAGAAATCCATGAAAGTCCTATTTGTCTGCTTGGCCATCATAGTTGCCATTATCGTGGTGAAAGCCATCTGGGTCGGCATCGCCACAAGGCATAACGGTGACTTTGAGAGCGAGAAGGCGGACATCTTGGCGCGGCGGGATTTTTTGATAGAGAAGGTGATGACCAGCCCGCAAAAGCTTATCGATGAAATGCCCGCCATCGTCGGGTCTCAGTTCCAAGGGGAATGGGCGTTGTATTCATGCTCGATGCTGTCGGCGGCATTGGTGAATACCACGTTGATATACGATGAGGATAGGGAAGCGAACATTGCCCGTGTCGATAGCCTTATCCAGATGGTCATGTCGCCAGAACTACGGGCTTACGACCGCGAGCGATGGGGCGAAGACCCGCTGGAAACCTTGGATGGCAAAGAAAGCCATGTCTCTTATCTCAGCCATTTGGCTTGGATGATAGGCGGTTACAAACGCATCGGCGGAGGCGACAAATACGATGAACTTTATCATCGGCTATGCGAGACCATGAACCGCCGCATCCTTGAAAGCCCAAACATGAATCTGCCGACTTATCCGGGCGAGTGCGTGTATGTGCCGGATATGCTGGTGGCTATTGTGGCACTTTCGGTTTATTCTCAGCAGTATGAAGGCAAGTATTACTCAACCGTTTATCAATGGCTTGCCGAGGCCAAACAGCATTGGCTTGACAAGGACACAGGGATGCTGGCTTCATTCCTTCCCGATGAAAGAGAAGGCATGTATGGCGAAGCACCCATCAAAGGTTCCTATTCGGCGTTGAGTTGTTATTACTTGACCTTCGTTGATGAGGAGTTTGCCCAAGACCAGTATGAGAGGCTGAAGGCGAACTTCTTGCAGAAGCGACCCATAACTGGCTTCAAAGAATACCATGACAGAAGATGTTGGCTTGGGATGGATATTGATGCTGGACCAATTATTTGCAATTTAAGCCCGACGGGAACCGCTTTCGCTGTTGGTAGCGTTACCTATTTCGAGGATTGGGCTTTAAGAAAGAAGATTCTGAAGACGGGAGAATTAGCTGGAACGACATGGCGCAGAAAAGGCAAGAGTCATTATTTGCTTGCAGACGTGGCTTTGGTAGGTGAGGCAATTATGTTGGCTATGCGGACGGCGGTGGAGTGGGAATAATAATCACCTCCTACAATCGTGTTTGCATCCTCTACTTTGCAAATTTGATTATATTTTGTATACTCCACTTTGCAAATTTTACAATATTTTGTCGATCACACTCGACAATTTTGTGTTTTTGCAGGCGAAAACATTCCATACACACAAAAAAGAATCGCGCTTTTTTCGGCGCGATTCTCATTGATTTATTTTCTGTCTCTCCCAAACAACGCTCCAATCCATTGTCGGTTGAGCCTTGAGATGTTCTGCCGCTTGATGAGTTTCGGGCATTCGGCCTCGCAGGCATAGGTGTTAGTGCAGCTGCCAAAGCCCAACTCGTCCATCTTGCAGACCATCTTGTGCACGCGGTCGGCAGCCTCGATTTGTCCTTGCGGCAACAAGGCCAAATGGCTGACCTTGGCACCTACAAACAGCATCGCGCTGGCATTCTTACAAGCTGCTACACAAGCTCCACAACCGATGCAAGAGGCGGCATCCATGGCCATGTCGGCTTTATGTTTTGGAATTGGAATCGTGTTGGCGTCAGGCACACCGCCCGTGGTGGTGCTGATGTAGCCTCCCGCTTGGATGATCTTGTCGAAGGCGGAACGGTCCACCACAAGGTCACGAATGACTGGGAACGGTTTGGCGCGCCAAGGTTCAATCCAGATGTCGTCTCCGTCATGGAACTTGCGCATGTGGAGCTGACAGGTGGTGATGCCATCGTCGTTGCCATGCGGGCGACCGTTGATATAGAGTCCGCACATGCCGCAGATGCCCTCGCGACAGTCGTTGTCGAAGCACACGGGATGGGCAATATGGTCGTTGATGAGCTGCTCGTTCAGGATGTCAAGCATCTCAAGGAAAGAACAGTCGGGCGAGATGCCTTCCAAAGGATAGGTCTCAAAATGGCCCTTGGCGCGGGCGTTCTCCTGACGCCAAATATGTAATGTGAACTTCATGGCTTACTTGTAATTACGTTTTGCGATTTGGATGTGTTCATAGACCAACGGCTCTTTCTCCATGGTCTCGGGCTGCCCGTGACCCTGGTATTCCCAAGCGGCGACATACATGAAACGCTCGTCGTCGCGTAGGGTCTCTCCGTCTTGGGTCTGGTGCTCGGTGCGGAAATGTCCGCCGCATGATTCCTCGCGATGCATGGCATCGTCGATAACGAGTTGTGCCAGCTCGAAATAATCTTCAAGTCGGTAGGCTTTCTCCAACTCTGGATTGAACTCATTGGCATTGCCTGGAATGAAGACAGATTTCCAGAACTCATTTTCCAATTCTGAGACGAGCTTCTTCGCTTTGGTGAGGCTCTCGGTGTGGCGCGCCATGCCGCAGTATTCCCACATGATCTTGCCTAAAGCCTTGTGGAAATGATCCACAGTCTTTAAAGAAGCAGGTCCCTGAGCCTGTCGAAGGGCCGAATTCTTCATCAAATTCTCAATTCTCTGTTTTACAGCTGCTTCCGCCGCATCAAATTCTGGCGTTGTAGCTGAAATCTTCCCCACATAGATTTGGTCGGCGAGATAGTTCTGCATGGTGTAGGGCAAGACGAAATAGCCATCGGCCAGTCCCTGCATTAGTGCAGATGCACCAAGTCGATTGGCGCCGTGGTCGCTGAAGTTGGCTTCGCCAGCGGCAAAGAGTCCAGATATGGTGGTCTGCAGTTCGTAGTCGACCCAAAGGCCACCCATGGTGTAGTGGATAGCGGGGTAGATCATCATCGGAGTCTCGTAAGGGTTCTCGTCCGTGATCTTTTGGTACATCTGGAAGAGGTTGCCGTATTTCTGTTCCACGACATCCTTGCCTAAGCGTTGGATGGCATCAGCGAAGTCGAGGTAGACGGCAAAGCCTGTGCCTACGCCATAGCCGGCGTCGCAGCGCTCCTTGGCGGCACGGCTGGCCACGTCGCGCGGTACGAGGTTGCCGAAGGCGGGATAACGACGCTCCAAGTAATAGTCTCGGTTTTCTTCAGGTATCTCTGTAGGTTTCAACTTACCGGCACGAATAGATTCGGCATCTTCCTTTTTCTTGGGCACCCAGATGCGGCCGTCGTTACGAAGGCTCTCGCTCATCAGCGTGAGTTTGCTCTGGTAGTCGCCGTGGACGGGAATACAGGTCGGGTGGATCTGCACATAGCAGGGATTGGCAAAGGCAGCTCCCTTGCGGTGGCACACCCATGCCGCGCTACCGTTGCTGTTCATGGCATTGGTGGAGAGGTAATAAAGGTTGCCGTAGCCGCCAGTGGCGAGTACCACAGCATGAGCCGCATAGCGCTCCAAGTCGCCGGTGACGAGGTTGCGGACGATGATGCCACGGGCGCGACCGTCGACCACGACAAGATCCATCATCTCGCATCGCGTGTGCAGTTTCACTGTGCCACGGGCAATCTCACGGCTCAAGGCACCGTATGCGCCGAGCAGCAGTTGCTGTCCCGTCTGGCCTTTGGCGTAGAAGGTACGGCTCACTTGTGCGCCGCCGAAGGAACGGTTGTCGAGCAGACCGCCATAGTCGCGGGCGAAAGGCACGCCTTGGGCCACACATTGGTCGATGATGGCACCGCTGACCTCGGCCAGACGGTACACATTGGCCTCGCGGGCGCGGTAGTCTCCGCCCTTGATGGTGTCGCGGAAGAGACGTTCCACGCTGTCACCGTCATTCTGGTAGTTTTTGGCTGCATTGATGCCACCTTGGGCAGCGATGCTGTGGGCACGGCGTGGTGAGTCTTGGATGCAAAAGATGTCGACATTGAAGCCCATGGCACCAAGCGAGGCAGCTGCCGAGGCGCCAGCCAGTCCGGTGCCGACCACGATGATGTCGAGTTTGCGCTTGTTGGCCGGGTTGACCAGCTTCTGCGAGGCTTTATAATTGGTCCACTTTTCAGCCAGCGGACCAGCAGGTATTTTAGAGTCTAGTTTCATATCATTGTATGTCTTTTAATTAGGAATGCGGAATGCTGAATTCTCAAACCTTGTTCATTCATCATTCAGCATTCATCATTCAGCATTATTATTATAGTCCGAAATACACCCCGATGACCACGACAGCGAACATCAGGCACACTACCCAGGTATAGATTTGGCCAAGCACCTCGATGGCTTTACCGTATTTGTAGTTATACAGTCCGAAGGTCTGGAACACGGCGGCAAAACCATGCCGCAGGTGGAACCATACGACGGTAAAGAACACCAAATAGGCAATGATGATGTGTAAGACCTTGAATTTCTCGCGGGCTTGATGGTAAAAGTCAGGCTCGACTTCAAGTCCGGCAGCCTCAAGAACAGCCTTGTCTTCTTTGTCGAAGTTGGTGAGCCAATTCTCCTTGGCGGAGTATTCGCCGTGTTGCTCGGCATAGTTGAATGCGTCGGGTTGCGTGGTTTTTAAGGCTACGACGTCTTCCGTTTTGGCCAAATATTTTCCTTTCACCAAACCAATCTTCACGAAATAAAAGTCGGTGAAGTGCATGATGAGGCAGGCGAAGATGAGTATGCCCGTCCAAACTTGCAGTTTGGAACCGGTGTGCGTTTTGGAGCGTTGCGGCTTATGGTAGCCTTTTGGTCGAGCCATTTTGTTGGTAACAGCCAGCCAAATGGCCAGAACCACATGCAGCAGCAGTGCGGCAATCAGGCCTATCTCCATCACCTTGACGATGAGATAGGTGCCCATGAAGTGGCAGAAAGCGTTGTACCATTCACCACCGTCATGTCTCAAAATGAGGAGATTGGCGCTGGCGTGAAACAGCAGGAAGAAACTCAGGAATGCGCCCAAGGCACCGACGAGGATCTTCTTGGAAATGGAATGTATCTTTGGTAAATTCATGATAATAAGTATTTTCAGTTGGTTATTTCTTAGGTGCTCCTCCTCCGAAGTCATCATACAAGATGTTCTCGGACGCCACACCCAAATTGTCAAGCATGTTGACCACAGCAGCGCTCATCGGGCCGGGACCGCACATGTAGTATTCGATGTCCTCAGGGGCTTTGTGGTCCTTCAGGTAGGTGTCGTACATCACATTATGCACAAAACCGGCGGTATATTTCACACCCTGTGCATCAGCAGCGGGGTCGGGACGGTCCAAAGCCAAGTGGAAATGGAAGTTGGGGAAGTCTTTCTCGAGTTGCAGGAAGTCTTGCAGATAGAAGACCTCGTTCAAGGCGCGAGCGCCATAGAAATAATGCATCTCGCGGTCCCTTACATTCAAGGTACGGGTCAAGTGCATGATTTGTGCCCTCAAAGGCGCCATACCTGCGCCGCCACCAACCCAGATCATCTCTGGGAGCGAAGTCCCTGAGACTGTCGAAGGGCCGGCCTCAACATTAGCATGTTCTTTCACATGGAACTCACCATAAGGGCCTGACATGATCACCTTATCGCCAGGTTTCAACGAGAAGATATACGATGAGGCAATGCCAGGATTGACATTCATGAATCCCGAACGATCAGGTTTGAAAGGAGGCGTTGCGATGCGCACCGTCAGCATGAAGACATCGCCTTCGGCGGGATAGTTGGCCATCGAATAAGCACGGATGGTGGGTTCAGTGTTGACGCATCGTAGGTCAAACATCTTGAATTTCTCCCACGAAGGCAGGTATTCCTCCCCTATCAGTTCCTTGTCGAAGTCGGCATATTTGATATCGAACTTCGGTATCTTGATTTGTGCGTATGAGCCAGGCACGAAGTCCATGTGCTCACCGGCAGGCAGCTGCACCTTGAACTCCTTGATAAAAGTGGCCACGTTGCGGTTGCTGACCACCGTGCATTCGTATTCCTTCACGTTCAGAATCGACTGCGGCACCACGATTTTCAGGTTTTCCTTCACCTTCACCTGGCACCCCAAACGCCAATGGTCCTGAATCTGCTTGCGGGTGAAGAATCCTACTTCCGTGGGCAGAATTGTTCCGCCGCCTTCCACTACACGGCATTTGCACTGGCCACACGAGCCTTTGCCGCCGCAGGCAGAAGGCAGGTATACTTTCTGCTCGGCCAACGTGGCAATTAACGTATTGCCCGTCGGGACGGTCAGCACTTTGTCGTCGTTGATGGTGATTTTCACCTCTCCTTTGGGCATGAGTTTGTTGCGCACCCATAGCAATAGGGCAACAAGCAGCAAGACGATGCCTAAAAAAACAATAATGCTAAGTAATATATTGGTTGTAAAATCCATAACATCAAATTTTTATACCCATAAAGGCCATGAAAGCGATACCCATCAAACCTGTGATGATAAATGAGATGCCTACACCCTGCAGACCTTTGGGAACTTTGGAATAGCGCAGTTTCTCACGGATGGCAGCGATGGCCACAATGGCCAGCAACCAACCAATGCCTGAGCCGAGACCGAACACGGCGGCCTCACCCACGTTGCTGAAGTTGCGCTCCTGCATGAAGAGCGAGCAGCCCAAAATGGCACAGTTCACCGCAATCAGCGGAAGGAAAATGCCCAATGCAGAATAGAGCGACGGCGTGAAGGTCTCAATCACCATCTCTAGAATCTGCACGATGGCTGCGATGATGGCGATGAAAAGGATATAGGTCAGGAAGCTCAAATCGACAGAAGCCAACTTTGGGCTGATCCATGACAAAGCACCAGGCAAAAGTAGATATTTGTTGATCAGATAGTTGACTGGAACGGTAACGACCAACACGAAAGTCACGGCCAAACCCAAACCGGCACTGGTCTTGACGGTCTTCGATACGGCGATTTAATAAATAGTCTGAAAAATTCCATGGCCGTTTAGTTTTGGTTGTTCTCTTGCATTTCGGGGTTACGGGTACGCTGAATCCAAATGATGACACCTACCACAATCAGTGCCATGGGAGGCAATATCATTAAACCATTATTTTGGTAGCCAGCCTCATAGAATGATTGGGGTATAATCTGGTAGCCTAAAAGCGTTCCTGACCCAAACAATTCACGGAAGAAGGCTACGATGACGAGTATCAAGCTGTAACCCAGACCGTTGCCCAAGCCGTCCAAGAACGATTCTCCGGGGCCATGCGACAAGGCAAAAGCCTCCAAACGCCCCATGATGATGCAGTTGGTGATGATAAGTCCAACATAAACAGACAGTTGCTTGCTTACATCATAGGCAAAGGCCTTCAGGAATTGGTCGATCAAGATGACCAAGGTGGCCACAACAACAAGCTGCACGATGATACGGATACGGTTAGGTATGCCCTTTCGCAGCAGCGAGATGATGAAATTCGACAACGCCGTCACGACCGTCACTGAAAGGCCCATTACCAAGGCAGGCTTGAGTTGGGCGGTCACGGCAAGGCAAGAGCAGATACCCAGCACCAACACGGTGACGGGATTAGTCTTGCGCAGCGGTTCTATAATGAGTTTCTTCAAGTTAGCCATAGTTATTCTCCTCTCTCTGCTATTCTGCTTAAATATGCCGAATATTTCTCCAAAGTATTGTCAATCATTTCTTTAACTCCATTCGAAGTCTTGGTTGCTCCAGTGATGGCATCAAATTCTACAGGGACCACATTGCCGTTGTTCATGATTTGCTTGCCGGCAAATTGGCCTTGGAACTTTTCGGTCGTAATCTCTCCACCCAAGCCTGGTGTTTCCGATTTGTGACCAAAGGTTGTACCCACAACAGTTTTACCATCAGCGTCAATGGCAAGGTAGCCCCAAATAGGACCCCAAAGGCCGTTACCCTGCATGGGGATGACGCTGGTCTGACGGTCGATGACAAACACGGGCAAACCTGCTTCGTTTTCAGTGGGATTACCATTCTCGTCCAAAAGGAATTCCGATGTGCAGTGTTTCTCGAACATCAACGCCGCGTTTTTGGCGTTGACATCGGGAATGCCCGCTGCCGTAAGGATGCTGATGCGTTTTTCGTTCTTCTTGTTGCGGTCTTGGAACGGCTGTAGCCACAAGGCCGTCACCGTGAGCAGTACGGCCACAATGACGATTAGAATAGTGGCGTACAAGAAGATATATCGATTGCTATTGACATCTTTCTTCATGACTTAACGGTTTTTGAGAGTTTTAAGGCACGATGTTGGCGCATTTTGATGTTCCTGGCCACCACGCAGTGGTCGATAAGCGGTGCGAAGCAGTTCATGAGCAGGATGCTGAGCATCATACCCTCGGGATAGGCCGGGTTGATGACACGGAGCATCACGGCGAAGATACCGATGAGCAGGCCATAGATCCACTTGCCTGTATTGGTCTGAGCCGCTGTGACAGGGTCGGTGGCCATGAAGACCGCACCGAACATGAAACCGCCCATCAGGTAATGGTAGTAGAACGGCACTTGCATATATTCGTTGGCGCCAATGGCATTGAATAACAAGCCCATGAGACCACCACCAAGGACGACAGAGAGCATGACACGCCAACTGGCGATACCCGTGAACAACAGTAGGGTCGCACCGAGTGCGACCGCAATGACAGACGTTTCACATGTAGAGCCAGGAATGGTTCCAATCAACATATCCAAAGCGGAAGCCGAAGGATGCATGCCAGCGGCCAGTTCAGCCAAAGGCGTGGCGCTCGTGATGGCATCGGTGCCCCAGAGGTCGGCGGCAATCCATACGTTGTCGCCCGACATCCGAGTGGGATAGGCGAAGAAGAGGAAGGCGCGCGCCACCAAGGCGGGGTTGAGGAAATTCATGCCCGTGCCACCGAAGACCTCCTTGCCGATGATGACGGCAAAGGCCACTGCCAGAGCGAGTTGCCACAAAGGTGTAGTGACCGGCACAATCATCGGGATGATGAAACCTGTGACCAAAAAGCCTTCGTTTACTTCATGATGGCGTATTTGTGCAAAAGTGAATTCGATGCCGAGGCCAACGATATACGATACCGCCAGCATGGGTAACATCCTTAACAGTCCGAACCAGAAACAATATAGGAAACTGGCGGTAGTGCCCAACTCGTAAGGCCAATCCGTGGCGTGGAGGGAGGTCTGGTAGCCGATGTTCCACATGCCAAAGAGCATGGCTGGAACGAGGGCGATGACGACCATGATCATGGCGCGTTTCAAATCGATGGCATCGCGAACATGGCTGCCGCGCTTGGTGACCCGATTGGGCGTGAAGGCAAAAGTTTCAAAGGCCTCAAAAGTGCTTTGAAGCCATGCGAATTTCCCGCCCTCCACAAAGTTCGGCTTGATTTTGTCAACAAAACGACGTAGATTATTGAACATTATAATCCCTCCTTTCTCAGTTTTTCCAACGCCTCTCGGATGATGGCTTGGATGTCGGTTTTCGATGTGTCGATGAACTCGCAAAGGGCGAAGTCTTCGGGCTCGACTTCGTAAATGCCCAAGTTCTCCATCAGCTCGATGTCGCCGATGATGCAGGCCTTGATGAGTTGCGTGGGATAAATGTCGAAGGGGAAGACCCGCTCGAAATTGCCCGTGAAGACCAAGGGACGCAAGTCACCGTGGGTGTTGGTATCGAATTTCCAAAGATTTTCGAAGCGCGGTAGCTCGATGCCCAAGGGCTTGAAGGTGCTTTTCGGCATGAAGCCGCTGAGGAAGGTGCGCGAGAAACTGAACTTCCTGAGACCGGGCATCATCCAGCCCATGAAGTCGTAATAGTCGCCTTCGGGCAGGATGCTCACCAAATCGTCGTAGGCACTCAGAAAGCCATCAGCGGCGATTTGTGTGCCACTCAGGATGTCGCCCGAAATGACGCGGTTTTCCTTCGTGGCATCGTTGGCATCCATCTTAGGATATTCATTGTTAAGCAGTTGCGCTTTGATAATCGCAGCCAAACAAGCCCCAAACCTTACTCGGTAATAATGTGGGTTCTTGATATTGGGTCCAGCTATGGCGACGACACGCTCAGGCTTGTAAATGCCCGTGGCAACCAATTCACCCAACACGGCAACGTCCTGCAAATTCATCGTCCAAACGATTTCTCCTTTATTAATAGGGTCAATATGGGCGATTTGTGTGCCGATGTTTCCAGCAGGATGAGGACCTTTTATAAAGTGGATGTTGAACTGTTGATTGTTTAATTGTTGAATTGTTGAAGCAAGATGCTGATTGGGACGGAAACAAATATGGACTTTTCCGTTTGTCAATTTTGCCAGCGCCTCAAGGCCATTTTTGAGTGTCTCTTCCCTACCCCGCATGGTGAAATCATAATCGGGTGCCAGAGGTGCGCTGCTGAAGGCGCTGACGAAAATGGCCTTGGGCGTGTCGTCGGGGTTGGCGACGGTGCCAAAAGGCCGCTGACGCAGTTGAGGCCATAGGCCGCATTGCAGCATAGCTGCTTTGATTGCATCTGCCGTGGTCAAAGCCGCTGTCGCGGATTTGTTATCCGCAACGGTCGAGCCTGCGGATTTGAAATCCGCTTCCACAACCACCTCCAACAATTTCCTTTTCTCGCCTCTCACAATGGCCTTCACCTGCCCATTGACGGGTGAAGTGAAGCGGATGCGTTCGTCGCTCTTGTCGCAAAACAAGGCGTCGCCGACATCCACCATATCGCCTTCCTCGACCAGCAATCGCGGCGTGAGGCCCACAAAGTCAGTGGGCTTCATGGCATAGGTCGTGATGCTGCGGGCATCGGTGAGGCGTTTCTCAGCCACTCCACTGATGGGCAGGTCAAGACCTTTCCGTATCGTTATGGTCTCAGACATTTTATTTGAGGTTAAGCAAGGGATAGATCTGCTTCACAAAAAGATCCTCGGCATTCTCCTTGGTGACATGATGCAGGAGGAAACCGTCGTCACACAGCGTCATATTCGGCATCTCCTGGTTCATCATGGAACCAGTCTCGCACTTTACATTCACGCCGTTGATGCACTCGTTGAAGCAAAAACTAGCTTTCAGTTCAATCAAATCTTCGACATCGTATTTCTTCAGCAAACTCTTGAATTCCTGAATCACGTCGTATGAACCATTGAGGTGACACGAACTTCCAGTACAAATCTTTATTATCATCATTACATTGATTTATATATTATACCTTGTCTTTATTGACACTTACATTGCATTTACATACCTTATTTATACCATCAAGCTATTTATCCGCTAATTCGATATGTTTTTATCGTATCTGTATCTCGCTGCAAAATTACGACAATTATTTTGATTTTCGAGAAAAAAAAGCAAAAATTTTCGAAATTGATTTTTTAAGCATTAATTAAGTTCCTGTATTATTTTTAATCAATTATCATCCAATAGATTAAGTTATATTTCAAAGAATCGCATGCAATTTTTTCATTTTTTTGGTTGAAGTATATGATTTCTTTGTACTTTTGCAAACGATAAAAATGTATCGAATACAAAATAGTAATTATTATAATTAATTGAAAATCAAAATACTTGAAGCTATGACAACCAAGACAACAAGTAAATTCCGTACCGAGAGCGACCTTCTCGGAAGCAAAGAAGTGCCAGAAGAAGCCCTCTACGGCGTACAGACTACACGCGCCATTGAAAACTTCCATATCAGTGGCAATTTGATGGTCAGTTATCCCAATTTCATCAAAGGTATGGCCATCACGAAGAAAGCCGCAGCACTTGCCAACTATGAAGTGGGCATGATCACGGTCCAACAAGCCAACGCCATTTGCCAAGCTTGCGACGAATTGATTGCCGGACAGCACCACGACCAATTCCCGATCGACATGATCCAAGGAGGTGCTGGTACCTCAACCAATATGTGCGCCAATGAGGTGATTGCCAACCGTGCCCTTGAAATCATGGGCCATCAACGCGGTCAATACGAGTTCTGCTCGCCCAACGATGTGGTGAACGCCTCGCAATCCACCAACGACGCTTACCCTTGCGCCATCCACATGGCCATGTTCCTTGAACATGAGGAGTTCCTCCCCCATCTCACCCAGATGATCGACGCCTTGGAGAAGAAAGCCAAAGAGTTTGCCGAAGTCATCAAGATGGGGCGTACCCAATTGCAGGATGCAGTCCCCATGACCTTGGGACAGACATTCAGTGGCTTTGCCGCTTCACTCCGTGGCGAACTGCGCACTTTGAACAGCGCCGCCCGCGAGTTCCTCACCGTCAACATGGGTGCCACGGCAATCGGTACGGGCATCTGCTCCAAGCCAGGCTATAGCATGGCTTGCATTAAGGCCTTGCGCGAAATTACAGGATGGAGCATCCATTTGGCCGACAACCTCATCGAAGCCACCAGCGCAACGAGCTGCATGATTCAATACAGCGCGGCCATGAAGCGCCTCTGCATCAAGATCAATAAGATGTGCAACGACCTCCGCCTAATGAGTTCCGGCCCTCGCTGCGGCTTCAACGAGATCCACCTGCCCGAACGCCAACCCGGTTCTTCCATCATGCCTGGCAAGGTCAACCCGGTCATCCCCGAAGTGATGAACCAAGTGTGCTATAAGGTGATCGGCAACGACATGACCATCACCTTTGCCTCCGACAACGGTCAGCTCGAACTGAACGTGATGGAACCCGTCATCGCCTACAGCCTTTTCGAGTCCATCCACCTGCTCACCAACGGCCTTGACACCCTGCGCAAGTACTGCATCGAAGGCATCGTGGCCAACGTAGAGCGTTGCCGCCAACTGGTTGAAGGCAGTATCGGCATCGTCACCATGCTCAACCCCATCATTGGCTACAAGCAATCCACCAAGATTGCCAAGGAAGCCAGTGAAACCGGTCGCGGCGTCTACGAGCTGGTACTCGAGCACAACCTGCTCACCAAGGAACAACTCGACAAGATTCTCCGTCCCGAGAACATGCTTAAGCCCATAGACATTAAATTGTAACTAAAAATAGAAGAATTGCTTCAAATAACGGTGTCGCTTCATGCGGTGCCGTTTTTTGTTTTCGCTTTATAAAATAATTCATAAATTTGCGGTCCAATAGTAACGAGACATAAGCTTTCAAAAGCTAAACAATGGAAGTATAGGAATTGATTCGAAAAATATCAAATTCTATTATCAACAGTCAATTATCAATTATCAATTATCAATTATCAATTATCAATTTATTATGAAACAACCCATTAAAGTAACAGAAGCCATTTTCCCGATGCCCGTTTTGCTCGTGGCTACCTACAATGAAGACGGCACCATCGATGTCATGAATGCCGCTTGGGGCACCATGCTCGACCGCGACCGTGTGGCCCTCAACCTGACCGAAACCCACAAGACCGTGGAGAACATCAAACAACGCAAGGGCTTTGTCGTCCATATCGCTGACGCCGCCCATGCGGTGGAAGCCGACTATTTCGGCGTCGTTTCGGGCAAGACCGAGAAGGACAAGTTCGCCAAGAGTGGTCTCACCGCGACCAAATCCTCATTGGTGGACGCTCCCGTCATCAACGAACTGCCTATCGCCATGGAATGCGAGTTCATTGAATACCAAAGCGATGACACGGGCCTTGGCGTCATTGGCAAGGTGCTGCAGACCTCCGTCGAGGCCAACAAGATGAAGGACGGCAAAGTGGACGTGGAAGCCCTGCAAGCCATCACTTTCGACCCCTACACGCACGGCTATTATCAAGTCTCAAAGCGCGTCGGCGAGGCCTTCAAGGACGGCTTGAAACTGAAGTAATCATCAGTCAGTAACCAGACCAAACAACACCATGCGTAAAATCCTGATTGTTTTAGCCTTTATGACCCTCTCAGCATTGCCAAGCATGGCCCAAATTGACCTCCACAGCCACGCCATCACGAAAGGTTACCTCGATTACGTCAAGGCCAACGGCGCCGAGATGGACGAAGGTTTCCCTATTCCCGCTTGGGATGCGGAACAACATATTGCCTTTATGGACAAGGCTGGCATTCAGACCGCTGTGCTGACTATGCCCGCACCACAACCTTGGTTTGGTGATGCGGAGGCTTCGGCAGCGGTTTGCCGTAGCTACAATGAAGAGTGTGCTGCCCTCAAGGCACGCTATCCCGGACGTTTCATGTTTTGTGTCGCTCTGCCTTTACCCGATGTGCCACACGCATTGGAAGAGGCTCGCTATGCCTTGGAGGTCTTGGGAGCCGATGGCATCAAATTAGCCACCAACAGCTACGGACAATACCTAGGTGAACCTGCTTTGGACACGCTGATGGCCTATCTCGATCAACAGAACGCCGTCATCATTTTACACCCACATAAGCCCATTGCTGTCAATACGCAGCTGATTGCCGACGTGCCGTTGGCCAGCTATGAATACTTGGCCGAAACTACGCGCACGGTGCTCAACATGGTAGCACATGATGTATTGGTACGCTATCCACATCTGAAAGTTGTTGTGCCGCATTGTGGCTCATTCCTGCCCAATGCTTTGCCCCGTTTCCGCTCCCTCCTGCCCGTGATGGTGAAACAAGGCATGATGCAACCTGTGGATGTCGATGCTAACTTGTCAGGCAGCGACTATCCGTATGTGGCCGAGCCAGTACTTATCAGTGGAAAACAAGCTTTGGAAAGTCGTCTCGCCGCGCATGGGTTGAATCCGCGGGATGTTTTTACCGACAATGCAAGGCGCCTGTTTGGAGAGAGCATCCCGTTGAGACAATATGGCGAAAAGATCGTCCGCCTCGCCGAAATCGAAGTGGTGCCCGAGCATTTGGAGGAATATATGGCATTCGCCAAGGAAGTCGGCGAGACTTCTGTGAAGGTAGAACCCGGCGTGCTGACCCTCTTCTCGATGCAAACCAAGGAAGAACCTTGCAAGATCTACATCCTGGAAATCTACGCTGACCAAGAGGCCTACCAAAGCCACATCCAAACCGCCCATTTCAAGAAATACAAGGAAGG
>ONJF01000015.1 GCA_900318085.1 uncultured Bacteroidales bacterium
CGCTTTTTCCCTTCATGTCGAATGATATAGGACTTTCCTATCTGTCGTGCTCCATCAAGAATCAGTATCTTTTCAGACCCATTATCAAGATATTCAGCGATTTCTGTTTGAACTTTTCTTCTTAACATACACTTTTCCTATAATTTTTCACCTGCAAAAATACACTTTTCCGTATAAATAGCAACAAAAAAAATACATTTTTCCGAGAAAATTATAGGTCAAAATATACACTTTTCCGAAGTATGCGGTGTTTTTTCCTAAAAAATGTAAGATTTTGGTTGTTTCCACGATATAATAGCAAACGACCGATGGTAATGACGACCGAAGAGTTCAAACGTGACATCCTGCGACTGCAACCCCGATTGCAGCGGACCGCCGAAAGCATCATCGGCGACCCCGACAGCGCAGCGGATGCCGTTCAAGAAGCCGTCATCACACTTTGGGAACAACACGCGACGATAAAAAGCCAGGACATGGAAAAGCTCAGCCTGACCATCGTCAAGCGGCGCAGCATCGACTTGCTTAGGAAACAACGACCCACCGTGCCTATCGATACGGAGAGCCTAATGCTTGCCGAGCCACCGCAGGACGATAACGAGGAACGCTACCGACTGGCCAGAAAACTCGTCGAACAACTGCCCCAACGCCAACGCGATACTATTCTGATGAAATATGAGGACGGCCTCAGCGTAGAAGAAATCGAGAAGGCGACGGGCATGAGTAGCACCCATGTGTATGCAACGCTGTCGCGCGCCTACAAGTCGTTGCGAGAAGCCATAAAACAGCATAAAGATGAGCAAATGTAAATTACATAATAGACAATGGACTACGGGACTGCGAGACTACGAAACGGGCAGCCCTCGAAGTCCCGAAGTCCCGAAGTCCCGAAGTCAAAATAATGCAGTTAAATTTTGAACACTTTCTTAAAAGGAAACAAGGATGAATACTGAAAACGAAATGAACGAGGAAGTCCGCCATCTACTCGACAGTCTGGAAGAACACGGGAAGAACGCCCGTCGACAAAAGGAACTTGGCGATCTGATTGACCGTCTTGCCGATGAAGAAAAAACGGTTGCCATGCCGCACAAGCATAGAACACTCACCCCGATATGGTGGGCCATGGGTGCCGCTGCCGCATGCCTTCTGCTTTGGCTGCTCGTCAAACCGAACGCAAAACAGCAACCTGAGATGGAACAGGAAATCCTTGTTGAAACAACGAAAGCCGTTGATTCCGTCAAGACCGAGGTAAACGATGCCGTCTTTGAACAACCTGTTGCAAACGAAACGTTTTTGGCAGAAGAGACACCCATCGTTCCACAAAACGCCCCGATGAAGAAAGAGAAGTCAAAGACACAAATCATCGAAGAAGTGGTCGAACAGCCCATGCTGGCCGAGGTCAAGCCGACGGAACCCAAAGACACTACGAATATTGGATCCAACACCATACCCACTACAAACGAAACGCCTTCAGCCGTTCAAAAGCCCCAGCGGAGAGTCATCCGGAGCCTCAACCTGGTGTGCTACGAATGTCAGAAGGACCCCGAATTCTTCACCAAACCTGTCATGGAAGACAGGACCTTATTCGGTCAGCCGCAAGACCCGAACATGAAAAACGGATCGCTGGCCTTGGAAATCAAACTCAATTAAAACTTGGAAACCATGAAACGCATCATTTTATCATTAGCCATTCTTTTGGCACAGATAGGCTTTGCCCAGGAAGAAGTCGCCATCGAGCAAAACATCAACCAACGCATCAACAAGTTGGAAATCAATTCAGGATGGGATGTCCATCTGATTCACCATGAGGCCGACAGCGGTTACCGCGTGGCCATCATCACTGAAGATGATTTGGCGGCACGGGCCTACAACGTGCAGCTCTGTAATGTCAAAGACCAAACTTTGACCATCCTTGAGAACACCCAGCTGCCCCGAGGCACCGTGGTGGAGATTGAAGGCCCCATGACCTTCGGGCAAATCAGCCTTTTGAACAATGCGACGGCTGAAGCAGATTATGTCGTTGCCTCCGCAGCATCTGTACCGAAGGACTGGACCAACCTTAACCTTTGCATGTATTCAAGTTTTCATGTCCGGCATTATCACATTCCCAACCCAGAAAACTCGCCAGGAATAAAGATTTGGGACCATGCCCAATTGACTATCGATACCATTTCGGGTGAAGGTGACGCTGTGGTGAATGTTTATGCAGACGCAAACTTTCAATATGGCTCCAACACCTTGCGAGGTAAAATCACCCTGTATGATTATGAGGCAACCAACAATTATCCTTATTGGCAAAAGGAAAGAAGAGAAATCAAGACCAAAGAAGTCGATGGCAAGCTGGTCACCACCAATCAGCGAAAGATATGGAGTCAGTCCATTTCTCTTGACGGAGGAATTGGCATTCGTAAAGGCGACACCCCGAAAGATCCCAATAGTCCTCTATTGCAGAACAGCACCTTGTCGATAAAACTGGGCATGAGTACCTATTTTAAACTCAGCAACCATTGGGGTTTAAGTACAGGAATATTATGGAATCATAATATAAAGACATTGAGTCATCATGTGAAATACGAAGACAACGAATTGGTGGTGATAGATGGTCAAGGGATTTTCCAACGCAATAGGCTTTTGAACCATTATTTAGGTGTTCCTGTTACCTTAAACTATTACCTTGGAAAACGTCAAACAGAAAGTTTCTCATTGGATTTCTATTGCGCCCGACTATTGGGAGAAAGGCTCAGTACGAGTATTGACCCAACACAGTCCACCGGTATAGCATGGACGGGAGAAAGTATCAATAACATCTTCAACCCTTGGAAATTGGAAGTGGGTCTCAGTTTCAACACCCAGCATTTGGGCTTCATTCACGGCATCAGGGTCTTCACCAACCTTCTGCCCGAGTACAAGCCTGGGGTCACGACGGACAAGTTCAGGAGTGTTGGACTAGAGATTAAACTTTAATTTACAGCATTACCAAAGCCATCGAAAGCGATTTCGGTGGCTTTTTTTGTTTACAATCCAAGAAAGCATCAACTTGTATATCATTTCTCTTTCAGGAATCGCTTCAACAAAAAGGCAAGGAAATAGGGAAATGTGTAAAAAGACCCGTTCCAGCCGATGTTTTTGTACCCGAATTTGATGCCGTATTTCACCTCGGGATAGGAATCCCATTTGATCAAGTTGTTCAGCGATGCCGTCGCACCGTCTTTTGCCTTCACCTCAACGGGAACCAGCGAATCGGCATCTCTGACAAAGAAATCCATCTCAATCGAAGGATTGTCATGCTTATAGAAATACAATTGCTCGTACCCCGACTTTCGTAGCATCTCGCCGACCACATTCTCATAGATGGCTCCTTTGTAAGTCCCAAAGTTCTTGTTGACTCGCAGGTCGTCTTGAGCCTCTTCGTCCAATGAGGCGATAAGCAACCCTATGTCGTGATAATAAATCTTGTAGCAATCGGCTTCATAATTGCCTTTCAAAGGTAGTTCCACATTGTTTATACAATAGCATACATTAATCACCCCAGCCTCTTTCAGCCAGTCAACAGCACCAATATATTCCCTATTGCGCGCACCTTTGGCAATTTTCGTGATTTGGTATTTCTTGTTCTCTTTAGCCAGAAAAGTCGGGATGTGGTTATAAACTGCGAGGATTTTCGCTTTATCAGCCCCCTTGGCGTATTTGGTGATGTCCTCTTCGTAATCCCTAAGCAGTTGCCTCTGAAGTTTCAGTGTTCCTCCAAAATGGCCATTGTCTATGTACATTTTGACCACCTCTGGCATCCCTCCAAGCGTCATATAGTCACGGAAAATACCCATAAAAGTGTCCATTTCGATTTGTGTGAACGGCTTCAGCGAAAGCATTTGCTCATATAGATCTTCAACCTGCTGCTTAGAATAGCCTTTAGCCCAAAGAAATTCCTCAAAATCCATTGAAAACATGTCGTAATCTTCCTTGAAGCCCACGGCATTCGATTCGATTTCCTCGTAATAGATACCCATCAACGAACCTGAGCAGATCACATCAAAGCGACCATCTTGACAGAACGATTTGAGCGATGTGGCGCAGTTGGGGCACTTTTGAAGCTCATCGAAAAACAATAGTGTTTTATTGGGAATGACCTTCCACGATGGTTCAAGGATGGTAATGTTTTTGATGATTTGATCCACTTCATATCCATCATTAAAAATATTGCGGAATTTTTTCTGCAACACAAAGTTCATCTCCAAAACAGAATCGTAATTCGCGCGTCCGAAAGCCCTAATTGACTCTGTTTTCCCGATTTGTCGGGCTCCTTTTACAATCAAAGGCTTTCTATTAGGGTTTTGTTTCCATTCGATTAGAAACTTATCTATCTTTCTTTCAAGAAGTTCCATATCTATAAATCACATTTTCCGTCGCAAAAATAATCAAAAAATCACATTTTCTGATAAAAAACTGATTAAAAAATCACATTTTTGGTAAATTTTGCTATTCATTTTAAAAAAGGTTCTTTAAGACAAATCCTTTGTTTTTGTAAAATGATACAAAATTTCTATTTTTGCCTGCATAAAACTATACCAACATGAAAAAACTCCTCCTCTCTACGCTCATTATGCTTTGCGTGAGCGCCTTTGCCCAAAAGCAATACACTTTGCAATCGCCCGATAAGGACATCACCGTCACCATTGAGGCGGGTGAGCAACTGACTTACGCCGTCACACATGGCAATACTTGTGTATTGACGCCCTCGCCCATAGGGATGAAACTCACCGATGGCACCACGCTTGGCACAAAACCTGCCGTGAAAAGCGCCAAAACGCGCTCGGTCAACCAGCTTTTAACCTCACCCCTATACAAAAAAGCCGAAATCCCTGAAGTCTACGAGGAACTGACACTAACCTTCAAAGGCAACTACAAAGTTGTCTTCCGCGCCTATGGTGTGGCATACCGTTTTGAGACCGACTTCCGTAAGCCTATCATCATAGAAAACGAGACCGCAGATTTTAACTTTGACAATGATTATCAAGGCCTTATCCCGTATGTTTTAAGGCGTGCCGGACAAGAAGGTCCACTCATCAACCAGCAGTTCTACAACTCTTTTGAGAACACCTACTCCCACATCAACCTCAACCAGATGGACCCCGAAAAGCTCGCCTTCCTGCCTTTGCTGGTCGAACTCAACGACGGCAAGAAAGTCGTCATCACCGAGGCCGACTTGGAGGACTTCCCCGGCTTGTATCTGCGTAACGCCAACGGCAAAAACGGACTCTCCGCCGTCCACGCGCCCTATCCCAAGACCCGCGAGCAAGGCGGCCACAACAACCTGCAATGGATTGTGAAAGAACGCGAAAACTACATTGCCAAGACCGCTGGCAAACGCGCTTTCCCTTGGCGCATCATCACCATCTCGGAAAATGACAAAGAGCTGGCCGACAACGATTTGGTTTATCTCCTGGCCTCACCTAACCGCATTGGCGATGTCTCATGGATCCAGCCCGGAAAGGTGGCTTGGGACTGGTGGAACGCCTGGAACATCTATGGCGTCGACTTCCCTGCGGGCATCAACAACGATACCTATAAGTACTACATCGATTTCGCCTCCCAATACGGCATCGAATATGTTATCCTTGATGAAGGCTGGGCGGTCAACAAGAAGGCCGACCTCTTCCAAGTGGTGCCCGAAATCGACATCAAAGAGCTGGTGGACTATGGCGCCGAACGCAATGTGGGCATCGTGCTTTGGGTGGGCTATGCCGCCATCGACAAGGACATGGAACATGTCTGCCAACACTATGCCGACATGGGCGTGAAAGGCTTCAAGGTCGACTTCATGGACGGCGACGACCAGATGATTGTCGACTTCTACTACCGCATGGCCGAGACCGCTGCCCGTTACCATCTCTTCATCGACTTCCACGGCGCTTATAAGCCTACAGGCCTCAACCGCACCTACCCCAATGTGCTCAACCATGAGGGCGTGTACGGCCTCGAGCAAGCCAAGTGGGACAACGAGAGCGACCTCGTCACCAACGAAGTCACCATCCCCTTCATCCGCATGTTGGCTGGTCCGCTCGACTACACCCAAGGCGCGATGAAAAACGCCAACAAGAACAACTTCGCCGCCATCTACACCGAGCCGATGAGTCAGGGCACACGCTGCCGCCAGTTGGCTGAATATGTAATCTTTGAGTCGCCATTCAACATGCTTTGCGACAGCCCGAGCAACTACATGAAGGAAGATGAATGCACCCAGTTCATCGCTTCCGTTCCCACCACTTGGGATGAGACCATGGTGCTCGACGGCAAGGTGGGCGAATACCTCGTCATCGCCCGTCGCAAGGACTTCCATTGGTATGTGGGCGCCATCACCAACTGGGAGGAACGCGACATCGAAATTGATCTCGGTGTGCTGCCCAACTTCGGCGCCAAGTCGGGCCACATCTTCCGCGATGGTCCCAACGCCAACCGCGTGGCCAAAGACTATGTTTCGGAGCAAGCCCAAGTGTGGGGCAACAAGGTGAAAGTGCATCTCGCCAAGGGCGGCGGTGCCGTGATGGTGTTCTAATTCGATGATATTGAGAAAACCACCAAAACAATAATACCATGAAAAGACACATCATTCTTGCTCTTATTGCATTGACATTGGTTTCGTGCGGTGGAGCACAACAACAAAACCTGTCAAATGAAAAGTTGATCGACAATTTCGCAGCACTTGTCGACACACCAGCAACTGAAAACCCAGACGAGAACACTTTTCCCGAACTGGTGTTCGAAGACTTTGACTTCGAAAAAGCAGATGACAACGAATCTGTTGTCGTCCCACAAGTGCTGCTGAATGCCCAAAAGATGATAATCAATGGGAAGCAAGTAAAGATTACCGATGGAAAGAAAGAAATAACCGCGCAGATAGACCTTAAAGAAAGCTATGAAGATATTAGTTCTGACGGGGTTTATTCTTGGGTGTTTAATACTAAAGATAACGATGCCCTACCAAAAGTGAACTATATTTCCATCGAGACCAACTATCCCGTGGAGCACATGGAGCAGATGCAACCCTATATGGGCGCCGAACACGCTCCACTTAAAATTACCGTCGACAACATTGGCAACTACTATCCCAAGCGCTTTAACCAATGGAAGGACATTAGACGCAAATTGTTGGCCAATTGTCCTTCCAACGGAGAGTATTACGACAACATGGATTGGGCAAATAGCGATCAAACCACAGAAGGCTTGGAAGCCTTACGAAGCATTGATGGAGACATCAACCACGACGGCATCGATGATTTGGTCCGATATGGCTCTAAATCTAAAACCATCACGGTTTATTGCTTTGACGCAAAAAACAATGTGATATATGAAAAAACTTTCACTGTTCAGAACGAGTATGCAAAGAGTTTTCTTGAGGGTGTTTCAATCTATGAAGATGGCACAATAGTTATTGAAACCGAGTGGATCAATAATCGCGGCGCTTCTGGCGGTGATGATTACACAGTTCGTTATCAAGATGACGATTTGTATCTCATCGGATATGACTGCCAATACGAACCCTATACTATAGAATCGTACAATTTATTGACATACCAAAAGGAAACCGAATCTGGCATCAACGACGAGGAGAAGAGGAGAACAACATCCACCCTCAAAAAACTTCCTCTCAAAAAACTCTCCGACATCAAAATCGGCCAATATCATTGCGAAGATTACTAAAGAAAAGAATAACAAACAACCATTACAATAACTTACTTATGTCAAACTAATAACGAAAGGAACAAACTATGATTAATCTGATTGGAAAATGGAAAGCTGCAGAGATGATTGATTTCAACGCAGAAAAAGGCACTATGGATTGGGCCAAGGTAGAAGACATCCTTGCAAAGGACGATCTCGACAAGGACACACGCTTTATGGCCAATATGGTGTATGTGTTCGGCGAAGACGGCACGATTACCATGTTGACTCCCTTGCCTGAAGGTGTCAGCCAAGCCGAAGTGGATGCCGCCGTGAAGGCCGGCCAACTTGAATTAAGAGACGGCATGATGTTCATGGGAGAACAGCATTGGAAGGTCGAAGATGGCAAGAACATGACCGATACGGGCCTCGAAGGCGAATTGCTGGGCGAGAAGGTTGGCCCGTGGGAGGAAGTCAAAGAAATCGATGAAAACACCATCCAGATAATGCTTTGTGGATTTCCTGCCCAAACAGGTTCCAGAAAATGTCGGAGGAAGGTTTTTCTCCGTAGAAGACTATTATCTAGAACCATCGCGCTATGTTGTCCTACGGGAACGGTTCTCCGACATCCTGTTGAAGCTGTATTGTTACTATGATTTGCGTTTGTTCATAGGCGACGACACCGAAGGCCTCGTCAACCCTGACCCAGAGAGACTCGCCGACCTTGTCAAAGGCAATCAGGATAATTTATGCATCCTCGTCGGCACATCAGAAGCCCTCATTACTTTAGGACGCGACGACACTTGCATGACCGTTTACGCGCCCGCCGAAGACTTGCTGGAACTAATTCGGGCACTTGCGGGGGCAATGCAATTGTTTGTTTGGAAACCAGCCGTTCAATCGGATTTGTAATTCAGAACGAACAATAAACATTTGATAAACAAATCATCATGAAATATCGACTCCTATTCTTCCTCACACTTGCAGCAACATCCCTATTGCTTTTTGCATGCAATGACAAGCTCAACATCAGCATCACCAACCCCAATGTGGAGCAACAAGTCCATGAGCAGCCTTTGGCCACGGCGCAGCCGCGCTTCAGCTGGAATTACGGGACCAATCGCCAAAGTGAGGAAGAAAAAACCACCACAGAAAGTGAGGTCATGCAACAAAACTACCGCATCATCGTGGCTACCACTGCTGAAAATGCCCAAAAAGGCATCGGTGACCTTTGGGATTCAGGCGTGATTCCTTCAAGCCAAATGCTCTATATCCCATACGAAGGCGTGGAATTGCAAAGCCGCGACAAAGCCTATTGGAAAGTCATCACGACGGTGATGGCCAAAGGTGGAAAGAAAGCCAAGCTTGCAAGCGAAGTCAAATCGTTTGAAATCAGTCTGTTGAACCAAGAGGACTGGCAGGCGAAATGGATTGGCCATGAGTTTGACGACGATGTGCTGGTCGGTAAAACCCGTTTGGCAGCGCGTTATCTTCGCAAGGATTTTGTCCTCAAATACGAGGTCAGCGAGGCGAGGCTCTATGTCAGCGGCATGGGCGTTTATAGCGCCTACCTCAATGGACGGGAAATCGCGCCCGAGGAACTGCTGAAGCCTACGCTTTCCTGGTACTCCAAGCGCGTGTATTTCAACACCTATGATGTGACCAAAATGCTCCAGCAAGGCGACAACGCCGTAGGCATCATCCTTGAAGGCGGACGCTATACTTCGCTCCGCTACAACGCCGCCAACCCCAATTGGGACGGCACAGACCATGTGTTTGGCTTCGGCACGCCACGACTTCTTCTGCAACTCGAAGTGACGTATAAGGATGGCCAAAAGGAGACCATCGTCAGCGACGAGACCTGGAAAATCACCAACCGTGGCCCCATCCGCACCGCCAACGAATGGGATGGCGAGACCTACGACGGAAACTTCGACCTTGGCAACTGGAACCAAGCCAACTACGATGATTCCGCATGGCATCAAGCCGAACTTGTAGAAGCCCCCGAAGGTCAACTCAGTCCTCAGCCCAATCCCAACATCACCGTGATGGAGAAGTTGAAACCGGTCAGTATGTTCCAAAAAGGCGACAAATGGTACCTAGACATGGGCCAAAATATGGTCGGTTTCATCGACATGAAGGCCCGCGGCCAACAACCCGGCGACATCATCACCCTGCGTTATGCCGAACTACTCACCCCCGACAGCCTTCTCTATACCGCCAACCTCCGCAGTTCCGAAAACACCGATCGTTTTATTGTTGACTGTAGAGACGTGGCGCGCCGCGTCTCTACAAACCAACAATCAACAATACACTGGCATCCAATGTTCGTCTACCATGGTTTCCGCTATGTTGAAATCTCCGGCCTACGTGAGACGCCCAATTTGGACGACTTCGAGGGCTGGGTCATCTACGACGAGATGCCCGTCACGGGCTCGTTCGAGACCTCCAATGAAATCATCAACGCAGTGTATCACAATGCCTATTGGGGCATTCGCGGCAACTACCGCTCCATGCCCACCGACTGCCCGCAACGCGATGAACGCATGGGCTGGACAGGCGATCGCACTACGGGTAACTACGGCGAGTCGTATATCTTCAATAACCACCAACTCTACGCCAAGTGGCTCACCGATGGCGACGACAGCCAACAGGAAAATGGCTCGTTGGCCAATGTCATCCCGCCCTATTGGCGCGGCTATACCGACAACATGACCTGGCCTGGCGCCATGGTCACCGTTACGGATATGCTCTACACCCGTTTTGGCGATGTGGAGCCCATCCGCCAACACTATGCGGCTTGGAAAAAGTGGATGCTGCACATGAAGAACGACTACATGCGGGCTGGCCTCATGCCCCGCGACACCTACGGCGACTGGTGCATGCCGCCCGAATCTCTCGAGCTCATCCACTCCAACGACGCGACCCGCATCACCGATGCGACGGTCATCTCCACGCCGTTCTACTGCTACCTCTGTGGCAAGATGGCCAAGTTCGCCGAGATTTTAGGTTTCGACGAAGATGTGGCCTTCTTCCAGAAGGAAATCACCACTTCCACCATCGCCTTCAACGACAAGTATTTCAACCGCGTGACGGGCGTCTACGCCAACAATACGGTCACGGCAAACATCCTACCATTGTGGTTTGGAATGGTACCCAAAGGACTGGAAGACAAGGTGATGGAAAGCATTGTAGACAAGACCGAGAACGAATGTGGCGGCCATGTCTCGACGGGCGTGGTCGGCATCCAGCAGCTGATGCGTTGCCTGACGGAATATGGTCACGGCGACCTTGCGCTAAAGATTGCGTCCAATGACTCCTATCCGAGCTGGGGGTACATGTATCGTAACGGTGCTACCACCATTTGGGAACTTTGGAATGGCAATACCGCCGATCCCGCCATGAACTCGGGTAATCATGTGATGCTCCTCGGTGACCTCATCCTTTGGGAATACGAATACCTCGGCGGCATCCGTGCCTTGGAGCCAGGCTATAGCAAAATCCAACTCAAGCCTTATCCCATTGAGGGACTGGATGTTGTGAATTGTGCCTACAACTCTGTTTCAGGTCGCATAGAAAGCAATTGGAAACGCGAAGGCAAACGATTTGAATGGGATTTCACCATCCCTGCCAACACTACAGCAGAGGTCTGTCTGCCTACGGCAAACGGTTATGAGGTGAAAACCTACGGCAGCGGGAAATACCATCTGTCGTCTGAGTTGTGATTAATCAAACTTCATTAGCTTCTTAGCTGTAAGCAATCAGCCATCAGTTTTCAGCTTGGTAGCACCAAGGCTGACTGCTGACGGCTTTTGCTCATTTACTTATTATGATTTCTTTATTCTATCCGGATTCTCGGCGATAAACTGGCTCCAATCGGGGCGACGGTGCGCCTTGGCCTTCTCTGTGGTGTGTTTGGTATAATTCACATCCTTGCCCTTCGAGATGGAGTGGCACACTGCCGCAGCCACGGCATCAGTGGCATCAAAAAATTGGGGGTCTTCCTCGGTCTTGAGGATGAAATGCACCATCTTGGCCACCTGTTCCTTCGAAGCATTGCCGTTGCCCGTGATGTTCTGCTTGATGGTCTTCGGCGAATACTCGAAGATAGGGATGTCGCGATAGAGTGCGGCTGCCATGGCCACGCCTTGGGCGCGTCCCAGTTTCAGCATCGACTGCACATTCTTCCCAAAGAAAGGTGCTTCGATGGCCAGTTCATCAGGATGGTACTCATCAATGATTTCCAGCACGCGCTCAAAAATCTTCTTTAGCTTAAGCGCTTGGTTTTCTAGCTTTTTCAAGTTGATAACCCCCATCGTAAGGAGTTCCATCTGCTTACCCTGCTCGTGGATAACGCCATAGCCCATCACCATCGTGCCAGGGTCGATGCCCAATATGATCTTTTCTGAATCCATACTCGATTTTTGGCAAAGATAGGTAATTAATGGCGAATAGGGCCCAAAGAAAAAACAATTCTCTTTTTTGGCGTTTTTTTTCATTTCAAGGTTGAAAAAACGGTTCAATGCCACTATAGAATAAGGAATGCACCAGAACAATATAAAGATTAACAAAACCTACCACCATGAGACGCAGACCTTCATCCGACTTCTTGTATGACGACGACTTCGACGGCGACACCACCCAGGAAAAAAACACACAAGAGATGCCTCTGAACAAGACGCAACTCAAGTCCATGACCCTCTTGGACAAGTTGGAACACCTTATCGAGTTGACCAAAAGCTGTGGTCTTGACAACACCTTCTTCAAGAGCCATAAACTCTTGATAGAATCGGTAGCCAACGAATTGGTTATCACCCCTGTACAAACTGTATTATTATGTCCTTTCATCTCCATGCCAGGAAGAAGTCTTGACGACAGCGACTTGCAGCATTATTTTCAATGCACCAGCATCACCATCATGCGTCATTGGGACGAGCTGACAGGTTTGCGTCGACGCCGCTACATCCGCAACAGCGGTGGCTTCAACCGAGGCAACATGTGCCTGACGGAGAAGGCCCGCCTCGCCCTCTGCAAAAACCAACCCTTACCCGTTATCAACATTACTGGT
Source organism: uncultured Bacteroidales bacterium (assembly GCA_900318085.1). Classification (GTDB taxonomy): domain Bacteria; phylum Bacteroidota; class Bacteroidia; order Bacteroidales; family F082; genus Limimorpha. The sequence goes on from ONJF01000015.1 coordinate 12,725, forward strand.
TTGAGTGCTGCTGACTTCATGAGCCATTTTCGCTCATTAGTCGTCGACAACGAAAAAAACCGTGAAATGGACGCCGAAGAGCTGTTGCAAGAGACCATGGAGCTTATCCGGGCAAACCAGCATCTGGAAATCGCACAAACCATCAACAATCTCCAGGTCGATGACGAAGCCAAGATGGTCATCCTCACCTACTGCAAAGCTCTCGTCAAAGACAAGCAGGACGGCATCCCGCTTAACTACTTTGACGACCTCATCGAAGACTATTACGAATTTAAGGAAGCCATCCTTAACGGCAAGCATCCCTTCATCACGGAGGGTCTGCTGGAACACAGGAAGGTCGATGACTTCTTCTCGCGCGACGTCTTCGCACTCACCGACAAAGCACGCAAACTGCTGCTCAAAGAGTACGATGTCCCAAAACGCGAAATAGTAGCCGAAACGCCAAACAGCGATGTCATTCGCAGCAAAGACATCAAGCCCAAACCTATGTACTACTGCGATGAGGACGAAGGCCAAATCAACACCCTCTTTGGCTTACTCGAAGACAAGAAGCTGACCTCTATCCGCAAGCGTCTAGAGAAAGCCAACCTGCGCAAGGGATTCAACTGCCTCTTCTATGGTGCCCCAGGCACCGGAAAGACCGAGACTGCCTTACAACTGGCCCGCGCCACAGGTCGCGACATCATGCAAGTCGACATCTCCTCAATTCGTGACAAGTGGTATGGAGAGACCGAAAAGATAGTCAAAAGCATCTTCGAGAACTACGCGCAACTGGTGAAACGTTCGCCAAAAATCCCCATCTTGCTCATCAACGAGGCCGACGCCATCCTCTCGGTGCGCACCAGCATCGGCGGCAGCAACCCCAGCATCGACAAGACCGAGAACGCCATCCAGAACATCCTGCTGGAGGCTATGGAGAACATCGATGGCATCATGATAGCCACCACCAACTTGACATGCAATCTCGACAGCGCTTTCGACCGACGCTTTTTATATAAGGTGGAGTTTCACCAGCCTAGCGTTGAGGCAAAGACCCACATCTGGAAGGTTTTCTTACCCGACCTCAACACGGCCGATGCCCGCTGGCTGGCACGCTCCTTCGACTTCAGCGGTGGCCAGATTGAGAACATCGCGCGCAAAGTCATGGTCGACCACCTGCTCTTCGGTGACACACCCGACCTTGCCCGTATCGAGGAGATTTGTATAAAGGAGCAAATCTCGGGACGAACAGGTGGCAATCGCAGGCCGATTGGATTCAACAGTTAGACTCCCAAAGACCCATGGCTCCAAAAAAAGTCATGGGTCTTCCCCATGGTAACCGCGATACAAACAAGCATAAAAGGGTTACCAAAACTTTTTTCAACTTTTTTTTGTTTTGGACTAAGGGTAAAAGCCAAGTTATGTGTTTCGAATAAGGAGCGAGAAAAAATGATAAAAAAACGAAAAGATCTGATAGGATTTTTGACTGTTCTGGCTCTTTTATAAAGATTATGACTCACAGCATTTGACCTTTTTTACGGCTTCTTTAGGTTTGTGCCCTTTTTTGCCTTGCCTAAAAATGAGATAAACAACTGGTTAACAATAATATAAACAAAAAAAAACAGTCACCCATGGAGAACAACCACATGCTTGTCGAAACCCACATGGACTTGGTCGTCAGAATGGCCAAGCAAATAATGAAGAAGAACACCAACTGCGACTGGCTGACGGAGGACGACCTCGTCGGAGCTGGCCACGAGGCCCTTGTTGCCGCAGCCCACACCTATGATGCCTCACGTGAGGCGTCGTTTAAGACCTATGCCACGACTTGCATCAGAAATGCCATGTTGGCCGAAATCAGGAATATGTTTCCCGTGAAAGTCAACGAACAACAAACCAGAAAATGCCTCGTCAGAAACGACGAGACTGGGGGTGACACCGAGGTCTACGAACTGGCGAAGCTGTTGGAACACTGGGAATGGGAGCAACGCAAACAGCAGGAAACCGTGGCGGAGGTCCTGGGGCGACTAAAGCCTGACGAACGCTGGCTGATCCGCTGCTACTACGGCTTCGACGGTGATGCCATGACGCTTCAGAACATCGCCGACCTGCTGTCGGTCAGCCCCCAAGCCGTCCACAAACGCCTGAAGCGCGTCCATGACAAGCTGCGCAAGCTTGTCATGGACAGCCGTCCTTCTTACCGTATGTGCGCATAAGAGACTCCATGACATGTTGATAGCAAATTTTTCACGACCGTTTGTTTGGAATGGTTTTTGTTTTTATTTTTGCATCGAATAATAACACAAAACTGAAAGAAAAATGAAAGCATTACGTATTTTGATCATGGCTATTGCCATCATGATGACTTCGGGCGCAATGGCCCAGACGGTTTACAGCAGCAGCGGTTCCAACTGTGGTTCCATTAGGTCCGACGGCTCCGTGTACAGCAAAAGCGGTTCCAGCATCGGCAAGATCAACAGCGACGGCACCGTGTATAACGGTAGTGGCTCCAAGATCGGCAAGATTGACCGCGATGGCACCTTCTGGAGCAAAAGCGGTTCCAGGATTGGCAAACTCGACAGCGACGGTACTGTGCGCAACAGTAGTGGCTCCAGCATCGGCAAGGTCGAAAGCGACGGCACGGTGCGCAACGGCTCCGGCTCCAGCATCGGCAGAGTATCAGGCGTCCCTAAAGAATGGGCAGCGGCCTATTTCTTCTTTTTCTTCGATTAGCCAATGAACGCTCACCTATAAAACAAAAATGATCATGAAAGCATTACGAATTATCATCCTAGCCATAGTCACGATGATGGCTTCAGGCGCGATGGCGCAGACCGTCTACAACAGCAGCGGTTCGAGCTGCGGCAAGATTGAGAGCGACGGCACCATCCGCAACAGCAGTGGCTCCAGCGTCGGTAGGTTCGACAGCGACGGCACCATCCGCAACAGCAGCGGCTCCAGCATCGGAAAGATTGACCGTGACGGCACCTTCCGCAACAGCTCTGGTTCCAGCATTGGCAAGCTCGATAGCGACGGCACGGTACGCAACAGCAGCGGCTCCAGCATCGGCAAGGTTGAAAGTGACGGTACGGTGCGCAACAGTTCCGGTTCCTACTCGGGCAAAGCCCCAGGCATTCCCCGTGAATGGGTAGCCGCCTATTTCTTCTTCTTCCCGTTCTATTAGGATTGGGCAAAAAATAGACACAACGCCTGCCAACAAGTTGTTGACGGGCGTTGTTTATGAATGAAGAAACTATGATACACGTTGAAGGAATTAAGGATGAAATGATTGCCAATAATCTGACTCCTTTCAGATTTATACACCCTGGGGAGATTATCAAAGACGAATTGGAAGACCGTGGCATCTCGCAGCGCGAGTTTGCCCAAAATGTGGGTATGTCTTATTCCGTGCTCAACGAACTGCTCAATGCCCATCGCCCTCTTACCACCAACACTGCCTTGCTCTTTGAGGCGGCTCTCGGTCTGCCCGCAGAGTTGTTGATGCGTATCCAAACCAAATACAATCTTCAGATGGCTCGAAAAGACAAGGATGTCATCCGATGGATGGCGAAGATTCGGAATGCGGCAGCGGTATTCTAGTTGTTGTCAAATGGTGAGATTTTTGGCGTAATCTTGGTGTTTTGGTGAGATTATGCCGAGAACGAATTAGATTTTTCTTACTTGGTTTATGTTTTCTCAACTCTTGTTTTGTTTTTTTATATTTTTGCCATAAAAAAATCAAATCCTATGAAAAAGTTTGTATTCATCTTACTTGTCAGTATTTTCACAATATCTTGTGCCAAAAATCAGTTGTCGAACGAAGAAAAATATCCTTTTTTAGGAGATTTAATCGAGTCTTATTACCATCGTTATTATGAATATCCAACCTCAACAGAAGAGTTGCTAAACTATTGTAATGTGTATTTGGAGAGCTGGAATGATTATCCCGAAATAGATAGTATCAAGACAACTTTATATTATCTCCAAAAAGAGAAAAAAAGAATTCAATGGAAGTTTGTCTATTCTGATCCATGGACTAAAGACAATTATTCCTATCCTTGGGCGGAAAAAGAATTATTGGTATTGGTTAACAAAGACACTCTTGTAAGAGAAAAACCCGATCTTATCTTTATGGGAGCTTGCTGGTCTGGCTTAATTGAATACTATATCCAAGACTATTTTAGATTTCCCCCTAATTTGGAAGAATTGATCGAGTATTCAGGAACAGAGAAGTTGCTTAATTACGACACGGTTCCTATTTCACAAGATGATGAGTTTTTATGTTCACCCGATTTCCGAGCTGAAGCCGTTCTATTACGCTTTTTCTTGAAAAACCAAAACGACCTAACATGGCTTTGTGAAGATTCCACATTATTGATTGCTTTGGCAAAAGACACAATCTATTATAACCAGATTGATTCATATTCACCATGCCATTGGTATGATGATGTAACTAATCCTAATGAAATATTTTTGTTTTCGCCAAGGTATTATGATTTGTCGGGTAGAATATCTTGGAAATCAAGAAATGACGAGTTTGTAGCACGGTTTAGAAAAAGCGTTAGGGATTTAAGACAACATTACCCAACTATTATTGAAGGAGGTATTAATAATTGGCATTTTTTCCAATACACTCGTGCAAACGGATTGACTCTTTTCTGTAAAGATGATGATATGCAAACCAACACAAATTACTTTAAAGATTTAGAAACCTGTGTCAAGGAATTTGCCGAAGAAAACGACTTTTCCAAAATCGTATTCGTCGCTCCTTTTCTAAAGTAAAAATTGCCTTACCCAAACAACTCCGCTCCCAACTCGTAAACCGAAGCCACGGGGATAACCTGAATCTTAAAGCGTTTGGTGTCCAATCCCTTGGCATTATACTTCGAGACAAAGATCTTCTCAAAACCTAACTTGTCGGCTTCGGCGATACGGGCTTCGATGCGAGTGACGGCACGGATCTCGCCCGAGAGACCCACCTCTGCAGCAAAGGCATAACGTGAAGGGATGGGGATGTCGGCATTCGAGGAAAGCACTGCCGCGATGACCGCCAAGTCAATGGCGGGGTCATCCACATGGAGACCACCTGCGATGTTTAGGAACACATCTTTCACGGAGAGGCGGAAACCTGCACGCTTTTCCAAGACTGCCAACAACATATTCATCCTGCGGATGTCAAAGCCCGTGGCAGAGCGTTGTGGCGTGCCGTAGGCCGCGCTGCTCACCAAGGCCTGTGTCTCGATGAGCATGGGGCGTTGGCCTTCCATAGTGGCGGCGATGGCGATGCCACTCACTTCCTCATCGCGCTGCGATAACAAGATTTCGCTGGGGTTGGTCACCTCGCGGAGCCCAGTGGCATTCATCTCGAAGATGCCCAACTCGGAGGCCGACCCGAAGCGGTTTTTGATGGTGCGCAGGATGCGGAAACCATAGTGGCGGTCACCTTCAAACTGCAACACCGTGTCAACAATGTGTTCCAGAATCTTCGGTCCAGCGATGCTGCCGTCCTTGGTGATGTGGCCAATAAGGAACACCGGCACCTGATAGGCCTTGGCGATCTTGTTCATCTCAGCGGCTGTCTCACGAATCTGCGAGAGGCTGCCCGCCGTGGCGTCCACATAGGGCGATTCGAGCGTCTGGATGGAGTCGACAATCACAATATCGGGCTGCACATTCTTGAAGTGCTTCAGAATCTCTTGGGTGTTAGTCTCGGTGAGGATGAGACAGTCGGTGTTGTGGATACCGATGCGCTCGGCCCGCATCTTGATCTGGGTCTGGCTCTCCTCGCCCGAGATATAAAGTACCTTTCTTCCTGCGAGTTGCAAGGCTGTCTGCAAGAGCAAAGTCGACTTGCCGATGCCAGGTTCGCCGCCTACGAGGGTCAAGGAGCCGAGCACCAAGCCGCCACCGAGCACGCGGTTGAGTTCTTCATAAGGCAATATGATGCGCTGCTCCTTGGCGTTGCCAATCTCATTGATAGGCGTAGGCAGGCCTTTGTCCATCTCCAATCCGACGCTTTTCTTCACCGATTTGCTGTCTTTTCCCGTGACGACGGTTTCTTCCACGCAGGTGTTCCACGCGCCACAGGCGGGACATTTTCCAAACCATTTCGGTGACTCGTTGCCGCATTCCTTGCAGAAAAAGGCGGTTTTCTCTTTTGCCATAGTGTTTGTCCGTTTATGCCGCAAAAATAAGAAAAACGCACCGTAAAAGAAAAGAGTTTAAGATTTTTCCTATTTTTGTCCCAAATTCATAAAAGCAACTTAAATCAAAAGTTTGGATGAAAAGACGTCTACTCACACTGCTTATGGTCATCTTCACTTTGCCGCTCTTCGCGCAGCAAGGCGATGTGGTGTTGTGTGAGGGCTTCTTCAACCCTTGGCTCGAAGAAGGCTGGGATGCGAAGGGCGATGACTGGGTGGTGTGGTACATCTCCAACACAACCTATGCGGGATGCAAGCCGCGTGAGATGCAGATGTATCCCGACTTCAACTTTGAAGGCACCACGCGTTTGGTGACACCCATCGTCGAGTTGGAAAAATACGACTTCATCAACTTCCAGTTCAATCATTGTCTTGAAGCCACACAGGGCGAACTTGATGTGCGCATCGGCATTGGCATCTCGCCCAACGGCGAGGATTGGGAGAGCATCTGGGAAGACACCGTGACGGGAGCCATTCAGCAAAGCCAATACCTTCTCACTTTCGACATGGAGGAATGGGGCACCCGCTCGCCACAGTTTTGCCTTTATTTCTCTGGGCATGGCGCCTATGTCACTAGCTGGTTCATCGACAATGTCATCGTCTACGCTTCGAAGAAAAACAAATACGGCGACATTGAAGACGCCGACGAAGGTGGTTTTGTGGCTTCACGATCCCATATCCTTAACCTGAAAGGTCCCAATGCGGGCTCCGTCACCAAATTCTCCACCTTGCGTAGGTCGCGCAACCGTTACGCACGCGTAGTCGAAGGACGTCAGAAGAAATGGTGGCAATTCTGGAAATAACCTATGAAACTAAAAAAAACGACATCGGTCCTGTTGCTATTGCTTATGACCTTCACCGTCATGGCGCAGACCTTCACAGATAGCAACCTGCCCATCGTGGTCATCGAGATTGACGGAGGCATCAACATCCCTGACGAGCCTAAAGTGCCGGGTACGATGAAAATCATTTGGCATCAAGACGGCTCGCGTAACTATATGAGCGACATCGACAACCCAGAGTTGCTCAACTACGACGGTCGCATTGGCATCGAACGACGCGGCAGCTCGTCGCAGACCATGTTCAACAAAAAGCCATACGCCCTCGAAACACGCGAAGACAATGACATTACCAACCGCAATGTCAGTATTTTAGGAATGCCAGCCGAAAACGACTGGGTGCTCAACTCATTGGCTTACGACCAGACGGGAATGCGCGATGTGTTGGCCTACGAACTCTCGAACCGTCTCGGACAATACGCCTCACGAAGCGTGTATTGCGAGGTGGTCATCAACGGCGACTACAAGGGGTTGTATGCTTTCATGGAGAAGATCAAGCCAGACAAGAACCGTGTCAACATCGAGGAGATGGACCCAACCTGCAACAACTATCCTGAAGTGACCGGCGGCTACATCACCAAGGCCGACAAGACCACCGGCGGTGACCCTGTGGCCTGGACGATGCCGAGTTATGGCGGCTGGTGGGGTAACTATGTCGACTTCATCCATCACTATCCCAAGCCCGCCGACATCACTGATGCACAAAACAACTACATCCACGGCGTGTTTACCGACCTCGCCTCGGTGGCCAACCAACATCAAACTTCCATTGCATCGGGCATCCCTTCCGTCATTGACATCCCTTCTTTTGTCGATTTCATGATGATTGCGGAATACACCTCCAATGTGGATGTCTATGGACTCAGCACCTTTTTCCATAAAGACAGACTCGGCAAACTGCGAGCTGGGCCAGTATGGGACTATAACCTCGCCTTCGGCTACGATGCCTTCGGCAACCGCAGCCGTTACGATGTGTGGCAATTTAGCAACGAAGATAATAATGGTCCGAAGTTTTGGAAAGACTTATTTGACACGGACCTCTTCCGATGCTATATGGCCAAGCGCTGGTTTGAGCTCACCGAACCTGGACAACCCTTGAACTATGACTTCGTCTGTAACCGCATCGACGAAATCGATGCGGTGATTGCCGAGGGCATCGCTCGCGACAACCAACGCTGGCACCAAATGCAACAGCACGATCAATATGTTAATGACATGAAGACATGGCTGCAGCAACGCATTAACTGGCTGAACCAACACATTGGCACCTACGAGGGCTGCGCCGATGTCGACCTGCCGCCTTTGGTCATCTCCAAGATCCACTATCATCCTATGGATTGGTGGGGTATCGACGGCGACAAATTCGAGTTCATAGAGATCACCAACAACGGCGATGAGGAAGTGGACTTGACGGGCATATATTTTCGCGAGTTGGGCATTACCTATCGATTTCCAAAAAGAACTCATATCGAAGGTCGCCAAGCCATCGTGCTTTGCTCCGACTCGTTGATGTTCACAGAATATTACAACACCACGCCTTTTGGACAATACACGCGCAAACTCTCCAACAAGTCGGAGAACCTCGTGTTGGCTGACGCTTGGGGCAATGTCATCGACCAGGTGCATTACTCCGACAGCCTACCCTGGCCTATGGAAGCCGACGGCAACGGTCCTTATCTCGAACTCAAAGACCTCGATTCCGACAACAGTTTGCCCGAAAACTGGACTACTGGCGATGACTTGACGAAGGTTGACCAATTCTTTGAAAACTCAAGTATTGCCATTTATCCCAATCCTACTTCAGGTAAGATGCATATTACCTTATCGGAAAATGCATCCCATTGCCAAATTCTAGACTTGATGGGAAATGTGTTACAGGAAACTGCGCCTTCAGACTCCATTTTTGACTTGGATATAAATGGATATCCTTCGGGGATGTATTTGGTGAAGATACAATTCGCTGATGGAAGGATGGTTTTCAGGAAGGTGGTCAAGCAATAAAAATCAAAGATCCTCTGCAAACTTAATGTCTTTCACATTAAGCTGGAGGTTGGTTTTGCCTTGCCAAGTGTTGTATTCCAAATGATAGCAGATGCTGAAAGGTTCGCCCGCGTGGATGCGCTCGAAGAGGTCGCCCTTTTGGAATGCAATTCCCGAGAACGGTGCCACGCCTTGCTCGGCATCACCTATTTGAGATACGGTAAGCTTCAAGTGACGATGGCCGCCCACGGGGCGTGAGCCACCAGCGTCAACAACATTGTCGGTCCAAAACACGGGAGCCATATTGCCTGGTCCGAAAGGTGCAAACTGGTTGAGGATGCGCATAAACTTGGCCGTGATGTTGCGGAAATCAATCTTCAGGTCGACTTCAAGCTCAGGCACAAAGTCCTCGGCGACAAGGTGTTCGGCCACATAAGCCTCGAAACGGCGGCGGAACTCTGGCAGATTCTCCGGCTTCATGGACAGGCCAGCCGCATATTTATGGCCGCCGAAATGCTCAAGCAGGTCGGAGCAATTGTCGATGGCATCGTAGATATCAAAATTTTTGATCGAGCGTGCCGAGCCAGTGATGAGGCCATTGGCGCGGGTCAGGACAATGGTGGGACGATAGTAGAAGTCGGTAAGGCGCGAGGCCACGATGCCAATGACGCCACGGTGCCATTTTGCGTTATACACCACGGTGCTCTTGGCGTCACGCAGTTCCTGGTCGTCTTCTATCATGCCACGAGCCTCGTCGGTGATGCGGTTGTCGAACTCGCGTCGTTCATCGTTGAGGTCGTTGATGGAGGCGGCCAGTTTCTCGGCATGGTCCTTCTTGTCAGCGATGAGCAGGCGCACCGAGTCGGAGGCTTTAGCGATGCGGCCGGCGGCATTGATGCGTGGTCCGATGAGGAACACCAAATCGCTGATGGTCAACTCCCTGGTCAACACATTCTCTTCATCTTCCACCTGGTCTTCGTCACGGCGGTAGATATTGGCATGTTGAAGAATGGCCTCGATGCCTGGACGCGGTTTCTTGTTCAGCTGCTTCAGGCCGAAATGGGCCAACACACGATTTTCGCCAGTGATGGGAACGATGTCGGCAGCGATGCTCACGGCCAGGAGGTCGATCAAATCATAGACCTGTTCGATGGTACCCAAGCCTCGCATCGAGAGCGCAGTCACCAACTTGAAGCCCACACCACATCCCGAGAGCTCGTCGTAGGGATAGTGGCAGTCGGGACGCTTGGCGTCGAGCACGGCCACCGCGTTGGGAATGACATCGCCCGGACGGTGGTGGTCACAGATGATGAAGTCGACGCCACGCTCGTTGGCATAATCAATGCGTTCGTTGGCCTTGATGCCGCAGTCGAGGGCGATGACCAGCTTAAAGCCATTATCGGCCGCATAGTCGATGCCCTTGAAGGAGATACCATAGCCTTCTTCATAGCGGTCAGGGATATAAAACTCGATCTTTTTCTTCTTGAAAAAGGGCTTCAGGTAGGTGTAGACCACAGCAACGGCCGTGGTGCCGTCTACATCGTAGTCGCCATAGACCAAAAGCTTCTCACCGTTGTTGATGGCTTGCAGCACGCGGTCGACGGCCTTGTCCATGTCGGTCATCAGGAAAGGGTCGTGCAGTTGCGAGAGCGACGGGCGGAAGAAAGTCTTGGCTTCCTCGTAATTGGTAATTCCACGTTGGACAAGCAAAGTGGCAAGGTTCTCGTCAATACCGAGCACCTTGACAATCTCGTCAACTTGTTGTTTGTCAACAGGTTGGTGTAATATCCACTTTGTTTCCATCCGCGTAGTTTTGAATCGGTAAAAATAAAAAGAAAAATCATATCTGCCGAAAGTTTTTGCAGTTTATAATCATATTTTCTTTTATCGTGTTCATTCTCAAACAATTATTTTTACATTTTTTCTATGATTCTACATAAGGGTTTTTGTTTCAAAATTGTTGAAATCTTTGTTCAAAAAAAATGCTTTTGACCCTTGCGCGGTGTGCATATTTTTGGTAATCTTGCAGTTTAAAATCACCTAAACTTTCTACCCTTGAAAAAGATTAAAACTGCTTTAATATCAGTATTTTATAAAACGGGCATCGACACCATCGTACTCCACGGGAGGCACGTACGATTTTATCAAGCCTCTTGACCCTTCGGTGAAGACCGTCGAGTCGCTCACGGGCTATCCGTCCATCTTGGGCGGACGCGTGAAGACCCTCCATCCCAAAGTGTTTGGCGGCATCCTGGGTCGCACCCAGCTGGAGTCGGACCAAAAGGAGATGCAGGAGTATGACATCCCGCCCTTCGACCTCGTCATCGTCGACCTCTATCCCTTTGAGGAGACGGTAGCCAAGACCGAAGACGCCTCTGCCATCATTGAGAAGATCGACATCGGTGGCATCTCGCTCATCCGCGCTGGTGCCAAGAATTTCAACGATGTGCTGATTGTGCCCTCACAGAAATACTATGAAGAACTCATCCAGCTGCTCAAAGACCAGCAGGGTGAGACCTCCCTCGACGACCGCCGTCGTTTTGCCGCCTACGCCTTTGGCGTGAGCTCGCACTACGACAGTGCCATCATGAACTGGTTCGTGAAAGACGACGACAACAAGCCTCTGCGCATTACCGAAGAGGAAGGCACCACGCTTCGCTATGGCGAAAACCCGCACCAGAAAGGCACCTTCTATGGCGACTTGGATGCCATGTTCGAGAAACTGCACGGCAAGGAGTTGTCGTACAACAACTTGCTCGACCTCGACGCAGGCCTCAACCTCATCCGTGAGTTCGACGAACCTACCTTCGCTATCCTCAAGCACAACAACCCCTGTGGCATCGCCTGTCGTAAGACCGTGAAAGAAGCTTATCTTGCCGCTTTGGCTGGCGATCCCGTGTCGGCCTTCGGCGGCGTGTTGGTGTGCAACCGCCCCATCGATATGGCTGCCGCTGAAGAGATCAACAAACTCTTCATCGAAGTCATCGTGGCTCCCAAGTATGAAGACGGCGTGCTCGACCTGCTCTTCTCCAAGAAGAACCGCGTCGTGTTGCGCCTGAAAGCCGACCAATACAGGCCACAAACCGTGAAAACCGCCCTGAACGGCTACCTTGTGCAGGACCGCGACCTCCACACAGAGACCGCTGACGATTTCAAGGTCATCACCACCAAGGCACCTACAGCCGACGAGGTGGAAGACATGATTTTCGCCAACAAGATCGTAAAGCACAGCCGTTCAAACGCCATCGTCCTCGCCAAAGGCAAGCAACTCTATGCCTCGGGCATCGGGCAGACCTCGCGCGTCGACGCCTTGCGCCAAGCCATCGAGAAGGCCCGTTCGTTCGACTTCGACCTCAAAGGTGCCGTCTTGGCTTCCGATGCCTTCTTCCCCTTCAAGGACTGCGTTGAGCTGGCCCACGAAGCGGGCATCACTGCTATCGTACAGCCCGGCGGCTCGGTGCGCGACCAAGAATCCATCGACTGCTGCAACGAAAACGGCATCGGCATGGTGTTTACCGGATTTAGACATTTTAGACATTAACGAATGATGGTACAGACGTAGCGCGCTACGTCTCTACAACGGAACAATTAACTGACAACTGAACAACTGACAATTAACAACTGAAGATTATGGGAGTATTTTCGTTTCTCAACAAAGAAATCGCCATTGACCTCGGTACGGCCAACACGATTATCATATACAACGACAAGGTAGTCGTCGACGAGCCCTCCATTGTGGCCATGCAACGCGACTCAAAGAAAATCATCGCCGTCGGTAAGCGTGCCATGATGATGCACGGCAAGACGCACGAAAACATCAAGACCATCCGCCCGCTGCGCGACGGCGTCATCGCCGACTTCCAAGCTGCCGAATACATGATGCGCGAGATGATCAAGATGATCAATTTCAAGAACACCCTGTTCCCACCCAGCCTGAAGATGGTCATCTGCATCCCTTCGGGCATCACCGAGGTGGAAGAGCGTGCCGTGAAGGACTCAGCCGAGCAAGCCGGTGCCAAGGAGGTGCGTCTGATCCATGAGCCTATGGCTGCCGCCATCGGTATCGGCATCGACGTGCTGGAGCCTACAGGCAATATGATTATTGACATCGGAGGTGGTACTTCCGAGATCGCCGTCATCGCTTTGGGCGGTATCGTCAACAACAAGTCAATCCGCATCGCTGGCGACGACTTCACTGCCGACATCGAGGAATACATGCGCAAGCAACACAACATCATCGTGGGCGAGCGCACGGCAGAGCGCATCAAGATTGAGGTAGGCTCGGCCATTACACAATTGGACAATCCGCCTGATGACTATGCCGTGCAAGGCCGCGACATGCTGACTGGTATCCCGAAGGAGATCCGCGTCAACTACGCCGAGATCGCCCACTGTCTCGACAAAAGCATCATGAAGATTGAGACCGCCGTGCTCAACGCCCTGGAGCAGACTCCGCCCGAGCTGTCGGCAGACATCTACCGCACGGGTATCTACCTCACCGGTGGTGGCGCTTTGCTGCGTGGCCTCGACAAGCGTCTCAACGCCAAGACCAAGCTGCCCATCCACGTGGCCGAAGACCCGTTGCGCGCCGTAGCCCGTGGCACTGGCATCGCCCTGAAGAACTTCGACCGCTTTACATTCCTAATCAAATAATGCTGAATTATGAATGCGGAATGAGGAATGTCGTAATGTAACTACAAGTTTCTCCTCATTCTGCATTCAACATTCTGCATTCAGCATTAAAACAACCATGTACAACCTGCGGCGTTTTATTCTCAAGCATCACGTCATCATCTTGTTCATCCTGCTCGAGGTGATCTCTATCCTATTGCTTGCCCGAAGCCAGAACTTCCACCGCAACTGGATGGTGAACACCACCAACGACGCCGTGGGGAAAATCTACGAATGGGGCAGCGAGGTGGGCAACTATTTCCGCTTGAATTCAGCCAACAAAGAGCTGGCGGAAGAGAACGCCATGCTCCGCAAGCAGCTCTCTGTTATCTATGACACCACCACGTGCACCTATGACATCAGCAACGGCGACACGCTATATGAATACATCCCTGCACAGGTCGTCAACAACAGCACCAACCAAGCCAACAACTACATCATTATAAATAAAGGTAAGTTGGATGGCATCAGGCGCGACATGAGCGTCATCTCGACTGACGGTATTGTGGGCGTGGTAACCGACGTGAGCCGACATTACGCCTCCGTCATGAGCCTGCTTCACAGCAAGTCGGTGGTCGGCGTACGCATCAAGGAAAGCCAAGAACTGGCCAGCCTGAAATGGGAGACGAACAATTACCGTTACGGAATGGTGGAAGACATCCCGACCCATATCGTCTTGCAGCCAGGCGACACCATTTTGACTAGCTCACATTCCCACATCTTCCCCGAAGACCTCTTGGTAGGCACTATCGAAGAGTTCTACCCCACCGCCGTCGACGCCTTGAACAAGGCCAAGATTCGCTATGCCACAGACTTCGCCACTTTGCGGCATGTATATGTAATCAACGATTTGCACAAACCCGAGCTCGATTCGCTTAAAGCCAGACTACAATGAACAAAACCGTATTACAAATCATCCGTTTCGTTGTTCTCGTGCTCTTTCAAGTGCTCGTCATCAACCACATCCGCCTAGGCGGTTATGTCCACCCCTATATCTACCTGACTTTTATTCTTTTGTTGCCCTTCAGCATGCCCAAATGGCAACTTTTAGTGTTGGGATTTGTGCTGGGCTTGACCGTAGACCTATTTACGGGCACGCCTGGTCTTCACGCTGGAGCCACCACGCTGATGGCCTTCAGTCGGCCCAGCATCATCAAACTCGTCTCGGGCAGCCTGAAGTTCGACAACATCCAAGAACCCAACCTCGGACAACTGGATGGCATGTGGTTCTTGCGCTATGTGTTCTGCTTGGTATTCATCCACCATTTCGCGCTGTTTTTCCTTGAGTCGTTCAGCTTCCGTCTCATCGGCCAAGTGCTTTTGCGCATCTTGCTCAGCGTGCCCGTGTCCATCTTCCTTATCATGATGATTCTTTACATTTTCAAGAGAGAAAGAAAAAGGGAATAATCTTAATAAATATCTGATTTATAATGAGAAAATTTGTATTCTTCATGTTTGCATTGGCACTCTGCCTGAGCGCATGCAACGAAAAAACACAAGGCTTCAAGGTCAATGTGAGTCTAGCCAACGGCAACGAGAAAACCGTTTACCTGCAAAAGTTTGTCGATGATATGCCTGTTGTCATCGACTCGGCCGTCATCAAGAACGACCTGGCTACAATGACCGCTCCTTCCGACAACCCTCAAATCCTTTATGCGCTGAAAGTCAAAGGAATGAGAGGTTCTATGCCTTTCTTTGCCGACAATAAGGATGTGACCATTGTGGGTGACATGTACAACCCTGAAGCCGTTACCATTATGGCTTCGGAAACCCAAGCCGAACTGGATGCCTACAACGAACAGTTGAAAACTTTCGACGTGCAAATCCGCGACCTCTACGCCGTTATGCAGCAAGCCTTCTCCGACAACGACTCCATCAAGATGGACTCGCTCAACAAGGTAGGAACTGCGCTGATGGAACAACAAGACAGCTTCCGCGACGACTATATCAAGGCTCATCCCAATAGCTTCGTCACGCATTACATCCTCGATGGCGTGAAGCAAGACTATCCTATCGACCAACTTAAAGAATTGATGGCTAATTTCACCACCGAATCCATCTATCGCGACCGCCTCAACAACTATGTTGCCAAACAGGAACGCCTTAAAGAAGGTCAGCCTTTCATTGACTTCACGCTGAAAACCAACAACGACACTGAAGTGGTCCTGTCTGAAATCATCGCCCAAAACAAACTCACTTTGGTCGACTTCTGGGCCTCGTGGTGTGGCCCCTGCCGTCACGAAAACCCGGTTGTAAAAGCTGCCTACGAGCAATTCCACGAACTCGGTTTTGACGTCATCGGCGTCAGCGTCGACCAAGACGAAGCCGCTTGGCGGCAAGCCGTCGAGGAAGACCAACTCCCATGGACGCAGGTGCGCGACAGCGAAAACAAAGTCAGCGAAGACTATATGATCTACTATATCCCGTCCAACTTCCTCTATGACCAAAACGGCACGATGGTGGCCAAAGGTCTGCGCGGCGAGGATTTGGCGGCTAAATTGAACGAATTGTTGAAATAAAAAGGGGACAAAAGACCTTCAGCCTTAGTCGTCATAGCGGGCTTGACCCGCTATCTCCTGAAGAAAAGGGTTTCCATCCTTTTTCAGGAGATGGCGTTCCGCTTGCGCGGAATGACAGTTCCTCCGCCATGACGACTAAAGAAAAGGTCATAGTACCGCACAATATCGATTAACATCACACTTATGAAAATAAAGTATTCTCTTTTAGGCTTGGTTTGTGTTGGGCTTTTCGCCTGCACCTCAACCCCAAAGACAGCGACATTCAAGGTCAACGTGAACCTTGCCAATGCCGATGGGCAAATGGTATATCTGCAAAAAGACGGTCAAGTCATCGACTCGGCCACCATCACCAACTGGGAAGCTGCATTCGACACACCTGTAGGCGACGGCACCGAGACCTATGGCCTTATGCTGAAAAACTGGCGGAGGGCTTTCCCCTTCTTTACCAACAACAACGATGTGACCCTTGAAGGCGATGCGCAAAACCCCAATTCCATCTTGGTGAAAGGTTCGGAAACACATGACCGCCTTATCGCCTTCACAGAGGGTTTCGATGAATATGACCTCCAAATGGACTCGCTCGGCCAGCTGCTTCAAGAAGCCAAGACTGCCGAAAACCAAAAAGAGGTCGCACGACTCCAACATGAACTTGACGACATGTCGGAACTGCAGAAGATGTACTGCTTTGACTATGTCTGGGAGAACCCGGCCGACCCCGTCGCGCATTATGTGCTTTATCGCTATAAATGGGCCTTCAGTCCTTGTGAGATGCGCACGATGATTGACAACATACGAAATGCCGACAGTGCATCTGAAACCTATAACTTGACCATGGCCGAGGAATACGTGGAGAAGCAAGAGCGTGTACAAGCGGGACAGCCCATCATCGACTTCACCCAAAACGACCCCGACGGCAATCCTATAACCCTATCTGAAATCGCCCAAGGCAAACTCTTGCTCGTCGACTTTTGGGCCTCGTGGTGTCCCGATTGCCGCAAGGAGAACCCCAATGTGGTGGCTGCCTATCAGAAATATCACGAACAAGGCTTCGATGTGCTTGGCGTGTCGTTCGACACCAACAAGGAAGCCTGGCTCGCCGCCATCGAAAAAGACGGCCTCACATGGCCCCAAGTCTCTGACCTGCAAGGCTGGAACAACGCTGCTGGTGCCTTGTATGCCATCTCTTTCATCCCGCAAAATGCCCTCATCAAGGACGGCAAGATCGTCGCCCGCAACCTAGAAGGCGCGGAGTTGATGGAGGAAGTTGAACGGCAGTTGAAGTAAGAGATTCCCCTTCGCTTCGCTCGAGGAATGGAATAACGGTTATTATATCAAACGGCGGCAGGAACAACTACCCAATCAGTAGTGTCTCTTGCCGCCGTTATTATAAATATGGGATAAACTCCATTCCCCGAAGGGGAATCCCTATTCCTTTACGATTCTCTCCAAAAAAGTATTACCTTCCTTGTCGGCAATGCGCAGCAGGTACACACCTTCGGGCAGACCTTCTACGCTGATCCTGTTGGTATTGGTAAAAGACTTAACCTTTACGCCGAGAACATTGTAAACCTGGATTTCGGCGACATCCCTTCCTTCGATGTTCACCATGTCTTTGACGGGATTGGGGAAGACCGCCAGTTGTTGCCCTCCATTGTCATTGACGGAGAGGTCGGTTTTGACCAAAATCGGAAATCCGTCGTTGATGTTGTTCACGTCAAATCCCCAAACAGCATTGCCTTGGTTGAGCGTATCCACAAAGGCCTCCTCGCTCATTTCTTCAGCGCTTTTCGGGAAGCCATTCTCGTCGCCAGAACAAATGTTGAGGTAGTAACAATTCTCGATAGTCGTGTTCTCAGGTCGAATAGTGACTCCAAGCAAACATCCAACATGATGGTTCCCTGTGATTTCTCCAACACTATAACTGTTCTTGGCCTCGCCACGAGTATGAACAATGCCCAACAAACCGCCAGCAGCCGGGTAATAGGTTGATGTGTCGCCAATTGCGGACACATTGCCTGTGTTGTAACAATTGTTTATCATCGCCTGATAAGACCAAGAAAGAATGCCGCCACCAAACCTGCTTGCCTCAATATCGCCTTCGTTGAAACACTCGGAGATTTCTGTCGCCGACATCGTACTGGCGATTCCACCCACATCAGAACCTTTCAGACGGCCAATATTAGAGCAATTACTGACCACTTTAGCGCCTATCCCCACAATTCCACCAACTCTATTGCCTTCAATATCAGCACCATTTCTACAACGAGAAATAATGACTAATCCGCCATGGCCGACGATTCCACCACTTTCATTTCCGTTGACATATCCGTTGGTGACATAAACATTCTCAATTACTGCAGTGTCTCCCTCAACCCAAGAGTCGGCATATCCAAACAAACCTGCATAACTGCCTTCTTTTCCAACATAAATATTGGAAATACTATGGTCACCACCGTCAAAATGACCCCTGAACATTGAGCGAGGAGCAAAGCCCGTACTATTCAGATTTCCTCTATCGCAACCATCCTCATCAAATCCTCGATCACACAAACCAATGGGTATCCATGGCTGGTCTTCACTGCCATTTAGGTCAATATCGGTGGTAAGACGAAAATACAGGCCTTGCGTATCGAAATCCTTATTGACCATGTAGGACAGGAACGCCAGTTGCGCTGCTGTCTCAATCAGATAGGGGTCGCCTTCCGTTCCGCTTCCTCTTGTCCACAATTTTCTGCTGCCGTCCCAAACGCTGGTTTGAGCCTCGACCACGATGCCCGCCAAAAGAAGCATCATTATGATATAGAATCTTTTCATCTTATTCATTGTTAAATAGTTAGACATTCTATTATTTTCCAAAGTTGTTGTTGAACAAGTCCCTGATATGGTCGATGATGGCGCCTTTGCGCTCCATTGCTGACTGGCTGTCGTTTTTCCATACGGTAATCATCGCACAATCCAATTCATGCATACTCCCACTGGCGAAATTGAAGGGTCCTATCGTAGCAAGACCTCTTCTGTCGGAGGGTTGGTTTTCGTTTTGCTCTTCGGTCCAATATTTATCTCCCGTGTTAAAACCATCGTTGGGAGCGATGCCGTTGGTGCCGAAGTTGCAAGGGTCGCTGTCGCCAGGATAGGCAAAATTGCACTCGGGACCCACCATCTGCGCTCCACCGAAGCCGTTGCCGCCATACTGCATGTGGTTGCCGTTTTTCCAGATGCAACGCAAATAATTGTAACAATCTGGAGGATAATCAGGTATTCCAGTAGCATTAAAGTTGTTTTTATAAATGAACCCGCATAGACCCAACCGCTCGTCATCGACAATACCATTGCCGAAATTGAACCCGTTGTAGGCGTATTTGTTCAAAGGATATGTTTCGTCAAACAGGGCTTCGCAATCACCTTCGAAAGCGGGATTGTCGCGCCCATCCGCCTCCATATAAGGACCCGCCAACACCGCGCAGACCTGAACGGGCGGGTTGTCGCCGTAGGCCCACGGTTGCCCTTGGCCATCGACAGGCGTACCATTGTACCCAAAACACGAACCACGCTGTACGTCACAACCGACATAGTCGTCCCAACCGTAACCGATGTCCCAGTCATTCCAAATCCCAAGATACACTTCATGATAATCCGAAGAAGAACGGTTGTAGATTTTGTAATTGAAAAAAACCGTGTTGTTGACAGCCTCGTCATCAGGCGCATCAAAGGCATAGACCATGGTTTGGACTTCGAGGCCAAATGGCGTGCCACCAGATTCGGTGTGCCTGGCATAGTTGTCATTGAAGATGAAAAACAAGCATTGGTCGCCTTTGATATCGGGATAGTCGCCGTCGGCAGGGTTGTACCGTCCATCACCGTTGACGTCGACAAATGGCGCCAAGTTCTCGGCATAGCCTTCCACGCCATGCGCCGGCCAGGTTAGGATGTCTTCGAGGATGACATAATTGCTGTTGTCATGATTGGCGATGAATTGATCTATTTCAGCGCGAGCGAGGTTCCAAACTCGATGAAACTTCAAGGAGGTCATCAAATCCGTCGTGCCCTCTATCGGTTTAAGCGGTCCCGACCAATAATCCATTCCAACCTGGCCGTATTGGAAAGCGGCAACATGAAGGCTGTCGTCCGTATCCAAGCCTCCAAACCACAACGCCAGTTGAAAAACCGTTTCTTTGCCACTGCCTTGTGGCACTTCCCAAGTAGGACAATCGCCATGACTTTCTTGCCATTCCTCGTAATAGGTGCCTTGTTGAGGAACGAAACACGTACCATTCCCAAGGATGGTGGCCCTCACATTATTGGTCTCGATATGCGAGATGGGAGGATATTGTGCCAAAGAGGCCAGATAGGTCGCGCACAATACAAATAACAGAAGCATTTTCTTTTTCATAGCAGTAGCGTTTAATTGAATACTGTTTGTCGTTTTTCATGGGCAAAACTACAAACAGAGCCTACCGCTGTCAAGAAAATGATGGTGCGGATGGGTGCGGATTTTGATATTGAAATGAAAATCAGTTCTTTGTGTCCGATTTTGCAAAGTCACGCAGTGTGTTCGGCAGTGGTTCGTCGCTACCAAAAATGCCTTTCAACTTGCGGCTGCGCTCGCAAACGGTGTTGAAGGCGCGCTGCATCAGGGCGGCCATATCGGCCTCCTCCACGCCCAAGAGATAGAGACAGCAATAGTCGATGTCGCCTTTGGTGAGCGAAGGGAAGTCTTGTTTGAGGCGCGTGGTGAACAGCCCAAAGTGGACATCGGCAGCCTCGCGCAAGGCCAGCAACTGTTCCTTATTGAGGGCATAGTCCTTATAGACCCTATAGTCCATCTTCGACTTGAACTGTCCCTCGTTCACCCGCTCCATGATCAGGCGACAGATGGGCTCCTCGGCAAACGAGGCGGCTTCCACCCGTTTCTTCATCGCCGAGAGGGCCTCGCCCTGCTCCTGCAACTGCCCCGAAAGGACTTGCTTCTCGGCCTCGGTGCGCTGGTGTCGCCTCCGATAAAGCAGCAGCCATATCGCGAGCACCGCAAGTAAGACCAACAGCGGCAAAATGATTCTCATTACCCGCCCTTGGGTTTGCCTCGCCTCCTGCAGTCGGGTGTTTTCCTGCTTCTGCTGCAGATATTCTTGAAACAGACTCGTGAAACGCCACTCGTCGGCCTTGGTGCCAAACTCGGGTGGCGTGTTTTGGGTCACAAAACGGGCATACTCGCCAGCCTTGTCCGACTCGCCACGGTCCTCGTAGATCTCGCGCAGATAGTCGGCACTCTGCGTTTGGAGAAAGAGGCTCGGCGCCTCATTGAAGACCCTATTCAGATAGACAATAGATGAATCGAACTGATTGTCAAGTTTATAGACATAACCGATACCCAAAAAGCGGTCGTACATCTCAAACTCATTGCCTGCCCAGGCGATACGCTTGAGCGCATCAACGGAAGCCTGTCCGTCGTGCGCCACATGATAGGACGACAATGCTTTGCGGTTGATGACATTCCTGTAAAGCACCCCAGTGGTGTCGTTCATGCAGGCCAGTGACTGGTCGTAATAATACAAAGCGCTGTCGAACTGCTCCGACTTCTCGTATTCGTAGCCCAAGAAAAAGAGGGTGTTGGCCAAACTCGACGGTGGATTAAAGGCTTTACGCTTGTAATTCAGCACGTTCTTGTAGAAATAAATGGTCGGCTCGATGAGGAACTTGTCGGAATAGACGTTGGCCAAGCGGGCAAAAATCAAAGCCGTAAAACTGGCCTTGTGTCCCACCAACTGCTCTTCGTTGAATTGCTGTTCCATGATTCCCAAGGCCTTATAGTATTCTTGGCACGCCATCATGGTGAGCGAATCATCGGTAAAGATGATGCCATCGTTGAGACAGATGGCATTCATGTAATGGGAGCGGGCGGAAAGGAAAGCCATATCCTTGTCGTTGGGATAAACGGAGGATACGCTGTCGAAATAAGTCAAAGCCTTCTCTACCTCATCGCAATAGGCCACCTCGCGACGCACCTTGAAGCAAGCCTCCGAAAGCATCAAACCCGAGTATTCAGCACTGGGCGACCAAGTGGGATTGATTTTTTCATAAAACCATTCAAGATACCGCAAGGCACTATCTGGATCGTGCTGCAAAAGAGTGTCAACTGCTACCACACGGGGAGCGCTGTTCTCCTGCCAACTGATTTCCGACTCCAGGGTTCTCGAACACGAGGCTCCAAGAACTATCAACAACAAGCCGACTAAAATGCACGTCATTTTCATAGGAACAAAAGTAAGAAATTATTCCCCACAATGGCAACACTTGTCAAGAAAACGATGGTGCGGATTGGTGCGGATTTTTTATGTATAATTAGAAATCAACAGGTTACAATGTGTTTCGATGGGCTGCCCAAGCCACAAAAGGTGGATTTGGATAGTCCTTTTTGCTATATTCCAAAGGCTGACCGTCGCTGATGCGGAGCACCTTGCCTCCTGCAGCGCGCAGGATGGCATCGGCGGCTGCGGTGTCCCATTCCTTGGTCTTGCTGTAGCAGACATAGACGTCGGCGCTGCCTTCGGCCAAACGGGCGAACTTCAGGCTGCTGCCCTGCGTGTCGATGACGAGGTCGGGATGAGCAGGACGCAATACCTTATTAATATATGCGTCCACCTCGGGCGTGCGGTGCGAACGACTAACCAAAACCGTGTAGGGACGCATCGCGTGCGTCCGCTGGGTTACAGGCGGACACACGCGGTGTGTCCCTACGGCATACCATAATTGATTGGTCACAGGGGCATAGATCACGCCCAGAACGGGTTGTTTGTCGTCAATCAATGCGATGTTGACCGTGAATTCGCCGTTGCGGTTCACAAATTCAACCGTGCCATCCAATGGGTCGACGAGCCAATACCGTTTGTACTGTGAACGGTCGGGGGGCAGGTCCTCTTCACTTACAAAAGGAATACCTGTCGGCTTCAATATTTCTTTGATGATATTACTGGCGCGGAGGTCGGCCTGGGTGACGGGCGAGTCATCATCCTTGGTGTAAACCTCGAAAGGTTGGGCATACACTTCCATGATGGCCTTTCCGGCTTCGAGGGCTGCGTGTTGGGCTAATTCTAGTAGTTGTTCCATAGTGCAAAGATAGTATTTTTTGCTTCTGGCCACTGGCTACTGGCAGAATTCCCCTGGCTTTAGGAGATTGCGGATCGAGTCCGCAATGACGCTTTGGGAAAGGGACTGCCAGAAGCCAGAGGCTAAAAACCAAAAGTCAAAAGCATATTTATAATACTGAAAACCAATGATATAATAAAAAACTTTCAAAAAAATTAGCATTGTCACCTTTTATTCCACTAATTTTGCACGCGGAAATTGGGGGTTGAAACCTCCTCCAAAATGGAATAATTGAGACTATGGCAAAGAATTTAGTTATCGTGGAGTCACCGGCCAAGGCCAAGACCATTGAAGGTTTTTTAGGCAAAGAATACACGGTGAAGTCGAGTTATGGACATGTTCGCGACTTAAACAAAAACACCTTGAGTGTCAATATCGAGAAAGATTTTGAACCCGAATATGAGATCTCGGACGACAAGAGGACTTTGGTGGCAGAGCTGAAAAAACTCTCGAAAGCCGCTGATACCGTTTGGTTGGCATCCGATGAGGACCGCGAGGGAGAATCCATCTCGTGGCATCTCTATGAGGCCCTCGACCTGAAGAAGAAAGACACCAAGCGTATCGTCTTCCACGAAATTACCAAGACCGCCATCCTCAATGCCATCGAGAATCCGCGCGATATCGACATGGGTCTCGTGGCCGCCCAGCAGGCCCGACGCGTTCTCGACCGTCTGGTGGGTTACGAGCTCTCTCCCCTGTTATGGAAGAAGGTGAAGCCCTCGCTGTCGGCAGGCCGCGTGCAGTCGGTGGCCGTGCGCCTCATCGTCGAACGCGAGGAAGAGATCAAGAACTTTGTTCAAACGAGCGCCTACCGCATCACAGCCCAATTTACCTTTGAGAAAGAGGAACAAGAATACAATCTCCTTGCTGAATTGCCGCATCGTTTTGACACCGAAGAGGAAACACGAAAGTTCATCGAATCGTGCATCAACGCTGCATATAAGGTGGAAAGCATCGAGAAAAAGCCCGCCACAAGACAACCTGCACCGCCTTTCACCACATCGACCCTGCAACAGGAAGCCGCAAGAAAATTGGGATTCTCGGTGGCCAACACGATGCGCGTCGCCCAACAGCTTTACGAATCAGGTAAAATCACCTATATGCGTACCGACTCCGTCAACCTCAGCAGTCTCGCCCTCGGCATGGCCAAGAAGGAGATTGCCGCTAACTACGGAGCAGAATATGTGAAGACACGCCAGTACCACACCAAGACCAAGGGCGCACAAGAGGCACACGAAGCCATCCGCCCGACCTACTTGGACCAACATACCATCAAAGGCACGGCCGACGAGCGCAAGCTCTATGAGCTCATCTGGAAGCGCACCATCGCCTCGCAAATGGCTGATGCCCAGATGGAACGCACCAATGTGAACATCGGCATCTCAACCAACGACAAGCAGTTTGTGGCCACGGGTGAGGTCATCCTCTTCGACGGTTTCCTGAAGGTCTATATGGAAAGTTATGATGACGACCGCGCCGAAGACACCTCCGCTATCCTGCCACCCATCGAGAAAGGCACCATGCTCGACATGGAGAAGATGGAAGCCCAGCAGCGTTACACCCGTCATCCGCTGCGCTATACCGAGGCCAGCCTCGTGAAAAAGATGGAAGAACTCGGCATCGGACGTCCTTCCACCTATGCGCCGACCATCTCCACCATCCAAAAGCGCGAGTATGTCACCAAGGGCGATGTGAAAGGTGAACCCCAGTCATTCAAGATCATCACTTTGAAAAACGGCAAGATCACCGAAAAGATGGGCAAAGAAAACTACGGCGCCGAAAAGGGCAAGCTGCTGCCTACCGACATCGGTGTCTTGGTCAACAAGTTCCTGACCCAGTATTTTGAAAGCATCATCGACTACAACTTCACCGCCAATGTAGAGAAAGAATTCGACAAGATTGCCGAAGGCAAACGCAAGTGGAATGCCATGATCAAGGATTTTTACAAAGGCTTCCACAAGCAAATCGTCTCCACCACCGAGACCTCTGGCAAATTCAGTGGCGAGAAGATGCTCGGCATCGACCCCGCCTCGGGCAAGAAGGTGTATGTGAAAGTGGGACGCTTTGGTCCGGTGGCCCAGATTGGTGACACCGAATCGGAAGAGAAACCTCGTTTTGCTGGCTTAAAGAAAGACATGAGCATCGAGAGCGTGACCTTGGAAGAGGTGCTCAAGCTCTTCGACTTCCCGCGCATCCTTGGTGAATACGAAGGCAAGGAAATCACGGTGGCTGTGGGACGTTTCGGCCCATATGTGAAACATGACAATAAGTTCTACAGCCTCGCCAAGACCGATGACCCTGCCATGGTGGACTGTGACCGTGCCATTGAAATCATCAACGAGAAACGCCAGAAGGACCTGGACAACATCATCCTCACCTTCGACCAAGACCCTGACTTGCGCGTGTTGAACGGCCGCTTCGGTCCTTACATCTCCTACAAGAAAGGCAACTACAAGATCCCAAAAGGCACCGAACCCTCCACCCTGACCTACGAGCAATGTATGGCCATCGTAGAAGACCCGAAGAACGCACCGAAGAAGAAAACAGTGAAGAAGAAATAAATAAACAAACAAGAGCGGCGGAGTCAATTCTGCCGCTTTTTTATTGAAATCAAGCCGCAAACCGAATAAATTCTTATTTTTGCATTCTTAATCAGACGCGGTTAGCGTCACTGCGAGGTACGAAGCAGTCTAGACATGAAATTTATACCCTAGATTGCTTCGTCGTTCCTCCTCGCAATGACGCAAAGCGACAACAAGTATAAAACTGTTTTTTGAATTTTAAATCTTAAATCTGAAATACAATGGAGAAAAAAGACTTACTGAAAGACGTTGTCGAACATATCGACATTAAGAAGTACGACTCAACCGAACTCATCAACGCAATGCGCAAGATGTCGTTCACCTCGCGTGACACCGCCCGCGCCGCCGACATCCTTTGCCAGATGATCGCGGAGAAGGACTGCACCAACATCCTCACCATCGCCGGTTCCACTTCGGCCGCCGGCTGCATGCAGGTGTATGTGGAGATGGTTCGCAACAAGATGGTTGACGCCGTGGTCAGCACGGGTGCCAGCATCATCGACATGGACCTCTTCGAAGCCCTCGGCTACAAGCACTACATCGGCACGAAGGAGAACGTCATCCCCGACACCAAGCTGCGTGAACTCTACATCGACCGTATTTACGATACCTTCATCGACGAGGAAGAACTGCAGGCCTGCGACCAAGCCACCTGCGACGTGGCTGACACCCTGGAGTGCCGTCCCTACAGCAGCCGCGAGTTCCTCTATGAGGTCGGCAAATGGCTGGCCAACGGTCACGGCGTGAAGAAAGAGAGCCTCATCCAGACCTGCTACGAGTGCGGCGTGCCGATCTTCTGCCCCGCCTTCAGCGACAGCTCGGCTGGCTTCGGCATCGGCAAGCACCAGTGGCTCCGCAAGAAAGCCGGCAAGCCTTACGTGAGCATCGACTCGGTGGCCGACTTCCTCGAACTCACCGAAATCAAGATGAACAGCCCTCAATCGGGCCTCTTTATGGTCGGTGGTGGCACACCCAAGAACTTCGCACAGGACACCGTCGTCTGCGCCGAGATCCTGGGTCACGAAGTGCCCATGCACAAATATGCCATCCAAATCACCGTGGCCGACGTGCGCGACGGCGCCTGCTCGTCCAGCACGCTGCTCGAGGCTGGCTCGTGGGGCAAGGTGAGCGAAGAGCTCCAACAGATGGTCTATGCCGAAGGCACCACCGTCATCCCCGCCATCGTCAGCTACGCCTACCACAATGCACCATGGCGCGAGCGCGAGTATAAGAACTGGCAGAAACTTTATAAATAATGCTGAATTAGGAATTATGAATGCTGAATGGGAGCAAAGCCCAAAGTGCATTGCACCATTCAGCATTCTTCATTCAGCATTCCACATTCAGCATTCCACATTCAGCATTCCACATTCAGCATTCCACATTCAGCATTCTTCATTCAGCATTCCACATTCAGCATTAACAAATGGACATCAGCATCTTCCTTGAACCCGTTTCGGAAAAGTGTTTCAGCAAGAGCCATCGTCCAGGCAAGAAGACCTTGGGCGAAACTATCCTCATCTACCGCAATGAGGATGAATTCCCCGACCTTGAAGGCGTGGATTTAGCCATTATTGGGGTCAAGGAAGAGCGTGGTGCTGTCGACAACAAAGGCTGTGCCGACGGCATTGACCACATCCGCAAAGCCCTTTACCCCCTCTTTGACCATTGGTCGCAACTCCACATCGTCGACTTGGGCGATGTGAAGATCGGAAAAGAGATTTCGGATACATATTTTGCCTTTAATCAAGTTCTTACAGAACTGATGAAAAACAAAATCGTACCCATCGTCATCGGTGCGGGACAAGACCTCACCTATACGATGTATCAGGTGTACGAGCCCACAGGTAAGCTCATCAACATCGCTGCCGTCGACCCCATGTTCGATATCGGCAACGACAAGGAAGCGCTCAACTCGCATTCCTATTTAAGCCATATCATCCTACATCAGCCCAACTTCCTGTTCAACTTCACCAACATTGGCTACCAGTCGTATTATGTTGACACAGAGAATATCGAACTGATGAAACAGCTGCTCTTCGACGCTTATCGTTTGGGCAGCATCAAGCAAAACATCGAACTGACCGAACCGCTCATCCGCAACGCCAACCTCTTGAGTTTCGATATCGCAGCCATCCGTGCCGCCGACGCTCCAGGCGTGAAGAATGCCTCGCCCAACGGTTTCAACGGAGAAGAGGCCTGCCGCATGACGCGCTATGCAGGGTTGAGCTACAAACTGTCTTCCATCGGCTTCTTCGAATACAACCCCCACTACGACATCAACGCGCGTACGGCCAACCTCATCGCCGAGATGATTTGGTACTTCATCGAAGGATTCTCCAGCCGTCAAGATGACATCCCCACCATGGACAGTACCGATTTCCGTCGCTACAATGTACAAATCGGTGAAGGACAGAATGATGTGGTCTTCCTCTGCCACAAGATCACGGGCAAGTGGTGGATGGACATGTCGTTCCTGCAAAACGACGACCAGCGTTACGAAAGGCATCATTTCATCCCCTGCTCGAAGGAAGACTACGACCAAGCCATGCGCAATGAGCTGCCCGACAAATGGTGGCAATTCTATCAAAAGTTGATGTGATTTTTTTGGGATTCGCTTCGCAAAGAAATACGCAGTAAGATTGTGGTTTGATTTTTGAAAGATTTCTTGCCATAGGCAATATCAAATTAGTATCTTTGCCGCAAATTTTCTAACAATGAAAAAAGCATTATCTATCTTCACTTTATTACTCCTGATGGCCGCTACGATGCAGGCCCAGGAGAAGAAACCCGATTGGATGAGATGGCACTATCTCTCCGAAGCAGAGATGTACGACACCTCGCGTGGCATGAACTTCGTCGAGACCGACCCGCCGACGGGCGAGCCGCGTTTCGTGGCAGAGTTTGAACCCATGCAGGGCGTGATGATCCGTTATCCCTTGGGCATCCCGACGAGCCTTGTGGCACAGCTGTCGAACAACTGCATGGTGTATTGCATTGTCAGCACCTCGCAGCAGAACCAAGCCCAGAACAGTTTCCAAAGCGCAGGTGTCAACATGAGCAATGTGACCTTCGTCAACGCTCCGACCGACTCCTATTGGGTGCGTGACTACGGTCCGTGGTATATCTTTGAGGACCGCGAACCTGCCATCGTCGACAACATCTACAACCGCCCGCGCCCCAACGACGACAACATCTCGGGTGTGTTCGCCAACTTCTGGCAGATCCCCATGTACGGCATGAACCTCCAGCACACTGGCGGCAACATGATGGAAGACGGTCGCGGCCACGGCGTGAGCGATGACCTCGTGCTGAATGAAAACAACCACAATGAAACTAATGTCCGCAACAAGATGCGCGACTACCTCGGCATCGACCCGTATCATATCACCATCGACCCGCAAGGCGACTACATCGCCCACGTGGACTGCTGGGGCAAGTACCTCGCTCCCGACAAGATATTGATTGCGCAACTGCCGCAAAGCAACCCCCGCTACCAGTATTATGAACAGGTGGCCGAATATTTCGAGACCACCAACTGCTGCTGGGGCTATCCTTACCATGTGTATCGCGTGCAGGAACCCGGTGGCTACACACTCGCTCCTTATACCAACAGCCTCATCCTCAACAAGACCGTGTATGTGCCTATGGGTAGCAACAGTACCTACAACAACGATGCCATCGCTGTTTATCAAGAGGCTATGCCTGGCTACACCATTGTTGGCGTGAATGGCGGCTCTGCCGGTTGGGAAAACACCGATGCCCTGCATTGCCGCACCCGTGGCGTAATGGACTTCCACATGCTCTTTGTGGACCATCGTAATGTGCTTCACGGAGAGCAAGAATGGCAAGACTCTATCCCCGTAGTCTCCAAGTTCATCGCATACAGCGGTGCGAACCTGAAGCAAGACTCACTCCTTGTGTATTATAGCATCGATGGCGGTGCCTACCAAACAGCCCACATGACCGCAACGGGCAATCCTGACGAGTATGTCGGCTACATCAAAGGCTATCAAGGCGAATCGGAGATTGATTACTATGTGTTTGGTGCCGACGAATCGGGACACCGCTACACGCAGCCCGTCTTCGCCGACCTCGACCCGCACCATTTCACTATGGCGGCACATGAACCTCCTACCCCACAGGGCGAATTGGTGATTACACCGGACACGCTGTGGTTTACCCAAATGGGACAGGAAAGACAATTTAATATCATCAACGAAACAAACGAAGCTGTCACTATCATCGATGTGGTGCCCGAAGCACCTAGTTTCAATCTTTGGGACAACACTTTCCCGTACACCTTGCAACCTGGGGAAACGCTTACGGTTACCATAAATTTCCAATCCGCTCCTGGTAAAGACACCTACATCCCATACGAGATTTTGGTTCGGACCACATTGGGCGACAGAATTGTGATGGGCATGGTGCTGAACACCTCACTTGACAGTGGTTTTGTGATTGTGGGTGCGCCCGTTTTGGAATTCAACGACCCAGGCGACAGTCCCCAACAAGCGTGCATGCAAAATCGTTTCTTTGGTAGCCAAATTCCCGTCAAAGTGCTGTCTGTTACCGAAAACGGCACGGACTATTTGAGCTTTGAGCCTCATGGTACCTTGCCTTACACTGTGGAACCAGCAGATTATTTCTACCTTGACGTGTATGTCAATGCCATGGTAAAAGGCTATGAAGTCACCACCTTTACGGTTCAGACCGATCAAAATGACTGCACTTATAGTGTCGCTATCAACGAAGACCTTTTGAGCGTCACCGAACTCTCCGCCGAAGCCAAACTCTACCCCAACCCGACTACGGGCCAATTCACCGTGGAAGGCGCAAATGTGTCCAAGGTGGAAGTGTATAACCTCGTTGGACAAAAGGTCTGCGAACAGCAAGGCAGCAAGACCGTCAACATCGACGCTGCCAATTGGCACAAGGGCATCTATCTCGTCAACATCATTGAACAGAATGGTGCTGTGGTGACCAAGAAATTGGTGGTGAGATAAACCTTGTAGGGACACGATTAATCGCGTCTTATTGAAAAACCAAAGAATCCCTGAATCCGTTTCGGGGATTCTTATTATTTTTGCAGGGACGAGACAATAGACCGGGAAAGACAATCCTAAAGCCTTTACCGTCATGGCGGAGAAGCATCCGCCATCTCCAGAAAGACAGGAATCCCTGCGTTCAGGAGATTGCGGATCAAGTCCGCAATGACGGCTGGGGGTAGGAGACGTCTTCTATGGTCTCATGTCGAATAATACGATAACCAACACTTCAATATAATGAAAAGGATCATTCCCATACTTTTCTGCGCCCTATTGGTGGCCTTGGCTTCCTGCCAAAAGAAAAACGCCCCGCTGTTTCGCGGCGACTACAGCTTCAAGACCTCGGGCAGCGTCACCTTGGAAGAGATAAATCCCGAAGACGAACCAGCCTCCTTTACCGTCAGCCTGCCCAACGAAATCGGACAGTTGGAAATCAGCGCGTTGGACAACGGCAAGGATAGCGTGCTCGTGGTGATGAACACTATGGGAGGCGAGGTTGTGGTCACCCATGCCTTCTGCAAGGACAACGAAATCTTCCTCCGCGATTTCAAGAAAAACACGCTGCTCTTCACCGGCGACTCGCTCACTTTGAAAAACGACCTGCGCGTCAAGGCCTCGGGACAGATGTACGAGGACAACACGCTCATCCTCAACATGGTTTACGAAGGTGAAGCCGAGACTAATGACCGCAGTTTCAAAATTTATGGCGATGACATCCGCATGGCGGCGATAAGGAACTAATGCTATGAAAACGAAACATATCCTTTGGCTCCTTCCCCTCTTGTTGGTGGGCTGCGGCGAAACCGACCCGAGCCAACTCAAGGAGAAGCTCATTGGCGGTCCCGTCGAGGAGCGCGTCATCACCGTGGGTGTGCAACACATCGACACAGTGGGCGGCTTGGTGCGCAACAGCTACCCTGGCTACCTTGAAGAAGGCAACACGGTCGACATCAGCTTCAAATATGGCGGTACTTTGCAGACGCTCAACGTGAAAGAAGGCAGCTCAGTGCGCAAAGGACAAGTGCTGGCGCGTGTGTCCTCGCCGCAGATGGAGAGCACACAACGCTCGGCACAAGCCACCCTTGAACAGGCCCAAGATGCCTACGACCGCCTGAAAAAGGTACACGACAACGGCAGCCTCCCCGAAATCAAATGGCGCGAGATGGTGGCCAATCTTGAGAAAGCCCAGGCGGCCCTCGACTTGGCCAACGCCATGCTCGCCGACAACACCGTCACGGCACCTTTTGACGGCACCGTCACCAACCTGAACGCCGTGAAAGGCGAGAGCATCACCCCGTTGAAACCCATCATGAGGGTCATCAGCACCGAAGGCTTGGTGGTGAAAATCAGCGTGCCGGAGAACGAAATTGCCAAGGTGCAAATCGGCGATGAAGCACAAATCCTCATCCCCGCTCTTGACAACCGCCGCTGCAAAGGCCATATCCTCGAAAAGAACATGACTTCATCGTTGCTCACGCATAGCTACCCTGTGAAAGTGCTCATTGATGAGAGAGACGAGGCTTTCACGCCTGGTATGATTGCCAAAGTGGTGTTGAGTGCGGATGTCGACAATGGCATCGTCGTTCCCGCCAATGCGGTCCTGATTAACAACGACGGCAAGTTCGTGTGGGTAGCGAAAGACGGTCGCGCAACGCGACAAAACATCACCATCTCGGGCTATTCGGGCACGGGTGTGGTGGTGAGCGAAGGACTGCATAGTGGCGACATCGTCATCGTGGAGGGATATCAGAAGGTTAGTGAAGGGATGAAAGTGGAATGCGGAATGATGAATGTGGAATGATGAATGATTTTGGGCTTCGCCCTTCATTGACTGCGTCGAATCTTCGATTTCAGCATTCAGCATTCATAATTCAGCATTAAAAGAAAAACTTAATGAATAAGTTAAAACGAAATACGGGTATCATCAGCGGCAGCATACGGCGGCAGAAGATTGTCTGGGCCGTAGTGGCGGTCATTGTGGCCTTTGGTATCTATGCCCTCGTCGACATGAAGAAGGATGAGTTTCCGGCCTATACCATCCGCTTGGGCATCGTGGCGGGCGTGTATCCAGGCGCCAACTCCGAGGAAGTAGAAGCACAACTCACCAAGCCCTTGGAACAGCTGCTGTTTGAAATGCCCGAGGTGGACCGCAAGAACACCTATTCCGTCACCAAAGAGGGTATGTGCTATATCTACACCAGCCTCGACGAGTCGGTGAAAGACAAGGATATTGCGTGGTCGAAGATTCGGCATAAAATCAATGAATCCAAGGCTTTGAGCTTTCCTGCGGGTGTGTTGGCCATCGCTGTCATCGACGACTTCGGCAACACCTCTTCGCTGCTCATCGCCATGGAGTCGGCCGACAAGACCTACCGCGAGATGCACGACTACACCGACGACCTCACCCACCGCCTGCGCGCCATCCCCGAGATGGGCAACGTGCGCGTGATGGGCGAGCAAAACGAGGAGATTGCCGTCATCATCGATAAGGAAAAGCTCTCATTCTACGGCATCAGTCCCAACACGCTAATGCTGCAATACGCCTCACAAGGTCTGCTGACCACCACGGGCACCATGCAAGGTGACGATTTCGACCAACCACTGCACATCGAGAATCCCATGGTCAGCGAGCAGGAACTTGAAGAGCAGATCATCTATTCCGACGCGGCGGGCAACACTATCCGCCTGCGTGATGTGGCCACCGTCGAACGCCGTATGGCCGAGTCGTCCAAAGTGGTCAACTTCAACGGCAACGACGCCTTGATCATCAGCGTGGAGATGCGCAAGGGCTACAACATCGTGGCCTTTGGACGAGAAGTGGAGAAGGTGCTTTCCGAGTTTAAGGCCACCCTGCCCGACAGCGTGAAGCTTTACCGCATCACCGACCAACCCAAAGTGGTGCAGAAGTCGGTGAGTTCGTTCCTACGCGACCTGCTCATCTCCATGATTGTCGTCATCGTGGTCATGCTGCTGCTGTTCCCCTTCCGCACGGCCCTCATCGCCAGTTCGGGACTGCCCATCTGTACGGCATTCAGCATTGGGATGATGTATCTCTTTGGCATCGAATTGAATACCGTTACTTTGGCAGCACTCATCGTCGTGCTCGGTATGATTGTGGATGACTCCATCATCAACATCGACGGCTACATCGACAAGTTGAGCCAAGGCTACAAGCCCTTTGATGCCGCCGTGAGCAGTGCAAAGGAACTCTTCATGCCCATGTTCATCGCTACGGCCGCCATCGCCTGCATGTTCTTCCCGATGACGCGTATCATCACGGGGCCTTTGGGCGAGTTTGTGCAGCTCTTCCCTTGGACCGTGGCCTTCTCGCTGATGGCATCTTTGGCCTACGCCATGCTCGTCATCCCTGGATTGGAGATCATGTTCATCAAGCCGGAAGACAAGCCGCGGAACAATGGCTTCGTGAGGGCACAGATGCGGTTTTTTGGTTTCCTGCAACGCATCTACGACAAGATGCAGAGCCACTGCTTCAAGCACCCGTTGTTTACCATCGGCATGGGTATCGGCTCTATCGTCCTAGGCGTGCTGATGTTTTTGGCCTTGCACGTGCAGATGATGCCTATGGCCGAGCGCGACTGCTTCGCTGTTGAGATCCGTCTGCCCGAAGGCAGCAGCCTCGAAGCCACAACAAAGGTCAGCGACTCATTACAACACTTGATGCTGGCCGACAAGCGCGTCACCTCCGTGACAGCCTTCATCGGCGAGAGTGCACCGCGTTTCCATGTGACCTACTCGCCGAGCATACCTGCGTCCAACCTCTCGCAGCTGGTCGTCAACACCACCTCGAAACAGACTACCGAAGCCTTGCTGAAAGAATGGGACGACAAGTATTCCTACTACTTCCCTGAGGCCTACGTGCGTTTCCGCCAACTTGACTATCAAGCTGTTTCAACGCCTGTGGAGGTTTATGTTTATGGCGATGACTATAGCAAGACCGCTCCTGTGGCGCAGCAAATCAAGGACTATATGCTCACCCTTGATAAGGAATTGCGCTGGGTGCACACCGATTACGACGAGCAGTTATCATCGGTGAAAGTGACCATGAAACCCGAGGAGTGTGCCCGCTTGGGACTCACTAAAGGCTTCCTCTCCTTGGATTTGGCCAGCAGCCTCAACGGCCAGCCCTTGACCACCGTATGGGAAGGCAGCCGAGGCATCCCCGTGCGGTTGTATTCCCAGCAAAACTACGACCCCAACAACTACGAGTCCGTCCAAAACCAACTGATTCCGACTATGGTGCCTGGTACCAATGTGCCGCTCCGTCAGGTGGCCGACATCAGTCCCGAGTGGCATCCTGCACAGTTGGTGCACCGCAACGGCAAGAACGCCATCACCGTGGCTGCCGACATGAAATTCTGGAAGCCGCAGACGGTGAGCATGAAGAAGATACAGCAGTACATCAATACGGAAATCACGCCCAACCTGCCCGAAGGCGTGAGCATCGAATATGGTGGTCTTTCATCGCTCAACACCAGCGTCATCCCACAACTGCTGAAGAGCCTGATTGCTGCCATTTTAGTGCTTTTGGTGTTCCTTGTGGCCTACTTCAAGAAATTGAATCTGGCCATTCTCACCTTGGGCTCCAGTGCCTTGTGTATGTTCGGCGCTTTCTTTGGCGAGTGGCTCTTTGGCCTCGACTTTGGTATGACCTCCTTGTTGGGTATCGTCAGCTTGATTGGCATCATCATGAGGAATGGTATTGTCATGTATGAATATGCCGAGACGCTCCGCACCGAGGAGGGCTTGCCCACCAAGGAAGCCGCCATGAAAGCCGGTAGCCGCCGCATGAGGCCCATCTTCCTCACCTCGGCCACCACTGCCTTGGGTGTGTTGCCGATGATCATCTCCCGCAACCCGCTTTGGATGCCCATGGGCGTGGTCATTTGTTTCGGCGTGGTGCTTTCGATGGTCATCATTCTGGCCGTGATGCCGGTGATGTATTGGCAAATTTTTAGAAAGAGCAAGTCATGAAGAAGTGTATCATCATATTGAGTCTTTTGTTGACTATATCAGCCTTTGCCCAGGAACCGCATCGCCTCTCCGTTCAGGACTGTATAGAGATGGCCTTGGAGAACAACATCGAACTGAAAAACAGCCAGTTGGAAATCGACAAGGCGAGGGCAACAAAAAACGAAGCCCGTGCCGAATACTTTCCTACCGTGTCAGCACAAGCCGTGGCTTTCGATGCCTTGAACCCGATGCTCACCTTCGGCATTGAGGACATTGACAATGCACAGTTGAGGCAGCTTCTTTATACGCTCTATGCCGAATACGGTGCCAATATGGGTCTTGACAAAGAGTATTCCTTCGTACAGAACGGCGTGATGCTCAATGCGATGGCGACAGAACCCATTTATGCGGGAGGCCGCATTCGCAACGGCAATAAACTCGCCAAATTGGGCATTGAGGCCGTTGAGACCCAGGCGAAAGTGAAGGAAGACGAAGTGTGCCTGCAAACCGAGACGCTCTATTGGCAAATTGTGGCTTTGCAAGAGAAACTGGCCACCTTGGACCAACTCGACCGACTTTTGGACACCTTGGACAAAGACCTGTCGGGTGCCATCGAAGCGGGCTTAGCCATGCCTACCGACCAATTCAAGCTGAAGGTGAAGCAAAACGAGAGCCAACTCAACCGCAAGAAAGTCACTGATGGCATCACCCTGCTCAAGATGGCCTTGGCGCAAACCATCGGTGCTGACTGGCAGACGATGGTGCTCGCCGACACCTTGGGCTTGGAAACCGAGCCAACGGTGTACTACAAGCAGCCTAATGAAGCAGTGTCGTTGCGCAACGAAAGCCATCTCCTCGACCTCTCGTTGCAAGCCGAAAAACTGAAGAAGAAAATGACCCTCGGCGAAGCATTGCCTTCGCTATTGGTGGGCGGCAGCACCAGCTATCACACTATTTTTGAAAACAGCAAACCCAATGCGATGGTCTTTGCCGTGCTTCAAGTGCCTATCACCGATTGGCACAAGACCTCTTACAAGCTGAAAAAGCACGACCTCGACGCCGAGATGGCCGAAAACACCCGCCGCGACCTCACCGAGAAGATGGAGATGCAGACCAACCAAGCCTGGTTCAACCTCGAACAAAGCTGGCTGCGCATCACCATGGCGCAAACCGCTCTCAACGACGCCGAGGCCAACCTGAAAGTCACGCAGGATTATTACGAGGCTGGACTGGTGGCTTTGTCGGATGTGCTTGAAGCCCAGACCATGCTCAAAAAAAGCCGCGACGAGCTCACCGACAGCCGTGTGGAGTATAGGATTAATCTGGTGACCTACAGGCAACTGACAAAGGATTAAAGCCCATATCTTTGAGTTTTGCACGATTTTTGTATTTTTGCCCCTTGATTCAAAACTCAATCCAATGAAGAAACTCCTTTTTTTAGTCCTTTTCGTGGCCACGGCCATGCTCGGACAGGCCCAAGTCAGCAAGATGATTGGCCAATGGAACACTTACGACGACAATACGGGCGACCTGCGCTCCACCGTTAAAATCTATGAAGAAAACGGCACATATGAAGCCGTGATTACCACCCTTTACGAAAAAGATGCCAACGGTAAATTCCAAGTGATGAAGGCCCCTTACGCCAAAGAATACGAAGGCGTGGTCGGCACTCACCTCTTCAAGGAGATGAAGGCTGACGGCGACCAACTGAGAGGTAAGATCTACGACCCTGAAAGCACCAAGACATACAATGCCAAGGTGACATACAAAGAGAAGACCGACGAACTCAATGTGCGCGGCTCTTTGGACAGGGCCGGACTGCTGGGCCGTTCGCAAGTGTGGAAACGCAAGAAATAGAATTTTCTCACGCAGAATTCGCAGAACCTACCGGACGTAAACTTGTGGTCGCTTCGCGATTCATATAATTCTGCGGATTCTGCGTGATATCTTTATACATCAAATTTGAATTCGGCATCAAACCAGCCAGTATCTTCCTTTAAAAGGTCATATTCTTCGCCCGTGAGGTGGTCAACCACGTGCACGGTGCCTTTGATGTCGTCGTAGGTGAAGGTAAACTGTGAGTTTACGTCGTCGGCTTTAGGTACGTCCATTTTAGGTGTTATCTATGTTTTGCGGCTGCAAAAATACTAATTAATTATGAATTATGAATGCTGAATGCTGAATGACGCGAAGCGACGCTGATCGCATTCCACATTCCGCATTCCACATTCCGCATTCAGCATTTAAAGATTCAGCCGTTTATTCAGCGCAGCCGTCTGCTCCTCAAACCCTTTCTTGCCCAACAGCGCGAACATGTTTTTCTTGTAAGCTTCAACGCCGGGTTGGTCGAAGGGGTTCACATCGAGCATGTAGCCACTGACGGCGCAGGCCATCTCGAAGAAATAAATCAGCTCGCCGAGCACCTTCTCCGACACCTCGGGGATGACGATGCGCATGTTCGGCACGCCGCCGTCCTCATGGGCCAAAACAGTGCCCAGTTCAGCCTTGTGGTTCACCTCGCTGATGCGCTTGCCGGCGATGTAGTTGAGTTGGTCGAGGTCTTCGTTCTCCATCGGGATGCGGAGCTCGTGGTTCGAGTTCTCGACCGAGATCACCGTCTCGAAGAGGTTGCGGAGACCGTCTTGGATGTACTGACCCATGGAGTGGAGGTCGGTGCTGAAGGTGACCGAAGCGGGGAAGATGCCCTTGTGCTGCTTGCCGTGGCTCTCACCGTAGAGTTGTTTCCACCATTCGCTGAAATACACCAGACGCGGCTCATAGTTGACCATGATCTCGTTGGTCAGGCCTTGGGCGTAGAGCGCTTGGCGCACCACGGCATATTGCGTGATGGGGTTCTCGAGGGTCGGGTTGGCTTTGCATTGTTGCTCCATCTCGACGGCACCCTTCACCAGTGCGCGGATGTCGATGCCTGCCATGGCGATGGGCAGCAGACCCACGGGGGTGAGCACCGAGAAGCGGCCGCCCACATCATCGGGTACGATATAGGTCTTGTAGCCCTTCACATTGGCCAGCTGCTTGAGGGCGCCACGGGCCTTGTCGGTGATGGCGATGATGCGCGAGGCGGCTTCCTGCTCGCCGTATTTGTTGATGATGTGTTGCTTAAGGATACGGAAGGCGATGGCGGGTTCCGTCGTCGTACCCGACTTGGAGATGACGGCCAGCGAATAGTCCTTCTTGTCAAGGATGGCCATGAGGTCGTGGAGGTAGTCCTCACTCATGTTATGGCCAGCGTAGATGATGAGCGGCTTCTCGCCGGTGAGCGGTGCAAAGTGGTTCTGCAAGGCCTCGATGACGGCACGGGCGCCGAGATAGGAGCCGCCGATGCCGATGACGACGAAGATGTCCGACTTCTTGCGCAGGTCGGCAGCGGTCTTCTCGATATCGGCCAGCAGGCTCTCGTCGATTTCCGAAGGGAGGTTCACCCAGCCGAGGAAGTCGTTGCCTGCGCCAGTTTTATTGAAGATGGTTTCGTAAACTTCTGAAACTCTTGATTCTAAATTGCTTTTTTGTTTTTCGTCCAAAAAAGACTGGACATGGGAGAGGTCGATTTTCATATTGATAGGATTTTAAGATGCTGCGAAAATAAGGTTTTTTTTGCAACTTTTTTAATACAATTAAGGTGTTTTTCTTAACTTTGCACTTTATTTTAAACTAAACGAGCAATTTTTCCGTTATTTAAGAAGAAATCTACTGTTTACATTATGACACAATTTAGAATTTTATTGGCCGAAGACGACAGGAATTTGGGCATGATTCTCAAGGCTTTTCTCGACTCAAAAGGCTATTTAACCGCCCTTTGCATGAATGGCGAAGAGGCATGGAACCAATTTCTAGCCAACGATTTTGACCTTTGTATCACCGACATCATGATGCCCGTCATGGACGGCCTCACCCTTGCCAAGAGAATCAAGGAAACGAATCCCATGTTGCCTGTGCTTTTCCTCACCGCAAAGAAAGAGCAGGACGACATTTTGGAAGGTTTCGGCGTAGGCGCAGAGGACTATATCACCAAACCTTTCAGCATGGACGAGCTCCTGGCGCGCGTCAAGGTGTGGCAGCGTTGGAGCTCCTATGTGCAGGTGCAGTCGCAGCCTTCGGTGTTTCACCTGGGCGGGTTCACCTTCGATGCTCCGCGCCATCTCCTCGCCAAGGACAACGACCAGCACAAGCTGACCTCGAAAGAGTCGGACCTGTTGCTGCTCTTGTGCGAGAACATGGGCAACACTTTGGAACGCTCCAAGGCCCTGCAACAGATCTGGGGCGAGGAGTCGTACCTCAACGCCCGTTCGATGGATGTCTACATCACCAAGCTGCGCAAGTACTTCAAGGACGACCCCGAGGTCGACATCCAGAATGTGCATGGCGTGGGATTCAAGCTGGTGGTGAGGTAAAACTATAGGCAACATCGCTATAAAGACAGACGCGAAACATCTCGAAAGGGATTTTTGCGTCTTTTTTTCTTATCTTTGCAGACATGAAACGGTGGTTTTACATAGTGTTTCTTGTTGGGATGGTGGCGTTTTCGGCCTGCAACCGCCTTGTAGAGACGCGGCGCGCCACGTCTCTACCAACCGACGTGTCGCCCGAATTGTCCGCCATCGACAGCTCGCTCCCCACCGGCACCTACACGCTCCGCGTCGCCATGGAGGACGGACAGGTGTTTTCGGATAAGGTGGTGAAGGAGTAAGATTCAAAAATAAAACGGAAATAATTTGTTTGAAACAAGTATTTTTCGTATTATTGCAGCGTAAACAAACTGAATGATACGCATTGAATATTTAATCAATAAAACAAATTACCATGAAAACAAAGAGATTATTATTCTCCGTCATTGCCATGGCTTTGGTGTCATTTGTCGCTCGAGCCCAGGAGTCCAACCTACAGGCGATACCTATCAAATATGTGAATTATGACATCTGTGACATCTATGGAATGATGCAGCAACGGAATGGCGACATCATCACGGACTTGCGACTGGCCCAGATCGATGGTAGCAGCGTCATTCCTTTGGGACACCTTCTGTATAAACTTTCCCCAGCCACCCTTCAATTCACAGACTCTTTGCTATTGGCCGACACCGACGACCCTATCTATTTCTTTGCGAAGGATCCTCAAGGAGAGGGAAACATTAGAACTAACATAGAACCCGACGGTGACGGCAACACACTCCTCCGCATCTCGCACTTCTCCGATGACGGCCTCAATGTCATCGAAGAAGACGACGTGGTGGTGCCACTCTGCGAGGGCGAGGCATTCGAATACCTATTTAGCGACATGATTGACTGTCAAGGAAACCTGATCTTGAAATACTACAAGGAAACTTATCCCGACATATACGAAGGACATATCGCTCGCTATGCGCTTGACGGGACGCTGCTTTATGAAAACACGATTCCAGAAAGCCAGAACTTCATCAACACGATGGAAGTGTTCAAGGAGTCGCCCCTGGAATACTGCCAATGGAAGAAAAGCGACAATGGATTCCTGAACTTTTATGTGCTTGACTCCACCTTTCAGACGAAAAACACTTACATTGTCAACAAAATGCTATATGAGGACACTCCCAACGACATACAAGAATACTTTGAATTCGCCTCTTCCTATTCCACTTTCGTGATTCCCGATGGAGAAGATGTGCTGGTGGCGGCGAGATATGTAAGACAGGACCACGGCAATTTGGAGGATTTTGGCATCGCAGCGGCGCGTTACGAACTGCGCACCATGCAACGCAAGGCCTTGGTGCAGTTCAACGATTATCTCGGGATGAATGCCGACGCAGACTGTTTCGGCTTCAAAAAGATGCAGGATGGCACGGTGTATCTCCTTTACAGGGAGGTCGGCATGCCTGTCAAGTATTGGATGACCGTGGTCAAGATGGATGGCGACCTCAATGTGATATGGAAGCGCTATTGCGAGACACCGGAGGGAATGACGACTATCTGTCCCTACAGCACCGATGCTACCATTATGCTTGATGACGGCGAAGGTGTCGAAACTGGCTTTGTGATAGCGGGCGGTAGCTTTGACGAGGTGACATACGATGGAGGCGTGTTTTACGGTATCCTTACCCACGACGGCGTCACTGCAGTTGCCGAAGGTGGCATAGAGATTCGCCCCTACATGTTCTACCCCAACCCCACCCAAGACCAACTCCACCTGCAGTACTCGCCCGATGTGCAGCCCAAGCAAATCGAGCTCTACGACCTGCAAGGCCGTCTCGTGCGCTCGCAAGGCAACACCTTCGAGACCTTCGACCTCGGCCCTCTGCCTGCTGGCACCTACACGCTCCGCGTCACTATGGACGACGGGCAGGTGTTCTCGGATAAGGTGGTGAAGGAATGAAGACGGGGGATTGCAAATCCCCAAGTTCTGGATTGCTCCAAATGATGCGGTCCCTTTCTTTTTAGGCAAAAAATTTGTTTTGGACAACAAAATATTTGTATTTTCGCAATCGATAACAAAAACAAAACAGATATCATGCCGCTAATGTGACATGGCTAATACACCCTCATCACAATGATTAAGCACTTGTTAAACAGAAACAAAGGATTGTTCCTGCTTGGAGCCTTGGCCTTGTTTTTCGGGGCCAAGGCTTCGGCACAGGAATGGACCTATACATCAGATTATATTTTCAATGGCGAAACGGTAACCTATTATAGAGATGTTTGGCAAAAGCAGGACGGTGGGGTTATTGCTGCTGGGAGGGAGCACACCGTCAACCATGACTATTGGCCCTTATTGACGCACCTTTCGCCAAACGGAACCGAATTGGAAAAAAGGATATTTGATAGACCCGCATTCACTGGACTGTGCCCTCATGTCTTCTTCGACAAAGAAGGCAACACCTTCGCGCTCATGTCATACCATCCTGACTACGACGATTCCACCCCCAATTTCTTCCTCAACTTCGACAATCCGCCCGACTACGCCACCCTCAACCTTTACAAACTCGACGACGAACTCAACATCCTTGAAAGCCACGAGCACAGGTTCCAAGTTGACACGGCCGTTTGTCCTCACCAAAGCTGTACTCCAAACGGGTTTAGCGGGAGACTGACCATCCTCACCGCCGAATCGGACGGGAACGACATCGTTGGCCTCTATGTCAAATCGCCCACTTTTGACGTTCACAACCCAAGAGGACACGACTCACTCTTCTTCTTCAGGATGGACTTCGACGGGAACTTCATCGACAGGGTTGGCTACGAAATGGAAAGCACAGGCGGGGGCATGGATACGAATTGGCTTTATTATCAATTATGCCGAGTCGACAACGGGTTTGTCTTTTACTACAACGACGCGCCGGATATTTACTATACCACACCCGACGGCAAGGATAGGGTTGGGACGCCCGGCACCGCCTTTTTTATCGACAAAGACTTCCAAATCCTGGATGTGAAGGCTTTTCGCCAACAAGCCGACATAAACCCAATTATTGGCGACATGTTCCAACAGATGTCGGTAGTGCGCAGCCCGCACAACTCGGCCTATGTCACTTCCTTATACTGCAAGCCGCAAGGATCAGGACAACAAGGCATCGCTCTCTACGAATTTGGCGATCCTGAAAGAGCAGGCACGCTGCCCATGATACGATATACGGAAAGGTCGTCAGGGCGACAGACCTGGGACAAGGTCGCCTTGCTGAAAGGTGTCGACATCGCCCAAGACAACACCATCTTTTTAGGATACGTCCTGCATCCGGATTACTATATACTATGCATAGACAGGCTGACCCCCGATTTCGACACCATAAGGACCTGGAGATTGGGCGAAGAGGAAGAGTACGCAATAACGCTCTATACCATTAAATCGACAGAAGACAATGGAATACTTGTGGTCTACACATACAACTTGTATGGCCAAAACTTTTACCATAACACCATTGCAAAAATCTCAGCCGAGGATTTTATGGCAGTTAAAGAGGACGAAACAACTCCTCTTTTCACCCTCCTTCCCAACCCCACCACGGGCCTCATCAACATCACGGGCAAGGATTTGAAACAAGCCGAAATACTCAACACCCTCGGGCAGCGCGTGGCCAACGCCACGGGCGAGGGCGAGACACTGCAAATCGACCTCTCCGAATTGCCCACTGGCGTCTACTTCGTCAACATCACTGACAAGGAAGGGCGCAAGTGC
Source organism: uncultured Bacteroidales bacterium (assembly GCA_900318085.1). Taxonomy (GTDB): domain Bacteria; phylum Bacteroidota; class Bacteroidia; order Bacteroidales; family F082; genus Limimorpha. The sequence continues at coordinate 56,820 of ONJF01000015.1, forward strand.
GTGCGGAAGGTGGTGAAGGAATAAAGACAGGGGGCGCCAATGCACCGAAACTTGCAAAACAGGGAAACTCAAAAGGGTTTCCCTATTTTTATGGTTTCAGCGGCTCTGCCTCGGGCAACTGCACCGAAGTGTCGACCATAAAGCCGAAAGTCACATCGATGGGGATAATCCAAGTGGTGTTGCATAAAATGACTAGAAAACGATGGCGGCGCTCGTCACGGATGATGGCGCTGCGATAGCCTTTCCACCAACCGAAATGGAAATAGATGTCAGGATATTCCTGGCTCAAACGCCAGCCGAAGCCATAGTTCTCACCGTTCTTCCAGTCGGGCGAGCCCGGCACGAAAGCCTCGGCCTGCAGGCTGTCGGGCAGCAACAGGTGTGCGTCCAAGGCTTGGTTGTATCTCCAAATGTCCTCCACCGTCGAATACATGATCTTGTCGCCCATCACACCGTTGAGGTAATCGTTTTGCGTCTTCACCGGACCACTGCGATACATGTCATGACCTTGCACTTCGGTAGGCACATACATCGAGACCTCATTATCATTGCGCATGGAATAGATATAGGAACTGTTCATGCCTACGGGCTCGAAGATACGCTCGCGCATGAAGTCCTCAAAATGCTGTTGGCTCACCCGCTCCACCACCGTGGCCAACAGGGCATAGTTGATGTTGTTGTAGAAATAGACCGCATCGGGGGCACCATAGACTTCCGGCTTCTTGTCGATGAGCATCTTGATCAACGCCTCGTTGGAGAAGGGTTTCTTGCGGTCGGGCCAGAACTCGTCGGCCATCGAGTCGTAGCGCGGCAAGCCCGAGCGGTGGGTGAGCAGCATCCTGACCGTCACCCCCTCATAGGGAAACTCGGGGATGTACTTCTTGATGTCCGTATCGTAGTCGAGTTTCCCGTCGGCCTTCAAGAGCATAATGGCTTCGGCGGTGAACATCTTCGAGTCGGACGAGAGCTGGAAGGCGTCTTCGATGCGCAACGAGTCCTTTTGGCGCTTGGTCAGGTCGCGCCATCCAAAGGCTTTTTCATAAACAATCTCCCCCTGCTCGGCATAGAGCACCACGCCATTAAGACCGTTGCGCGACAAGTCGGTAAAGACCTTGTCGGCCTGCTTGGCGCGTTTGGCCACTATGGCCTTGTTCATGTCGAAAAACAGGCTGTCGACATTCAGGACGGGCACCTCGTGGCCACAGCGACGACTACAAAGGACGACCGATCCGGTAACAAGCAGAAGAAGTACTATGAGAAAGGTTTTTCGCTTCATTTTCGAGGCAAAAGTAAGCAAAAGAGGCTTTCGTTTTGCCTATTTTGGGCCAAAATGAAGAATTCTACCGTGTAATTCGCTAATAATTACTACTTTTGCAGCCCGAAACACAACCTAATACATTTCATTATTTCATGTCACAATTTACCGATTTTGGATTGAATCCCGCTCTGTTGAGGGCTATTAAGGAGCTGGGGTTCGAGAATCCTATGCCGATCCAGGAACAAACGATTCCTGTGCTCCTTGAGCAAGATGTTGATTTTGTTGGTCTTGCACAGACGGGAACGGGTAAGACGGCTGCCTTTGGCTTGCCGTTGTTGAACAAGATTGACGCCGAGCAGCGTTGCATTCAGGCGTTGATCCTCTGTCCGACGCGCGAGCTCTGCATGCAGATTACCCGTGACTTGCGCAACTACGCACGTTACATTCCAGAAATCCTGATTGTGCCCGTCTATGGCGGTGCCAGCATCGAACTACAGTTCAAGGACCTAGCCAAGAAACCGCAGATTATCGTGGCCACGCCCGGCCGTCTGCGCGATATGATCCGCCGCAACCGCGTCGACTTCACCAATGTGAAGACCATGATCCTCGACGAGGCCGACGAGATGCTGAACATGGGTTTCCAAGAGGAGGTCGACGACATCCTCGAGTACATGCCCAAGGAAGGTCGCCACACCATGCTCTTCTCGGCCACCATGCCGAAAGAGGTGGAGGCCATCCTCAACAAGTACATGACCGACCCCGTGAAGGTGGCCGTGGGCGAACGCAATAGCGGCACCGCCAACGTCGACCACATCTACTACATGATGGCCGCCAAAGACCGTTATTCGGTGCTGAAGCGCATCATCGACTACACGCCGTCCATCTATGGCATCATCTTCTGCCGTACCAAGCTGGAGACGCAAGAGATTGCCGACAACCTCATCCAAGATGGCTACAATGCCGCCGCCTTGCATGGCGACCTCTCGCAAGGCATGCGCGACAATGTGATGGACCACTTCCGCAAGCGCAGCCTGCAGCTGCTGGTGGCTACTGACGTGGCCGCCCGTGGCATCGATGTGAAGGAACTGACGCATATCATCAACTACAACCTGCCTGACGACATTGAGACCTATGTACACCGCAGCGGCCGTACGGGTCGTGCAGACAAACGCGGTATCTGCTTGAGCCTCATCAATTTGCGTGAGAAGAGCAAGATCAAGAAGATTGAGAAGATCGTGGGTCGTCCCTTCGAGAAAGCCATGATCCCGACGGGCAAGGAAGTATGCGAGAAGCAACTCTTCAACCACATCGACCGCATCGAGCATGTCGACATCAACCGCGAGGAGATCGACGACTACCTGCCTGTGGTCTTCCGCAAGCTCGATTGGATGAGCCGCGAGGAACTCATCACCCGTATGGTGGCACTCAACTTCAACCGTTTCCTGGATTACTATAAGGACGCTGTCGACCTTAATGTCACTGAACGCGAGGAGAAGAAAGACCGTAAGGAGCGCCAGATAGAGCGTGAGCATCGCGACGAGACCATGAAACGCCTCTACTTCGGCATGGGCAAGAACGACCATATCCTGCCGCAGAAGATCATCGGCAAAATCAACGATGTCACCCGCTCGAAGAACATCCCGATCGGTCGCATCGACCTCTATCCCGACTTCTCGTATGTCGACGTGGAAGAGAGCTTCGTCCCGCTGATTCTCGAATGCTTCGCCGACCCGCACAGCAACCCGCGCGGCATCGTGGTGGAGGTCGCCAAGGAACAGCCTGAACGCAAGAAGGCCAGCGGTGGTGAGAAGAAAGGCTCTGGCGAACGCAAAGAACGCAAGGAGCGTCGCGAACGCGACGAGTTCCGCGAAAAGCGCGAACGCCGCGACGATAACTTCGCCGAGAAGAAATCGAAGAAGAAAAAGAAGGAGCGTGATGACGACCGTCCCTACTACAAGTCGGAGCGTTCGCGCGACGGTCACGAATGGCTCGAGCCCGATTGGAAAGAGCATCTTGACGACATCGAGGTCTTCATCGACGATGACGACCGTCCGAGCCGCAAGCAGCGCAACGCCGAACGCGGCTTCGGTGCCAAGAAAGGCAGCGGAAGCGCGTCATCGAGAGGCGGCAACTCAAGAGGTGGCTCGTCGAGAGGTGGTGGTTCTAGAGGCAGTTCAAGAGGCTCTTCTTCGAGAGAGTCGGGGCGTGGCCGCCGTGGCGCCAGCCGCTATGAGGACGACTTCTATGCACCGCGCCGCCGTGGTGGAGGTAGAAGGAGATGATTTTTTCGTCACAAAACTGACAAAACCTTCAAAACAATAGTTGTGGGAAGAAGCAACGGCACCCAACCGGGATGCCGTTGCCACACCCGACTAAAGTCGGGTATTAAAACTCAATTGATATGATTGATGTTGAGGCTTTAAAAGCTTATGCTTACGATACAATAGGTGCAATTCATGAAGTCCATAAGGAATTAGGGCCTGGACTGAATGAAAAAGTCTATCAAGAAGGACTTCAACTGGAGTTGTCGGAAAGAAACATCCCTTTTCAGAAAGAGTTGACGTTTCATCCCTTGTATCACGGCAAGGAAATGGAATCTACGTATCGGTTGGATTTCTTGGTAAACGATGACATTATTGTTGAGTTGAAGTCTGTTGAAAGTTTAAGCAATGAACATAAAGCCCAACTATTCAACTATATGAGACTAATGAAAGCTTCTGTAGGTATTTTGGTGAACTTCTATCCGAGGTTTGCTGAAATCGAACGTTATTTCTTTGATTCAGAAAGCAATGAAGTATACGCCTCCGATGGCTTTCCTATCAGAAAATACAGTTAAAACCCAAGAGGCATCCGTAAGGATGCGTAGGAAAGCATGCCGGTTGGCTGCTTTCCTTGTCTAATAAAAGCGGTTTTGTGAGTTTTGTAGGTTTTGTGAAATAAATAACTATGGCAAAGTTTAAAACATGGATCAAAGCAGCCCGTCCGAGGACGGTGCTGCTCTCTTTTTCGGGGGTGCTGCTTGGAGGTTTTTTAGCTTATAAAACCGGCCCTTCGACAGGCTCAGGGACCTGGCTTTGTATCCTTTTCGCTGCTATCACAGCCGTGTTGCTTCAAATTCTCTCCAACCTCGCCAACGACTACGGCGACTTCAAGAAAGGCACCGACAACATGAAGCGTGTCGGACCACAGCGCGAGATGCAGAGTGGTGCCATTACCGAACAAGAGATGAAACGAGGCTTGGCTTTTACGGCTATGTTATGCCTGATTTCAGGCGCTCTGCTGATTTTCGTTTTCTCGGGTTTGACGTGGCAAGAATTAGCGGTTTTTGCCGTTTTGGGGTTAGGGGCGGTGTTGGCAGCATTATTGTATACCTTGGGCAAACGGCCATACGGCTATCGTGGACTAGGCGACCTGTTCTGTTTCCTATTCTTCGGTTGGGCGGCCGTGGCAGGTACCTATTATTTGTCCGCTCCTTGGTTCGATTTCAGCGTCTTGCTTCCAGCAACGGCCATGGGCTTTCTCTCCAATGCCGTGCTCAACATCAACAACATGCGCGACTATGAGAACGACAAGGCCTCGGGCAAGAACAGCCTCGTGGTGAAATTGGGGTTGAAAAATGCATTCATTTACCATTGCCTGCTCATCGGTGGTGCTTTTGTCTGCCTCACGGTTTATCTCGTCTTGCACCAAGCCGCATGGTATTCCTACCTGTTTGTAGTGCTTTCTATCCTATTCATCAAAGACTTAATTGCCATCAAGAAGACAAAACCCGAGCTACTTGACCCGTTTTTGGGCCGACAGGTGAAGCATAGTTTCTTGCTTGTGGTAGTTTTTGGAGTTTTGCTGTTAGTTTGATAGATTTTTTTCACCTAATTATTAAGGCTATTATTTGAATTTGTTTTTATTTTTGCAACGAAAAATCTAATCAACACAACATTAAAATCTTATCCCTATGAAGAAAACCTTACTATTCGTATTCGCCTTGCTGTTTGCAACGGCGACGATGGCACAAAACCGCGCGGTTTTGCTGCAGGAATCTTTTGATGGTTCTACCATGCCTGCTGGATGGTCCATCGCAGGCCTTGGCCAAAACAACTGGAACATTTCGGCCACCAACAATGCTGGCGGCGAACCCAACGAAATGTGGCTGTATTACGGTCCACAATTCAATGGCATTTCACGCCTTGTTTCTCCTGTTGTTGACTTGACAGGTCTCAACAGCGTTATCATTTCTTTCAAGCATTGCCTCGACAACTACAATGGCTCACACACTTTAGGTATTGCCACCACCACTGACGGCGGCACCACTTGGAATACAGGATGGAGCCAAACTTACTCACAGGATGGCGCTTATTTGGTAACGAGCGAAATCTCCACCCCAGACGTGGGAAGTGCCAACTTCCAGTTCTGCGTCTATTACAGCGGCAATTCCTACAACATCGACAACTGGTTCTTCGACGACATCGTGGTGTTTACCCTCGAAAACCTCGATCTTGCCATTGCTGGTTCTTCACTTCCCGGCATTATGCCTGCGGGTGACCTTACCGTCAGCATGGGTGTCATGAACTATGGCACCACAGAGGTCACTTCCGTCGAGGCCTCGTATGAAGTTTCGGGCATGGAACCTGTCAATCAAACCTTTAACGTGAATATTGCATCCTTGGCTACGCAAACTTTGACTTTCGATGTTCCTGCCTCTTTGAACATCCCCGGAGCTTACGAAGTGACCATGAACATCGTTAAGGTCAATGGTCAAGACGATGATGTGAGCGACAACAACACTTTGGTGAAGACCGTCTCCGTCCCGATCAACAGTGTTCAAAGAATACCCATGATTGAGCATTTCTCCTCATCCACCTGCGGACCTTGCGTGAGCGTGAACAACCAAATGAACACGTTCTGCAACAACAACGCCGGACGCTTCACCTACACCAAATACCAGATGAACTGGCCTGGCACTGGTGACCCCTACTACACCCAAGAAGGTGGCGTGCGCCGCACCTATTACGGCGTCAGCGGTGTTCCGGACATTTATCTTGACGGCGTGGGCACCAACAACGCGGCTGTCAACCAAAACACTTTCAACCAGCACGCTGAAGAGCCTGGCTACTTCGATGTCAGAGGTTCGTTCACCGTGGATGGCAACAACATCCATATTTTCGCCGATGTGATGCCGTATGTTGATATTGAGGCCCGTGTGTATGTCTCCATCAATGAGAAAGTGACTCACGGCAACGTGGGTAGCAATGGTGAGACTGAATTCCACCACGTCTTCATGAAGATGATGCCCGACGGCGAAGGTTCAACGCTTGCTTTCACTTCTGGCGAGATGCAACATTTGGAGTTCACCCAAGACATGTCGGGAACGCATGTCGAGGAAATGAGCGACCTTGAAGTGTCCATCTGGGTGCAGAATTACGGCTCGAAGTATGTGTACAACAGCCACTTCGCTTACGAATACACCGAAGAGCATCCTTATCCTGTAGAGAATCTGACTTTGACTGAAGTTGCTGGTCCGAGAGGTTTGTATACCGCTTCTTGGGATGCTCCTGCACAAGGCAATCCTTTCGGCTACAATGTGTATGTCAACGACGAACTGGTTGCCGAAGGCATCACCGAAACCGAGTACTCGTTTGAAGGTGATCCCGATGTGTTCAACGTAGTCGGCGTGGTTGCTTTGTATCCCGAAGAAAAATCTTCTGTCAAAGTCGTGGCCGCAGCGGCAGAAAACTTGCAAGACCTGGGATTGTATATTCCTGGCTCACCTTATGTCGATTTGACCGTCAACGAACCTGAAGCCGATGTCTATGTAAGCAACGGCAATTTCGCCTCACATGCGCCTATTGAGATTACAGCCATTACGGAAACCAATCCCGAAGGCGAAACCTATCTGATTATTGAACCTTCCGCTGCACTGCCCTATTCACTGAACGAGGGAGAAGAATTCCATTTCACTGTTAATGCCAACGGCCCTGCTGGCAGAAGTGTGGTTGAAACCCTTATTAAGGTGGAATCTGATGGTGGAGAGGCATTATTCAATGTTACTGTTGACGGCGAACTGCTGAATATCTCCGAGATTTCGTCGACGGCCAAGATTTATCCTAATCCCGCCAACGACCAAGTGCGCATCGAGAGTGCCAACGGCATCGAGAGCGTGAAGGTTTACAATATGATGGGTGTCTTGGTGGAGACCATCCCTGCCAACAGCATGATCCTCAACGTGAACTTGAGCCAATACAGCAATGGCACGTATTTCTTCAACATCCGCCAGAGCGATGGCACGGTGAGCAACCAGCGCGTGGTTGTGAACCATTGATGACATTGAAGTCATCCCAACAAAAAAGGGAACCCAACCGGGTTCCCTTTTTGTTTGATGCACTTGGACTATGATTAGTCGCCCAACGTGGCCACCATAACGGCCTTGATGGTGTGCATGCGGTTCTCAGCCTCGTCGAAGACGATGCTGTTCTCGCTCTCGAACACGTCCTCGGTGACCTCGATACCGTTCAAGCCGAACTTCTCATAAACGTCGCGGCCGGCCTTGGTCTCCAGATTGTGATACGAAGGAAGGCAGTGCATAAACTTGCACTTGGGGTTGCCTGTCTTTTTCATCAG